>NZ_JATAAG010000009.1:0-176155 GCF_030341915.1 Pseudomonas sp. BCRC 81390 | reverse complement strand
GCCTTCAGGAGCGGTCGGCCTCCCCGGAAGTGCTTCTTCAGCCGAACGAGCATAACCTCTCTCGCCAGGCCAGACACAACATACAAGGAGCGGCCTTGTGTCGCGATGGGCCGCTCCTACACACACAGAGCACGCCTGGTTTGGGGCCTACAGCTCGCAGACGAAGGTGCCGGTGCCGGCGAGGATGTTCTCCAGGGTCTGCTTCACCTCAAACATGTCGCTCAGCTCGCTGGTCAGGTTGATCTCCAGCGTTTCATCCCCCTTCAGCGCATCGCGGTCGCCGGCCGCCACTTCGATCAGCAGGCGCTTGGCGCTCAAGGTCACTTTCAACCCATCCAGCGTCGACGGTTCGTCGTCCAGGGTCAGGTCGACGGTGTCTTCGTCCGGGTAGCGGGTCAGCAGGAACATCTGGCCCTTGTCGCTGTGGCAGCACAGGGTCGCCATGTTGTCTTCCTCGTCATCGCAAGGGGTGGCGAACAGCAGGGCAGTATTGATTTGCATGGACAAGGCTCGGATCAAAGGAAACGGAAAGGAATTCTGACAGTCTTGTCGCCAGGCATAAACGTAAAGTTACCGGCCCTTGACCGAAATTGTCGCAGCGCTGCAAGCCTGAATGACCGATCAGTCGGTAAGCTTCGGCGAGCCCTGGGCGTGCCTGCGCACGTTCAACGCCTGGTTTTACCGTTCGCCTTGCCACGGGTTGGCTATCGTTGATCCGTACATGGCGCACGCAGCGACGCTTCAACTATTACAAAGCCCAAGCGGAGTACCACAGATGGCGTTCTTCACCGCAGCCAGCAAAGCCGACTTCCAGCATCAACTGCAAGCGGCCCTGGCGCAGCACATCAGCGAACAGTCCCTGCCACAAGTGGCGCTGTTCGCCGAGCAGTTCTTCGGCATCATCTCTCTGGACGAACTCACCCAGCGCAGGCTTTCCGACCTGGCCGGCTGCACCCTTTCAGCCTGGCGCATCATCGAACGTTTCGACCCCGAGTACCCGCAGGTGCGGGTGTACAACCCCGATTACGAACGCAATGGCTGGCAGTCGACCCACTCGGTGGTCGAGGTGCTGCACCACGACCTGCCGTTCCTGGTCGACTCGGTGCGTACCGAACTCAACCGCCGTGGCTACAGCATCCACACCCTGCAGACCACCGTGCTCAGCGTGCGCCGTGGCGCCAAGGGCGAATTGCTCGAACTGCTGCCCAAGGGTACCCAGGGCGAGGGCGTGCGCCATGAGTCGCTGATGTACCTGGAGATCGACCGTTGCGCCAATGCCGCCGAGCTGACGGTGCTGGCCCGCGAGATCGAGCAGGTGCTGGCCGAGGTGCGCGTGGTGGTGGCCGACTTCGAACCGATGAAGGCCAAGCTGCGCGAAGTGCTGGCACAGGTGGAGCAGACCGCCTTTGCCCCGGCGCAGCACGAGAAGGGCGAGGTCAAGGCATTCCTCGAGTGGCTGCTGGACAATCACTTCACCTTCCTCGGCTATGAAGAATTTACCGTCCAGGGCAACGCCGATGGCGGCCAGATGGTCTACGACGAGCAGTCGTTCCTCGGCCTGCCACGCCGCTTGCGCGTGGGCCTGACCAGCGACGAGCTGCGCATCGAAGACTACGCCGTGGCCTACCTCAACGAGCCGTTGCTGCTGTCGTTCGCCAAGGCCGCGCTGCCCAGCCGCGTACACCGCCCGGCTTACCCGGACTACGTGTCGATCCGCCAGCTGGACGCCGATGGCAAGGTCATCAAGGAGCACCGCTTCATGGGCCTGTACACCTCGTCGGTGTATGGCGAAAGCGTGCATGCCATTCCGTATATCCGGGTCAAGGTCAACGAAGTCGAGCGCCGCTCGGGCTTCGACCCCAAGGCCCACCTGGGCAAGGAACTGGCTCAGGTGCTGGAAGTGCTGCCGCGCGACGACCTGTTCCAGACGCCGATCGATGAGCTGTTCAGCACCGTCATGTCGATCGTGCAGATCCAGGAACGCAACAAGATCCGTGTGTTCCTGCGCAAGGACCCGTACGGCCGCTTCTGCTACTGCCTGGCCTACGTGCCGCGGGAGATCTACTCCACCGAAGTGCGGCAGAAGATCCAGCAGGTCCTGATGGAGCGCCTGAAGGCCAGCGACTGCGAGTTCTGGACCTTCTTCTCCGAGTCGGTGCTGGCGCGCGTGCAGCTGATCCTGCGGGTAGACCCGAAGAACCGCATCGACATCGACCCGCAGCAGCTGGAACGCGAAGTGATCCAGGCCTGCCGCTCCTGGCACGACGACTACTCCGCGCTGGTGATCGAGAACTTCGGTGAAGCCCAGGGCACCAACATCCTCGCCGATTTCCCCAAGGGCTTCCCGGCTGGCTACCGTGAGCGGTTCGCCGCGCACTCGGCGGTGGTCGACCTGCAGCACGTGCTGAACCTGTCGGAAAGCAAGCCGCTGGCGATGAGCTTCTACCAGCCGCTGACCCAGGTCGGCGAGCGCATCCTGCATTGCAAGCTGTACCACGCCGATACGCCGCTGGCGCTGTCCGATGTGCTGCCAATCCTGGAAAACCTCGGCCTGCGCGTGCTCGGCGAGTTCCCGTACCGGCTGCGCCATGCCAGCGGCCGCGAGTACTGGATCCACGACTTCGCCTTCACCTACAGCGAAGGCTTGAGCCTGGATATCCAGCAGCTCAACGACATCCTCCAGGACGCCTTCATCCATATCGTCCGTGGCGATGCCGAGAACGACGCCTTCAACCGCCTGGTACTGACCGCCGGCCTGCCCTGGCGTGACGTGGCGCTGCTGCGCGCCTACGCCCGCTACCTGAAGCAGATCCGCCTGGGCTTCGACCTGGGCTATATCGCCAGCACCCTGAACAACCACACCGACATCGCCCGCGAGCTGACCCGGTTGTTCAAGACCCGCTTCTACCTGGCGCGCAAGCTCACCCAGGAAGACCTGGATGACAAGCAGCAACGCCTGGAGCAGGCCATCCTGGCCGCGCTGGACGAGGTGCAGGTGCTCAATGAAGACCGCATCCTGCGCCGCTACCTGGACCTGATCAAGGCCACCCTGCGCACCAACTTCTACCAGCCGGATGCCAACGGCCAGAACAAGTCGTACTTCAGCTTCAAGTTCAACCCCAAGCTGATCCCCGAGCTGCCCAAGCCGGTGCCCAAGTTCGAGATCTTCGTCTACTCGCCACGGGTCGAGGGCGTGCACCTGCGCTTCGGCAACGTGGCTCGCGGCGGCCTGCGCTGGTCCGACCGCGAGGAAGACTTCCGCACCGAGGTGCTGGGCCTGGTGAAAGCCCAGCAGGTGAAGAACTCGGTGATCGTGCCGGTCGGTGCCAAGGGCGGCTTCCTGCCGCGCCGCCTGCCGCTGGGCGGCAGCCGCGACGAGATCGCGGCCGAAGGCGTGGCGTGCTACCGCATCTTCATTTCCGGCCTGCTCGACATCACCGACAACCTCAAGGACGGTGGCGTGGTGCCGCCGGCCAACGTGGTGCGCCATGATGATGACGACCCGTACCTGGTGGTGGCGGCCGACAAGGGCACCGCGACCTTCTCCGACATCGCCAACGGCATTGCCATCGACTACGGCTTCTGGCTGGGTGACGCCTTCGCCTCGGGCGGTTCGGCCGGTTACGACCACAAGAAGATGGGCATTACCGCACGCGGTGCCTGGGTCGGCGTGCAGCGCCACTTCCGCGAGCGCGGCATCAATGTGCAGGAAGACCCGATCACCGTGATCGGCATTGGTGACATGGCCGGCGACGTGTTCGGCAACGGCCTGCTGATGTCCGACAAGCTGCAACTGGTGGCTGCCTTCAACCACCTGCACATCTTCATCGACCCGAACCCGGAGCCGGCCTCCAGCTTTGCCGAGCGCAAGCGCCTGTTCGACCTGCCGCGTTCGGCCTGGACCGACTACGACACCAGCATCATGTCCGAAGGCGGCGGGATCTTCCCGCGCAGTGCCAAGAGCATCGCCATCAGCCCGCAGATGAAAGAGCGCTTCGCCATCGAAGCCGACCGCCTGACCCCGACCGAGCTGCTCAACGCGCTGCTCAAGGCCCCGGTGGACCTGCTGTGGAACGGTGGCATCGGTACCTACGTCAAGGCCAGCACCGAAAGCCACGCCGATGTCGGCGACAAGGCCAACGATGCACTGCGGGTCAACGGCAACGAACTGCGCTGCAAGGTGGTGGGCGAGGGCGGCAACCTGGGCATGACCCAGCTTGGCCGGGTCGAGTTCGGCCTCAACGGCGGTGCCACCAACACCGACTTCATCGACAACGCCGGCGGCGTGGACTGCTCCGACCACGAGGTCAACATCAAGATCCTGCTCAATGAAGTGGTGCAGGGTGGCGACATGACCGAGAAGCAGCGCAACCAGCTGCTGGGCAGCATGACCGACGAAGTGGCCGGCCTGGTGCTGGGCAACAACTACAAGCAGACCCAGGCATTGTCGCTGGCAGCCCGCCGCGCCCGCGAGCGGATTGCCGAATACAAGCGCCTGATGGCCGACCTGGAAGCGCGTGGCAAGCTGGACCGTGCCATCGAGTTCCTGCCGTCCGAAGAGCAACTGGCCGAACGTCTGGCCACTGGCCAGGGCCTGACCCGCGCCGAGCTGTCGGTGTTGATTTCGTACAGCAAGATCGACCTCAAGGAGCAGCTGCTCAAGTCGCTGGTGCCGGACGACGACTACCTGACCCGCGACATGGAAACCGCCTTCCCGCCGTCGCTGGTCAGCAAGTTCGCCGAGGCCATGCGCCGCCACCGCCTGAAGCGCGAGATCGTCAGCACCCAGATCGCCAACGACCTGGTCAACAACATGGGCATCACCTTCGTCCAGCGCCTGAAGGAGTCGACCGGCATGAGCCCGGCGAACGTGGCCGGGGCCTATGTGATCGTGCGCGACATCTTCCACCTGCCGCACTGGTTCCGCCAGATCGAGGCGCTCGACTACCAGGTGCCGGCGGAAGTCCAGCTGACCCTGATGGACGAGCTGATGCGCCTGGGCCGCCGGGCTACCCGCTGGTTCCTGCGCAGCCGCCGCAACGAGCAGGACGCCGGGCGCGACGCCGCGCACTTCGGGCCGAAGATCGCGCAGCTGGGGCTCAAGCTCGACGAGTTGCTCGAAGGGCCGACCCGCGAGCGCTGGATGGTACGTTACCAAGGCTTCGTCGAGGCCGGGGTGCCGGAGCTGCTGGCGCGCATGGTGGCCGGTACCAGCCATCTGTACACCCTGCTGCCGATCATCGAGGCGGCTGACGTCACCGGACATGACCCGGCGCAGGTGGCCAAGGCGTTCTTCGCCGTGGGCAGCGCGCTGGACCTGACCTGGTACCTGCAGGAGATCAGCAACCTGCCGGTGGAGAACAACTGGCAGGCCCTGGCCCGCGAAGCCTTCCGCGACGATATCGACCTGCAGCAGCGGGCGATCACCATCTCGGTACTGCAGATGGCCGACGGGCCGGAAGACATGGACGCCCGCGTGGCGCTGTGGGCCGAGCAGCACCGGGTGATGGTGGAGCGCTGGCGCGCCATGCTCGACGACCTGCGTAACGCCACCGCTACCGACTATGCGATGTACGCGGTGGCCAACCGCGAGCTGGTCGACCTGGCCATGAGCGGGCAGGCGACGGTGGTGCCGTCCTGAGCCATGAGCTGAAGTGAAAAGCCCCGGCAGTGATGCCGGGGCTTTTTTTATTCCTGTGCTGGCCCTTTCGCGGGTGAACCCGCGCCCACGGGGATATCACAATACTTGAGTGTAGTGAGGCCCCTGTGGGAGCGGGTTTATCCGCGAAGAGGCCGGTACAGGCTTACTTGAACCTGCGCTCCACGCCTTTCTCCACCAGGATCTTGGCCGAAATCTCTTCCACCGAAAAATGCGTGGAGTTGATATGTGGAATGTTCTCCCGACGGAACAGGCTCTCCACCTCGCGCACTTCGAATTCGCACTGGGCAAAGCTCGAATAGCGGCTGTTGGGTTTGCGCTCGTGGCGGATGGCGGTGAGGCGGTCGGGGTCGATGGTCAGGCCGAACAGCTTGTTGTGGTGCTTTTTCAACACGGCCGGCAACTGCAGGCGCTCCATGTCGTCTTCGGTCAGCGGGTAGTTGGCGGCACGGATGCCGAACTGCATGGCCATGTACAGGCAGGTCGGGGTCTTGCCGCAGCGCGACACGCCTACCAGGATCAGGTCGGCCTTGTCGTAGTAATGGGTGCGCGCGCCATCGTCGTTGTCGAGGGCGAAGTTGACCGCCTCGATACGCTCCATGTAGTTGGAATTGCCGCCAATCGAGTGCGATTTACCGACGGAATACGACGAATGGGCAGTCAATTCCTGTTCGAGCGGGGATAAAAACGAAGAAAAGATGTCGATCATGAAGCCGTTCGAGGTCGCCAGGATTTCCCGGATGTCCTGATTGACGATGGTGTCGAAGATGATCGGGCGCACACCGTCGCGCTCGGCGGCGGCATTGATCTGCTGGACCATGGTGCGTGCCTTGTCCGGCGAATCGATGTAGGGACGAGTGAATTTATTGAAAGGAATGCTCTCGAATTGAGCGAGCAGACTCTGGCCCAGGGTTTCCGCAGTAATGCCGGTGCCGTCGGAGATGAAGAACGCGGTTCGTTTCATTTGCGATCTGGGCCTTAAGCTGATGACGTTTCTTGGATATGATAAGTTCGGTTTGCCGAATGCGGCTGTCGGCATTCTCACTTATTTTCCATGTACAGGCCACAAGCGTCCGGCCAAGTCAATGAAGGCAGGCGGGCGCCCTTGAGCTTTTCCAACACAGTTAGTGGAGAGATCACCTTGGTAGAGTACGTAGTTTCCCTCGATAAGCTCGGCGTCCATGATGTGGAGCATGTGGGGGGCAAGAACGCATCCCTGGGCGAGATGATCAGCAACCTCGCAGGTGCTGGTGTATCGGTGCCGGGCGGCTTTGCCACTACGGCGCAGGCGTACCGCGATTTTCTCGAACAGAGTGGTCTCAACGACCGTATCCATGCGGCGCTCGACGCACTGGACGTGGATGATATCAACGCCCTGACCAAGACCGGCGCACAGATTCGCCAGTGGGTCATGGAAGCCGACTTCCCGCCGCGCCTTGACAGCGAGATCCGCGCGGCCTTCGCCGAAATGGCCGCCGGTAACGACAACATGGCCGTTGCCGTGCGCTCCTCGGCTACTGCCGAAGACCTCCCGGACGCCTCGTTCGCCGGCCAGCAGGAAACCTTCCTCAACATCCGTGGTGTGGACAACGTGATCCGCGCGGCCAAGGAAGTGTTCGCCTCGCTGTTCAACGACCGCGCCATCGCCTACCGCGTGCACCAGGGCTTCGACCACAAGCTGGTCGCCCTGTCGGCCGGCGTGCAGCGCATGGTCCGCTCGGAAACCGGCACCGCCGGCGTCATGTTCACCCTCGACACCGAGTCGGGCTTCCGTGACGTGGTGTTCATCACCGGCGCCTATGGCCTCGGCGAAACCGTGGTGCAGGGTGCGGTCAACCCTGACGAGTTCTATGTGCACAAGAGCACCTTGCAGGCCGGCCGCCCGGCGATCCTGCGCCGCAACCTGGGCAGCAAGGCGATCAAGATGGTCTATGGCGACGAAGCCAAGGCCGGCCGTTCGGTCAAGACCGTGGAAGTGGACCGTGCCGAACGCGCGCGCTTCTGCCTGACCGATGCCGAAGTCAGCGAGCTGGCCAAGCAGGCCATGATCATCGAGCAGCACTACCAGCGGCCGATGGACATCGAGTGGGCCAAGGACGGTGACGACGGCAAGCTGTACATCGTCCAGGCCCGCCCCGAGACCGTGAAGAGCCGTTCCAGCGCCAATGTCATGGAACGCTACCTGCTGAAGGAAAAGGGCACCGTCCTGGTCGAAGGCCGCGCCATCGGCCAGCGCATCGGCGCCGGCAAGGTCCGGGTGATCCACGACGTCTCGGAAATGGACAAGGTCCAGCCGGGCGACGTGCTGGTGTCCGACATGACCGACCCGGACTGGGAACCGGTCATGAAGCGCGCCAGCGCCATCGTCACCAACCGTGGCGGGCGCACCTGCCACGCGGCAATCATCGCCCGTGAGCTGGGCATCCCGGCCGTGGTCGGTTGCGGCAACGCCACCCAGGTGCTGAAGGACGGCCAGGGCGTCACCGTATCCTGCGCCGAAGGCGATACCGGCTTCATCTTCGAGGGCGAGCTGGGCTTCGACGTCAAGCAGAATTCGGTCGATGCCATGCCCGACCTGCCGTTCAAGATCATGATGAACGTCGGCAACCCGGACCGCGCCTTCGACTTCGCTCAACTGCCGAATGCTGGCGTAGGCCTGGCGCGCCTGGAGTTCATCATCAACCGCATGATCGGCGTGCACCCCAAGGCGCTGCTGAACTATGCCGGCCTGCCTGCCGACCTGAAAGACAGCGTCGACAAGCGCATCGCCGGCTACAACGACCCGGTCGGCTTCTATGTCGAGAAGCTGGTCGAGGGCATCAGCACCCTGGCCGCGGCCTTCTACCCGAAAAAGGTCATCGTGCGCCTGTCGGACTTCAAGTCCAACGAGTACGCCAACCTGATCGGCGGCAAGCTGTACGAGCCGGAAGAAGAGAACCCGATGCTGGGCTTCCGCGGTGCCTCGCGCTACATCAGCGAGTCGTTCCGTGACTGCTTCGAACTGGAATGCCGTGCGCTGAAGCGTGTGCGCAACGAGATGGGCCTGACCAATGTCGAGATCATGGTGCCGTTCGTGCGCACCCTGGGCGAAGCCAGCCAGGTTGTCGACCTGCTCGCCGAAAACGGCCTGGCCCGTGGCGACAACGGCCTGCGCGTGATCATGATGTGCGAACTGCCGTCCAACGCCATCCTCGCCGAAGAATTCCTCGAATACTTCGACGGCTTCTCCATCGGTTCCAATGACCTGACCCAGCTGACCCTGGGCCTGGACCGCGACTCGGGCATCATCGCCCACCTGTTCGACGAGCGAAATCCTGCGGTGAAGAAGCTGCTGGCCAACGCCATTGCCGCCTGCAACAAGGCCGGCAAGTACATCGGCATCTGCGGCCAGGGCCCGTCGGACCACCCGGACCTGGCCAAGTGGCTGATGGAGCAGGGCATCGACAGCGTGTCGCTGAACCCGGATTCGGTACTCGAAACCTGGTTCTACCTGGCCGAGGGGCAGGGCGAGGCCTGACGCAGTAGAACGCGGGGGGACGTCTGGCGTACCCCCGCCTGGTTTTTCCAGGGCGAGTTCCAGCAATGGATCCCGCCCTTTTTTATGCACCAAGCAAAATTATGCAAAGCAGCAGCACTCTATTCCCCGTGGCCCTGCTCAGTGCCGAACGCCGCGGCGACCTCAGCGAAGATGTGTACCGGATCAAGGCCGGCAACGGCCCTGACCCCAGCGTCGAGTTGGCAGTGACCCGCCTGGGGTTGGCCGACCAGGGGCAGGCCCAGGGCGCGCCGGTCATCCTTCTGCACGGCAGTTTTTCCAACCGTCGCTTCTGGTACTCGCCCAAGGGTGTCGGCCTGGGTGCCTTTCTTGCCCGCGCCGGCTTCGATGTGTGGATCCCGGAAATGCGTGGCCACGGCCTGTCGCCGCGCAACCGCGAGTGGAAGCACAACAACGTCGCTGCCTATGCCCGTGATGACCTGCCGCTGATTGCTGCGTTCGTGCGCGAGCAGTCGGGCCAGGTGCCACACTGGGTCGGTCATTCGCTGGGCGGCACGACTTTGGTGGCAGCCCTTGGGGGTGGCTTTCTGAAGGCCGGGCAGGTGGCCAGCGTGGCCTTGTTCGGCACCCAGATCAGCCGTGTGTACTGGCCGTTGAAGGTCCCGCCACTGATTTGGGGAGCGAAGCTGTTGCTCAAGCGCTGGGGGCAGATCTCCGGGCCGCGTTTCAAGCGCGGGCCAGAGGACGAGCCAATTGGCCTGGCCCTGGAGAGCATGCGCTGGCATGGCCTGTTCGGGCGCTTTGGCGACA
This sequence comes from Pseudomonas sp. BCRC 81390, assembly GCF_030341915.1. Taxonomy (NCBI): domain Bacteria; kingdom Pseudomonadati; phylum Pseudomonadota; class Gammaproteobacteria; order Pseudomonadales; family Pseudomonadaceae; genus Pseudomonas; species Pseudomonas sp. BCRC 81390. The sequence goes on along the minus strand of NZ_JATAAG010000009.1, from coordinate 166,190 downwards.
AGCACAACGACTGGTGGGCCGGGCTTGCCGAGGTGGATGTGCCGTTGCTGGCAGTGGCCGGCGCGGGCGACTTCCAGGACCCGGTATGGGCCTGCCGCAAGCTGTTCGAGCAGTTGGGCGGGGAACGCAAGCAGTTTCTGCGGCTGGGCCGCGAGGAAGGCTTCGAGGCCTTCGGGCATGTCGACATGCTGGTGAGCAAGGCCGCGCAGGTGCAGGTGTGGCCGTTGGTGGAGCGTTGGCTGCGTGACCCGCTGGTGCCGGTGCATGCCTCGACGGTGGCGGCGCAGCCTGTGCCCGCCAGTTGAATGGGTTGCGCCTGCGCCGGCCCTTTCGCGGGTAAACCCGCTCCCACAGGTACTGCACCCGTTTCAACAGCGGTGCAGTACCTGTGGGAGCGGGTTTACCCGCGAAGAGGCCTGTACCGGCAAAACACAACTGACTGCCCAGTCCCGGATGACTGCAATGGGCTCTACGGTGTAGCCTTGGCCGATAACCGCTTTCGTTGTGACTGACAGGAGCTTCCCATGCAGCATTACGTAACGCCCGACCTGTGTGACGCCTACCCGGACCTGGTACAGGTGCTGGAACCGATGTTCAGCAATTTCGGTGGCCGCGATTCCTTCGGTGGCCAGATCGTCACCATCAAGTGCTTCGAGGACAATTCGCTGGTCAAGGAGCAGGTCGAGCTCGATGGCAAGGGCAAGGTCCTGGTGGTCGATGGCGGCGGGTCGCTGCGCCGTGCCTTGCTTGGCGACATGCTGGCGGAAAAGGCCGCGAAGAACGGCTGGGAAGGCCTGGTGATCTACGGTTGCGTGCGTGACGTCGACGTGCTGATCCAGACCGATGTCGGCGTGCAGGCCCTGGCCAGCCACCCGATGAAGACCGACAAGCGTGGCATCGGCGACCTCAATGTGCCGGTGACTTTCGCCGGGGTGACCTTCCGCCCGGGCGAGTATGTATATGCCGACAACAATGGCGTGCTGGTCTCGCCAAGCCCGCTGGAAATGCCGGAGTGATGCGCCGCACGCGCTGATGGAGCTTTGATGTTCGAGGAAGACAACGCGCAGTGGGGGCTGGTGCATGCCCTGGTGCTCGATGGCAAAGGCGGCGCGCGCTCGATTGCCCGTACCGAACTGGACAGCCTGCAGCTGCAACCCGGGCAGAGCCTGTGGCTGCACTGGGACCGCAGCCATCCGCAAACCCGCACCTGGCTGCTGCATGACAGTGGGCTCAGCGAGTTCGCCTGCGAGCTGCTGCTCGAGGAAAACACCCGCCCGCGCCTGCTGCCCATGGCGGAAGAGCAGCTGTTGCTGTTCCTGCGTGGGGTCAACCTCAACCCGGGTGCCGAGCCCGAAGACATGGTCTCGGTGCGCATCTTCGCCGAAGCGCAGCGGGTCATTTCGCTGCGCCTGCGGCCTTTGCGTGCCAGTGACGAAATTCTCCAGCAGCTCGAAGAAGGCAGGGGGCCAAAATCGGCTTCCGAGCTCTTGCTGCTGATGGGCGAACTGCTGACAGAAAAGGTTCAGGCGCTGGTCAGCGACCTGTCCGAGCAGGTCGACCTGGAGGAAGAAAAGGTCGAGTCCGACGAGCGGTACACACCGGAGAACGGTTGCCTGCAGCAGATTCGCCGGCGCGCTGCCAGCCTGCGCCGTTTTCTCGCCCCGCAGCGGGAAATCTACGCCCAGCTGTCGCGCAGCAAATGGAGCTGGTTCGCCAACGCCGACGCCGATTACTGGAACGAACTCAACAACAGCCTGATCCGCTACCTCGAAGAGCTGGAACTGGCCCGCGAACGCGCCGCGCTGGTGCTGGAGAGCCAGGATCGCCGGCGCAGCGAGCGGATGAACCGGACCATGTACCGTTTCGGCATCATCACCTGCATCTTCCTGCCCATGAGCTTCGTCACCGGGCTGCTGGGCATCAATGTCGGCGGCATCCCGGGCGCGGAAAACCCCTATGGCTTCCTGTTTGCCTGCATCGTCGTGCTGGGGCTGGCGGTGGGGCAGTGGTGGCTGTTCCGCAGATTGCGGTGGGTATGAATGTGTGACCCATCGCCCGGCCATCTCGTCTCTGACTGACACTGCGCGAGGTGCCCATGCACGATCCGTTTGAAGAATCCCTGCGTGACCTGCTCAAGGCGTCACCCTCCGGCAATGACCGGGACGACCGAGATGACGCCGCCTGCCTGGGTCGCGTGCTGAAAACTGCCAACCGTCAGGTTGGTGCCGGTGATCTGTTCAGCCTGCTTGGCCGTTGGAGCCAGGCGCTGCTGATTGCCGTGAACAATGGCGCGGCGCATGTTGCGCCGGTGCGTCGACACTCTTCCCGCAACGCTGCCAATGGCAGCAAAGCAGATAAGGCCGATTGAATATGGAACTCGATCTCTGGACCCAGAGCCTGGTCACTGCCATGACTGCCCTTTGGACCAAGGTAGCGAACTTCATCCCCAACCTGTTCGGCGCGCTGGTCGTGGTGCTGCTCGGTTTCGTGGTGGCCAAGCTGCTCGACACGCTGTTGTCCAAGCTGCTGGCCAAGTTCGGCCTGGACCGCCTGATGGCCGGCACCGGGCTGACCAAGATGCTCGGCCGGGTCGGCATCCAGGTGCCGATCTCGACCTTGATCGGCAAGGTCGTGTACTGGTTCGTGCTGCTCATCTTCCTGGTCTCGGCGGCGGAGTCGCTGGGCCTGGAGCGGGTCTCGGCGACCCTCGACATGCTCGCCCTGTACCTGCCGAAGGTATTCGGCGCGGCCCTGGTGCTGCTCGCCGGCGTGCTCCTGGCCCAGGTCGCCAACGGCCTGGTGCGTGGCGCTGCCGAAGGCATTGGCCTGGAATACTCGGCAGGCCTGGGGCGAATCACCCAGGGCCTGGTGATCATCATCAGCATCTCGGTGGCCATCAGCCAGCTGGAGGTGAAAACCGACCTGCTCAACCACGTGATCGTGATCGGGCTGATTACCGTTGGTCTGGCCGTTGCGCTGGCGATGGGCCTTGGCAGCCGGGAAATTGCCGGGCAGATCCTGGCCGGCATCTACGTGCGCGAGCTGTACCAGGTCGGCCAGCAGGTGCGGATTGGCGAGGTCGAAGGGCAGATCGAGGAGATCGGTACGGTGAAGACCACGCTGCTGACCGATGATGGCGAACTGGTGTCGCTGTCCAACCGCGAGCTGCTGGAACAGCGAGTCAATAGCCGCTAACCGCACAAAAGCTGTTAATGTATGCCGCCGCGAAAATCGACCCACGGGGTCACGCGGCGACATTGACCTGACTGTCGGCCAGATCCGTTTTGAATAAAGTTCATTCGCCGCCCATGCGCTATGACCCCCGCGAGCTCACCGACGAAGAGTTGGTGGCGCGTTCGCATGAGGAGCTGTACCACGTTACCCGCGCCTATGAGGAGCTCATGCGGCGCTATCAACGGACCCTGTTCAACGTCTGTGCGCGTTATCTGGGGAACGACCGTGACGCGGACGATGTCTGTCAGGAAGTCATGCTGAAAGTGCTCTACGGGTTGAAGAACTTCGAGGGCAAGTCCAAGTTCAAGACCTGGCTCTACAGCATCACCTACAACGAATGCATTACCCAGTACCGCAAGGAGCGTCGCAAGCGGCGCTTGATGGATGCCTTGAGCCTCGACCCGGTGGAAGAGGCGTCCGAAGAAAAGGCGCCGAAGCCGGAAGAAAAAGGCGGGCTGGACAAGTGGCTGGTGCATGTGAACCCGATTGACCGGGAAATTCTGGTGCTACGTTTTGTCGCAGAGCTGGAATTTCAGGAAATTGCCGACATCATGCACATGGGCCTGAGCGCGACGAAAATGCGCTACAAGCGCGCGCTAGACAAGCTTCGGGAGAAATTTGCCGGCCTTGATGAAACTTAGGGGCGTGCAAATATCTCTAACGAACCGGCGAGTTCTGCTAGACTTGCCGTCGAGTTGTCCCCCTTGTTTGTGGTGGGACTGCTTAACTATCACCAGATGGGGATTTAACGGATGAAATTGAAAAACACCTTGGGCTTGGCCATTGGTTCGCTTGTAGCCGCCACTTCGATTGGCGCTATGGCGCAAGGCCAAGGCGCCGTCGAAACTGAAGTCTTCTACAAGAAAGAGTTCTTCGACAGCCAGCGCGACTTCAAGAACGACGGCAACCTGTTCGGCGGTTCGATCGGTTACTTCCTGACCGACGACGTTGAGCTGCGTCTGGGCTACGACGAAGTTCACAACGCTCGTGGCGAAGACGGCAAGAACATCAAGGGCTCGAACACCGCCCTGGACGCCGTTTACCACTTCAACAACCCGTACGACGCTATCCGTCCGTACGTTTCCGCTGGTTTCTCGCACCAGTCGCTGGGCCAGACCGGCCGTGGCGGTCGTGACCACTCCACCTTCGCCAACGTTGGCGCTGGCGCCAAGTGGTACATCACCGACATGTTCTACGCCCGTGCTGGCGTTGAAGCTCAGTACAACATCGACCAGGGCGACACCGAGTGGGCCCCGAGCGTTGGCGTTGGCCTGAACTTCGGCGGTAGCCCGAAGCAAGCTGAAGCTGCTCCGGCTCCTGTTGCCGAAGTCTGCTCCGACTCCGACAACGACGGCGTTTGCGACAACGTTGACAAGTGCCCGGACACCCCGGCCAACGTTACCGTTGACGCTGATGGCTGCCCGGCTGTTGCCGAAGTCGTTCGCGTTGAGCTGGACGTCAAGTTCGACTTCGACAAGTCGGTCGTCAAGCCAAACAGCTACGGCGACATCAAGAACCTGGCTGACTTCATGAAGCAGTACCCACAGACCACCACCACCGTGGAAGGTCACACTGACTCCGTCGGCCCAGACGCTTACAACCAGAAGCTGTCCGAGCGTCGTGCCAACGCTGTCAAGCAGGTCCTGACCCAGCAGTACGGCGTAGAAGCTAGCCGTGTTGACTCGGTAGGCTACGGCGAAACCCGTCCGGTTGCCGACAACGCCACCGAAGAAGGCCGCGCTATCAACCGTCGCGTTGAAGCTCAGGTAGAAGCCCAGGCCAAGTAATTGGTTTGAAGCTTCACGAAAAACCCGGCCTCGGCCGGGTTTTTCTTTGCCTGTTTTTTGGGTTCGCATGGGCCTGGCGGGAGCAACTGCCCTGCCCAACTGTTCAAAGCTGGCGTTATCCCTGTAGGAGCGGGCTTGCCCCGCGAACACGGGCGAAGCCTGTGCCATCCACCGCGTCGCCTGCTTCGCGGCACAAGGCCGCTCCCACAGGTACTGCGCTCGCTTCGAGTTGACACGACACCTGTGGGAGCAATTGTCTTGCTCAAATGTTCAAAGCTGGCGTTATTCCTGTAGGAGCGGGCTTGCCCCGCGAACACCGGCACAGCCGGTGCCATCCTCCGCGTCGCCTGCTTCGCGGCACAAGGCCGCTCCCACAGGTACTGCGCTGCTTCGAGTTGTCACTGCACCTCTGGGAGCAACTGCCTTGCTCAAATGTTCAAGGCTGGCGTTATTCCTGTAGGAGCGGGCTTGCCCCGCGAACACGGGCGAAGCCTGTGCCATCCTCCGCGTCGCCTGCTTCGCGGCACAAGGCCGCTCCCACAGGTACTGTGCTGGCTTCGAGTTGACACGACACCTGTGAGAGCAACTGTCTTGCTCAAATGTTCAAAGCGGGCGTTATTCTGTAGGAGCGGGCTTGCCCCGCGAACACGGGCGAAGCCTGTGCCATCCACTGCGTCGCCTGCTTCGCGGGTAAACCCGCTCCCACATTGATCACGCGGAACTCCTTGTGGCCTGAGAACATTCATCGTACGACCAAAGGCCGGCGCAGGCAGCACATCATCCAGCAATTGCCACCAATTCCCGAGCTAGCTGTTCCCCAACCACCGCCCCAATCACCAATATCGCCGGGCTACGCAAGCCAAACCCACGCGCATCCTCAAGCATCTGCCGCAGATCGCTCCAGCACACCCGCTGTTGCGGTAACGAGGCATTCTCGATCATCGCCACCGGCATCCCCGGTGCCATGCCGCCGTCCAGCAGCCCCTGGCGCACCTGCTCCAGTCGCGCCACGCCCATGTACACCACCAGCGTGGTTCCGCCCTGGGCCAAGGCCGCCCAGTTCAGTTCACTGTCGTCCTGGGTATGCGCCGTCACCAACGTCACGCCTCGGCTCACACCTCGTGAGGTCAGGGAAATGCCGCATTGCGTGGCGCCGGCCAGCCCGGCTGTGATGCCGTTGACCACTTCCACCTCAATGCCATGCCCCTGCAGCCACAGCGCCTCCTCGCCACCACGGCCAAAAATGCACGGGTCGCCGCCCTTGAGCCGCACCACGCAACGCCCTTGCCGGGCATGGCGCAACATCAGGCGCTGGATGAACGCTTGCGGCGTGGAGCGGCAGCCACCACGCTTGCCCACGGCAACCACCCGGGCCTGGGGGCAATGCTCCAGCACGGCCGGGTTGACCAGGTCGTCGATCATCACCACGGCGGCCTGCTGCAGGGCGCGTACGGCCTTGAGGGTGAGCAGCTCGGGGTCGCCAGGGCCGGCACCGACCAGCCAGACTTTCGCATTCATCAGCATTTCCTCATCGGCAAGGTGCACTCAGCCCCTGAGCAGGGTGAGCAGCAAGATCAGGTTGAACAACAAGGACAGCAGGGCCAGGGTGCGCCACACCTTCAGTGGCTCGCGCTCCAGCAGTGGGCGTGGCCGGTCGGGCAGTTCCTGGCGGTCGCCGCGCTCGAGCAGCAGCAACCAGTGTTCGGCGGTTTCGAAACGTTGCGCCGGGTCGGCCGCCACCGCCTGCTGCAGGTTGTGCTGCAGCCATTCCGGCAGGTCGGGGCGATAGCGCGCGGCGCTGACCGGCTGGCCGAAGCGCGGGCGCTGGAAGGCCTCGACCTCGCCGTACGGGTAATGCCCGGTCAGCAGGTGGTACAGCGTAACGCCCACGGCATACAGGTCCTGACGCGGGCTGGGCGGTTGCCCATCGAACGCTTCCGGGGCAATGTACGAGGGCGTGCCCGGCAGCTCGTGCAGCGCATCTTCGGACAGGCCCGGGCAGTAGGCCAGGCCGAAGTCCAACAGGCGTAGCTGGCCGTCGCTGCCCAGGTGCAGGTTCTCCGGCTTGATGTCGCGGTGCAGCAGGTTGCGCCGGTGCAGCACGCCGACCGCCTGCAGCAGTTGCCGGGCCAGCTCCAGCCACTGCGACAGGGGCAATGGGCCGTGCTCGGCGAGCAGCGCCGCCAGGTTTTGCCCGGGGTATTCGCGCATCACGTAGTACAGGTGCTGGCGCTGGCCGGCCGGGTGCAGCTCGGGGAAGTGGCGGCCGGCCACCCGGCGCAGGAACCACTCCTCCAGCAGCAGGCCTTGCGCCGCGCCGGGCTCCTGCTCGCGCGCGGCGGGCAGGGTCTTGAGCAGCCAGGGCTGGCCGTGGCCATCGCGTACCCGGTACAGCAGCGACTGGCGGCTGTGGGCGAGCAGCTTTTCCATGTGCCAGCCATCGATCAGCTGGCCCTCGCGCAGCGGGCCGGGGACCGGCCATTGCTGCAACTGGGCCAGGGTGTCGCCGAGGTTGGCCGTGCCCAGCTGCTCGACCTGCACCAGCAAGGCACTGGCGTTGTCCTGGCTGCCGTTGAGGTGCGCGCTGGCGACCAGGGTATCGACGGCCAGTTGCAAGTCGGGTTGCTCGCGCAACACCGCCTGGATGTGCTGGTCGCCCAGGCTGGCCCAGACCCCGTCGCTGAGCAGCAGGAAACACTCACCCGCCTGCAGCTCGCCTTCCAGGTAATCCACCAGCAGGTGCTGGTCCAGGCCCAGCGCACGCTTCAGTACATGCTGCATGCCGGGCTGATCCCACACGTGGTCTTCGCTCAGGCACTGCAGGCGCCCGGCATGCCAGCGGTACACCCGGCAATCGCCGACGTGGGCCAAGGTAAAGCGCCGGCCACGCAGCACCAGCGCGCTGAGGGTGGTGAGCAGCGGCTGGCCGCTGCCTTGGGCTCGCAGCCAGCGGTTCTGCGCCAGCAGCAGGCGGTCGAGGGCCTGGGCCACGCTCCAGGTCGCGGGGGTGGCGTAGTAGTCCAGGGCCAGCGCCTGCAGGCTGGCGCGTGCCGCCAGGCCACCATCGGCGCATTGGCTGACGCCGTCGGCGAGAGCGAACAGGTAGCCTTTGCTGGCAGCCAGCTCCGACGCCGGGGTAACCAGGCGCAGGGCGTCCTGGTTTTCCTCACGCGGCCCGGTGGCGCTGGCCTGGGCGAAACGCAGTTGCAGGCTCATCGGCGTGCCTCAGACCCGCGCCGCGGTAACGGCTGCCGAGCCCCAGGTGGTGCGCCAGCGCTGTTTGACACCATGCAGGCCGAACCAGGCCAGCAGGCCCAGGCTGGCGAACAGCCACAACCCCAGTTGGTAGTCACCGGTGTGCTGCTTGATGGTGCCAAGGCCGGCCGCCAGCAGGAAGCCACCAATGCCGCCGGCCATGCCGATCAGCCCGGTCATTACGCCGATCTCCTGGCGGAAGCGTTGCGGCACCAGCTGGAACACTGCGCCATTGCCGGCACCAAGGCCCAGCATGGCACTGACGAACAGCGCCAGGGCGGCGGCCGCGCTGGGCAGGTTGAAACCGACCGCAGCGATGCAGATGGCTGCCACGCTGTACATCCCCAGCAGGGTGCGGATGCCGCCGAAGCGGTCGGCCAGCGCGCCGCCGAGCGGACGCATCAGGCTGCCGGCGAACACGCAGGCAGCGGTGTAGTAGCCGGCGGTGACCGGGCTCAGCCCGTACTGGTCGCTGAAGTAGCCGGGCAGGGCGCTGGCCAGGCCGATGAAGCCACCGAAAGTGACGCTGTAGAAGAACATGAACCACCAGCTGTCGCGGTCGCCCAGGGCCTTGAGGTAGTCGGCCATGGCTTTCGGCTTGGGCCGCTGCGGGGCATTGCGTGCCAGCAGGGCGAACACCAGCAGGGCCAGCGACAGCGGTATCAGCGCGAAGCCGAACACGTTGTTCCAGCCAAAGCCTGCGGCCAGCGCCGGTGCCAACAGGGCGGCGAACACGGTGCCGGAGTTGCCGGCACCGGCGATGCCCATGGCCTTGCCCTGGTGTTGCGGTGGGTACCATTGCGAGGCCAGTGGCAGCGACACGGCGAACGAGGCCCCGGCAAAGCCGAGGAACACGCCCAGCAGCAGCGCCTGTTCATAGCTGTGCACGCCCAGGTGCCAGGCTGCCGCAAGCGCGATGATGACCACCACCTGGGCGATCAGCCCGGCAGTCTTGGGCGACAGTCGGTCAACCAGCACGCCCATGGCAAAGCGCAGGATCGCCCCGGCCAGGATCGGTGTGGCCACCATCAGGCCCCGTTGTTGTGCGCTCAGTTGCAGGTCGGCGGCAATCTGCACCGCCAGCGGGCCGAGCAGGTACCAGACCATGAAGCTGAGGTCGAAGTACAGAAACGCGGCGAACAGGGTGGGCACATGCCCGGACTTCCAGAAGCTGGTACTCATCGAACACCTCACTTGGCAACGCAGCGGAACGAAAAAGACGCCGCTTCCCGCTCCACGACCGTGGAGGAGAGAGCGACGTCTTTGTCGGGATCAAGTGGGCAACCGCCGTTGGTTACCGGTGCAATTCGTTCAGCAAGAGATGGGCCAACCTTGCCAGGCAACCTGGTATCTGTAGGGGCAAAGCGCAAGGCCGGCTGCTAACCGAGCATCTCGTGCATGGCGATGATCTGCTCGGCCACCTGGATCAGCTTCTGCTGCCGGCTCATGGCCTGCCGGCGCATCAGGGTGTAGGCCTGTTCCTCGTTGCAGTCCTTCATCTTCATCAGCAAACCCTTGGCCTGCTCGACACGCTTGCGCTCGGCCAGCTGCTGGTCGCGGGCGAGCAACTGCGCCTTCAGCGCCTGGTCACTTTCGAAGCGGGCCATGGCCACATCCAGGATCGGCTGCAGTCGCGCGGCATGGATGCCCTCGACGATATAGGCACTGACGCCCGCCTGGATCGCCTGGCGCATCACCGCAGGGTCGTGTTCGTCGGTGAACAGCACAATGGGGCGTGGCTGGTCCCGGCTGACCAGCACCACCTGTTCCATCACATCACGGTCTGGTGAATCGGTATCGATCAGCACCACGTCAGGGCGCACCGTTTCGACGCAGGCAGGCAGGTCGATGGTCAGGCCTGGGGCTTCGATGACCTCGAAACCGGCCTCGCTCAGCGCCGCCTTGAGACGGCCGAGTTTGTTCTGGGTATCGTCGATCAGCAGGATACGCAACATGGTCGTCCCCCCTCACGCGCCGACACGGGCATCGGGCAGCTCGCCCAAGGCATGCAGGCTGAAACTGCGGGCATAGGCGTAGGGGTCGCTGCCATCCCAGCGGGTGCCGTCGATCAGCAGGCTGCTGCGCATTGCCTGCTCGGGGCAGGCTACGCCCAGGCTCTGTGCCGCTTCACGGTACAGGGCCAGTTGCTGCACCTGGCTGGCCACGCCGAGGTAGTCGGGGTCTGCGCGCAGCAGGCCCCAGCGGCGGAACTGGGTCATGAACCACATGCCGTCTGACAGGTAAGGCAGGTTGGCCTGGCCATGGTCGTGCAGGCGCAGGGCATGCGGGTCTTGCCAATGGTTGCCCAGGCCATCCTGGTAATGGCCGAGCAGGCGCGGTTCGATGTGCTCCAGCGGGGTGTCCAGGTAGGCCCTGCCACTGAGCAGCTGGGCGGTGCTGCGGCGGTTCTCCGGGCTTTGCTCGATGAAGCGACTGGCGGCGAGAATCGCCTTGATCAGCGCGCGGGCGCTGTTGGGGTACTGTTCGGCGAAGGCGCGAGCACAGGCCAGGACCTTTTCCGGGTGGTCCGGCCAGATCGACTGACTGGTGGCCAGGGTGAAGCCTTGGCCCTTGGCCACTGCATCGGCGGCCCAGGGTTCGCCCACGCAGAAACCGTCGATGCGCCCGGCCTGGATGTGCGCGGCCATCTGCGCTGGCGGCACCACCACGCTGTGGACGTCGCGCAATGGGTGGATGCCCTGGCTGGCCAGCCAGTAATACAACCACATGGCATGGGTGCCGGTGGGGAAGGTCTGGGCGAAGGTCAGGCGTGCGCCATGCTGGTGCACCAGGCGCGCCAGTGCCTCGGGGTTGGTCACGCCCTTGCGTTGCAGGGCCGGCGACAGGTTGATCGCCTGGGCGTTCTGGTTCAGGCCCATCAGCACGGCCATGGCGCTGGCCGGTACGCCGCCGATGCCCAGGTGCACGGCGTAGGCCAGGCCATACAGGCAATGTGCGGCATCCAGCTCGCCGCTGACCAGTTTGTCACGCAGCCCGGCCCAGGAACCCTGGCGCTGGAGGTTGAGGGTAAGGCCATGCTGCTGGGCAAAGCCCTGGGTGGCGGCGACCACCACCGAGGCACAGTCGGTCAGGGCCATGTAGCCTATGTTCAGGCTGGGCTTTTCCGGTGCGTCGCTGCCGTTGACCCAGGCCAGGGGCGTTGCTCGGGGTACTGTGTTCACAAGGTTCCTCGCCCGTACTGATAAGGCTGTGGGCTTGTCTGGTGCAACCGATGTGCCATCTGGCGGCAGCACTGGAGCAGCTGCTCCACGATTTGCTGTCATGCCGGCTGCGCGCTGGCTATAATCGCCCCCTCATTCACCCCGAGCCTTGCCGCCCATGTATACCCTGGCCCGCCAGCTGCTGTTCAAGCTTTCTCCGGAAACCTCCCACGACCTTTCCCTGGACCTGATCGGTGCCGGTGGCCGGCTCGGCCTCAATGGCGTGCTGTGCAAGCAGCCGGCGGCCTTGCCGGTCACGGTCATGGGCTTGAACTTCGCCAACCCGGTAGGCCTGGCGGCCGGCCTGGACAAGAACGGTGCGGCCATCGACGGTTTCGCCCAGCTGGGCTTCGGCTTCGTCGAGATCGGCACGGTCACGCCGCGTCCGCAACCGGGCAACCCCAAGCCACGCCTGTTCCGCCTGCCGGAAGCCACGGCGATCATCAACCGCATGGGCTTCAACAACCTGGGCGTCGACCACCTGCTCGGCCGGGTGCGCGCGGCACGTTACAAAGGCGTGCTGGGCATCAACATCGGCAAGAACTTCGACACCCCGGTCGAGCGCGCCGTCGATGACTACCTGATCTGCCTGGACAAGGTCTACACCGACGCCAGCTACATCACGGTCAATGTCAGTTCGCCAAACACCCCGGGGCTGCGCAGCCTGCAGTTCGGCGACTCGCTCAAGCAACTGCTCGATGCCCTGGCCGAGCGTCGCGAGCAACTGGCTGGCACGCATGGCAAGCGCGTGCCGCTGGCGATCAAGATCGCCCCGGACATGAGCGACGAAGAAACCGCCCTGGTGGCTGCTGCGCTGATCGAGTCGGGCATGGATGCGGTGATCGCCACCAACACCACGCTGGGCCGTGAAGGTGTCGAAGGGCTGCCGCAGGGTGGCGAGGCGGGCGGCCTGTCGGGCGCGCCGGTTTTGCAGAAGAGCACGCACATCGTCAGGGTGCTGGCGGGTGAACTGGGTGGCAAGCTGCCTATCATCGCTGCCGGTGGCATTACCGAAGGCCGGCATGCCGCCGAGAAGATCGCCGCCGGGGCGAGCCTGGTGCAAATCTACTCGGGCTTCATCTACAAGGGGCCTGCGCTGATTCGCGAAGCGGTGGACGCTATCGCTGCGATGCCACGGGTTTGATCGGCAGGCAAAAAAAGGGCCCCTTCAAGGGGCCCCTGGGCCTTCGCCCGCCGCCCGGATAGGGCGTGCATGGTAAATCGAATTCAGTGTCCTCGTTCAGCCAACGGCGTGATTTTCGTTGAGTCTATGGATGCCAGCGGTGCCAGTCATTCCGTCCCAGTTATCACCGCGACCTTCGCGCCAGCCGTTGATCCAGGCTTGGCGAACAGAGGGAAGATTGAAGGGGCAAAGTTCGCGGGATTTGCCGGTGACCCCGTATTGGTAGCCACGTGAATATGCTCTTTCCAACGGATCACGCTTAAGTCTTCTCATAGGGTGTTGCCCTCACTTGTTGACTGTAATGTCCCGTCGGCCTCTCCGAGGCCGGGCAGAGTCTTTCTGCCGGTGTGCGCTCGCTGCCGGCGTGGCGAGCTGAAAGTGCCGCCTCGTTGCGATGCGGCCTGAGACCAGTTCTATCGAATGCAGGTCACGGTGTGAATGATCGATTTGTCATAAGGACGTAACCTTTCCAAGGGTGAGGGGATAAGTAAATAAATGCGACTCAACCTTGTTTAGCGTTGAGCCCGCTATGATCAGGGTTTGCCGAACCTTGACGTCATTTCGCCAGCGCTGCTGGCAGATGACAGAAATAATTTGAAATGCGACGAAGGGTCACATCGGCCCCGGCATCGCCAGAATTTTACGTACTGCCTGATGATCTAAGCTGTCCTTGCCACCGGGCCAGGCGCACATTGGTCAGGCGGCCCGGCCGTTCACCGCACGCTCGCGTGTCGGGGAAGGCTACCCGCACACCTGCTGGAAAGGGGTGCGGCAAACATCGCGGGGTGATGCGTTGCCCCGTCAGTCAAATAGCCCAAGGCGCTGGATTACTCATGTCGGACCGTTTCGAACTTTATCTCACTTGCCCCAAAGGCCTGGAAGGCCTGCTTGCCGAAGAGGCCCGCAGCCTCGGCCTGGATGAGGTGCGTGAGCACACCTCGGCCATTCGCGGCGCCGCCGACATGGAAACCGCCTACCGCCTGTGCCTGTGGTCACGCTTGGCCAACCGGGTGCTGCTGGTGCTCAAGCGCTTCTCCATGAAGAACGCCGACGATCTCTACGACGGCGTGCACGCGGTCGACTGGGCAGACCACCTGGCTGCCGACGGCACCCTGGCGGTGGAATTCAGCGGTCACGGCTCCGGCATCGACAACACCCACTTCGGTGCGCTGAAGGTCAAGGATGCGATCGTCGACAAGTTGCGCAACCGCGAAGGCCTGCGCCCGTCGGTGGAAAAGATCGACCCTGACGTACGCGTGCACCTGCGCCTTGACCGCGGCGAAGCCATCCTGTCCCTCGACCTTTCCGGGCACAGCCTGCACCAGCGTGGCTACCGTTTGCAGCAAGGCGCCGCGCCGCTGAAGGAAAACCTGGCGGCGGCGGTGCTGATCCGTGCCGGCTGGCCGCGCATTGCCGCCGAAGGGGGCGCGCTGGCCGACCCGATGTGCGGTGTCGGTACCTTCCTGGTCGAAGCCGCGATGATCGCCGCCGATATCGCGCCCAACCTCAGGCGTGAACGTTGGGGCTTCAGTGCCTGGCTCGGCCACGTGCCGGCGCTGTGGCGCAAGGTGCATGAAGAAGCGCAGGCGCGGGCCGAAGCCGGCCTGGCCAGGCCGCCGCTGTGGATTCGTGGCTACGAGGCCGACCCACGGCTGATCCAGCCGGGGCGCAATAACGTCGAGCGTGCCGGCCTGGGCGACTGGGTGAAGATCTACCAGGGTGAAGTCAGCACCTTCGAACCGCGCCCGGACCAGAACCAGAAGGGCCTGGTCATCAGCAACCCGCCCTATGGCGAGCGCCTGGGTGACGAGGCCAGCCTGCTGTACCTCTACCAGAACCTCGGCGAACGCCTGCGCCAGGCCTGCATGGGCTGGGAGGCCGCGGTGTTCACCGGCGCGCCGCAGTTGGGCAAGCGCATGGGCATTCGCAGCCACAAGCAGTACGCATTCTGGAACGGCGCGTTGCCGTGCAAGCTGCTGCTGTTCAAGGTGCAGCCTGATCAGTTCGTGACTGGCGAGCGCCGTGAGTCTGCCGCGTCAGGGGCGGACATCGACCTGCAGGCAGCGCTGCCCAGCGAGCCGGCGCGCCTGTCGGAAGGGGCGCAGATGTTCGCCAACCGCCTGCAGAAGAACCTGCGGCAGCTGGGCAAGTGGGCCCGTCGCGAACAGGTCGACTGCTACCGTCTGTACGATGCCGACATGCCCGAGTACGCCCTGGCGGTCGACCTGTACCAGGACTGGGTGCACGTGCAGGAATATGCCGCGCCACGTTCGGTCGACCCGGACAAGGCCCAGGCGCGCCTGCTCGATGCACTGGCCGCCATCCCCCAAGCGCTGGGCATCGCGCCGCAGCGTGTGGTGCTCAAGCGCCGCGAGCGGCAGAGTGGCACCCGCCAGTACGAGCGCCAGGCCACCGAAGGCCGCTTCCAGGAAGTCAGCGAAGGTGGCGTCAAGCTGCTGGTCAACCTCACCGACTACCTCGACACCGGCTTGTTCCTCGACCATCGCCCGATGCGCATGCGCATCCAGCGCGAGGCCGCTGGCAAGCGCTTCCTCAACCTGTTCTGCTACACCGCCACGGCCACCGTGCACGCAGCCAAGGGCGGGGCGCGCAGCACAACCAGCGTCGACCTGTCGAAAACCTACCTGGACTGGGCGCGGCGCAACCTGGCGCTCAACGGTTTCTCCGAACGTAACCGCCTGGAGCAGGGTGATGTGATGGCCTGGCTGGAAGGCAACCGCGACAGCTACGACCTGATTTTCATCGACCCGCCGACCTTCTCCAACTCCAAACGCATGGAGGGCGTGTTCGATGTGCAGCGGGACCACGTGCAACTGCTGGACCTGGCCATGGCCCGCCTGGCGCCGGGCGGTGTGTTGTACTTCTCGAACAACTTCCGCAAGTTCCAGCTGGACGAACACCTGATGACGCGGTACGCAGTGGAGGAAATCACCGCCCAGACCCTGGACCCGGACTTCGCCCGCAACAACCGCATTCACCGGGCCTGGCGTTTGCAGCTGCGGTGAGGCGACGAGGTACATTGCGCGGCTAGTGGCCAATAGCTATAACTGACAGCAGGGCAGGATAATCCGCAGGACGCCGATGTGACGAGACGGGTGTATGTCGAAGCGTGGCGTGCTTGCGCGGTTGCTTGGCCTGTGCACAGAGCGGGTGCCCGCCTGGGCGGCGGCGCTGGTCGCCCTGCTGTTGGGCGGCCTGCTGACGGCGGTTCTGGCGCTGGCTGCACAAACCTTCCACAAGCAGCAGTTGCGTCAGCGCTTCGAGCTGCTGGCCAGCGAACGCTTCAGCCGCATCGCCGAACGCTTTGACGAACAGCAGCAGCGCCTGGATGGGCTGCGCCGGTTCTTCAGCTTTTCCAGGGTCGTCACCCCGCGCGAGTTCAATGGCTACACCCGGCCATTGTTGCACCGCACCCTGGGCTACGCCTGGGCGCCGCGTGTCGAAGCTGCGCAGCGCGCCGAATTCGAGCGTCAGGTTGGTGCGTATGACGGGCAGGGCTATGTGATCCGCGACCAGGACGAGCATGGTCGCTGGCACCCCGCTCCTTTGCGTGACCATTACTTCCCGGTGCTTTATAACCAGTCCGGCGAATTGCCCGGGCTGCCCATTGGGCTGGACCTCGCTGCCCAGGTTACCTCGCAAGCGGCGCTGGCGCGGGCGCTGGGGCCTGGCAGCATGGCGATTTCCGGGCCGCTGGCCATGTTCGATACCAGCACGGATGCGCGCGGCCTGTTGATGGTGGCGCCGGTATTCGCCGATGTCAGGCCCACCGGCGTGGCAGTGGGCTATGTCACGGCCTTGCTGAGCATGCGAGAGCTGGTCAGTGACGGGCGGCCGGTCGCGGTAGATGACAACCTGGTCGTGCGCATCGTCGACCCCGCCGGCTTGCATGGCCCCGAAGTGCTGTTCGATTCGCAGAACCCGGTCGCCCCCTTGGCGCTTGCCAGCACGCAACTGTTGCACCTGGCCGACCATCACTACCAGCTGAGTATCAGGCCGAGCCTGGCGTTCGTGCAGGCCAACCGCTCCTCGGCGGTGCTGGCAGTGAGCTTGCTCGGCGGAACGTTGAGCCTGCTGCTCAGCGTTTTGCTCTACAGCCTGTTCAGCCAGCACCAGCGCGCCCTGGCCCTGGTCGAGCAGCGTACAGCCGCGCTGCGGGTCAGCGAGCAGTCACTGCGAGATACCCATAACCAGCTGCGCAGCGTGCTGGATGCCGCGACCCAGGTGGCGATCATTGCTACCAACCTCAAGGGCGTGGTCAGCACGTTCAACGCTGGCGCCGAGCGCATGCTCGGTTACCAGGCCAGCGAGGCGATCGGCCGATTGCGCCTCGAGGACCTGGTACTGCCCGAGGAGCTGAGCCAGCGTGCCCACGCCTTGAGCCTGCATTACGGCCGACCGATCGCTGCTGGCCAGGCCATGTTCGCCGAAACGGTGCAGGCACACGGCGCCGAACCGGTGGAGTGGACCTTGTTGCGTGCCGATGGCAGCCAGCTGGTGGCCAACATGCTGGTCACCGCCATGCTCGATGAACAGGGGCTGTGGACGGGCTACCTGGCGATCTGCATCGATGTCACGGAACGGCGTCGGGTGCACGAGGCGCTGGCGGCGCGTGACCGCCTGCTGGAAAAACTCAGTGCCGAAGTGCCGGGTGGTATCTATCAGTACCGCCTGGATGGCAACGGCCATTCCTGTTTTCCCTATGCCAGCATGGGCCTGTACGACATCTACGAAATCGACCTGCAGCAGTTGCGCGAGGACGCGACGGTGGTATTCGAGCGCATCCACCCCGAGGACCTGGAGCGGGTGCGCCGTTCGGTGCGTTATTCGGCCGAGCACCTGTCACCCTGGCGCGAAGAGTATCGGGTCTGCCTGCCGCGCGCCGGGCTGCGCTGGGTACGTGGCGAGGCGACGCCGGAGGTGGGCGAGCAAGGATGCACCCTGTGGCATGGCTACCTGACCGATATCTCCGACCTGAAAAGCGTCGAGGAGGAGTTGCGGAGGCTGTCGGTGACCGACGCGCTGACGGGCATCCATAATCGCCGCTACTTCCAGGAACGGTTGAAATACGAGCTGGAGCGGGCCCAGCGCGACGGCCTGGCGCTGGCGGTGATCATGCTAGACATCGATCACTTCAAACGTGTCAACGATCGTTACGGCCATGCTGTCGGCGACCGCGTGCTACGCAGTTTGTGCCTGCGCATCGGCCAGCGTCTGCGGCGTACCGACGTGTTCTGCCGGCTGGGTGGCGAGGAATTCATGGTGCTGTGCCCCGGCAGCGATGCCGAGCAGGCGCGCTTGCTGGCGCTGGAGCTGTGGCAAGGGCTGCGCAATGTGCCGGTGGAAGGCGTGGGCAGGGTGACCGCGAGTTTTGGCGTGGCGGGGTGGCGGCCGGGGGAGGGGGCCGATGCCTTGCTATTGCGCGCCGATGCCGGAGTGTATGCGGCCAAGCAGGCCGGGCGCGACCGGGTGGAGGGGGAGTCGGGCTGATGTGGCAACTGCGAGCGATGCAGGAGCGGCCGTGTGTCGCAATGGGCTGCGTCGCAACACCCTTATTCCAGTTCGCAAGATGAACCGGTCGGGGCTGCTACGCAGCCCATTGCGAAACAAGGCCGTTCCTGCATCGAGCAGGTCAGCCGACCCGGGGTTGCAAGGCCGCTGAAGTCAGTTGGCCGCGGTGCTGTCGGCCAGCTTCGGCTGGCGGTACAGGTCCAGCAGCACCTGGTCGAGCACCTGCGATGCACCCCACGGTTTCGGGTCGTTGAGGATGGCCGCCACCGCCCAGGTATGACCATTGCTGTCACGGCTGAAGCCGGCGATCGCCCGCACGGTATTCAGCGTGCCGGTCTTGATGTGCCCTTCACCCGTCATTGCCGTGCGTTTCAGGCGCTTGCGCATGGTGCCGTCCATGCCCACCAGTGGCATCGAGCTGATGAACTCGGCAGCGTATGGGCTTTTCCAGGCGGCCTGCAGCATGGCGGCCATTTCCCGGGTACTGACCCGCTCGGCACGCGACAGGCCGGAGCCGTTTTCCATCACCAGGTGTGGTGCGGTAATGCCCTTTTTCGCCAGCCACTGACGCACCACGCGCTGGGCAGCGCGGGCATCGTCGCCATCGGCATCGGTGCGGAACTGCGCGCCGAGGCTGAGGAACAACTGCTGGGCCATGGTGTTGTTGCTGTACTTGTTGATGTCGCGGATCACTTCCACCAGGTCTGGCGAGAAGGCCCGCGCCAGCAGGCGCGCACTCTTGGGCACGTTCTCGAAACGATCGCCACCCTGGATGCTGCCGCCCAGCTCGTTCCAGATCGCGCGTACGGCACCGGCGGCGTAGGTGGGGTGGTCAAGCAGCGACAGGTAGGTTTGCGAGTTGCAGCCCTCACCCAGCTGGCCGCTGACCGTTACGCTGATGCCATCGGCCTGTTGCACCGGGTTGTAGCGTACGTCACCCGAGCACTGCCTGGAGGCGACTGCCTTGACCTGGTTGTCGATGCGGATACTGGCAATCGGTGGCTCGACCGCGACGGTGACCTTGCCGCCGTCATTGCGGGCGACGAAGCGCAAGGCCTTGAGGTTGACCATCAAGGCATCCGGCTTGACCAGGAACGGCTTGTTCACGTCGCCGCCGTCATCGTTGAACTGCGGCAGGTTGGGCTGCACGAAGTGGCTGCGGTCCAGCACCAGATCGCCGGTGACGGTGCGCACGCCATTGGCGCGCAGGTCACGCATCAACAGCCACAGCTTTTCCATGTTCAGTTTCGGGTCGCCACCGCCTTTGAGGTACAGGTTGCCGTTGAGCACCCCGTTGCTGAGGGTGCCGTCGGTGTAGAACTCGGTCTTCCACTGAAAGGTCGGGCCAAGCAGTTCAAGGGCTGCGTAGGTGGTAACCAGCTTCATGGTCGAGGCCGGGTTCACCGACACGTCGGCATTGAACACGGTCGGTGTGCCGGGGCCGTCCAGCGGCAGCATCACCAGCGACAGCGCCGAGTCCTGCAGCTTGCTGGCTTTGAGGGCTTGCTGCACTTTGGCGGGCAGGGTGGTATTCACGGCAGCGGCTTGGCTGGGCAGGGCGAATGGCAGCAGCAGGCCGGCAAGTACAAGGGGACGAAGCGTTTTGATCATGGTCAGTAAACACCCTGCGGCGAGGGGAAAGGGCATTGGGGCTGTACAGGATGATGGCCCCAGGACGAAAGAATGCGCATTATGCCCCAAGCGCAGCGACGATGCGCCAGGTTCGACAGAAAACCACCCACCTGGGTAAAGCACGGCCCGAAAAAAAAGGCCACCCGCGAAGGTGGCCTTTTCGGCGATCGGGCCGGTATTACTCGGCCTTGTTGATCGGCTTTTCCGGGTACCAGGCGTCCAGCAGCGGGCTGACTTCGATCTTGGTCAGTTCGCTGCGGCCCTTGAGCCAGGCTTCAACGGCTGCACGCTGTTCTTCGCTGACCGAGCCGCGTTTGACCGAGCACACCAGGCCGAAATCGTCACCGCCTACATAGTCCAGGCCGTTGGCGTCCATGGCTTCTGCCAGGAACGCGTCGAGGAAAGCATCGATTGCCTGGTCATCCAGATCTTCCTTGAATTCCAGGTTCAGCTCGAAGCCCAATTCCTGAAACTCGTCGACACACAGCTTCTTGCGCAGACGACGGGAGCGGTTTGTGGCCATGAAACAATCCTCTTAGGTAATAACGCCGCGCAGTCTACCAGTTAACACGCCTGGCTGCCTGTCTGTGTGCAGGTATCTGCGGCCAGTTCCCTGGCCAGGGCTCGCTCCACCCGGCCCATGTGCCGCGCCAGTGCCTGGCGTCGCAGGCGCAGCTGGGCGGTGGACAGGCCGCTGGCTTCCAGGGCTTCGCAGGCTGCCATCAGCTCGGGCGCTTCCAGCATGCGTGCGGCGCTGAGTACCTTGTGCGCCTGTTCGGCGATGGCGATGCTGTCGTGCTGCGGATCCAGCGCCATCAACGTGGCCAGGTCGGCCTGCAGGCTCTGCCGCAAGGCCTCGAGGAAGCGCTGACGGTCGTTGGGGTCGTGCCCGACCACAGCGGCCAGACCATCGAGGTAATACAGCTTGCGCCGACGTGGCTGCGAACGGCGCGGGCGAATGCCGGCCAGGCGCTGGCTGAGGGTGCTGAGGCTGATGGGCTTGAGCAGGCAGTCATCCATGCCGGCATTGAGGCATTTGCGCCGTACCTCGGGCTGCGCGTTGGCGGTGTAGCCAAGAATGGTGCAGCGCGGGCGTTTGCCGTGGCTTTCCTCGGCCCGTACCGCGGACGCCAGTTGATAGCCGTTCATGTGCGGCATGTTGCAGTCGAGCACCAGCACATCGAAGTCGCCCGCCCGCCAGGTGGCCAGGCCTTCGTGACCGTCGGATGCGCTGGCATGTTCCAGGCCCAGGTAATTAAGTTGCTGTGCCATCAGTTGCAGGTTGGCCGGATGGTCGTCGATCACCAGCACGCTCAGCCGTGGGTCAGGCACCTCGAGCTCCTCGGGCAGCGGAGCCGCCAGCGCTGCACCGTCGACCCGCTGCAGCGGCATCTTCAAGCGTACCTGGGTGCCGACATCTTCCAGGCTTCTGATACTCAGGGTGCCGCCCATCATTTCGCACAGGTTGCGGCAGATGGCCAGGCCGAGTCCGGTGCCGGCGCGGGCACCCTGGCTGTGCGGGTTGGCCTGGATGAACGGGTTGAACAGGCGTTGCAGGTCGTCAGCCGGTATGCCGATGCCACTGTCGCGCACTTCCAGCTCCAGCACAGGGGGGCTGCAGGCTTCATCCAGGCTGACGCAGATGCGCACCTGGCCGTGTTCGGTGAACTTGATGGCGTTACTCACCAGGTTGGACAGCACCTGCTTGAAACGCAGCGGGTCGAGCTGTGCATGGCAGCGTGCGGCGGGGTCGATCAGTACTTCCAGGGCCAGGCCTTTCTGCCGTGCCTGACCCTCGAAGATGCGCCCCACCGATTCGACCAGGCCCGCCAGGTCGACCACCTCAGGGGCAAGGTTCAAGTGCCCGGACTCGATGCGCACGATATCGAGGATGTCGCCGATCAGGCCCAGCAGGTCCTTGGCCGAATGGTGGGCCAGCTCCAGTGCGCTGCGGTCCACCCGGCCCTGGTCGGCACGCTTGACGGCCAGTTCCAGCATGCCGATGACCGCGTTCATCGGGGTCCGGATCTCGTGGCTGATGGTCGCCAGGAACGTACTCTTGGCGCGGTTGGCATCGTCGGCCTGCTGCTTGGCCTGGCGCAGCTCCATCACCAGCTGGCGGCGATCACTGATGTCGATCCAGCCGCCAATGATGCCCTGCACCTCGCCCAGCGAGTCGCGATACGGAAGTATCCAGTGATAGATGGTCATCTCGCGGCCCTTGATCCGTAGCGGGCGGTCCATGATCAGCGGGGTGCCGGCTGCCATCACCCTCTGGTAATCCGCTTCGATCTGGCGGATATGTTCGTACTCTGCGAACAGGCTGTCGTTCAGGCGTTTGCCTATGACCTCATCGGAGCAGGCCTGCACAGCTTCCAGGTAACTGAAGTTGCAACTTTGCAGGCAGCCGTCGCGGTCGCGCACGTACATGGGATGGGGCGTGCCATTGAGCAGGGCGCGCATGAACGCCAGCTGGTCGTTCAGCGCACGTTCTGCGCGTTGACGTTGACTGATCTGCAGGCGCAGGCGGGCGTTCCACAGCAAGGCCAGCAGCAAGAGCACGGCAGCGCCCAGCACCAGTTGCACTGCGAGCCGACGGTAGTCCTGGCCGTTGCCGTCATCGTGCAGGCCGAAGCCGCGCCAGCGGTTGTTGATCACCCCCAGCTCCTCTGGCGAGATGCTCATCAGTGCCTTGTCGAGGATCGATACCAGCACCGCGGAAGAGGGGTCGGAGGCCATGGCGAAATTGGCTGGTTCGCTGCCAATGGTGGTGCGGATGACCAGCTCGGGGTTGCTGGCCAGGGCGTGGTTGGCGTCGACCAGGGGGGTGATCAGCGCGTCGACCGCGCCACTCTTGAGCAACGCCACGGAATAGAACGTGCTTTCCGTTTCTACCCAGCCAACCTGCGGATAATTGCGCGACAGCATGGCGTCCATCGCGCTGTAGCGGTTGATGGCAATGCGGCGCCCTTGCATCTGGTCCAGCGAGGTCAGCGCTTCGTTGTCCTTGCGGCTGACCAGCACGTAGGCGCTTTCCAGGTAGGGGCGACTGATTTGCAGGTTGCCCTCGGCCTGCCCGCCAGTGGTCAGTGCGGCGATGACGTCGGCGCGGCCATCCTTTAGGCGGGCAATCATGTCGGCTATGCCACTGGCGCGCTGCACGTCGAAGCGCAGGCCGGTACGCAGGCGAATGAGTTCCAGCAGGTCGGCGGTAATCCCGCGGAAATAGCCCGCAGCATCGAAATAGGACAACGGCGCGGCGGTGTCATCGATCACCACGCGCATCACCGGGTGGTCCCGCAACCACTGTTCCTCGGCCTCGGTCAGTTGCAGCTTGCGCTCGCTCAGCAGCAGATCGCCACCGGCGCTCCAGCGCTTGAAAATGCTGGCGCGTATGGCCGAGGGCTGGCTATCCAGCACGCCATTCACCAGCTCCATCAGCAGCTTGTCCTGCTGGCGCAGGGCAAAGCCGAAGCCGATGGCCTCATGCTTGCCGAAACTGGCCATGCGCAGGCGCGGCAAATGGCCTCGGTTCAGCTGGTAGTGGGTGGAAATGGTATCGCCGATGAACACGTCGGCCTGGCCGAACGCAACCGCGTTCAAGGCCTCGCTGGACGAGCCGAAAGCCAGCAACTCAGCCTGGGGATAGGCACTGAGCACCTCCCGCCTGGGCAGGTAATGGTAGAGCATGCCAAGGCGCATGCCGGGCAGCCCCCTGTCGAGTGCGCGGCTTTCGTCTTCCCGCGTTACCAACACCGGTTGGTCGACGGCATAGGGCTGCGAAAGCGCCAGGCCGTCGGCAGCTGCCTCGTAGCCATTGGCACTGCCAAGCAGGTCGATGTCGCCACGCCGCAACGCTTTCACCGCGGCCTGCCGATTGGAAAAGCGCAGTACCTTGACCGGCAAGCCCAGTGCCTTGCCGATCAGGCTGGCGTATTCGGCTGTCAGGCCCTGGTATTCACGGCCGCCGCTGGTGATGTCGAATGGCGGGTAGTCCGGTGCCGAGGTGCCCAGCACCAGTTCCTGACGGGTTTCCAGCCACCGCCGTTGATCGGCGGTGAGGGCTGGCTGGGCGGGCCGGGCGGTTGACCGGGCCAGCAGCGTGTAGGACGAGGCCCCTGGAGGGGTAGCCTGTGCCACGCTGCTGAACAGGAGCAGGGCGAGCAGCAGGCGAGCGATGTGACACGCCATGACAACCTCAGACCAAAGCGTTGCGCTTGGCCATTTCGATCAGGTCGACCAGCGTGTCGGCCTGAAGTTTGTGCATGAGGCGCTTCTTGTAGGTGCTGACCGTCTTGCTGCTGAGAAACATGCCCTTGGCTATTTCCTTGTTGCTGCGCCCCTGGGCGAACAGTTGCAACACCATCAGTTCGCGGTCATTCACCTGTCGGAAAAGTTTCAGGTCGGCATCCACCGCCTGGTTGTGCTTTATGGCCTGGCTGGGGAAATAGTTGTAACCGGCCAGCACGGCCTTGATTGCACTCAGCAGTTCGCTCAGGTCCTCCTGCTTGCAGACATAGCCTGCGGCGCCCGAGTGCATGCAGCGCACGGCAAACAATGCCGGTGATTGCGCAGTCAACACCAGAACCTTCAGGGGCAACGCCATGGCCTGAAAGCGGGAAAGCACTTCCAGCCCGTCCAGCTTGGGGATGCTGATGTCGAGAATGACCAGGTCGGGGTTGGTTTCGCGAATCATCTGCATGGCGTCCACGCCGTTGTCCGACTCGCCGACAATCTTGTAGTTCTGGTTTTCCAGCAACATACGCACGGCCAGGCGGATGACAGGATGGTCGTCGACAATAAATATGGATTGCATGTTCAACTTCCCTGCGGGCTATCGAGGTGACAGGCGGCACCTTATCGCAGTTGGAAGTCATCGGGGACGTGAGGAAGGGCTATTAACCCTATATGGGAAATGGCTTACACGATTATGCAAGTCTGGCTACGAAATATGGATGTTCTGCTGAAAGTCAAAGCAAGTTTGGTAACCAATTTTTAATGTTTAATCGCATTGTTTATATTGCCGATTATATATGTAGGAAGTTTCCTTCGGTCAGCGCTGGCAGCCCCGGGCAGGGCCCGGGCTGCAGTGGCGCGGTTCAGGCCGGGCTTGAACGCCCGGTCATCTCGCGTGCCATTTCGCTGGCATAGCTGTCGGTCATCCCGGCGATGAAGTCGATCATGCGCAGGAAGGCACTATAGAGAGAACCGTGCGGGTCAGGGGCGTTGTTGCCGATCAGGTCCAGCACCCGGCGGCTCTTGAACGAGGGCGTGCGCCCCCCGTGTTGCTCGAGGGCAGCGCCACAGAAGGTGTTCAGCAGAATTTCCAGGGTGGTGTAGGCGCCGATCTCGTGCAAGGTCTTGCGTTTGTCCTGGAAGATTTTGTTGCGTGCCATGGCCTTGGCCTGCAGTACGCAGCGTTTGGCCGGGCCATGCATGTGCTCGACCAGGTCGCCCACCAGCTGGCCGCCCAGCAAGGCCTGCTGTTGCTCGACGAAGGCATGCGCGGCGGCGTTGGTCAGATGTTCGATGGCCTTGCCGCGCAGGATGGCCAACTTGCGCCGGCGGGAATCGCCCGGGCCGAGCTGGCGGTAGGTTTCCGGCAGGTCCTCGCCGACCAGGTCGAGCAGCAGCGCTTCGACTTCGGCGTATTGCAGCAGCTCCATTTCCAGGCCGTCTTCCAGGTCGATCAGCGCATAGCAGATGTCATCGGCGGCCTCCATCAGGTACACCAGCGGGTGGCGCGCCCAGCGCTGATGCTCCAGTTGCGGCAGGCCAAGCTTGCGGGCGATCTGCTCGAGCAGCGGCAGCTCGCTCTGGTAGCTGCCGAACTTGTGTTTCTTGTAGCCCAGGGCGTCGGCGTGGCGGGCGCTCCACGGGTATTTCAGGTAGGTGCCGAGGGTGGCATAGGTCAGCCGGGTACCGCCATCGAACTGGTGATACTCCAGCTGGGTGAGTACGCGAAAGCCTTGGGCATTGCCTTCGAAGTTGAGGAAGTCGGCGCGCTCGTCGTCGCTCATGTCGTCCAGCCAGCCACGTCCGGCGGCCTGCTGGAACCAGTGGCGGATGGCGTCTTCGCCGGAGTGGCCAAACGGAGGGTTGCCGATGTCATG
This sequence comes from Pseudomonas sp. BCRC 81390, assembly GCF_030341915.1. Taxonomy (NCBI): domain Bacteria; kingdom Pseudomonadati; phylum Pseudomonadota; class Gammaproteobacteria; order Pseudomonadales; family Pseudomonadaceae; genus Pseudomonas; species Pseudomonas sp. BCRC 81390. The sequence continues at coordinate 140,233 of NZ_JATAAG010000009.1, read as the reverse complement.
AGCCAGGCAGGCCGATTGCACGATCATCCCCAGGTCGCTCGGGGCGCACCAGTCCGGAAGGTTGTCGCGCAGGGTTTCGCCGACGCGCATGCCCAGCGAGCGTCCCACGCAGCTGACCTCCAGCGAGTGGGTCAGGCGTGTGTGGATATGGTCATTGCTGGAAACCGGGTGCACCTGGGTCTTGCGCCCGAGGCGGCGGAAAGCGCCGGAGAAGATGATGCGGTCGTGGTCTTTGTGAAAGGGGCTGCGCCCGAGCTCATCGGCGCTGTACAGCGCTTTGCCCAGGCGTTCGCGGGTGAGCAGGGTGTGCCAGTCCAAGGCGCGGTCTCCTGTGCATCGAAGGCGATAGCTTCCTGTGTCGTGCGTCCTTGCGCAAGGGGCAGTTGCATACCTGGGCTGTGGCAGTGGCCTGATCCGCGAATGCGCCGGTGGTCGAACTGCGCATTCGCGAATCAACCCGCTCCCACAGGGGCTGACGCTACAGGATTGATTCAGCCCGTCAGGGGCGGCGGCTGCCTTGCAGGTACAGGCGCACCAACGGTAGCAAGGTGCTGCCCAGGCGCAACAGCCGCGCGAGGTTGCCGCTGCGCACGCCCTTGCCGGTGAGGAAACCCAGCGCTACTACAGCGCCAATTCCCCACAGCGGTGCATGCTTGATGCCCAGCCCGTCTTGCAGCGAGTTGCCCATGCCGCGCACGCGGCGCAGCGGCTCGAGCAACTGCCCGGACTCATGGCGGATTTCCTGGCGGTGCATTTCCATGCGCAGGCGCAACAGTGCCTTGCGCAATTCACGCGGGTTACGCGTGCTTGGCAGTTCTGGCAGGCTCATGGCAACAGGCGCTCCCGGTCCTTGGCGAGTTCCTCGAGGGTGGCACCGAATGGTGACGACTCATCGAACACCGCAGCTTTCAGGCGCAATCCGCAGTACAGCGCGGCAATCCCGTAGAACACGCACAGGCCGATGATGCCAGCCAGGCGATAACTGTCCCACAGCAGCACCAGCAGCAGCCCGGACAGGGCCGTCAGCAGCAGCAAGGCGAACACCAGGGCCAGGCCGGCGAACAACAGCAGGCTCAAGGTGCGGCCCTTCTGCTCTTGCAGTTCGATGCCGAACAGTTCGATATGGCTGTGCAGCAGCCCCAGCGCGGCCGCACCCAGGCGCTTGCCTGCAGCGCTGGCGCCGTTGGCGTCGTTATCCATGTTATCCCCTCAGTGGCGGTTGGCCAGCAGGCCGATCAACAGCCCGACGCCCGCTGCGATGCCGATCGCCTGCCACGGGTTTTCCTGCACGTATTGCTCGGCGCTGCCCAACGCTGCCTGGCCGCGCTCGCGCACCGAGTCCTGGGTCAGCTGCAAGGTTTCGCGGGCCTGGGCCAGGCGCTCGTGAATCTGCCCGCGCAATTCGTCCGCCTGGTCGCCGGCCAGGTTGGCGGTGTCAGCCAGCAGCTTCTCGGTGTCGCGCACCAGTGCCTGGAAGTCAGCCATCAATATCTCTTGTGCAGTCTTTGCCGATTTGCTGGCCATGGGTGTCTCCCTGTCGATGAATGTTGGTAGTTCGAGTGATAGCACATGCCGAAGGTTCAAGTGCCGCTGCTGGTATGGGCCTTGCTAGGGCTTTGCCACGTTGCGGGGCGCTCCAGGCAGGTAGTGCGCCGATTCAGGGCGTCAACGCAGCGGCTACCGATAAACCTTAACCCAATCCACGACAATCCCAAGAAAAAACCGCGCAGGCTCCGCCAGGCTCACCGAAACAGGGCAAGGGGTTGGCACCGATCAGGTGCATGGATGCAGGTTCTTGAACTGTTCTGGTGCCTTTTCAACAGGTCTGCCTACTTCATGGAAAACATGCACAGCGCGATGGACACTCTGGTCCACGGTTCCAACACTCTGTTCATTCTCATGGGCGCCATTCTGGTGCTGGCCATGCATGCCGGCTTCGCGTTTCTCGAAGTGGGCACGGTGCGCCACAAGAACCAGGTCAATGCCTTGTCGAAGATTCTCAGCGATTTTGCCGTCTCGGCGCTGGTGTACTTCTTCGTCGGCTACTGGATCGCCTATGGGGTCAGTTTCCTGCAGCCGGCCGCCGCCCTGGCGGCCGACCAGGGGTATGCGCTGGTAAAGTGCTTCTTTCTGCTGACCTTTGCCGCAGCGATCCCGGCGATCATCTCCGGGGGCATTGCCGAGCGGGCGCGCTTCGTGCCGCAGTTGTGTGCCACGGCGCTGATCGTGGCGTTTGTCTACCCGTTCTTCGAAGGGCTGGTGTGGAACGGCAACCTGGGCTTGCAGGCTTGGTTGCAGGCCCGCTTTGGCGCGCCGTTTCATGATTTTGCCGGCTCGGTGGTGGTGCACGCCATGGGCGGCTGGCTGGCCTTGGCGGCGGTGCTGCTGCTGGGCGCGCGACGCGGGCGCTATCGCGATGGCCGGTTGGTGGCCTTTGCGCCATCCAGCATTCCCTTCCTGGCGCTGGGGTCGTGGATCCTGATCATTGGCTGGTTCGGTTTCAACGTCATGAGTGCACAGACCCTGCAGGGAATCAGTGGCCTGGTGGCGATCAACTCGCTGATGGCCATGGTCGGTGGCACCCTGTCGGCCTTGCTGGCCGGGCGTAACGACCCAGGTTTCCTGCATAACGGGCCGCTGGCCGGGCTGGTGGCGGTGTGTGCAGGTTCCGACCTGATGCACCCGATCGGCGCGCTGGTCACCGGGCTGGTCGCAGGCGGGCTGTTCGTCTGGACCTTCACCGCGGCACAGAACCGCTGGAGGATCGACGATGTCCTGGGCGTATGGCCATTGCATGGCCTGTGTGGCGTGTGGGGCGGCATTGCCTGTGGTGTGTTCGGCCAGGCGGCCCTGGGCGGCATGGGCGGGGTCAGCCTGGTCAGCCAGTTGCTGGGCAGCCTTCTGGGCGTGCTGGTGGCGCTGGCCGGTGGCTTTGCCGTGTACGGTGCGATCCGCGCACTGCTTGGCCTGCGCTTGAGCCATGAGCAGGAGTTCCAGGGGGCCGATCTGTCGTTGCATCGTATCGGCGCGACCAGTCAGGACTGAACCTGATCAGGTGCGCATGGGGCAGGAGCGGCCTAGAATAGGCTTCCCCCCATGCCAAAACCGGAACCTGCCCCATGCTGCCTGAATGCCAACTATTCGGCACCCTCGGCTGCCACCTGTGCGAAGTGGCCGAGGCCGTGCTGATGCCCTTTGTCGATCACGGCCTGCTGGTGGAACTGGTCGACATTGCCGAAAGCGAGGCCATGTTCGAGCGTTACGGCCTGATCATTCCAGTGCTGCGGCGCTGCGACAACGGTGCTGAGCTGCATTGGCCGTTCGATGCCGAGCAGGTCGTGGCGTTTCTCGCGCAATGACGGCACCAGGGGAGGCGCCTCCCTGCTCCATGTGGCGCGCTGCGTCGTGATGATCTCTTGCCGGCATGCTGAGGCCGGCCTTTTCCACCGATCATCAGGACTCCAACCATGCTCATTTCCCCCCATTTCACCCTCGCTGAAATGACCGTTTCGCAGCTCGCCGCCAGGGAAGGGCTTGACAACGACCCGCCAGCCGAGGCGCGTGCCAACCTGCAACTGTTGTGCAATGTCCTGGAGCAGGTTCGCGCGCTGTTCGGCGCACCGGTCATCGTCAGCAGTGGCTATCGCAGCCCGGCAGTCAACAGCCGCATTGGCGGGGCGCCTTCAAGCCAGCATCTGCAAGGGCTGGCCGCCGACTTTACGGTGGTCGAAGTAAGCCCGCGCGAAGTCGCGCGCCGCATCAGCGAAAGCGCCATTTCCTTCGACCAACTGATCCTCGAGTTCGACCAATGGGTGCATCTGTCGGTGACGCCGGGCACGCCACGACGACAGGTGCTGACGATTCGCAGCGGTAGCGGCTACGAGGAGGGGCTGCAATGAAGCGCATTGACGAAGGCAAGGGGATGTTCGTATGCTGTATATAAATACAGTGCCGAGGTAAAGCCATGCTCAATGTCGAGCAACTCAAGTACAGCGTCAACCGCATGCCCGTCGAACGGGTGGCGGACGCCGTTCTGGAACTGCGCCTCGAAGGCCTGGTCACCGACGACCGTACACCATTTGGCAAGGTACACTTCAATACCTGCTTTGCAGAAATTGAAGCCTTGTTTCAGCGTGCCGGCTACCACCGCGGGCTGGATGTGGTGGGTTACCAGGGGTTGCTGTATGCCCTGTACGACCCTGGCCGCTGGGAGCCGGTGCAGGTACTGCGTTGGCTGAAGGACCGTAGCGAGGCGATGGCCAAGGCTGGTTGAGGGCGCGGGCTTGGGCGATAATGCGTGGCCGTGAATGTTTCGAGCCCCGCCATGACCACGCCTTTCGACCCCGCCCGCCAGCAAGCCAGCACGGTGTGCCTGCCACCCGGAAACTGGGCGACGGTACTTGACTGCCTGTGTGACCATTTCAAGGCCATCGACCGGGCTCAATGGCTCGATCGCTTTGCCCGCGGGCGGGTGCTGGATGCCGAGGGGCGCGTTGTCGCGGCCGAGCTGCCGTATAAACGGGGCATGCGTTTGCACTACTTTCGAGAAGTGCCGAACGAGCGGCCGATTCCGGTGCAGGAGGCGGTGTTGCACGTGGATGAGCACCTGGTGGTGGCGGACAAGCCGCATTTCCTGCCGGTGACCCCGACCGGAGAATACGTCGAGCAGACCTTGCTGCGCCGCCTGATCCATCGCCTCGGCAACCCACACCTGGTGCCGTTGCACCGTATCGACCGGCATACGGCCGGGCTGGTGCTGTTTTCTGCCAATCCGCAGAGTCGCAGTGCCTATCAGCGGCTATTCCCCGAGCGGCGCATCGAAAAGCGCTACCAGGCGATTGCCGCAGCCATGCCGCAACACGATTTTCCGCTGGTGCATAAAAGCCGCCTGGTGCATGGCGAGCCGTTTTTCCGCATGCACGAAGTGGAAGGGGAGGCCAACAGCGAAACCTGGGCCGAAGTGCTGGAGAAGCATGGCGACCTGTGGCGCTATGGGTTGTCACCGGTCACCGGCAAGACCCACCAGTTGCGTGTGCACATGGCGGCATTGGGTGCGGGGATCAGCAATGATCCGTTCTATCCGCAGTTGCTCAAGGAGGCGGATGACTACCAGCGGCCGTTGAAACTGCTGGCGCAGAGCTTGCGTTTCGAGGATCCACTGAGTGGCGAAGAGCGCTATTTCGAGAGCCGCTTGCGCCTGGATTGGTAATCTCGTGGCTGCACCGGCTGTGCCGGTGATCGCGGTAGCTGGTACCATCTGTGCCAATGATCGCCGCTGAAGCCGCTCCTGCACGTAAGGCGCCAATTGTAGGAGCGGATTCATCCGCGAAACCGGCGACGCGGTGGCTGGTACCGGCTGTGCCGGTGATCGCAGCTGAAGCCGTTCCTACAAGCCGACGCACCAGTGGAAACCGCCTTAGCGGTTGAAACGCTCCACCAGTGAGTACTGGGTACCCGCAGTGCTGGTCAGCTCTTCGCTGAGCAGCGCCGAATGCTGAGCCTGTTCGGCCGTCTGGTCGGCAAGCTCGGCAATGGTGCTGATGTTGCGGCTGATCTCGTCGGCTACCGCCGTCTGCTCTTCTGTCGCGGCGGCGATCTGGGTCGCCATGTCGGTGATATTGGCCACCGCTTCGCTGATTCCGACCAGTGCCTCGTCGGCCTGCATCACGCGGTCGACGCCTTCCTGCGCCTGGCGGTGGCCGGTTTCCATGGTCAGTACGGCATTGCTGGCAGTCTGTTGCAGCTTGGCGATAAGCCCGTGAATCTGCCCGGTGGACTCGGCGGTGCGCTGTGCCAGCTGGCGCACTTCGTCGGCCACCACGGCAAAGCCACGGCCCATTTCACCGGCACGTGCTGCTTCGATGGCTGCGTTCAATGCCAGCAGGTTGGTCTGATCGGCGATCCCCTTGATCACGTCGACCACGCCACCAATCTCGTCACTGTCCTTGGCCAGCTGGGTGACCGTCTGGCCAGTCTCGCCCACCGCCGCCGACAAGCGCTCGATGGCTTCGCGGGTTTCCCCGGCAATCTGCCGCCCCTGGCTGGTCAGGCGGTTGGCTTCCTGGGTGGCATCGGCGGTACGCTGCACATGGTTGGCCACTTCCTGGGTGGTGGCGGCCATCTGGTTCACTGCGGCGGCGACTTGCTCGGTTTCCACGCGCTGGCGTTCCAGCCCCGAAGAGCTCTTGTGCGCCAGGGCGTCGGACTGGCGCGCCTGTTCGCTGAGGTGTTCGGCGCTGTCCTGCAAGCGGGTCAGGCAGGTTTTCATGCGTGCATCCTGGCTCAGCATGGCCATTTCCAGGCGTGCCTGTACCCCGCGGCTGTCGGTGTACATCTGTGCGATCAGCGGGTCGGAGGTGGTCTGCTCGGCCAGGCGCAGCAGGCGCTTGAGGCCGCGCTGCTGCCAGCCCAGGCCGAGCAGGCCGAGCGGTACGGAAAGCCCGGCGGCCAGGGCGAAGCCCCAGGAATGGCCGAGCCAGTTGCCAATCAGGAAGCCCACCTGGCTGATCAGGATGAACGGCAGCCAGTCCTGCAGTACCGGTAGCCACTTGTCGCGGCGTGGTACGGGCGGCTTGCCCTGGTTGATGCGCTGGTAGAGTGCCTCGGCGCGACGAATCTGTTCGGCACTGGGCTTGACCCGCACCGATTCGAAGCCAACCACCTGGTTATTGTCGAAGATCGGCGTGACGTAGGCGTTGACCCAGTAGTGGTCGCCGGACTTGCAACGGTTCTTGACGATACCCATCCACGGCTGGCCCTGCTTGAGGGTTTGCCACATGTGCGCGAACACGGCTGGCGGCACGTCCGGGTGGCGCACCAGGTTATGTGGCGCACCGGTCAATTCTTCGCGGGTGAAACCACTTATCTCGATGAAAGCATCGTTGCAGTAAGTGATCACCCCTTTGGCATTGGTGGTGGAGATCAACCGCTGCTGGGCAGGGAAAGTCCTTTCTCTCTGGGTAATCGGCTGGTTGTTACGCATGGGTTGATAGTCCGCAGGGCTTTCCAAAGCTATCGGCAAGCCCTTGGTTTTATTGAGTGAATATTTGCAAGGCTTGATCTATGGCAATGAGCCATTATGTAATCCGGGTTAGTCGCCAGGCACGTTCAAGCGTGTTTGCGTCATTATTGCGTTTTTTTTGCGGATTAATGACGCAGAAGTCAGATGATGACCGATTAGCTAGCCAAGAGCCAGCATCGGGTAGCTGAACAGCGCGAAATGCACCAGGTTCACGCCGAAATGGCAAAGCACGGCTGCCGCCACGCCGCCCCAGCGGTACGCCAGGCCATAGCCCACACCAGCGAGGGTGGCCAGGAATACCCACTGCCAGCCAGCCCCCAGGTGGGCCAGGCCGAACAGCATGGCGGCTGCGAACAAGGCCAGCCCCTGATGGCGCAGAAGGCGCTGCAGGCTGCCTTGCAGATAACCGCGAAACAGCAGCTCTTCGGTCAGGCTGACCAACAACAGGTTGTTCAACAGCCACAGCCAGGCCTGTTCGGGCCATTTCGGCGCCCATGCAACCATGCCCAGTGCCCAGGCGCCGCCCAGGCAGGCCAGCAGGGTCAGGGGCAGGGCGCACAGCAGACTGGCCGGCAGCCCCTGGCTGCGCCACAGGACCAGCCAACGGCAGGCCAGCAGCAGCCAGGCGCCGATCAGCGGCTTGTCCAGGTTCAGGTACATCGTGAACGGCTGGGCGCCGGGGCTGAGGGTAGCGCTGTCGATGACCTTGGCTGCGTTGAAACCGGGCAGCCAGTGCAGTGCCAGGGCGATCGCCAGCAGGATGAACACCATATGGCCCAGGGCTTGGAGCCAGCGCTGCGGGCGGCCAGCAAGCAGGGCGCTGGTAAGCAGGGCGAGGACGCTGGGCAGGGTCGCGATGCCAAGGTTGCCGTGGCGCAGGGCAAGCGTGTAACCGAGGGCCAGGAGTAGCAGAGCGATCAGGTGGAGGCGGGGCACAGTGGTCCTTCTCGGGCAAATGGAAACGGGCCGCTGCCTAATGCCAGTCAGTTAAGCAATCTGGGCCGCTTTGCGGCCCTTCGCGGGCAAGCCCGCTCCCACAGATTCAGCGCCGAGCTTTGGAAATGCGCGGTCCCTGTGCGAGCGGGCTTGCCCGCGAAGGGCTGCAGAGCAGCCCTAGTAAAGTCTGCTGGAACCTTAACTGACTGGCATTAGGCCGCTGCCCATCTATCGTAGGAGCGGCCCAAGCATACCCGGTTCAGCCCGTGATCAACTGACGCAACACGTAATGCAGGATTCCCCCGGCCTTGAAATACTCCACCTCGTTCAAGGTATCAATCCGGCACAGCACCTCGATCTGTTCCTGCTGCCCGTCTTCGCGGGTGATGCGCAAGGGCAGGCTCATGCCCGGATGCAACTGCGCGCCGGTCAGGCCCAGGACATCGATCTGTTCCTTGCCGGTCAGCCCCAGCTGCTTGCGGTTGTGCCCGGCCATGAATTGCAGTGGCAGCACGCCCATGCCAACCAGGTTGGAGCGATGAATGCGTTCGAAGCTCTCCGCCAGTACGGCCTTGACCCCCAGCAGGTTGGTACCCTTGGCTGCCCAGTCGCGGCTCGAACCGGTACCGTATTCCTGCCCGGCAACCACCACCAGCGGGGTGCCAGCCTGCTGGTAGCGCATGGCGGCGTCGTAGATCGACAGTTTTTCACCGCTGGGCACGTGCAAGGTGTTGCCGCCTTCCTCGCCCGCGAGCATTTCGTTGCGGATCCGGATATTGGCGAAGGTGCCACGCATCATCACTTCATGGTTGCCGCGCCGCGAGCCGTAGGAGTTGAAATCGCGTGGTTCCACGCCTTGTTCCCGCAGGTAGCGCCCGGCCGGGCTGTCGGCCTTGATGTTGCCGGCCGGGGAAATGTGGTCGGTGGTCACCGAGTCGCCCAGCAGCGCCAGTATTCGTGCGTTGCGGATATCCGTCACCTGCGGCGGTGGCCCGCCGATGCCGTCGAAGAAGGGAGGATGCTGGATATAGGTGGAATCGGCCTGCCACACGTAGGTCGCCGCCTGGGGCACTTCGATCGCCTGCCACTGCGCATCGCCGGCGAACACTTCGGCGTATTCCTTGTGGAACATCGCCGTATCGACCTTGGCCACGGCCGCGGCAATTTCCTGCTGGCTGGGCCAGATGTCGCGCAAGTACACCGGCTGGCCGTCCTTGCCGATGCCCAGCGGGTCGCTGGTCAGGTCCAGGCGTACGGTGCCGGCCAGGGCATAGGCCACCACCAGCGGAGGCGAGGCCAGCCAGTTGGTCTTCACCAGCGGGTGCACGCGGCCTTCGAAGTTGCGGTTGCCCGACAACACCGAGGCTACGGTGAGGTCGGCGCTGCCAATGGCCTTTTCGATCGCGTCATCCAGCGGGCCGGAGTTGCCGATGCAGGTCGTGCAGCCATAGCCGACCAGGTCGAACCCCAGTTGGTCGAGGTAGGTGTCGAGCCCGGCGGCCTTGAAGTAGTCGGTGACGACCTTGGAACCCGGCGCCAGCGAACTCTTGACCCAGGGTTTGCGTTGCAGGCCTTTTTCCAGGGCCTTTTTCGCCACCAGCCCGGCGGCCATCATCACGCTGGGGTTGGAGGTGTTGGTGCAGGAGGTGATCGCAGCGATCACCACCGCGCCATCGCGCAGGGTATGGGTCTGGCCTTGGTGGCTGTAGTCGACTTCCCCGGCCTGGTCGGCGTTGCCCACCGCCACGCCGCCGCCACCTTCGCTTTCCAGTCGACCGACTTCCTTGGCCAAGGGTTTGGGTTGCAGTTCGATAAAATGGTCGAAGGCCTGGCGCACCTGGCCCAAGGCCACTCGGTCCTGCGGCCGCTTGGGCCCGGCCAGGCTGGCCTCCACCTCGTGCATGTCCAGCGCCAGGCTGTCGCTGAACAGCGGCTCCTGTCCTGGCAGCCGCCACAAGCCCTGGGCTTTGCAGTAGTGCTCGACCAGTCGCACGGTCGCCTCGGGGCGGCCGGACAGGCGCAGGTAGTCCAGGGTTACCTGGTCGACCGGGAAGAAACCGCAGGTGGCACCGTATTCCGGGGCCATGTTGGCGATGGTTGCGCGGTCGGCCAGGGGCAACTCGGCCAGGCCATCGCCATAGAACTCGACGAACTTGCCGACCACGCCCTTCTTGCGCAACATCTGCGTCACCGTCAGCACCAGGTCGGTGGCGGTAATGCCTTCGCGCAGCTTGCCGGTCAGCTTGAAGCCGATCACTTCCGGGATCAGCATCGACACCGGCTGGCCGAGCATGGCCGCCTCCGCTTCGATGCCGCCCACGCCCCAGCCGAGCACGCCCAGGCCATTGATCATGGTGGTGTGCGAATCGGTGCCGACCAAGGTGTCCGGGAAGGCATAGGTGCGGCCGTCGGCCTCACGGGTCCAGACGGTGCGGCCCAGGTATTCCAGGTTGACCTGGTGGCAGATCCCGGTGCCTGGCGGTACCACACGGAAGTTGTCGAAGGCGCTCTGGCCCCAGCGCAGGAACGCATAGCGTTCACCGTTGCGCTGCATTTCGATGTCGACGTTCTCGCTGAAGGCTTGTGGTGTACCGTAGCGGTCGACCATCACTGAATGGTCGATCACCAGGTCCACCGGCGACAATGGGTTGATCCGCTGCGGGTCGCCACCGGCCTTGGCCATGGCAGCGCGCATGGCGGCCAGGTCGACCACGGCCGGTACGCCGGTGAAGTCCTGCATCAGTACCCGTGCCGGGCGGTACTGGATTTCGCGGTCGGAGCGCCGCTCGCCCAGCCATTGGGCGAGCGCGCGCAGGTCCTCGCCGGTAACGGTCTTGCCGTCCTCCCAGCGCAGCAGGTTTTCCAGCAGCACCTTCAGCGACATGGGCAGGCGCTGCAGGTCGCCCAGCTGCCGGGCGGCTTCGGTGAGGCTGAAGTAGTGGTAGGTCTGGTCGCCGACCTTGAGGGGCTTGAGTGTGTTCAGGCTATCGAGCGAGGGCATTGCCAACTCCTTCTGCGCCGGTGCCCGGCACGACTCAGGTGTTCCGGGGCACCGCTCTGTATCGGTCCGCAGGCTACGGACCTGGCTGAAAGGTCAGGTTAGACCGCTTTGCGCCACCTGACCCTTTTCTGGACCGGCGGGGCGTGTCGCGGGTTCCAATCTTCCTTTATCATCGCCGCCCTGCCGGCGCCTGTGGCGCGCCCGCCGTAGTGGAGTGAGAAATGAATACCCTGTTCATGCATTGCCGGCCCGGTTTCGAGGGCGAGGTCTGCGCTGAGATCAGCGAACATGCCGCCCGCCTGGGTATCGCCGGTTATGCCAAAGGCAAGCCGCACAGTGCCAGCGCCGAGTTTGTCTGCAGCGAGGAGGGCGGTGCCGAGCGTTTGATGGGGGAACTGCGCTTCAATCAGCTGATTTTCCCGCGGCAATGGGCCCGTGGCGGTTATGTCGAGTTGCCGGAGAACGACCGCATCAGTGTGCTGCTGGCGCACCTGGCGGGGTTACCGGTGTTCGGCAGCCTGTGGCTGGAGGTGCTGGACAGCAACGAAGGTAAGGAATTGTCCACCTTCTGCCGCAAATTCGAGGTGCCGCTGCGCAAGGCGCTGGAAAAGGCCGGTCGCCTGGTCGACGACGCCAGCCGTCCACGCCTGCTGCTTACCTTCATCAGTGGCCGGCGCGTGTTCGCCGGCGTTGCCCCGGCCAACAACAGCGCGCTGTGGCCCATGGGTATCCCACGGCTGAAGTTCCCCCGTGAGGGACCTAGCCGCTCGACCCTCAAGCTGGAAGAGGCCTGGCATCAGTTCATTCCCCGTGAACAATGGGCGCAGCGCCTGGGTGATGACATGACCGGTGTCGACCTGGGGGCCTCGCCGGGTGGTTGGACCTACCAGCTGGTGCGTCGGGGCATGCTGGTGACGGCCATCGACAACGGGCCGATGGCCGAAAGCCTGATGGATACCGGGCTGGTCCAGCACCTGATGGCCGATGGTTTTACCTGGCAGCCGAAGCAGCCGGTGGACTGGATGGTATGCGACATCGTCGAGAAGCCGGCGCGCACTACCTCGCTGATCGAAACCTGGCTGGGCGAGGGGCTGTGCCGCGAAGCGGTGGTCAACCTGAAATTGCCGATGAAACAGCGCTACGCCGAGGTACGGCGGTTGCTCGAGCGCATGGAGGCGACATTCAAGGCACGCAAGATCAAGGTGTCGATTGCCTGCAAGCAGCTTTACCACGACCGTGAGGAAGTGACTTGCCATTTGCGCCGGATGGACTTGAAACCGCGTTGAGCACAGCCCGGAAATTGCCGTTGCCGTTGCTTTTGCTTTTAAGCGCGCGATAGTTCAGGCGCCGCCGAATGCGACTTCAGGAGGCCGAGCGAAGATCAAGATCAAGATCAAAAGCAGAGCAAGAGCAAGAGCGAGAGCGAGAGCAAGAGCGAGAGCAAGAAGAGCGAGTGGGGCGTGTGGTGCTTGGAGCGCGTCGCGCTATGCGCGACAATGGCGAATCATTTGCGGAGCCCCCCATGACCGAATTCACCCCCGACGCCATCCTCGACGCCACCGGCCTGAACTGCCCGGAGCCGGTGATGATGCTGCACCAGCACGTCCGTAACCTCGCCGCTGGCGGCCTGCTCAAGGTCATCGCCACCGACCCCTCGACCCGTCGCGACATCCCCAAGTTCTGCAACTTCCTCGGCCACGAACTGCTGCAGCAGCAGGAAGACGCCGGCACCTTCCTCTACTGGATCCGCAAGAAGGCCGACTGAAGCGCTCTGGATCACGCCCGGCGTTGCGCCTACACTGCGTTCCCCAGACAGGAGAGCGCCATGCTGATAGTTGCCGACGAGAACATCCCGCTGCTCGATGCCTTCTTCCAGGGCTTCGGCGAAATCCGCCGTTATCCGGGCCGAAGCCTCGATGCCGCCAGCGTCAAGGACGCCGACATCCTGCTGGTGCGCTCGGTGACCAAGGTCGATCGCCAGTTGCTCGAAGGCAGCCGCGTGCGCTTTGTCGGCACCTGCACCATCGGCACCGACCACCTGGACCTGGACTATTTTGCCGAGGCCGGTATCCGCTGGAGCAGCGCGCCGGGCTGCAATGCCCGTGGCGTGGTGGACTACGTACTGGGGAGCCTGTTGACCCTGGCCGAGCTGGATGGCGTGGCGCTGCCCGAGCGGGTGTATGGCGTGGTGGGCGCCGGTGAGGTGGGGGGGCGCCTGGTACGGGTACTGCACGGCCTGGGCTGGCAGGTGCTGGTGTGCGACCCGTTGCGCCAGGCCGCCGAGGGCGGCGATTACGTCAGCCTCGATACCCTCCTGCAGCAATGCGATGTGATCAGCCTGCATACCCCGTTGCAGCGTGGCGGCGAGCACCCGACCTGGCATTTGCTGGGCCAGGCGCAACTGGCACGTCTGCGCCCGGGCGCCTGGTTGATCAATGCCAGCCGCGGCCCGGTGGTGGACAACCATGCCCTGCGCGAACTGCTGCTCGAGCGTGAAGACGTGCATGCGGTGCTCGACGTATGGGAGGGCGAGCCGCAGGTCGACCTGCAACTGGCCGACCTCTGCACGCTGGCCTCGCCGCACATTGCCGGCTATAGCCTCGACGGTCGCCAGCGGGGCACGGCGCAGATCTACCAGGCGTTGTGCCGCTTCCTGGGTGTAGCGGAACACGTGCAACTGGGTGACCTGCTGCCACGCCCGCCGCTGGCACAGATCGAGCTGGATGCCGATGCCGACCCAGCCTGGGCCTTGGCCACCCTGTGTCGCGCCGTCTACGACCCGCGGCGTGACGATGCCGACTTCCGCCGCAGCCTCAGCGACGACCCGCAGCAACAGCGCGCGGCATTCGACCAGTTGCGCAAGCAGTACCCGCCGCGGCGTGAAATCGAAGGGCTGGCGGTGCGCTTGCGCGGTGAATCGCCGCAGTTGGCGCAGCTGGTGAGTGCCCTGGGTGGGGTGCTGGTTTGACAGCCTGTTGATTGCTGCCTCCGTCCTCCGCACCTGTGCGGTCCCTGTGGGCGCAGGTTCACCCGCGGACAGGGCAGTGCAGGATTCAGCCAAATAAAAACCCGGCGCAAGCGCCGGGTCATAGGGGATTCGCCGATCAACCTTTGCGTACGCGCTCGACCCGGCTTTCCTCCAGGGCCTTGCAAGCCTGCTGGATCATCTGCTCGGTGATCGGTACTTCGCGCCCCTGGGCGTCGATGATCGAGCCACACACCTGCGCAGGCGGGGTGGGCCGGGGCTTCTGGTTGTCGCTGCCATGCTGCAAGCTCATGTAGTGCCTCCTTATCAGGTTCAAGCTCAGGTTAACCCTGCGCCGTGACTGGCCTGTGACGCCAAGCGCAGCGCCACGGCAGAGACAGTCCAACAGAAACGGCGGTAAAGCTCCAGCGCCTGGTTAGACCAATAGGCTATAGCCACCTGGCAGGTACCGCAGAGGCCGATGAGTGGTAGGCTGCGCTTTCCCTGCCATCGTGGTCATCGCCATGCCTGAACCGGTTTCCCCGCGCCAACGCCGCGCCTTGCGCCTGGGTTGGCAGTTCCTTCGTCCCTACCGTCGCCAGGTGCTGCTGGCCTTGCTGGCCTTGGTGATCACCGCAGCCATCACCCTGTCCATGGGGCAGGGCATCCGCCTGTTGGTGGACCAGGGTTTCATGACCCGCTCCGCGCACCAGCTCAACCAGACCATCGGCCTGTTCCTGCTGCTGGTGCTGGCTCTGGCAGTGGGCACCTTCAGCCGCTTCTACCTGGTGTCATGGATCGGCGAGCGTTGCGTGGCTGACATTCGGCGGGCCGTGTTCGACCACCTGCTCGGCTTGCACCCGGGGTTTTTCGAAGACAACCGCAGCTCGGAAATCCAGTCGCGGCTGACCGCCGACACCACGTTGCTGCAGTCGGTGATCGGTTCATCGCTGTCGATGTTCCTGCGCAACGCGCTGATGGTCATCGGCGGCGTGGTTTTGCTGTTCATCACCAACCCCAAGCTCACCAGCATCGTGGTCGTGGCCCTGCCGCTGGTGCTGGCGCCGATCCTGCTGTTCGGCCGACGGGTCCGCCGCCTGTCGCGGCAGAGCCAGGACCGCGTGGCCGACGTGGGCAGCTACGTGGCCGAGACCCTTGGGCAGATCAAGACCGTGCAGGCCTACAACCACCAAGCGCATGACCGCAGGCTGTTCGCCAGTACGGTGGAGGCGGCGTTCGCCGTGGCCCGGCAACGCATCGCCCAGCGTGCCTGGCTGATCACCCTGGTCATCGTGCTGGTGCTGGGGGCGGTGGGCGTGATGCTGTGGGTAGGCGGCATGGACGTGATCGCCGGGCGTATTTCCGCGGGTGAGCTGGCCGCCTTCGTGTTCTACAGCCTGGTCGTGGGCAGTGCCTTTGGTACCCTCAGCGAAGTGATCGGCGAGCTACAGCGGGCGGCGGGCGCAGCCGAGCGCATCGCCGAACTGCTGGCGGCCAGCTCTGCAATCCTGGCGCCCAGCGTGGCACGGGTGCTGCCGCAGCCACGGGCCAGCGGGCGTATCGAGCTGCAGGAACTGATGTTCGCCTATCCGTCACGGCCATCGGTTGCGGCGATCGATGGCCTCAGCCTGGCCATCGAGCCGGGGCAGACCGTGGCGCTGGTCGGGCCCTCGGGGGCGGGCAAGTCGACCTTGTTCGACCTGTTGCTACGCTTCTACGACCCCCAGCAAGGGCGTATCCTGCTCGACGGCGAGGCGATTACCGAACTGGACCCCGATCAACTGCGCCGGCAGTTCGCCCTGGTGGCGCAAAACCCCTCGCTGTTTCGTGGCACGGTCGAGGCCAATATCCGCTATGGGCGGCCCGAGGCGAGCCTGGCCGAGGTCGAGGCAGCGGCCCGCGGTGCCCACGCCGATGCGTTCATCCGGCAACTGCCGCAGGGTTACCAGACCCCGTTGGGCGAGGGCGGCATCGGCCTGTCTGGCGGGCAGCGGCAGCGCCTGGCCATCGCCCGGGCGTTGCTGGTCGATGCGCCGATCCTGTTACTGGACGAAGCTACCAGCGCCCTCGATGCGCAAAGTGAACACTTGATCCAGCAGGCGCTGCCCAGCCTGATGGCCGGGCGTACCACGCTGGTGATCGCTCACCGCCTGGCCACGGTGCAGCATGCCGACCGTATCGCCGTCATCGACAAAGGCAAGCTGGTGGCGGTGGGAACGCATCGCCAGTTGATCGAGGACAGCCCGCTCTATGCACGGCTGGCGGCGCTGCAGTTCACGGCGGGCTAGCTTGTCTTCGCCTTGTAACATTTCTGTAGTATTTGCCTGAGAGTATCTGCCTCGACTGTTGCGTGCTTGACCGGCTGCCATTGCTTGATGGCAGCCTTTTTTTGGCCTGCCAGTAACCGGGGCTGCGTCGGCCGCCCCCGTCTTCCCCCTGGTTCTCGAGACCCAAGATGTTGCGTAAATCGCTCAGAGTGCAAATTCTCTCGCTGCTCGGCGGCAGCCTGTTGGCCATGCTGCTGATCGCCCTGGTGTGTTTTCAGTTTCTCTCGTCCAGCGTGCGCGGCTATGCCGAGCTGGTCGACGGGCCGCTGCAGGCCTCGCAATTGATCGACGAAGCCAACCTGCAGTTCAAGATCCAGGTGCAGGAATGGAAAAACGTGCTGTTGCGTGGGCGCCAACCCGCTGACATGGACAAGTACTGGCAGCAGTTCCAGGCCCGCGAGCAGCAGGTGCAGCAACTGCTCGGGCAGTTGATCGAGAGCAGCGACGCCCGTCTCAAGGCACCGCTGCAGCAACTGCGTGACAGCCACCGGCAGCTCGGCCAGGCGTATGCGCAGGGCCGCCAGGCATTCTTGGCGGCGGGTGGCGACCCGGTTGCCGGCGACCAGGCGGTCAAGGGTGTGGACCGTGCCGCCAGCGAGCAGATGAGCGAGCTGGTCGAGCAATTGCGCGCCGATGCCCGCGAGCGCGCGGCCCGCCTCAGTGCCAGCGCCGAACGCACGGTATGGCTGGGCCTGCTGGTGATGCTCGCCTCGGCGGTGCTGGTGGGGCTGCTCAGCCTGTGGCTGGTCAACCGCAGCCTGATCGAGCCGATTCGCCAGTTGATCGAATATGTGGCGCAGCTGAGCCAGGGCCGTTTCGCGGCCCGCGTCGACAGCCATCGTGAGGATGAGCTGGGGCGCCTGGCGCGTGCGGCCAATACCTTGCGCGACTTCCTCGCCGATACCGTCGGCCGCCTGCAGGACAACGCCCAGGAGCTGGAAGGTGCCAGCGGCCAGCTGCGTAGCATCGCCGGCGACATGGCCCGTGGCACCCACGATCAGTTCCTGCGCACCGATCAGGTGGCCACGGCCATGCATGAGATGTCTGCCACTGCCCAGGAGGTCGCGCGCCATGCAGCCGAGGCGGCCCGCGCAGCGGACGACGCCGACCACAGTGCGCAAGCGGGCGAGCAGGTAATGCAGCAGACCATCGACATCATTGGCGTGGTCAACCGCGAAATTGCTGGCACGGCGGCGGTGGTTCGCGACCTGGAGCATGACAGCACACGCATTGGCAAAGTGCTTGAAGTGATCCGCGGCATAGCCGAACAGACCAACCTGCTGGCGCTCAACGCCGCCATCGAGGCGGCCCGCGCCGGTGAAGCCGGCCGGGGTTTTGCCGTGGTCGCCGATGAGGTGCGCAGCCTGGCCCAGCGCACAGCGGCGTCGATCGCCGAGATCCAGCAGATCATCGAAGCGGTACAGTCCGGGGCCGTGGGAGCGGTCAAGGCCATCGAAAGCGGCCAGCAGCGCAGCGAGGAGGGTGCCGAGCAGGTGCAACAGGCAGGCCAGATGTTGCAGCGCATCACCCTGGCAGTGGAGGCCATCCGCGACATGAACCGGCAGATCGCCACGGCGGCCGAAGAGCAGACCAGTGTGGCCGAAGACATTTCGCGCAACCTGGTCGAGATCACCCGCATTGCCACGGCCAACCAGGAGGAGGTGCAGCATACCGAACAGGCCGGGCAGCGCCTGCATGGCTTGTCTGGGCAACTGGGTGAAGTCACCTCGCGCCTCACTGCCTGACGTTTCAGCCTTGATGCGGTCCTTGCGCAAGCGGGGACCGGTTCTCGGACACAACAAAAAGCCCGCACGATGGCGGGCTTTCTGATCAGGATTTGGTCGGAGAGACAGGATTCGAACCTGCGGCCTTCTCGTCCCGAACGAGACGCGCTACCTGGCTGCGCTACACTCCGATGAAAGAAATCCTACTGCATCCTGTTTTTGCACGCAACCCCTTGTTGTTAAAAGGGCGTTTGCAAAAATGCGAGCTGCAATCAGAGCTCTTTCACAGTGCGGATCTGGTCTTTGTTGAGGCGTGTGCGCTTGCCATCCAGCTGCTCGAATTCGTAGAAGCCGGAGTCTTCATCGAATTTCGGGGTATCGGTGGCCTGGATTTCGCGGCCGTCGTTCAGGGTAATGACGGTTGGCGATGCGCAGCCAGCGAGCGCGCCCAGGCCCAGGGCAAGCAGAAAGGCGGGTAGGGTCCGTTGAATCATCGTGTTTCTCCAGTGCGATGGTGCTAGATGACATTAAGACGCAGGGCGTCCATGCAAGTTCCGTCTACAGTGCAGCATAGCGGCTCGGCCAAGGCATTGACCAAGCGCAAGGGCCAAAGGCGTCACGCTGTGATGGCCGCATGCTGTGTTATAACTGCGGCCATCCCATCTTCTTGTGACGGACATCCATGAAAGCCAAGGCAGATACCCCCTTCGTGCCGCTGAACATCGCCGTGCTCACGGTCAGCGACACGCGCACCTTCGACACCGATACCTCGGGCCAACTGTTCGTCGACCGGCTGAGCGCGGCCGGCCACCGTCTGGCCGAGCGGGTGCTGTTGAAGGACGACCTGTACAAGATTCGCGCCCAGGTCGCAACCTGGATTGCCGATGACCGCGTGCAGGTGGTGCTGATTACCGGCGGTACCGGCTTTACCGGGCGTGACAGCACGCCAGAGGCCGTGGCCTGCCTGCTGGACAAGCAGGTGGAAGGTTTCGGCGAGCTGTTCCGGCAGATTTCCGTGGCCGATATCGGCACTTCCACCGTGCAGTCGCGCGCGCTCGCCGGGCTGGCCAACGGTACCCTGGTGTGCTGCCTGCCGGGTTCGACCAATGCGGTGCGCACCGGCTGGGACGGTATCCTCGCGGAACAGCTGGATGCTCGCCATCGCCCGTGCAACTTCGTAGCCCACCTGAAGCAGGCAGCCGCCTGTGACAGCCGTGGCTGAGGCCAGCCAGGCCCGGCCACTGATGCCGGTGGAACAGGCCCTGGAGCAACTGCTGGCATTGGCCGAAGCGGCCCCGATTCGCGACACCGAGCTTCTACCGCTGGCCGAGGCCGAGGGCCGTGTGCTGGCCAGCGACCTGGTGGCCGCGCTCGACCTGCCGTCCTGGCCGAACAGCGCCATGGATGGTTATGCCCTGCGCCTGGCCGACTGGCAGGGCGAGCCGCTGGCGGTCAGCCAGCGGATCTTCGCCGGCCATGCGCCGCAACCACTGCAACCCGGTACCTGTGCGCGTATCTTCACCGGCGCGCCGCTGCCTGAAGGTGCCGACTGCGTCGAGATGCAGGAGAACACCGCAGCGGCGGAAGAAGGCCGGGTACGCTTCCTCGAACCGTTGAAAACCGGGCAGAACATTCGTCCCCAAGGCCAGGAAGCCCGCAAGGGCGAGCAGGTGATGAGCGCCGGCACCCGGCTGGGGCCGATCGAACTGGGCCTGGCTGCCAGCCTCGGCCATGAGCGCCTGGAGGTGGTGCGCAAGGTGCGGGTGGCTGTGCTGTCCACCGGTGACGAACTGGTCGAGCCTGGCCTGCCGCTGGGCCCGGGGCAGATCTACAACAGCAACCGCCGGCTACTGGTCAGCTGGCTGCAGCGGCTGGGCTGCGATGTGGTCGATGCGGGCATCCTGCCGGATGACCTGGCGCGAACCCGCGCCTGCCTGGCCCGGCTGGGCGATGTCGACCTGATCCTGTCCACCGGTGGTGTTTCGGTAGGCGAGGCCGACTACCTCGGAGCCGCCCTGCGCGAAGCCGGTGAGCTGGCCCTGTGGAAGCTGGCGATCAAGCCCGGCAAGCCGCTGACCTGCGGCCATTACCAGGGCGTGCCGGTGATCGGCCTGCCGGGTAACCCGGCGTCGACCCTGGTCACCTTCGGCCTGCTGGCCCGGCCCTACCTGTTGCGCCGCCAGGGCGTGGCCGAGGTTACGCCGCTACGTTTCGACGTGCCAGCGGGCTTCGACTGGCCCAGGCCCGGCACCCGCCGCGAATACCTGCGTGCACGCATCGAGCGGGGCCAGGTGCGCATCTACAAGAACCAGAGCTCTGGCGTGTTGCGCAGTGCGGCCTGGGCCGATGGGTTGGTCGAGGTGCGCGAAGGCAGCACGCCGAAGCAGGGCGATAGTGTGCCGTTCATCCCGTTCAGCGAGCTACTTGGTTGAGCGGCCCAGCCAGGCATTGGTCGGTGCTGCGGCTTCGGCCGGCGCCGCCTGGGCCAGGTGCATGTGCACATTTTCCAGTTGCTGGGCGGCTACCCGCCAGTCGTGGCGCTGCCGGGCGAACTGGCGCCCGGCATCGCTCAACTGGCTCATGCGCCAGGGCTGGTTGAGCAACTGGGTAATCAACAGCGCCAGTTGGTCGCCTTCGTCACTGCCCAGGTAGTGCTCGCCGTTGTTCACAGCCAGGCCTGAAACGCCTTTGCCAGTGGTGATGACGGGCAGGCCGGCGGCCATCGCTTCGAGGATCTTCACCTTGGAGCCACCAGCATAACGCAACGGCGCAAAGAACAGTGCCGAACGCCGCTGCAGCTCGCGCAGGTCGGGGCGGTAGCCGAACCATTCGATGCGCGGGTCGTTCCAGTGCAGTTTCCAGCTCGCCGGCATGGCGTGCCCGGCGATCGCCAGGCGTACCGCCGGGTTGCTCATCCACACCTGCGGCATGATCTCTTCCAGCGCCCATTCTATCGCCTCCAGGTTGGCGCCATACTCGAAATTGCCGACGAACAGCAGGCGCTGGCTGTGCAGCGCGGGTTGCACGTGTTGGTAGAAATCGCAGTCCACTCCGTTGACCACCACATTCACCGGGCGCCCGCTGATCTGCGCGATCAGTTCGGCATCGTGGCTGCTGACCGCTACCAGCTCGGTGGGCTGGCGCAATACCCGCTGCTCCCAGCGCCGGTAGCGCCAGCGGTCGAAGGCGTTGAGCGGGCGCAGCCACAGCGGCAGGCGATCGTGATTGGCGCCACCCATCACTGACTCCAGCGTGTGCTCGCTGAGCATGTAAGGTAGCCCGCGCGCCTGCAGGGCCTTCTCGAAGGGCTGGAAACTGTAGCTGTGTTCGATCTGGATCACGTCCCAGGGCTCGTCCAGCAATTGCTCGAAACGGTGCCGCAGGCAGGGCGCCAGGCCATGGATGATCGCCCGCATCGGGTAGTCGATGATGGGCGCGGCCAGCAGGTTGAGCGGGCTGTGCAAGGGCCGCCGGGGTAGCACGATCAGGCGTTCGACCAGTGCTTCCAGGGCTTCGCGGGCCGCATCGTCGAGAGGGATTTTCGATTGCACCAGCAGGGTGATGCGGTGGCCCCGTTGGGCCAATGCGCGCAGCAGATGGTATTGCCGGGTCTTGCTGCCGCTGGTGGTAGGCCAGGGCAGGTAAGGCAGCGTCCAGAGAATGCGCATGACCCGGGGTCCTCGCTGAAGGTCACGGAATGAGGGGCGTGCGCCGCCGCAGGGCGCGCGTCCTTGGCCAGGATTGCGACAGGCGCAGGTGCGCAGCGTCAAGAGGACGACGGGCCTGGAAGAACTCCGCGCCTGGGTCAAAAACCTGTCGCATGCATTAGCAGAGCATAGTCGGGCATTCTCGGATGTTGAAAAAATACCCGGTTCAGGCGATCAATTGCACAGGGGCGTGCAACGATCGGCACTGGTCGAGGGTCGAGATCTGGGTTGGTCCATTCCTGGAGGGGCTTAGATGCAAGGGCGCAAGGCAATGTTGATCCTGCACGGCAAGCAGGCGATGAACGAAGACGTGCGCAGCGCCGTGCAAGGCCTGCGCGACAGCGGCTGGGTGCTGGATGTGCGGGTTACCTGGGAGGCCGGTGACGCCCGGCGCCTGGTCAACGAGGCGCTGGGTGCCGGCTACAGCCATATCGTAGCGGGGGGCGGGGATGGCACGTTGCGCGATGTCGCCGAAGCCATGGGGCTGGCGGGTACCGAGGCCAGCCTGGCGCTGCTGCCGCTGGGCACGGCCAACGATTTTGCCAAGGCCGCCGGCATCCCCCAGGAGACCGCCACGGCGCTGGCCTTGCTGAACGTTCCTGCCCAGCCGATCGACCTCGGGCAGGCCGGTGAGCAACTGTTTCTCAACATGGCCACCGGCGGTTTTGGCAGCCAGGTCACGGCCAACACCTCCGAAGACCTGAAGAAGGTGCTGGGCGCTGCCGCCTACCTGTTCACCGGGCTGTCGCGGTTCAGCGAGCTGCAGGCGGCTTCGGTGACGTTGCACGGGCCAGGCTTCGACTGGCAGGGGGATTTGCTGGCGCTGGGTATCGGCAATGGCCGCCAGGCAGGCGGCGGGCAGGTGCTGTGTCCTGACGCAGTGGTGAATGACGGTTTGCTCGACATCGCCATTCTGCCGGCACCCCAGGAAGTGGTAGGGACCCTGCGGGACCTGTTGGCCGGGGACGGCCTGTTCGTCCGGGCCAGGTTGCCCTGGGTCGAGATCAGGTGCTCGCAGGGGCTGGACATCAACCTCGATGGTGAACCGGTGCAGGCCGACACCCTGCGCTTCCAGGCCAGGCCCGCAGCATTGCGCTTGCATCTGCCCGTCGGGTCGCCGTTGCTCAGTCGTCCAGGCTGATGATCTTCTCGCGCACGGCGAACAGCACCAGGCCGGCCACGTCATGGATCTGCAGGCGTTTCATGATCTGCGAACGGTGGGTTTCCACGGTCTTGATCGACAGGCCCAGGCCGGCGGCGATTTCCCGGGTCGATTTGCCGCGCACGATCAGGCGCAGGATCTCCAGCTGTCGTGCGGTAAGGCTATACCGTTCGGCAGAGGATTGCTTGCCCTGCCTGGCGAGTTGCAATGCCTGGTTGATGACTGTGTGGGCAATGGCCGGGCTGAGGTAGCGTTCGCCGTTGCGCACCGCCGCCAGGGCCTGCTCCAGTTCGGTGGCGCTGGCGTCCTTGAGCAGGTAGCCGTGGGCGCCGCTTTCCAGGGCGCGCATGATCAGGTCCGGGTCGGTGTGCATCGACAGGATCAGCACTTTGCAGGGGTTGCCGCTGGCGCGCAGTTGGGTGAGCGCATCCAGGCCGCTGGTCGAGCGCATGGAGATGTCCAGCAGGACAATATCCGGCGCCAGCATGCGCACCCGTTCCAGCAACTGGCTGCCGTCGTCGGCTTCGCCGATGACGTCATAGCCGGGAATGTCGCAGACCAGCGCGCGCACCCCGGCGCGGATCAGCGAGTGGTCGTCTACCAGCAGCAGTCTACAGGTCATGGGTAGCAGTGCTCCTGGCGCGTTGCTGAGTACGCGGTGGCCATGGGAACACCGCCTCGATGTGCGTACCTTGGCCGGGCTGGCTGGTGACGGCGAGGCTGCCTTGCAGTGCGGTGACCCGCTCCTGCATGCCGGCCAGGCCGCGCTGGCCGGCCTCGGCCGGGTCCCTGGCGGGTACGAAACCACGGCCGTCGTCGCGGATCGACAACGCCAGCCCCTCGGGGGTGCGTTGCAGGCCGATCACCAGGTTGCGAGCCTGGGCATGGCGCAGCATGTTGGTCACGGCTTCCTGGGTAATGCGGAACACCGCCATGGTCACGGCCTCGTCGATACCGCCCAGGCGCTGGTTGCACGCCAGGCTCCAGTGCACGCCGCTGTTGGCCAGGGTACGTACCAGGTGCGCCCGCAGGCTGGCTTCCAGGCCAAGGCTGGCCAACTGCCGCGGGTTGAGCAGGGCCGACACATTGCGCACGTTGCCCAAGGTGTCATCCAGCGTGCTGCGCAGGGCATCGCAGTGGCCCTGCAACTCGTCGGGCATGCGCCGCTGCAACCACTGCAACTGCAGCTTGGCAGCGGTGAGCAACTGGCCGATGTCGTCGTGCAATTCCCGGCTCAAGTGCTGACGCTCGTCTTCCTGGACCTTGAGCATGCGCTCGGCCAGCTCCGCCGGGCGCAGGCTGATCGAGCCGGCGCCCAGGCCCAATTGCATGGCCGTGCCCAGCGTGGCTGCCAACTGGAGCACCAGCAGGCTGACCGGGATCGCCTGGCTGCTCAGGTACAGCGCCAAGTTGGCCACCAGCGAGGCCACGCACAGCCCGACTGTTGCCCAGCGCAGCAGGGCAGCGCGGGAGTGGCAGCGCAAAGGAGTCATCAAGCGTGCGAGCATAGGTAGGGAAGCCACTGGAGTATTGCTGATGGAGGGCGTTGCACAATGCTGGTCAGGAGCTTTGGCGCAGTTACTTTCGATGTTTTTGGCGAACACATGAACTTGCAATCTTTCAACAGCTTGCAGGGGTTCACGGCTGCGCATATTACCACTTCGCATTGCAGCGGTCGCGGCTGGGTAGCGCTTTGCAATACCTGCTGGTCGGGTATTGTCGGGTGGCAAAGTGCTAACCTTTTTGCCGCGTCACACATCACTTGTGCGGTAGTGGCTCACCCTGGCCCCGCCAACTTCCTGCATTTTCCCAAGTTCGCCTTACCGGGTTTGGTGAACGTGGCAAGTTGCACGTCGCGCCGGTTCAGTACCTGGACGATGAACCGTCGGTGTGCGTGTCGTCTGCTGCCTTGCCAGGTGGGTGGATGCACACGCGGCCCTGTTCATCGCAATACGTGCACGTTTGCGCAAACGGTTGCTGCACGACCTTGGCCAGTTCACCCAGCAGCACCAGTTGCTCGCCGATGTCCAGGTTGAGTCGGCCGGTAAACGGGTCGACCAGTTCCAGTTGCCAGGCAAGCAGGGTCAGGCACTCCCCTACCGCTGGCAGCGCTTCGCGCTGCAGGCAACCGCCGTGGCAGGCCGGGGCGAGTAGCTGTTGCAGGGCGGTCGTATAATGGGCCACTTCACGCAAGCCCAGGTGCATGGCTTGCCGGGCCAGGCTATCGAGCGCGTTGTCGAGGCCACGGCAGGCATCCGGGTCGTTTTCGATCAGGTCCAGATGCTGCAGGCACTCCTGCGCCTGGGTCAGCAGCACCTGCGCGTCCAGCAGAAACCTCTGCAGCGCATCATCGAACGATAAGGCACTGTCCTTCATGATGCCCCCGCGCGTGGGACGGGTGCAGAGGACGGGCACGCCGAAACGATAGCTAGCAAAAGCCTGACTCCATTCATGCAGTGAGAATGGCGTCACATTAATGGCTAAAGGATAGCGCGAACATCAGGTTGCACCCGATTGTCGCTAAGGGTTTCCCTGATGCTTGGCTAAGGTGTGGAACTTTTGCCGGGCGGCTGGTTCGCGGTGGCGGTATCGGCAGTAAAGCATGATGGTAAAGTGATATCAATTGTCTTCATGGCATTTTCCAGCAAGGGTCAAGCTGGGCCTGAAGCCGCCGATACAGGGTGGATGATTTCTATTTTTCCGACTCAAGCCTGGGGGTTTTCCAATGGCCGGCATTCTCGACACGGTAGACCAACGCACGCAACTGGTAGGTGAGAACCGCCTGGAAATCCTGATGTTTCGCCTGGCCGGTCGCCAGCTGTTCGCAATCAACGTGTTCAAGGTCCAGGAAGTGCTTCAGTTGCCCAAGCTGACCTTGATGCCACAGCGTCACGCGTTCGTCTGCGGGGTGGTCAACCTGCGTGGCCAGACCCTGCCGGTGATCGACCTGTCCCAGGCAATTGGCATGCGCCCGCTGCAGCCGGGGCCCGACAGCACCATCATCGTGACGGAGTACAACCGCTCGGTGCAGGCCTTCCTGGTGGGCGGTGTGGACCGCATCGTCAACATGAACTGGGAGGCGATCATGCCGCCGCCGACCAGTGCCGGGCGCCAGCATTACCTGACTGCCATCACCAAGGTCGACGATAAGCTGGTCGAAGTGATCGACGTGGAGAAGGTGCTGGCCGAGATCGTGCCGTACAACGCCCGGGTTTCCGGCGATAAACTCGCTGACCCGATACTGGCCCGGGCGCGCGGCCGCGAGGTGCTGCTGGTGGACGACTCCAGCGTGGCCCTGGCGCAGTTGCGCGACACCCTGTCCCAGCTGGGCGTGAAACTGCACGTGGCCAGTGACGGGCTGAAGGCGCTGCGCATGCTCAAGGGCTGGGCCGATGCCGGTGAGGATGTCTGTGAGAAGCTGCTGATGATCTTCACCGACGCCGAAATGCCGGAAATGGACGGCTACCGGCTGACCACCGAGATTCGTGGCGATGCCCGTTTGCGTCGTCTCTACGTGGTGTTGCATACCTCGTTGTCGGGCAGCTTCAACGAATCCATGGTGAAGAAAGTGGGCTGCGACAACTTCCTGTCCAAGTTCCAGCCTGATCGCCTGGTCGACGTGGTCAAGCAACGCCTGTTGCTGGATACCGCCACGGCGTGATCCCGGGCCCCTGCCGGTATAAGCTTGGCGTTTTGGACATGACGCAAGGCGGCAGGGATGTTTCTCAGTGAGCTGTATCGGTACCCGGTGAAGTCCGGGCAGGCGCAACGCCTGCAGGCTTCGGCGGTGGGGTTGTTAGGCTTGCAGGGCGATCGGCGCTGGATGGTGGTGGAGGAGGAGAACGGACGCTTCCTCACCCAGCGCGCCTGGCCACAGCTTGGCCAGGTCAGGGCGAGTGATGACGACAGTGGCCAGTTGCTGCTCCAGGCGCCGGGGCAGCCAGCGTTGTCGGTGCCGGTGCCGTCCGCCGACGATGCGCTGCGCGGCGTGACCATCTGGCGCGACACCTTGCGCGTGCCGGATGCGGGCGATGCGGCGGCGGCCTGGCTGAGCGAGCTGCTGGGCAAGGCTGTGCGCCTGGTGCACTGCCCCGAGCAACGCGCGCGTTACCTGCCCAATGGCTATGGCTTGAACAGTGACCGGGCGGCATTTCCGGACGGTTTTCCCTTGTTGCTGATCGGCCAGGGCTCGCTGGACGAGCTCAGCCGGCGTATCGGCCGGCCGATGGAGATACTGCGCTTTCGGCCCAACCTGGTGGTGCAGGGGGCGGCACCCTTTGCCGAGGATGGCTGGAAACGGATTCGTATCGGCAGCCTGGACTTTCGTGTGCTCAAGCCCAGTGTGCGGTGCATCTTCACCACCATCGACCCGGCGACTGGCGAACGCAGTGCGGACCGCGAGCCGATGGCCACGCTCAGGACGTTCCGAGAGCGCGAGGGCGATGTGTTGTTCGGGCAGAACCTGGCGGTGGATGGCAGTGGACAGCTTGAAGTCGGGATGGAAGTCGAAATCCTGGAATGACGGGTTGCCAGCACCGGCCTCGACGTGGGTTCACCGCGAAGAGGCCGGTGCAGGTACAGCGACCCTCACATGTCGTCAAAGTACCGCTCATGCCAGTCCACCAACGGCTGCGGCGAGTTGAGCTTCTGCCCGTAGATCACCGAATACGACAGCACGTTCTGCACATACTGGCGGGTCTCGTCGAACGGGATCGACTCCACCCACACATCGAAGCTGAGGTGCTTGGCACCTTTGAGCCACTGCCGCACCCGTCCTGGCCCGGCGTTGTAGGCCGCCGAGGCGAGCACCCGGTTGCCGTTGAACTGGCTGTGCACCTGGCTCAGATAGGCGGCGCCGAGCTGGATATTCTTGTCCGGGTTAAGCACCTGGGCCGGCGATGCCAGTGGAATGCTGAACTTGCGCGCGGTTTCCTTGGCGGTGGCCGGCATCAACTGCATCAGGCCACTGGCGCCCACCGGGGAGCGTGCATCCTCCATGAAGGCGCTCTCCTGGCGGGTAATGGCGAATACCCAGCTCGAGTGCAGGCCGCGTACCTTGGCCTCACGCACCAGGGTGTCACGGTGGGCCATCGGGAAGCGGATGTCGAGGTCGTCCCAGTACTGCGCCTGGCTGATGGTGCGGATGGCCGGGAAGTACCAGCGCAGGTCGTAGCCAAGACGCGCCTGGGCGACCATTTCGTCACGGGTGAAGTGGCGGCTGACGTGATACCACTCGCGGCGGCCTTCGACGATCTGGCCGCGGGCATGGAATTCCAGGGCGCGGCGGATGCCCGGGGTGTTGCGCACCTTGTTGACCAGCTGCGGGCTGAGCACCAGTGGCTTGTTGTTCAGCTGGTAGGGCGTCTGTGCCCGGTCGGCGGCGAGAAAACCATAGAAGTCACGCTCGCGCGCCACGTTCTTGTACAGCAACGGGATTTGCGGGTTGTTCGGCTGCGCCAGCTCCAGGCTGCGGGCTTGCCAGTATTTCCAGCGGCTACTGCTGGCCAGGTCCTGCGGCAAGCGCCTGGTCAGCTCATAGGCATCTTCCCAGCGGCCCAGGCGCAGCAGCAGGCGCAGGCGCCACTCGCTGACGGTGTTGTCGCGCAGCTCCGGGTCGTAGCGGGTCATCAGGTCGAGCGCGCGCGGGTCGTAGCGACGGGCCAGGGTCAGGCCGATCTCACGGGCGATGGCCACTTTCTCGTCGCGGGAAAAATGCATGCGCTGGGCGTAGTCGTCGAGCAGCGCCATGGCCCGTTCCGGGTCCTGCCGGGCCAGGCGGCGCAAGCCGAGGCTGACCACGTCGGACATGGCTTCGTTGGCCGGGGTGAAGCGCGACGGCTGGTTGAGCAGTTCGGGCTTTTGCGCCACGTCGACCAGCAGACGCCCCTGCGGGCCGAGGGTGGTCAGGGTCTGGACCAGGTTGTTGGCCAGGCTGTAGTTGCGTGCCTGGGCCGCCAGCTTGGCGCGTTGCCAGCGCTTGGCCTCGGTCAGCTGGCCTTCCGCCGCCCACATGGCGAACAGCGTGTCGCAGGTGGCCGGCTGCGACTTGCCGACGTTCCACAGTTTTTCAGCTGTGGCGAAGCCTTCGGCGCGCAGGCCATGGCTGAGCTGGTACTGGCCGTTGAGGCAGTCCAGTTCGGTGAAGTTGAGCTTGGGGTCGTAGTACTTGACGAAGGTGTTCCAATCGCCGCGTTCGGCCAGCCAGCGCAACCAGCGCAGTTTCATCCAGTTGGCCTGGGGCAGGTCGCCGTGCTTGGCGAGGAAGTCTTCGATTTCCTGGTTGCTGGCGCTTTTCAGGCGGGCGGTGAGCTCGTCATAGGCCAGGTAGGGCGTCAGCGGGTAGTCGCTGAGGGCCTGGGCATAGCGCAGGTATGGGCCCTTGTCGCCCTTGGCCAGCGCGCGCTTGGCCTCGTCGTAGTACTGGCGTTGCAAGGTAAGGTCGGCGGCCTGCGCCGCGCAGGTGGCGGCAGTCAGCAGCAGGCAGGATGCAATATGTAACAGGCGGCTGCGCATGATACGTCCGGGCAGTTGAACCATGGGGAAGTGACGGCGGAGCCAGCACTGTTGGAAGCTATTGCCTTAGCTTAGCTGTTTGCCGGCGGCGGGTGAAAGCACTGTGCTTGTATCGGGATATTAAGTTCGATCAGATGTCGTCAAACCCTCGCCCGCCGGCCAGGCAGATGCCGTCCGGGGCCAAGTCAGGTAGAATGCGCGCCCGATTTATGGAGACCAACATGACCCTGCTCAAATTCAGCGATGTGTCCCTTGCATTCGGCGCCATGCCGCTGCTGGACCACGTGTCCTGGCAGATCGCTCGTGGCGAGCGGGTGTGCATCATCGGCCGCAACGGCACCGGCAAGTCAAGCATGCTGCGCCTGGTCAAGGGCGAGCAGAAGGGCGACGATGGCGAGATCTGGCGTGCCCCGGGGCTGAAGATCGGCGAGCTGCCACAGGAGCTGCCGGTGGCCGACGAGCGTACAGTGTTCGACGTGGTGGCCGCCGGCCTGGATGGTGTCGGCGAGTTGCTGGCGCAGTTCCATCACCTGAGCCTGAATATCCAGGGCAATGAAGACCTGGAAAAACTCATGCATGTCCAGCACGAGCTGGAATCCCGTGACGGCTGGCGCCTGCAGCAGGTGGTGGAAAGCACCCTCAGCCGCCTGCAACTGCCGGCCGACAAGACCCTGGCCGAATTGTCCGGTGGCTGGCGCCGCCGCGTGCTGCTGGCCCAGGCGCTGGTCTCGGAGCCCGACCTGCTGCTGCTTGACGAGCCGACCAACCACCTGGACATCGGTGCCATCGCCTGGCTCGAAGAGGCCCTGCGCGGCTTCAACGGCGCGGTGCTGTTCATTACCCACGACCGTTCCTTCCTGCAGAACCTGGCCACGCGCATCCTTGAGCTGGACCGTGGCGGCCTGATCGACTGGAACGGTGACTATGCCAGCTTCCTGGTGCACAAGGAGGCCGCGCTGGCCGCCGAGGAAACCGCCAACGCGCTGTTCGACAAGCGCCTGGCCCAGGAAGAGGTGTGGATCCGCCAGGGCATCAAGGCCCGCCGTACGCGCAACGAAGGCCGTGTACGTGCGCTGAAGGCCCTGCGCGTGGAGCGCAGCGAGCGCCGCGAACGCCAGGGCAAGGCCAATATCCAGATCGAGGCGGCGGAAAAGTCCGGCAAGCAGGTAATGGTGCTGGAGAACGTCAGCTTCCATCACCCGGACGGGCCGATGCTGGTGAAGGATTTTTCCATGGTCCTGCAGCGCGAGGACCGCATCGGCCTGCTGGGTGCCAACGGTACCGGCAAGACCACCTTGCTCAAGCTGATGCTCGGCGACCTGCAGCCGACCTCGGGCAAGGTGGAGCGCGGGACCAAGCTGGAAGTGGCCTACTTCGACCAGATGCGCCACCAGCTGGACCTGGAAAAGACGGTGATCGACAACCTGGCCGAAGGCCGCGACTTCATCGAGATCGATGGCCAGAACCGCCACGTGCTGAGCTACCTGGGCGACTTCCTGTTCAGCCCGCAGCGTGCCCGTACGCCGGTCAAGGCGTTGTCCGGTGGTGAGCGTGCCCGGCTGTTGCTGGCCAAGTTGTTCAGCAAGCCGGCCAACCTGCTGGTGCTGGACGAACCGACCAACGACCTCGACGTGGAAACCCTCGAGCTGCTTGAGGAGGTACTGTCCAACTACAAGGGCACCGTGCTGATGGTCAGCCACGACCGGGCCTTCCTCGACAACGTCGTCACCAGCACCCTGGTGTTCGAGGGCGAGGGCAAGGTGCGCGAATACGTGGGGGGCTATGAAGACTGGATCCGCCAGGGTGGTTCGCCGAAACTGCTGGGCGTGACCGAAAGCAAGGGCGGCAAGTCCGAGCTCAACAGCGCGGTGGTCGAGAAGGTCGAGGCCAAGCCCGCACCGGCGCCGGTTGTCGCGGCGGCCGACAGTTCGAAGAAGAAGCTCAGTTACAAGCTGCAGCGTGAGCTGGAGATGCTGCCAGGGCAGATCGACGAGCTGGAGCAGCGCATGGCCGAAGCTCAGGAAGAGGTGAATGCGGCGGGCTTCTATCAGCGGCCGATTGCGGAAACCTCGGCAGTGCTGGCGAAGATCGAGAAGCTGCAGGCCGAGCTGGATGTACTGGTCGAGCGCTGGGCCGAGCTGGAAGGTTGATCGGTTTTTAGTCTGTACTGGCCCCTTCGCGGGGCAAGCCCGCTCCTACAGGTACCAAGCAATGTGCGGTATCTGTAGGAGCGGGCTTGCCCCGCGAAAAGGCCGGCACAGGCTGAATCATTCTTTCTTCTGCAACCGCACTGCCAGCACGTCGCACGGCGCGCCGTGCAGCACGTCATTGGCGGTAGACCCGAGCAACAACGCCAGGCCATGCCGGCCATGGCTGCCGACCACGATCAGGTCGCATTTCTGGTCTTTGGCCAGCTGGTGGATCTCCTGGCGTGGCTGGCCATAGGTCAGGTGCGAGTCGCCGCGGTGGATGTCCGGGTACTTGTTGAACAGGCGTTCCATGCGCTCCTTGGCCTGGTCGAACTGCTGCTGTTGCAGTTGCGACAGGTCCATGGGTACGTCACCGCCGAACGCCATGGCCATCGGCTCGACGATATGTACCAGTGACACCTTGGCATTCGACGGCGCCGCCAGCGCCATGGCGCGTTTGATCACCGGGTCGCATTCTTCGGTCAGGTCGACGGCGACCAGAAGATGTTCGTATTGCATGAGCGGAACTCCTGACAATCGCGATAGAAGAAGTATGGTCGCTTTCGGGCGGGTCTTCCGTGAAAAATGGCTAACCGGCTCATTTGCAACGTTTTATGGGAACTACTGATATGACGGTATTGCTGGTGGTGTCAATCCTTGCGCTGATTCTCAGCCCGCTTTCCTGGCTGCGCACCTCGCGCAAGCAGAATGAGCAGATGAAGCTGCGCCTGGAGGCACGGCGCATGGGCCTGGCCATGCAACTGGCGCCGCAGCAGTGGCCGCACTGGCTGGAAAGGCAGCCGCCAAGCCCGTGCCCGCAATACCACCGTGCGCGCCGTCGCGGGCATGCGGACAGCTTCAGCTTCTGGCAGGTCAGCCCCGGGGTTTGGTGGAACCAGTGGCGCGAGCCCTGTGAAGACCCTCGTTTCATGGAGCCTTTGGCGCGCTTGCCCGCAAGCGTCTACAAGGTTGAAGCCGATGCACGGATGATCGCGCTGTACTGGACCGAGCGGGGCGAAACGGCTGTGTTGCAGGATGTTGCCTACGTCCTCGAGACCCTGGCCTGAGAGCTGTCCTGCGAGGGTACGCGGCGCTTGTTGAACCTCTACAACGACAAAGCGGCGGCTTGGCATACCCTGAAGGGGTGGGATGCCAAGTCGCCGCTTTGCGTTCTGCTGCGCAGAAAGGCCAGGCAGGCCGGGTATTCATGCAAGCAAGTGGCAGTGTAGCTGCCAGGAATTGCCGCGCAAGCTAAAAAAAACGCAAGCGTTTTCCCGTCGCCGGTGGTCAATCGCTGACATGAATGGTCAGCGATCACTGTCATCATGTTTGGTACCTGGGCGATACAAAATGACCGGAAAGTCGCGTTTTCACCCCGCGCGTGAGCATTTGACAACGCCGATCTTTTCGGAGAATGTGTGCACACCCAAATCAAACGGGCGTATGAATTGAGCGTTTGTATGTCACGCCAAGCCATACTTCCGACTAGCGCGCTGACGGGTGTGCCTGGGGCAGGGCAGCTTGGCCTGCTTTTGCTGCAGCGATCGGCGTGTACGTTCAGCTTCCATATCGTGGAGATCAGTTGATGATTTACGAAGGTAAAGCCATCACGGTTAAGGCTCTTGAAAGTGGCATCGTCGAGCTCAAGTTCGACCTCAAGGGTGAGTCCGTCAACAAGTTCAACCGCCTGACCCTGAACGAGCTTCGCCAGGCTGTCGACGCCATCCAGGCCGACGCTTCGGTCAAGGGCGTGATCGTCAGCAGTGGCAAGGACGTGTTCATCGTCGGCGCCGACATCACCGAGTTCGTCGACAACTTCAAGCTGCCCGAGGCCGAACTGGTCGCCGGCAATCTGGAAGCCAACCGCATCTTCAACGCCTTCGAAGACCTCGAAGTGCCGACCGTCGCGGCCATCAACGGCATCGCCCTGGGCGGTGGCCTGGAAATGTGCCTGGCTGCCGACTACCGGGTCATGTCCAGCAGCGCCAAGATCGGCCTGCCGGAAGTCAAGCTGGGCATCTACCCGGGCTTCGGCGGTACCGTGCGCCTGCCGCGCCTGATCGGTTCGGACAACGCCATCGAGTGGATCGCCGCCGGCAAGGAAAACCGCGCCGAAGACGCCCTCAAGGTAGGTGCGGTCGATGCCGTGGTCGCCCCTGAACTGCTCATGGCCGGTGCCCTCGACCTGATCAAGCGTGCCATCAGCGGTGAACTGGACTACAAGGCCAAGCGTCAGCCCAAGCTGGAAAAGCTCAAGCTCAACGCCATCGAGCAGATGATGGCCTTCGAAACCGCCAAAGGTTTCGTTGCCGGCCAGGCTGGCCCGAACTACCCGGCCCCGGTTGAAGCCATCAAGACCATCCAGAAGGCGGCCAACTTCGGCCGTGACAAGGCCCTGGAAGTGGAAGCCGCAGGCTTTGCCAAGCTGGCCCGGACCTCGGTCGCCGAAAGCCTGATCGGCCTGTTCCTGAACGACCAGGAACTCAAGCGCAAGGCCAAGGCGCATGACGAGATCGCTCGCGACGTGAAGCAGGCCGCGGTGCTCGGTGCCGGCATCATGGGCGGCGGCATTGCCTACCAGTCGGCGGTCAAGGGCACGCCGATCCTGATGAAGGACATCCGCGAGGAAGCCATCCAGCTGGGCCTGAACGAGGCCTCCAAGCTGCTCGGCAACCGCGTCGAGAAAGGCCGCCTGACCCCGGCCAAGATGGCCGAGGCACTCAACGCCATTCGCCCGACCCTGTCCTATGGCGACTTCGCCAACGTCGACATCGTGGTCGAAGCGGTGGTCGAGAACCCGAAGGTCAAGCAGGCCGTGCTGGCGGAAGTGGAAGGCCAGGTCAAAGACGATGCGATTCTCGCTTCGAACACCTCGACCATTTCCATCAACCTGCTGGCCAAGGCGCTCAAGCGCCCGGAAAACTTCGTTGGCATGCACTTCTTCAACCCGGTGCACATGATGCCGCTGGTGGAAGTGATCCGTGGCGAGAAGTCCAGTGAAGTGGCCGTCGCCACCACCGTGGCCTATGCCAAGAAAATGGGCAAGAACCCGATCGTGGTCAACGACTGCCCGGGCTTCCTGGTCAACCGTGTGCTGTTCCCGTACTTCGGCGGTTTCGCCAAGCTGGTCAGTGCCGGCGTCGACTTCGTGCGTATCGACAAGGTCATGGAAAAGTTCGGCTGGCCGATGGGCCCGGCGTACCTGATGGACGTGGTCGGCATCGACACCGGCCACCACGGCCGCGACGTGATGGCCGAAGGCTTCCCGGACCGCATGAAGGACGAGCGTCGCTCGGCGGTCGATGCCCTGTACGAGGCCAACCGCCTGGGCCAGAAGAATGGCAAAGGCTTCTATGCCTACGAAACCGACAAGCGCGGCAAGCCGAAGAAGGTCGCCGACGCCAGCGTGCTCGACGTGCTCAAGCCGATCGTCTTCGAGCAGCGTGAAGTCAGCGACGAAGACATCATCAACTGGATGATGATCCCGCTGTGCCTGGAGACCGTGCGTTGCCTGGAAGACGGCATCGTCGAAACCGCTGCCGAAGCCGACATGGGCCTGGTCTATGGCATTGGCTTCCCTCCCTTCCGCGGTGGCGCGCTGCGCTACATCGACTCGATCGGTGTGGCCGAATTCGTTGCCCTGGCTGATCAATACGCCGACCTGGGGCCGCTGTACCACCCGACTGCCAAGCTGCGTGAAATGGCCAAGAACGGCCAGCGCTTCTTCAACTGAGCGGTCAACGAGCTAGAGCGAGAGATTTGATATGAGCCTGAATCCAAGAGACGTGGTGATTGTCGACTTCGGTCGCACGCCAATGGGCCGCTCCAAGGGTGGCATGCACCGCAATACCCGTGCCGAAGACATGTCGGCGCACCTGATCAGCAAGTTGCTGGAACGCAACGACAAGGTCGACCCGAAAGAGGTCGAGGATGTGATCTGGGGCTGCGTCAACCAGACCCTGGAACAGGGCTGGAACATTGCCCGTATGGCCTCGCTGATGACCCAGATCCCGCACACCTCCGCAGCGCAGACCGTCAGCCGCCTGTGTGGCTCGTCGATGAGCGCACTGCACACCGCCGCCCAGGCCATCATGACCGGTAACGGTGACGTGTTCGTGGTCGGTGGCGTGGAGCACATGGGCCACGTCAGCATGATGCATGGCGTGGATCCCAACCCGCACCTGTCGCTGCATGCCGCCAAGGCTTCCGGGATGATGGGCCTGACCGCGGAAATGCTCGGCAAGATGCACGGCATCACCCGTGAGCAACAGGACCTGTTCGGCCTGCGTTCGCACCAGCTGGCCCACAAGGCCACGGTCGAAGGCAAGTTCAAGGATGAGATCATCCCGATGCAGGGCTATGACGAGAACGGCTTCCTCAAGGTATTCGACTTCGACGAAACCATTCGCCCGGAAACCACCCTCGAAGGCCTGGCGGCGCTCAAGCCGGCGTTCAACCCGAAGGGCGGCACCGTCACTGCCGGTACCTCGTCGCAGATCACCGACGGTGCTTCGTGCATGATCGTCATGTCCGGGCAGCGCGCCATGGACCTGGGCATTCAGCCGTTGGCCGTCATCCGTGCCATGGCCGTGGCCGGTGTCGACCCGGCGATCATGGGCTACGGCCCGGTGCCATCGACCCAGAAAGCCCTCAAGCGTGCCGGCCTGAGCATGTCCGACATCGACTTCATCGAGCTCAACGAAGCCTTCGCTGCACAGGCCCTGCCAGTGCTGAAAGATCTGAAAGTGCTCGACAAGATGGATGAGAAGGTTAACCTGCACGGCGGCGCCATTGCCTTGGGCCACCCGTTCGGTTGCTCCGGGGCACGGATTTCCGGCACCCTGCTCAACGTCATGAAGCAGAATGGCGGTACCCTCGGGGTGGCGACCATGTGCGTCGGCCTCGGCCAAGGTATCACCACTGTCTTCGAACGCGTCTGATCGCGTTGGCGGACAGTGACCGGGGCCTTGTGCCCCGGTTTTGTTTTTTTCAGGTTTTTTTCAAGAGGGTGGGCAACATGCAGATACAACCAGGCATATACCGGCATTACAAAGGGCCTGAGTACCGTGTCTTCAGTGTTGCGCGGCACTCCGAAAGCGAAGAGTGGATGGTCTTCTACCAATGCCTGTATGGTGATTACAGCTTCTGGGTACGGCCACTTTCGATGTTCCAGGAGTCCGTCGAGGTTGACGGCGAGCAGGTGCCACGCTTTGCTTTGGTCAAGGCCGAAGAGGGGCTGTCCGGGCTGCTGGGCAAGTCGCAAGCGTGATAGTCCGAACTTGACCTCACACTTTTGCCACTATATATAGCGGTGCCGCGTCTGGCACCTGACGCGTTTTTTATCTTCAGATTCAGGAATACTCCGATCCATGGGCAAATCGCTGGTCATTGTGGAATCCCCGGCCAAGGCCAAGACCATCAACAAGTACCTGGGCAACCAGTACGTGGTGAAGTCGAGTATCGGCCATATCCGAGACCTCCCCACCAGCGGTTCGGCCAGCGCCAGCAAAGAGCCGGCCGCCAAGCGTGGCAAGGCCGCGGGTGAGGCTCCGGCGCTGTCGCCGAAGGAAAAGGCCCGCCGCCAGCTGGTCGCACGCATGGGCGTCGACCCGGACCACGGCTGGAAGGCCAAGTACGAGATCCTGCCCGGCAAGGAAAAGGTGATCGAAGAGCTGCGCCGCCTGGCCAAGGACGCCGACACCATCTATCTCGCAACCGACTTGGACCGTGAAGGGGAAGCCATTGCCTGGCACCTGCGCGAGGCCATCGGCGGTGACGACAGCCGCTACAAGCGTGTGGTGTTCAACGAAATTACCAAGAAGGCGATCCAGGATGCCTTCTCGCAGCCGGGCGAGCTGGACATCGACCGGGTCAATGCCCAGCAGGCGCGGCGCTTCCTCGACCGTGTGGTCGGCTATATGGTTTCGCCGCTGCTGTGGGCCAAGATTGCCCGCGGCCTGTCCGCCGGCCGTGTGCAGTCGGTGGCGGTGAAGCTGGTGGTGGAGCGCGAGCGCGAGATCCGTGCGTTCATTCCGGAAGAGTACTGGGAAATCCACGCCGACCTCGGCACCGCCAAGAACGCCAAGGTGCGCTTCGAAGTGGCGCGCGAAAAGGGCGAGGCCTTCAAGCCGCTGAACGAAGCCCAGGCCATGGCTGCGCTGGAAAAGCTCAAGGCCTCCAGCTACAGCGTGGTCAAGCGCGAAGACCGCCCTACCAGCAGCAAGCCGTCGGCGCCGTTCATTACCTCCACCCTGCAGCAGGCGGCCAGCAACCGCCTGGGCTTCGGGGTGAAGAAAACCATGATGATGGCCCAGCGCTTGTATGAAGCCGGCTACATCACCTACATGCGTACCGACTCGACCAACCTGTCGGCCGACGCCCTGGACATGGCGCGCAGCTACATCGAACGTGAATTCGGCAAGCAGTACCTGCCGGATGCGCCGCTGGTGTATGGCAGCAAGGAAGGCGCCCAGGAGGCGCACGAAGCGATTCGTCCTTCCGACGTCAATACCCACCCGACCAAGCTCAGTGGCATGGAGCGCGACGCCGAGCGCCTGTACGAGCTGATCTGGCGTCAGTTCCTGGCCTGCCAGATGCCGCCGGCGCAGTACCTGTCCACCAGCGTCACCGTGGCTGCTGGCGACTTCGAGCTGCGAGCCAAGGGCCGTATCCTCAAGTTCGACGGTTACACCCGTGTGCTGCCGCAGCAGAGCAAGCCGGGCGAAGACGACGTGTTGCCGGAAATGGTCCAGGGTGAAGCGTTGAAGCTGATCCAGATCGACCCGAGCCAGCATTTCACCAAGCCGCCGGCGCGCTTCACCGAAGCCAGCCTGGTCAAGGAAATGGAGAAACGCGGCATCGGCCGTCCGTCGACCTACGCGGCGATCATCTCGACCATCCAGGACCGTGGCTATGTGACCCTGCACAACCGCCGCTTCTACTCGGAGAAGATGGGCGACATCGTCACCGAGCGCCTGTCCGAGAGTTTCTCCAACCTGATGGACTACGGCTTTACCGCCGACATGGAAGAGAACCTCGACGACGTGGCCCAGGGTGAGCGTGACTGGAAGAACGTGCTCGACGAGTTCTATGGCGACTTCAGCAAGAAGCTGCAGACTGCCGAGTCCAGCGAAGACGGCATGCGCGCCAACCAGCCGACCATGACCAACATTCCGTGCAAGGAATGTGGCCGCCCGATGATGATTCGTACGGCCTCGACCGGTGTCTTCCTCGGCTGCTCGGGCTACAGCCTGCCGCCGAAAGAGCGCTGCAAGGCCACCGTGAACCTGGTGCCGGGCGATGAGATTGCCGCTGACGACGAGGGTGAATCGGAATCCCGTGTGCTGCTAGGCAAGCACCGCTGCCCGATCTGCGCCACGGCGATGGACGCCTACCTGCTGGACGAGAAGCACAAGCTGCACATCTGTGGTAACAACCCGGATTGCGCCGGCTATGAAATCGAAGAGGGCAACTATCGCATCAAGGGCTACGAAGGGCCGAGCCTGGAATGCGACAAGTGCGGCAGCGAGATGCAGCTGAAGACCGGCCGTTTCGGCAAGTTCTTCGGTTGCACCAACCCGGCCTGCAAGAACACCCGCAAGCTGCTCAAGAGCGGCGAGGCAGCGCCACCGAAGATGGACAAGGTGGATATGCCTGAGCTCAAGTGCGAGAAGGTTGACGATACCTACGTGCTGCGTGATGGCGCTTCGGGGCTGTTCCTGGCTGCCAGCCAGTTCCCCAAGAACCGTGAGACGCGGGCGCCGCTGGTGCTGGAAATCGTGCCGCACAAGCACGAGATCGATCCGAAGTACCACTTCCTGTGCGATGCACCGCAGAAAGACCCGGATGGTCGCCCCGCAGTGATCCGCTACAGCCGCAAGACCAAGGAGCAGTACGTGCAGTCCGAAGTCGATGGCAAGCCGACCGGCTGGAAGGCGTTCTACGACGGCAATGCGTGGAAGGTTGAAGACAAGCGCTGATCCTTGAGTGCTGTGATTGGGGGCCGCTTTGCGGCCCCAATCATTTATGATGCAGCTATCCGCCTTGCAGCCTCATGGGAGGGCACCGAGATGGCCCAGGAACTCTACACCCGCACCAACCAGAAATTGTTCTTCGCCGGCCTCGCCCTGGAGTCCATGGCCAAGGCCGAACAAAGCCAGGCAATGAACGCCCAGGGCCTGGTCCAGGCTGAGCGTGAATCGGCGCTGTTTCACCTGTACGGCGCGCTGCTGGGGCTGTGCCATGAGATTGGTGGCTTCTACCGCTTGCCTGTCGTTGCGACTGTCGACCAAGCACTGGCCGACGACGCCCTGAACGGCATCGCCATCCCGGAAGTGGCCGAGCTGCTGGAGCTGGCCCGTCAGCGTGAAACCTGGCTGGCGCAGATGCTAGCTGCTTATGCCGATTTGTTCCGACCACCGGTCGCGAAGAAAACACCAAAAACCGACGTTACCCAGCCGCTGATTCAGGCCGTCAATCTCGATGAGCCCGAGCATCCGGCGCTGTCACGCGCCGAACTGGAAAGCTGGCGTAGCAACCTCAAGGGCCTTGTAAGACGTTTCCGTGACGCGTTGAGTGAGTGCTGATAGCCGCTACGGCTGGTACAATACTGGCCTTTCGCGGAGAACTGCCATTTATGTCTACGTCGTTTCTGGAAATTGTCGAGTTGCCTGATGGCCGCATCGAACTGCGTCGCGCCGAGGATGAGGGCTCTCTGGTAACCCTGCATTTCTCGGAAGACGCCAAGGCGTTCCTGCAGGGCCAGCATGTGGAAGTGGCCAAGGCCATGCTCAGTGTGGGCGTGCAGATGGCCGGTCGCCTGATGGATGGCGAGCTCGAGCGTGATGAAGGGCCACGCGTGCTGCATTGATAGACAGCAACTGTCAGGTGTTTAGCTAAAGCAGGCAAAGCCTGAACATCAGCCGAGGCGGATGTTCAGGCTTTGTGCGTTTCCGATGCTGGCGGCACGCAGCAATTGCTGGCGTGCAGTGGCGTTGATATTGCCCAGCCAGCTGACCACTGTATGGCTGCGGCCCAGGCGCAACGCCTCGCAGGCCAGTTGCAGCGGGCTTTGATTGCCGCGAGGGTGCAGCAACAGGATGCGTTCACGGTTGAGCCCGGCGTCGCGCAGCCAGGCTTGGGTCAGGCTTGACGGCGGGGCGATCAGGGTCAGCCAGCGGCTCTCGTCTTCTTCGCTCAATTCGCGCAGAACCGGCGCCAGCAGGCTGTGGCAGTGCCCGGGGGCGCCGCGCAACGACAGTTCGCTGAACAGCTCGGGCTGGCTGCTCTTGCGCGCCACTTCGCTGGCTTTCAGGCCTGGCAATACGGGCTGGGCGAGGAATGCTTCGAACAATGGCAACTGGGCTTGCTCGGGTGCGTGAATGAACTGCTGCATGACGCCTCCTGGATCAGCGGCGAATGACGCCGACGCTCAAACCTTCGATTACCAGTTCCTGTTCTTTCAGGTCGACTTCGATGGGGGCGAATTCGGGGTTTTCGGCAAGCAGCCAGACCTTGCTGCCTTCACGCTTGAAGCGCTTGACGGTGACTTCATCGCCGATTCGGGCCACGACGATCTGGCCGTTGCGTGCTTCGCGGCAGGTATGCACCGCCAGCAGGTCGCCATCGAAGATACCGACGTCCTTCATGCTCATGCCGTGCACGCGCAACAGGTAGTCGGCCTGGGGGTGGAAAAAGTCGGGGCTGATGTTGCAGGATTGCTCGATGTGCTGTTCGGCGAGGATCGGTGCGCCGGCGGCAACCCGGCCGATGATCGGCAGGCCGCTTTCCTCGGCCTTGGCTTCCAGGCCAGGGATGCGGATGCCACGAGAGGCGCCCGGGGTCATCTCGATCGCACCTTTGCGGGCGAGGGCCTTGAGGTGCTCCTCGGCGGCGTTGGGCGACTTGAAGCCCAGCTCCTGAGCGATCTCGGCGCGCGTCGGCGGGAAGCCGTTGTCTTCCAGGCAACGCTTGATGAACGCGAGAATTTCGGCTTGGCGTGGCGTCAGTTTCAACATGTTGGGCGCTCTGTCTTTTTGTACAGTGACTGGGATTATATACAGTACTGGGTGCGCTGCAAGCTATGCGCAGCAAGAAAGCTGCGAAATGGCGCTGTAGCCCCCGGCGGGCGCCGCTCCTGTTTTGAGGCTTGCAGCGTGAAGCACGGCGCCTTTTAATGGCGACCGAGCGGTCACCGAGCCTTGACAGAAGCAGGGCTGAAACGTATGTTTCAAACACCTGTTTGTCTGGCGGAGTAGTCGGAGTAGTCATGGCCCAATCGGAAACCGTTGAACGCATTCTCGATGCTGCCGAGCAGCTGTTCGCGGAAAGGGGGTTCGCCGAAACCTCGTTGCGGCTGATTACCAGCAAGGCCGGGGTCAACCTGGCGGCGGTCAACTATCACTTCGGCTCCAAGAAGGCGCTGATCCAGGCGGTATTTTCGCGCTTCCTCGGGCCATTCTGCGCCAGCCTCGAGCGTGAGCTGGAGCGGCGTCAGGCCAAGCCGGAGCACAAGCCCAGCCTCGAGGAACTGCTGGAAATGCTGGTGGAGCAGGCCCTGGCCGTGCAGCCACGCAGCAACAACGACCTGTCGATCTTCATGCGCCTGCTGGGCCTGGCCTTCAGCCAGAGCCAGGGCCACCTGCGGCGCTACCTGGAAGACATGTACGGCAAGGTGTTCCGCCGCTACATGCTGCTGGTCAACGAAGCTGCGCCGCGCATTCCGCCACTCGAACTGTTCTGGCGCGTGCACTTCATGCTCGGTGCAGCAGCCTTCAGCATGTCCGGTATCAAGGCCCTGCGGGCGATCGCCGAGACCGACTTCGGTATCAATACCTCGATCGAGCAGGTGATGCGCCTGATGGTGCCATTCCTCGCTGCAGGCATGCGTGCCGACAGCGGCGTCACCGACGCGGCCATGGCCGCCGCCCAGTTGCGCCCGCGCAGCAAGAGCGCTAGCGCCACTGCCAAGGCCTGAAGGCTGGGCGGGGCAGGGCGCTTCGGCTAAGCTAGCGCCCATGTCCGATCTTGATCTGTTGCACATTTCCCTTGCCGACCAGCGCCTGTATGGCTTCGCCCGTGGCCAGCTGTGCCTGCGCCTGCCGGTTTCCACGGCGCGCAACGGTGCGGGTGAGCGCAATGGTTCCGGTTGCACGCCGTGTGGCTTGCACCAGGTGCGGGCGAAGATCGGTGCAGGCCTGCCGCTGAATGCGGTCTTGGCCGGGCGGCGCTGGACCGGCGAGGTGTGGTCGCCGGCCTTGCAGGCGCAATATCCCGGCCGGGACTGGATCCTCACCCGCATCCTCTGGCTCAGCGGTTGCGAACCGGGGGTCAACCGCCTTGGCGCGGTCGATACCTTCCGCCGCTATATCTACCTGCACGGCACCCCGGATACGGAACCCATGGGCGTGGCGCTGTCCCATGGCTGCATACGCCTGCGCAACACTGATCTGCTCAGCCTGTTCGAACGGGTGCCGGCGCATTGCCTGGTGCGTATCGAGCAGGCCGCTTGCCCCCAGTGGGCTTCTCTCAGTCTTCAATGAAGGATTACCCATGACTGTCAGCCTGCAAGGCTCCTTGATGGTGGATATCGCCGGTAAATGGCTGACCGCCGAAGACCGCCACCTG
The DNA here is from genome assembly GCF_030341915.1 of Pseudomonas sp. BCRC 81390. Classification (NCBI taxonomy): domain Bacteria; kingdom Pseudomonadati; phylum Pseudomonadota; class Gammaproteobacteria; order Pseudomonadales; family Pseudomonadaceae; genus Pseudomonas; species Pseudomonas sp. BCRC 81390. The sequence goes on along the minus strand of NZ_JATAAG010000009.1, from coordinate 97,063 downwards.
CTGCGCCAGCCTGAAGTGGCCGGCCTGATCATCTTTGCCCGTAACATCGACAGCCCGCGCCAGGTGCGTGAGCTGTGCGCCTCGATTCGTGCCATCCGCCCCGACCTGATCCTGGCGGTGGACCAGGAAGGCGGGCGTGTGCAGCGCCTGCGCCAGGGTTTTGTGCGCTTGCCGGCCATGCGTGCGCTGGCCGACAACGACAACGCCGAATACCTGGCCGAGCAGTGCGGCTGGTTGATGGCGACCGAGGTGCTGGCGGTTGGCCTGGACCTCAGCTTTGCCCCGGTGCTCGACCTTGACCACCAGCGCAGTGCGGTGGTTGGCAGCCGCGCCTTCGAGGGTGACCCGCTGCGTGCCACGCAGCTGGCCGGGGCGTTCATCCGCGGCATGAACGCGGCGGGCATGGCGGCGTGTGGCAAACATTTCCCCGGCCATGGCTGGGCCGAGGCGGACTCGCATGTGGCGATTCCTACCGACGAGCGCAGCCTTGAGCAATTGCGCCAAGCTGACCTGGTGCCGTTCTCCCGCTTGAGCGGGCAGCTGGCGGCAGTGATGCCGGCACATGTCATTTACCCGCAGGTCGACAACCAGCCGGCCGGCTTTTCGCGGCGCTGGCTGCAGGACATCTTGCGTGGCGAGCTGGGCTTTGACGGGGTGATCTTCAGTGATGACCTGTCGATGGCCGGTGCGCATGTGGTCGGCGACGCGGCCAGCCGGATCGAGGCGGCCTTGACTGCGGGCTGCGACATGGGGCTGGTGTGCAACGACCGGGCGGCGGCAGAGCTGGCGCTCAGCGCGGCCCAGCGGATGAAGGTCAAGCCGTCGCCGCGGATTGCGCGGATGCGTGGGCAAGGGTTCGCGCGAACGGATTATCGCCAGCAACCGCGCTGGATGGAGGCGTTGGGGGCGTTGCGGGAAGCGCAGTTGGTCGATTGACCGCGTTGGCCCTCGCGGGCACGCCCGCTCCCGCAGGTGCAGCGCTGGTTTCGAAATGAGTGTTGTGCCTGTGCCGGCTTCTTCGCGGTAAACCCGCTCCCACAAGGATATCGGTGCCTTCAAGGCGGTGCCGTACCTGTGGGAGCGGGCGTGCCCGCGAAGAGGCCGGTGCCGGTAGCGAAGGGTTCGGGCTACCGCCCGCGCTTCCCCGGCAGCGGCGCAAACAGCGCTTCGATCTCTTCATCCCCCAGCCGCCATTGCCCGGCCTGTCCGCCATCGAGCAGGCTCGCCGCCAGCGCCGCCTTCTCTTGCTGCAACAGCTGGATCTTTTCTTCCACTGTCCCCCGGGTAATCAGCTTGAACACGAACACCGGCTTGTCCTGGCCGATGCGATAGGCGCGATCAGTGGCCTGGTTTTCGCTGGCCGGGTTCCACCAGGGGTCGAAGTGGATCACCGTGTCGGCAGCTGTCAGGTTCAACCCCACGCCACCTGCCTTGAGGCTGATCAGGAACACTTCGCTGTCACCCTGCTGGAATTGCTGCACCGGCGTGCGCCGGTCGCGGGTATCGCCAGTCAGCAGGCTGTAGCGGATCTTGCGTTTGTTCAGCTCTTCCTCGATCAACGCCAGCATCGAGGTGAACTGCGAAAACAGCAGCACCCGGCGCCCTTCGCTGAGCAGCTCGTCGAGCATTTCCAGCAGCGCGCCCAGTTTGCCCTTGTCCGCCTGGTTGCCCTTGCTTTCCACACCTTTGACCAGGCGCAGGTCGCAACAGACCTGGCGCAGCTTGAGCAGGGCGTCGAGGATGACGATCTGGCTGCGTGCGGCACCATTGCGGGCGATTTCGTCGCGGACCTTCTTGTCCATGGCCACCCGCACGGCCTCGTAGGTGTCACGCTGGGCATCGCTGAGCTCGACCCAGTGCACCATCTCGGTCTTGGCCGGCAGCTCGGTGGCCACCTGTTCCTTGGTGCGGCGCAGCATGAATGGGCGGATGCGCTTGGCCAGGTGGGCCATGCGCTCACTGTCGCCGTGGCGCTCGATCGGTGTGCGGTAGTCCTGGTTGAAGCGTTTCAGGTCGCCCAGCCAGCCAGGCATGAGGAAGTGGAAGATCGACCATAGCTCGCCGAGGTTGTTCTCCATCGGCGTACCGGTCAGGCACACGCGCTGCCCGGCCTGCAGCTCGCACACGGCAAGGGCGGCCTTGCTGGTGCTGCTCTTGATGTTCTGCGCCTCGTCCAGTACCAGTACGTGCCAGCGTTGGGCGCGCAGGTGTTCGAGGTCGCGGGGGGCCAGGGCATAGGTGGTCAGCACCAGGTCATAAGCGTGCAGGTTGGCGAAATGCTTGCTGCGCCCTGGCCCGTGCAGGGCCAATACCCGCAGGCCGGGGGCGAAGCGGTGAGCTTCGTCGAGCCAGTTCGGTATCAGGCTGGTGGGCATGACGGCCAGGGCCGGTATTTGCAGGCGGCCAGAAGCCTTTTCCAGCAGCAGGTGTGCCAGCGCCTGCAAGGTCTTGCCCAGCCCCATGTCGTCGCCCAGAATGCCGCCGGTGCCCATTTCCCGCAACGCCTGCAGCCAGTTCAAGCCCTGTTGCTGGTAAGGGCGCAGGCTGGCTTGCAGGCCGGCCGGTGGTTGCACCTGCAGGTCGCGGGCATCGCGCAGACGGCGGCCGAGATCGCGCACATGCTCGCCGCCTTCCCAATGCAGTGGCAGCCCTTCGATCTCGTTCAGGCGCGCGGCATCGGCGCGGTCCAGGCGCAGCGATGGGCCTGTGGCATCTTCGTGCAGGTACAGCTCGCCAAGGGTGCCCATGACCGCCTTGATCCGCCCGTAGGGCAGGGCGACGCGCAAGGCCGGGGCGTCCAGGCGCCCGCGGTTGAGGTCGAGCAGCAGGTGCTCGTCATCGCTGCGCCGGGCCAGTTCACTGGGGCGCAGCAGTTCCGGGTTGCTGCGTAGCAGTTGCAGCACGATCGGCAGCAGGCTGTGGCGCTGGCCATCGACCACGATGCCCAGCTCCAGGTCGAACCATTCATGGCCGGGTGCTTCGTCAATGCTGGCGTACCAGTCGTCAACTTCTTGCAGGTTGAAGGCAAAGTCGCGCTGGATATCGATGTCCCAGCCGGCCTCGCGCAAGCGTGGCAGGCCGGCGCGGGCAAAACGCAGCCAGGCTTCGTCGTCGGGGAGCTGGAGCATCTCGCCTGCACTGTCGGGCAATGCCTTGCTCTGCCGGGTGGCAGGCTTGAAGCCGAGGTCACGCAGCACCTTGCGCAGCGCCTGCTCGGCCTGCGGCTGGCGGCGGATGCGCTGGCTGGTGTCGCCGACCAGGCGGGTCAGCGGTTTGTCGTCGCTGCCGCTGGTGCGCAGGCCGTCGTAGTCGAATGCCAGCGCGGCACGGTGTTGCATCTGCCGTTGCATGCGGCCGGTCTTGGGCATGTAGGCACTGAATTCGAGGCTGCCCAGGGTCAGCCTCCCTCTTGGCGTGAGGTCGTCGATTTGCCGGGTGCTCACGGCTGTGGGAGTGGGGACGTGGCGGTTCAAGGCGTTCAATCGATGGCTCAAGGGAACCACCAGGTGTTCGGGAACAACAGGTGCACGCGCGAGCTGGCTGGCAATGAAGGGGTCGAGGTCATGGCGCAGCTTGCCGGTCTGATGCGAATGCCTGTCGACATAGTACATGGGCTCGATGGGCAGTACCTGCAACGGCAGCTGGTCGTCGTGATACCAGGCGCCGCGGTAGCTGCCATTGTCCAGCCTGACCCAGCGGAACTCGGCATGCAGCTCCGGCCCGGGAGACAGCGGCGCAGCGTCGTCTTCGAACAGCAGGCGATCAGTGGCCAGGGCGTAGCTGTAGAGCTCCGCACCCTGCTTGCCTTCCAGCTGCACCACGGGCGTGATCGTCTTGCTGCGGGCATCGATCAGGCGCAGCAGCCGCGCGTCGTCCTCCGTGACGTAGCGGGGGGTGTAGTAGATCATCTCGGGCATTGAGGCGATGCGGCCGATCTTCAGTGTGCCGTCTGTCTGCCGGGTGCCTTTGATCGGTTCGAGCCACCATTGCTCTTGATCCAGCTGGATACGGTAATAGATTGCCGGGCCTTTGCGTGCCGGTTCGCGCGAGGCAGCGGGTGGGGACGGTGACTCCAGTGCCTGGACCCACAGGTTGAGGGCCGGTGGCAGCGCAAGTGCGGCCTGCTCCGGTGGGGCTGCGCCGCCAAGGCCGCCGGTACCGTCCTGCAGTTGCAGCAACGCTGCAACGCAGTGCTTGCAGTTGAGCGCGACGGGACAGGAGCAGCGCCCGAACACACGCAGGTCACCGTGATTGAGGACCAGCTGGATGGTCTGCTGGTAGGTCTGGCCGGCCGAGCCCTTGCAGATTGCCTCGACCGTTGCGCCATGCTGCGACAGGATGCGCGTCCGCTCTTGCGCCGCATAATCGCGGCCTCGTGCCAGCGCGCCGGCGTCGAGGAACCTCACCCAGTTCGGGTGGGCCCTCAGCAGTTGCTGCGCATCGCCGCTGCTCACATCACTGCTCCATCATCTCCGGGTCCATCACCGGCATCTTCGGCGTGCCCGGAGGAGTTACCTTCAGCAGCAGCGCCAGGTGCCCGCCGTCAAGGAAGGTCAGTTGCCCGCCCTTGACGTTGCTGTTGCTCTGCTTGAACTGCTCGCTTTGCAGCACGCTGCCGTTGCCGTCCAGCTGGTTGACCCAGAAATTGGCCTCGACCGCGATGAAGCGGCCCTCGGCAATGCTCAGGTTACCTTCGATGGGGAAATGGCCGAACTGCTCGGCACCTTCGCCCAGGGCGATACGGCTGGGTTCGCTGCCGACCCGCTGCTGCCAGGCCTTGTGCATCAGCACGGTGTAATCGGCGGTGGCTTCCAGGCGGGTGGCTTCGTCTTCCAGCGCCAGGCGACGCTCGGCGTCCTTTTCCAGGCGCGGAGCGCCGGCGCTCCAGTTTTCCGGGGCAAACGGGCTGGTAAAGGCGGGCACGCTGTTCTGCCGCACCAGGATCATTTCTACCTGATACAGGCCTTCGGCGAAGGCAGCCGGGGCGAACAGCGCCAGCAGCAGGGTCAGGCAACGGATGGCACGCATGGGTCTTCCTTAAGCAGGCTGTGGGGTCAGGCGCTCGAACAGCGCCTCCAGGGTATTGAAGCGTTCGTCGGGGCGTTCCATCGGTACCAGGAAGCGGAACTGGGTGGCGCCTTCGAACTTGTAGCGTTTGGGCTGGCCCTGGATCAGCTTGATCAGGGTCAGCGGGTCGACCGGAGTCTCGGCCTCGAACTCGATCTTGCCGCCATTGGGGCCGGCATCGACTTTCTTGATGCCGAGCTTTTCCGCCTGCAGCTTGAGCGAGGTCAGGCGCATGAGGTTCTTGGTCGGCTCGGGCAGCAGGCCGAAGCGGTCGATCATTTCCACCTGCAGGTCCTTGAGGCCTTCCTCGTCGGCGGCCGAGGCGATGCGCTTGTACAGGATCAGCCGCGCATGCACGTCGGGCAGGTAGTCCTCGGGGATCAGGGCCGGCAGGCGCAGGTTGATTTCCGGGCCACCGCCCAGCGGCTGCTCCAGATTCGGCTGGGTACCCTTGCGAATCGCCTTGACTGCGCGCTCGAGCATTTCCATGTACAGGGTGAAGCCCACCGCCTGGATCTGCCCACTCTGGCCTTCGCCCAGCAGCTCGCCGGCACCGCGGATTTCCAGGTCGTTGGTGGCCAGCACGAAGCCGGCACCGAGGTCCTGGGTGTTGGCGATCGCCTCCAGGCGTTTCTCGGCGTCGGCGCTGACCTTCTGCCGGGTGGGTGTCAGCAGGTAGGCGTAGGCCTGGTGGTGGCTCCGGCCAACCCGGCCGCGCAGCTGGTGCAGCTGGGCCAGGCCGAACTTGTCGGCACGCTCGATGACGATGGTGTTGGCGCTGGGCACGTCGATGCCGGTTTCGATGATGGTCGAGGCCACCAGCACGTTGAAGCGCTTGTGGTAGAAGTCGCTCATCACCTGTTCCAGCTCGCGCTCGCGCATCTGCCCATGGCCGATGCCGATGCGCGCCTCGGGGACCAGCCCGGCAAGGTCGGCGGCGCATTTCTCGATGGTTTTCACATCGTTGTGCAGGTAGTACACCTGGCCACCGCGCAACAATTCACGCAGCAGCGCCTCCTTGACCGTGCTCTTGTTCTGCTCCATGACGAAGGTGCGCACCGACAGGCGGCGCGCCGGTGGCGTGGCGATGATGGACAGGTCGCGCATGCCCGCCACGGCCATGTTCAACGTACGCGGAATCGGCGTGGCGGTGAGGGTGAGGATGTCCACCTCGCTGCGCAGGGCCTTGAGCTGTTCTTTCTGGCGCACACCGAAGCGGTGCTCTTCGTCGATGATGGCCAGGCCCAGGTCCTTGAAGCGCACGTCGTCCTGCAGCAGCTTGTGGGTGCCGATGAGGATGTCGATCTTGCCTTCGGCCAGGTCGGCGGCCGCAGCGGCCACTTCCTTGGCCGACTTGAAGCGGCTCATCACTTCCACGGTCACCGGCCAGTCGGCGAAGCGGTCGCGGAAGCTGTTGTAGTGCTGCTGGGCGAGCAGGGTGGTGGGCACCAGCACGGCCACCTGGCGGCCACTGTGTACGGCAATGAATGCCGCGCGCATGGCCACTTCGGTCTTGCCGAAACCGACGTCGCCGCACACCAGGCGGTCCATCGGCTTGGGCGCCAGCATGTCGGCGCGCACGGCTTCGATCGCGGCCTGCTGGTCCGGGGTTTCCTCGAACGGGAAGCCGGCGCTGAAGGTGGCATAGTCGGCGGCCGGGTCGGCAAATGCATAACCCTTGCGCGCGGCGCGGCGGGCATAGATGTCGAGCAGCTCGGCGGCGACATCGCGTACCTGTTCGGCGGCCTTGCGCTTGGCCTTCTGCCAGGCCTCCGAGCCCAGCCGGTGCAGCGGCGCCAGGGCATCGTCGCTGCCGGTGTAGCGGGCAATCAGGTGCAGGTTGGCCACGGGCACGTACAGCTTGGCGCCTTCGGCATATTCGAGGGTAAGGAATTCGGCGGCCTGGCCCTCGATTTCCAGCGTGGCCAGGCCCAGGTAGCGGCCGACGCCATGGTCGATGTGCACCACCGGTGCGCCTTCGCGCAGTTCGGTGAGGTTCTTGATTACCGCGTCGTTGGCGGTTTCGCCGCGTTTGTCACGGCGGCGGCGCTGCATCACGCGCTGGCCGAACAGCGGGCTTTCGGCGACCAGGGCGATAGCCGGGTCGTCCAGCAGCAGGCCGTCATCCAGCGGGGCGATGGTGATCGCCAGGCGCTCGGCGCCGGTGATGAAATCGGCCCAGCCATCGACGCTATGTGGTCGCAGTTTCAGCCGCTCGAGCAGCTCCAGCAGCACTTCGCGGCGGCCCGCCGATTCGGCGGTGAACAGCACGCGGCCAGGGAACTGGTCGAGGAAATTGGCCAGTTCGGCCAGCGGCTGGTTGGCCTTGGCCTCGATCGCCAGGTTGGGCAGTGCGCGTGCCGGGAAGCGTTCGCGGCCCACCCCGGGCTCGAGGTCCTCGCTGCTGACCACCACCCGAGGCCATTGCTTGAGCCGGGCAAAGCAGTCTTCCACCGGCAGGAACAGCTCGGCAGGTGGCAGCAAGGGCCGGCTCAGGTCGCCACGGCGGTCTTCATAACGCCCGCGCACATCGTTCCAGAAATGCTCGGCAGCCTGTTCCACGCCGGGCAGCGAGAACACCTGGGTGTCGGCCGGCAGGTAGTCGAACAGGGTCGAAGTTTCTTCGAAGAACAGCGGCAGGTAGTACTCGATACCGGCGGGGATGATGCCGCTGGCCAGGTCCTGGAAAATCGCGCTGCGGCGGAAGTCGACATCGAAGCGTTCGCGGAAGCGCGCCTTGAAGCGGGTCACTTCCTCTTTCTGCATCGGGAACTCGCGTGCCGGCAGCAGGCGTACCGAATCGACCTTGTCGATCGAGCGCTGGGTCTCGGGGTCGAAGGTACGCAGGGTTTCGATCTCGTCATCAAACAGGTCGATGCGGTAGGGCAGCTTGCTGCCCATCGGGAACAAGTCGATCAGCGCCCCGCGCACGGCGAACTCGCCATGCTCGTAGACGGTATCGACACAGCGATAGCCGCTGGCTTCCAGGCGCGTGCGCATCTGTTCGACGTCGATGGTCTGGCCGACGTCCAGCACCAGGCTGCTGCCCAGCAGGAAGCGGGTTGGTGCCAGGCGGTGCAGGGCGGTGGTGACCGGTACCACGAGGATGCCATGGCTCAGCTCCGGCAAGCGGTACAGGCTGGCGATGCGCTGGGAGATGATGTCCTGGTGCGGTGAGAACAGGTCGTAGGGCAGGGTTTCCCAATCGGGGAACGGCAGCACCGGCAGGTCCGGGGCAAAGAAGCGCAGTTCCTGTTCCAGACGATCGGCTGCCTGGCTGTCGGCAGTCAGCAGCAGGGTGAAGCGGCCCGCGCTGCTGGCGGCCTCGGCGATGGCCAGGCTGAGGGCGGTCCCGGGCAGATTACCCCAGGTTTGTTTGCCGGCCGTGGCCGACATTTGCGGTAGGCGCAGAACTGACACGGGAGATTGCACTCCAAGCGTTGCGGCAAAGAGATCGATTGTACCGGTGACGGTGCCGGCTGTCAGGCTCGAAAGGGCATGAACGCTGGCTCGCGTGCCGCGACAGGCGCTCATTGCCGGTTACGCGTTGGGGCGTCATAATGTAGCCCCTTTTTTCTGTCCCTACATGTGGAAGGTTCCCGTGACTCAGAAGCCCGACCAGTGTCTTGGTGAGTGGATCGATCGTGAAGCCCTGGCTGAAGCGATGATCCCGCTTATCGGTCAGCTCTACCGCAACAACAATGTGGTGAGCTCGATTTATGGCCGTAGCCTGATCAACCGTTCGGTTATCTCGATCCTCAAGGCGCACCGCTTTGCGCGCCATCGTCAAACCGACGAAACCGAACTGTCCGTCCACGAGACATTCCCCCTGCTCAAGGCCATGAGCGAGCTGAAACTGGGCGCCGCCTCGGTCGACCTCGGCAAGCTGGCCAACAAGTTCAAGCAGGAAGGCAATGGCCGTACTGCCGAGCAGTTCGTCCGTGAGGAACTGGCCGAGGTGGTTGGCCAGCAGAACGCTTCGGCGCGCAAGGGTACCGACGTTGTCCTGTACGGCTTCGGTCGCATCGGCCGCCTGCTGGCGCGCATCCTGATCGAGAAGACCGGTGGCGGCGACGGCCTGCGCCTGCGTGCCATCGTCGTGCGCAAGGGCGCCGAAAACGACCTGGTCAAGCGTGCCAGCCTGCTGCGCCGTGACTCGGTGCACGGCCCGTTCGATGGCACCATCACCATCGACGAAGCCAACAACACCATCACCGCCAACGGCAACCTGATCCAGGTGATCTACGCCAAGAGCCCGAGCGAAGTCGACTACACCCAGTACGGCATCGAGAACGCGCTGATCGTCGACAACACCGGCGTATGGCGTGATGCCGACGGCCTGGGCCAGCACCTGGCCTGCCCGGGCGCTGCCCGCGTGATCCTCACTGCACCTGGCAAGGGCGCGCTGAAGAACATCGTGCACGGCATCAACCACGGTGACATCGCTGCCGATGACAAGATCATCTCGGCCGCTTCCTGCACCACCAACGCCATCGTGCCGGTACTCAAGGCCATCAACGACCAGTACGGCATCGTCAACGGCCACGTCGAAACCGTTCACTCGTTCACCAACGACCAGAACCTGATCGACAACTTCCACAAGGGCAGCCGCCGTGGCCGTGCCGCGCCGCTGAACATGGTCATCACCGAAACCGGCGCCGCCACTGCTGCCGCCAAGGCCCTGCCAGTGCTCAAGGGCAAGCTGACCGGCAACGCCATTCGCGTACCGACGCCGAACGTTTCGATGGCGATCCTGAACCTGAACCTGGAAAAGCCGACCTCGCGCGACGAGATCAACGAGTACCTGCGCCAGACCGCCATGCACTCGGAACTGCACAAGCAGATCGACTACGTCAGCTCGCAGGAAGTGGTTTCGACCGACTTCGTCGGCTCGCGCCACGCCGGTGTGGTTGATGCTGAAGCGACCATCGCCAACGACAACCGCGTTGTCCTGTACGTCTGGTACGACAACGAATTCGGTTACAGCTGCCAGGTGGTTCGCGTAATGGAAGAGATGGCCGGTGTGAACCCGCCAGCGTTTCCGCGCTGATTCGCTTGTAAGGCAATGAAAAAACGGGAACCTTCGGGTTCCCGTTTTTTTATCCAGATTTTGTGTTGTCTGTGCTGGCCTGATCGCGGATAAATCCGCCTACACAGGCGGTGCATATCCTGTGGAGCGGGTTTATCCGCGATAAGGCCAGCACAGCCACCGAGAACCCACCCTTTGCGCACAGCCCTCCTGTTCATCCTGATGCTCCTGACCGCCTGTAACCAAGGCCGGACCGTCGAACGCCTGGGTGGCCCGACCATGGGCAGCAGTTATAGCATCCAGTACGTCCGCGAGCCTGGCGGCCCGGCGCCGGCCCAAGTCCAGGCGGCGGTCGAGGCCATCCTCAACGGCATCGATCGGCACTACTCAACCTACCGCGGCGACTCCACCGTCAGCCAGTTCAACTTGCTGCCCGCCAACCAGTGCATGGCCTTGCCGCCCGACATGCTTGAGCTGGTTGCATTCGGCCAGCACCTGGCCGAGCAGGGCGACGGCGCCTTCGACCTTACCGTCGAGCCGTTGCTCGACCTGTGGGGCTTCGGCCCGCAGGCGCGCCACATGCGGGTGCCCGACCCGCAGTCCCTGGCCCAGGCGCGCCAGCGGGTCGGCTACCGGCACCTGTACGTCCAGGGCCAGGCCCTGTGCAAGGACGCCCCGGTGCAGCTCGACTTCAACAGCATTGCCGCCGGCCATGCCGTCGACCTGATCGCCGCGCGCCTGCAGGCCATGGGCGTAGCCAGCTTCGTCGCCGAAGTGACCGGTGAGCTCAAGGCCGTCGGGCGCAAGCCTGACGGCAGTCCCTGGCGCATCGCCCTGGAGCTGCCCCGCGAAGACCGCCAGATCGCCCGTCAGGTCATTCCGCTCAATGGCCTTTCGGTATCAACCTCGGGTGACTATCGGCATTATTTCGAGGACAATGGCCGGCGCTATTCGCACATCTTCGATGCCCGCCTCGGGCGCCCGGTGCAACATGACTTGGCCGCGGTCACCGTGCTCGATGCCTCGGCTCTGCGGGCAGACGGCTACTCGACGCTGCTGTTGATCCTCGGCCCGCAGCGCGGCTGGGATTTTGCCATGACACATGGCCTGCCGGCTGTTCTGGTGACTCGGGCCGAGGGTGGCTTCGTCTCCCGAGCTACGCCCGCGTTCGAGCGGGCAGTGAAAGGCGAGTGAAAGCACAAGCAGGGATGATCGCGCCAGGGAGTGGGTGAACCACATGTAGTGCGGGCAAAACTGGCCTACGACGCGACCAAGGGTTAATGTGCGCGGCGTTCACGCTTGATTAGACTGCACCCGAATTTTCTCATGACGCCCCGGCGGCATGATCGCGCCCCGCGAGCGACCGTGGCTTGCGGGCCAGTTCTGAAGGAGTACGCATGGCTGTCTACAACTACGACGTAGTGGTGCTGGGTTCCGGCCCGGCCGGGGAAGGTGCGGCAATGAACGCCGCCAAAGCAGGGCGCAAGGTGGCGATGGTCGACAGCCGTCGCCAGGTCGGGGGCAACTGCACCCACCTGGGTACCATCCCGTCCAAGGCACTGCGTCACTCGGTGCGGCAGATCATGCAGTTCAACACCAACCCGATGTTCCGTGCCATCGGCGAGCCGCGCTGGTTCTCGTTCCCCGACGTGCTGAAGAGCGCCGAGAAGGTCATTGCCAAGCAGGTGGCATCGCGCACCGGCTATTACGCCCGTAACCGCGTCGATGTGTTCGTCGGTACTGGCAGCTTCGCCGACGAGCAGACCATCGAAGTGGTGTGCCCGAACGGCGTGGTGGAAAAGCTCAACGCCAAGCACATCATCATCGCCACCGGCTCGCGCCCCTACCGCCCGGCCGACATCGACTTCAACCACCCGCGCGTCTACGACAGCGACACCATCCTCAGCCTCAGCCACACCCCGCGCAAGCTGATCGTGTACGGCGCCGGCGTGATCGGTTGCGAGTACGCCTCGATCTTCAGCGGCCTCGGCGTGCTGGTGGAACTGGTGGACAACCGTGGTCAGCTGCTGAGTTTCCTCGATTCGGAAATTTCCCAGGCGCTGAGCTACCACTTCAGCAACAACAACATCACCGTGCGCCACAACGAAGACTACGAGCGTGTCGAAGGCCTGGACAACGGGGTGATCCTGCACCTGAAGTCGGGCAAGAAGATCAAGGCCGACGCCTTGCTGTGGTGCAACGGCCGTACCGGCAACACCGACAAGCTGGGCCTGGAAAACATCGGCATCAAGGTCAACAGCCGCGGCCAGATCGAGGTCGACGAGAGCTACCGCACCAGCGTGCCGAATATCTACGGTGCCGGTGACGTGATCGGCTGGCCAAGCCTGGCCAGTGCCGCCCACGACCAGGGCCGCTCGGCCGCGGGCAGCATCGTCGACAATGGCAGCTGGCGTTTCGTCAATGACGTGCCGACCGGCATCTACACCATTCCCGAAATCAGCTCGATCGGCAAGAACGAGCAAGAGCTGACCCAGGCCAAGGTACCGTACGAAGTGGGCAAGGCCTTCTTCAAGAGCATGGCCCGTGCGCAGATCGCCGGCGAGCCGCAAGGCATGCTGAAGATCCTGTTCCATCGCGAAACCCTGGAAGTGCTGGGCGTGCACTGCTTCGGCTACCAGGCTTCGGAAATCGTCCATATCGGCCAGGCGGTGATGAACCAGCCGGGTGAGCTGAACAACCTGAAGTACTTCGTCAACACCACGTTCAACTACCCGACCATGGCCGAAGCCTATCGGGTAGCTGCCTACGACGGCCTGAACCGGCTTTTTTGAGCGGCTCCGACCGGTGGCCTGAGCCGGTCGGAGAGACCGATTTCAACCCTGCCCGAGGGTGGTCTTGGCCAAACCGGGAAAGTCTGTAATCAGGCTGTCCACGCCAAAGTCAGCGAGCCGGCGCATCAGTGCCGGTTCGTTGACCGTCCACACCGACACGTGCAACCCCTGGCTCTGCGCTTTCAGCAGGCGCTCCGGCGTGCACAGTGTCCAGTTCAATGCCAGCAGGTCACAGCCGTAGTTCTGCGCTACCTTCAATGGGTCGAGCCAGGCGTATTCGGCCACCAGCCCGCGTTTCACATCCGGTACCAGTTCCTGTGCCGCGCCCAGCACTTCGCGCGAACTCGAGGTGATGGTCACCTTGTCCAGCAGGCCGTACTGCTGGGCCAGTTCACGGATCGCCAGCACGGTGGTGGCGGCGCGGGTGCGTGAGGCGCTTTTCACTTCCAGTTGCCAATGCTCGAACGGGCATTTCTGGAACAGTTCTTCCAGCCGCGGGATCGGGCAGGGCTGGACATGGCCGGGACCGCCTTTGCGCGCGTCGATCCTGACCAGGTCGGCGGCCGAGTGCTCGACCACCTTGCCGCGCTTGCCGGTGGTGCGCTTGAGGGTAGGGTCGTGGATCACCATCAGCTCGTTGTCGGCCGACAGGTGCAGGTCCAGCTCGCAGCGCGTCACGCCGTGAGCCAGGCATTGCTGGAAGCTCTTCAGGGTATTCTCGGGCGCTTCGCCCTTGGCGCCGCGATGGCCGTAGATCAGGGTCACGTTCGTTCCTTCAAATCAGGGAAAGGTTGGGCTCAGGAGGCGGGGTCGTTCTGTTCCAGCTGCTGGCGCCGTTGCTGTTGCTGGCGCTGCAGGATGTAGCGGGCCAGCAGTTGACGCTGGGCGTCGGTCATGTCGGTGAATTCGCTGCCGACCTCGAAGCCGCCCTGCGGGCGCGGGTCGCAATGGGTGACCTTGCCGCGCAGCAGCAAGCCATGGGCGCGTGGCATCAACACCATCTTCACCTTTACCCGGGTACCGGGGGCCAGCCGCGTGGCTTGGGTGAACTCGATGCCGCCCTCGGAAATGACCACCGGCCGGAGTGGGCCCACTTCGCCGATCAGGGTCTGCGCAACCACCGCGCTGAGCAGGTCGAGACGTTTGTTCTGCGCGCGCAGGAAGGCGGCGAGGGTGCGGTCCTTTTCGCTCAGCTGGCGTAGCAGGTGCTGCGACTCGAAGTCGGACAGGTGCAGCTCGCTGAGCAGGTTGAACAGCGGCGAATCATCTTGCAACACATCTGCGTCAAGGGCTTCGGCCGCGCTGAGGGGGCTGATTTGAAGTGCGATCTGATCTTCGATGCGGTAGTATTCGCGGCGATCTTCTTCGTCTAATGTCGTCATGGCGAACCCAAGGTGGCGGCGGTGGTCCGAGTGTAAAGCCGCCGTAGGCGCCTCGCCACAAGGACGTTCCCTTTCATCCGAACAAGCCCCGACATGTTCAGACCTCTTTTCGCATTCATCGGCACGCGTTATACCCGTGCCAAACGTCGCAATCACTTCGTATCGTTCATTTCCCTGACCTCGATGATCGGCCTCGCCCTGGGCGTGGTGGTGATGATCGTGGTGCTCTCGGTGATGAACGGTTTCGACCACGAGATGCGCACCCGCGTGCTGGGCATGATCCCGCATGCCACGCTGGAGAGCGGCCAGCCCATAGCCGACTGGCCGGCCCTTGCCCAACAAGTAAAGCAGAATCCGCAGGTGCTGGCAGTTGCGCCGTTCACCCAGATGCAGGGCCTGCTGACCCATGACGGCAAGGTGCAGAAGGTGCTGCTCAACGGCATCGACCCGGCCCGTGAGCGCGAGGTGTCGATCATCGACAAATTCGTCCTGCAGGGCCGCCTCGACCAGCTGGCGCCGGGCGAATGGGGCATCATGATCGGCGACAAGGCCGCGGCCAAGCTGGGCGTGTCGATTGGCGACAAGCTCACCTTCGTCGCCCCCGAGGTCAGCGTGACCCCGGCCGGCATGTTCCCGCGCATGAAGCGCTTCACCGTGGTCGGTACCTTCCACGTCGGGGCGGGCGAAATCGACGGCTACCTGGGCCTGACCAACATCAGCGACCTGTCCCGCCTGCACCGCTGGAAACCCGACCAGGTGCAGGGCCTGCGCCTGAAGTTCGACGACCTGTTCCAGGCCCCGCGAGTGGCCTGGGACATCGCCCAGCGCCTGGGTGAGCAGGAGTTCTACAGCCGTGACTGGACCCGCACCCATGGCAACCTGTACCAGGCGATCCGCATGGAAAAGGCCATGATCGGCCTGCTGTTGCTGCTGATCGTGGCGGTGGCGGCGTTCAACATCATTTCCACGCTGGTGATGGTGGTCAACGACAAGCGCGGCGACATTGCCATCCTGCGCACCCTGGGCGCCACGCCCGGGCAGATCATGCTCATCTTCATGGTCCAGGGCACGGTGATCGGGGTGATCGGTACCCTGATCGGCGCCGTGGTCGGGATCGTCGCCGCGCTGAACGTCAGTGCGGTGATCGCCGGCATCGAGAAACTGATCGGGCACAAGTTCCTCAATGCCGACGTGTACTTCATCGATTACCTGCCATCGCAGATCCAGGCCCAGGACGTGTACATGGTCTGTGCCGCGGCGCTGGTCCTGAGTTTCTTCGCCACCCTGTACCCGGCCTGGCGTGCGGCGCGCACCCAGCCTGCAGAGGCGCTACGTTATGAGTGAGTCGCGCATGAGTGATAAAGCCGTTCTGAGTTGCCGCAACCTGGGCAAGTCCTACGACGAGGGCCCGGAGTCGGTGCAGGTACTGTCCGGGCTCAACCTCGAGCTGCACGCCGGTGAGCGCGTGGCCATCGTCGGCAGTTCGGGCTCCGGCAAGAGTACCTTGCTCAACCTGCTGGGTGGCCTCGACCGGCCGACCCAGGGCAGCGTCTGGCTGGCTGGCGAGGAGCTGTCGGCGCTGGGCGAGCGGGCCCGTGGCCTGCTGCGCAACCGGGAACTGGGCTTTGTCTACCAGTTCCACCACCTGTTGCCGGAATTCACCGCCATCGAAAACGTGTGCATGCCGTTGCTGATCGGCCGTACCCCCATTGCCGAGGCCCGCGAGCGTGCCGAGGCGCTGCTCAAGCGGGTGGGCCTGGCCCACCGCTTCAACCACAAGCCGGCCGAGCTGTCCGGCGGCGAGCGCCAGCGGGTGGCGATAGCCCGGGCGCTGGTCAACCGCCCGGGTCTGGTGATGCTCGACGAGCCGACCGGCAACCTCGACCACCACACCGCGCAGGGCATCCAGGAACTGATGCAGGAACTGTCCAGTGCCTCGCGCACCGCGTTCCTGGTGGTGACCCACGACCTCAACCTGGCACGCCAGATGGACCGCGTGCTGAAGCTCGACGACGGCCACCTGGTGGCGATCTGATCGACTGCACGGGGTGGCCGCGCCGCCCCGTTTTCCTGTTTTCATTGGGTGTTTCCGTACATGTTCAGACCCTTGCCCATCTTCATTGGCGCGCGCTACACCCGAGCCAAGCGCCGCAACCACTTCATCTCGTTCATCTCGATGACCTCGATGATCGGCCTGTCGCTGGGCGTGCTGGCGATGATCGTGGTGCTGTCGGTGATGAACGGTTTCCAGCGTGAAATGAGCTCGCGCATTCTCGGCCTGGTGCCGCATGCCGCCCTCCTTGGCGTGCAGCCGCTGGACGACTGGCACAAGGTGGCCGACGCAGCCCTGCAGGACCCGGCAGTGGTGGCGGCAGCGCCGATTAGCGAAATGGAAGGCATGCTGTCGTACAAGGGCGCCATGCAGCCGATCCAGGTCGGCGGTATCGACCCGGCCGAGGAGGGCAAGGTCTCGATCGTCGGCCAGCATATCGTCCAGGGCCGCCTGCAGGACCTGCAGCCGGGCGAGTACGGTGTGGTCATCGGCGAGCTGACCGCGCGCCGCTTCCGCCTCAACACGGGTGACAAGCTGACCCTGATCGTGCCGGAAATCAGCAAGGAACCCGGCGGTATCACCCCGCGCATGCAGCGCCTGACCGTGGTCGGCATCTTCAAGGTGGGGGCCGAGCTGGACGGCTCGCAGGCCTACATCCACGTGGCCGATGCTGGCGCCATGCAGCGCTGGGCGCCGGGCCAGGTGCAGGGCGTGCGCCTGAAGCTGCACGACCTGTATGCCGCGCCGCAGGTGTCCAAGGCCATCGCCGCCAGGCTGGGCGACGCCTACCGTGCCGATGACTGGTCGCATACCCAGGGCAGCCTGTTCAGCGCCATGAAGATGGAAAAGACCATGATCGGCCTGCTATTGATGATGATCATCGCGGTGGCCGCGTTCAACATCATCGCCACCCTGGTGATGGTAGTGAACGACAAGGGCCCGGACATCGCCATCCTCCGCACCCTGGGTGCCACCCCGGCACAGATCATGGGCACGTTCATGGTCCAGGGCAGCCTGATCGGCATCGTCGGTACGCTGATTGGCGGCGTGCTGGGGGTGATTGCAGCGTTCAATGTCAGCCAGATCGTCGGCTGGCTGGAGCGGGTGAGCGGGCAGCACATCTTTACTTCGGATGTGTACTTCATCAGCAGCCTGCCATCGCAGTTGCAGTGGGGCGATGTGGCGATCATCTGCACGGCCGGGTTGGTGATGAGCTTCCTGGCGACCATCTACCCGGCCTACCGCGCATCGCAGGTACAGCCGGCGATTGGCCTGGCGGTCTGATCTCTGCTTGAGATTTGGGGGCGCAAAGCAGCCCCCGGTTCACCGACCTTCAGTGAACTCGATTACGAACCGTGTCCATCCATCCTCACATTCAGCCCGAATGCGCCCGCCATGGGCCTGCACGATCGACCGGGTAATCGCCAGCCCCAGCCCCGCATGCTCGCTACTGCCTTCGCGCCGTGCCGGGTCCACCCGGTAGAAACGGTCGAACAGGCACGGTAATGCTGCCGGGTCGATGTCCCCTCCGGTATTGGCCACGCACAGCGTCGGCCCAGGCGCCAGCGTCACCCGTATCTGTCCACCCGCCGGGGTAAAGCGCAAGGCATTGTCGAGCAGGTTGGACAGCGCTCGGCGCAGCATGTGTCGGTCGCCCTGCAGCAGGGCCGCGCCCTCGCGCGACAGCTGTATGTCGCTGTCCTCGGCCAGCGGGGCGTAGTACTCCAGCAGCGCATCCACTTCCTCATGCAGCGCCAGCGGCGCTCGCCCCGGTACCAGCAGGCCATGGTCGGCCTTGGCCAGGAACAGCATGTCGTTGATCATCTGCGCCATCCGCTGCAGCTCCTCCAGGTTGCCATGCAGGGCCTCGCGGTACTCCTCGAGGCTGCGCGGGCGGGTGAGGGTGACCTGGGTATGGGTCAGCAGGTTGGACAGCGGTGTGCGCAGCTCGTGGGCAATGTCCGCAGAAAACGCTGACAGGCGCTGGAAGGCATCGTCCAGGCGCTGCAGCATGGCGTTCATGGCCGTGGCCAGCTCGGCCAGTTCCTCGGGCATCTGCGCCACCGGCAGGCGGGTGGTCAACGACCGCGCCGACACGCCGGCGGCCACCTGGCCCATCTGCCGCAATGGGCGCAGCCCGCGGCGTGTGGCCCAGGCACCGAGCAGTGCCGTCGCCAGCGCCGACAGACCGACCGTCAGCCAGATCAGGCGCTGCATGCCCTGCAGGAAGTGCTGGTGGTGAGTGATGTCGAGGTACAGGGTCAGCTGTGGCGATTGCGCAGCGCCTGGTACCAGGTGCGTGGCCAGGCTGCGGTAGTCCGTGCCTTGTTCATGCAGGGTCGCCAGCCCGTCGGGCAGCGGTGCCAGGGGCAGGCCGCTGCGGCTTTCGAACCAGGTGGCACCGTCGCTGCCACTGATGCGCAGGGCCAGGTCGGCCTGGTGGCCCAATTCATCGCGCAGGGCAGGCAGGCGCGCCTGCAGCTCGGCCGGCGTGGTGATGCCGGCCAGCTGGGTGCGGAACAGCGACAGGCGCGAGTCCAGCAGTTGCTGGTCCAGTTCGACGAAGTGCTGCGCGCTGGCCTGGCTGAAGATCAGGCCAGCGCCGAGCGAGACGGCGGCCGTGCAGGCGGCGAACAGCAGGGCCAGGCGGCTGCCGAGGGACACCCGGCGCATCATGCCTCGCGCTCTTCGAGGACGTAGCCCATGCCGCGCACGGTGTGAATCAGCTTGTTCGGGTGCGGGTCGTCGATCTTCAGGCGCAGGCGGCGGATGGCTACCTCGATCACATTGGTGTCGCTGTCAAAATTCATGTCCCACACCTGCGAGGCGATCAGCGATTTGGGCAGCACCTCGCCCTGGCGGCGCAGCAGCAGTTCGAGCAGGGCGAACTCCTTGGCGGTCAGGTCGATGCGCTGGCCGGCGCGCTCGGCGCGGCGACGGATCAGGTCCAGTCGCAGGTCGGCCAGGCTCAGGGTGGCGTCCTGGCTGGGGCTGGTGCCCCGACGCAACAGGCTGCGCACCCGTGCCAGCAATTCGGAGAAGGCGAACGGCTTGATCAGGTAGTCATCGGCGCCCAGCTCCAGCCCGTGTACCCGGTCTTCGACGGCGTCGCGGGCGGTGAGGAACAGCACCGGTGTATCCAGGCCGGCCTGGCGCACGGCCTGGAGAATCTGCCAGCCATCCCGCCCAGGCAGCATCACGTCGAGGATCAGCAGGTCGTGGTCGCCGGTCAGGGCCAGGAACTGGCCGGTCTCGCCATCGGTGGCCAGTTCGGTGGCGAAGCCGGCTTCGTTCAGGCCCTGGCTCAGGTACTGGCCGGTGCGGGCCTGGTCTTCGACAATCAGCAGTTTCATTGGGTGGCATTAGCTCCAGGTAGCGGCGCCGCAAACTGTGGGAGCCGGCACGCCCGCTCCCACAGTGACAGCGCAGGCTTTGGCCGAGATGATACGTGACCAGGCAGCCGCACGCGCAAACTGACAAAGTTGTAATTCCCCGGTAACCGCCCGGTGACTTGCGCTGCAAGGCGGGGCGCAAAACCGGTAGACTAGGCGCAATTTCGAACCTTCAGGTCAGTTTCCATGCATCCCGCTGCCGAACATTCCCCGCTGGGCAAGTCCAGCGAATACATTGCCACCTATTCCCCGCAGTTGCTGTTCCCGATCCCGCGCACCGCGAAGTGGGCCGAACTGGGGGTCACTGCCCAGACCTTGCCCTGGCGGGGCGTGGATTACTGGAACTGCTTCGAGCTGAGCTGGCTGCTGCCCTCTGGCAAGCCGGTAGTCGCCATCGGCGAGTTTGCCATCCCGGCCGATTCGCCGAATATCATCGAGTCCAAGTCGTTCAAGCTGTACCTGAATTCGCTGAACCAGACCGTATTCGCGTCGTCTGGCGAGCTCCAGGCCTGCCTGGAGAAAGACCTGTCCGCCGCTGCCGGCAAGCCGGTAGGCGTGAAGGTGCGCAGCCTGGCCGAAGTCGAGGCACAGGGTGTGGTGGCCCTGCCGGGTCAGTGCATCGATGCACTGGACGTTGCCATCAGCAACTACCAGCAGCCGCAGCCCGAACTGCTGCGTTGCAGCCCTGACCAGGTGGTGGCGGAAACCCTGCACAGTCACCTGCTGAAATCCAACTGCCCGGTCACTGGCCAGCCGGACTGGGGCAGCGTGGTGGTCGAGTACAAGGGCAGGGCGCTGGACCCTGCCAGCCTGCTGACCTACCTGATCAGCTTCCGCCAGCATGCCGACTTCCATGAGCAATGCGTGGAGCGGATCTACCTGGATCTGAAGAACCTGCTGCAGCCAGAGTATCTGACGGTGTATGCGCGCTATGTGCGCCGCGGCGGGCTGGATATCAACCCGTACCGCAGCACCCGCGCGATCAGCCCGCAGAACCAGCGTCTGGTTCGCCAGTAAGGTATCGGGGCCGCTGTTGCGGCCCCGTTGGTTTTCAGATGCCCATGCTGTGCAGCGAGTTGGCAATGCTGCGCAGGGTGGCGGTGAGGTCGGGGTGGTCGGCCTCGAAGCGCTCGATCGCCAGGTTCACGCCGTCCACCAGGTTGTTGTCTGGCGTGGCTTCTTCAAGTTTCAGTTGCGCCTCGATCTGGCGTGCTTCTTCATGTAGCGCGGCCAGCTCTTCGTCCGAAAGCGGCACGTTGCGGTCCAGTTGCTCGCGCAAGCTGTTCAGGCGCTCTTGCAATTCGCGGGCAGGCATTGGCAGTTCTCCATCAATGGCTTGGCAAGCCATGGACCTCAGCGAAGCGGCAAAGGTTCTGGCTTGTGTTCAGCGTAATCCACCTGCCGCAGCTTTGCATGATCCGTATCAACGCTGCTGTATCAGGGTTTTTCGCCCTTGTGCCGCCGCTGGGCGATATCCTCCAGGCAGGTGTCCAGCGCTTCGAGGTGGTCGATCACCGAATGTACACCCAGGCTGAACAGTTCCAGCGTCGCCTTGCCCCGGGCCAGGTCCTGTTGCTGCGCGGTCATGGCCTGCCATTGCCGTGAATTGAGGTCGCAGAACGGACTGCACGCGGCCAACCCCACCGTCCACAGTCCCGCATTGAGGCCAGACTGCAGCAGCCGCGGCTCGCCGCTGACCAGCACGCAGCCATCCAGGCGTGCGCTGTGCAGCGTCATCAGCGCCTGCCAGCAGGCGTTCGGCGCCGGCCAGCGCGTGCCATTCACGGTATGCCCCGGCAACCAGTCGGGCAGTACCTGGGCCAGGCGCTGGCCTTGGCTGTTGTCGAGCTCATCCAGCCAGATGCAAGGCACCTGGCGTTGGCGCAGGCTGGCAAGGGTGGCAAGCGCGCCTGGGGCGGGCGACGGCGCGCCATTGGCGGTGTGCACCAGGCAGCCGCGCAAGCCGAACAGCACAGCGGTGAAGGCGGGTGCAGCATCCATGGCAACTTCCCTCAAATACTCCGCAGGCTATTGGGCGATTGTTACCGCCCTGTGACGGCGTGCACGGCGCAACCTTTGTTCACAAATTATTGAGCAACGCTGTGTAAAGCTGCTTATCAGCCCGCAAGCCTCTATACTGCCGCCGTACAGCAGCGCCCCCGTTGCGCTTGCGGCCGAGAAATCCGATGGAGAAACACCTATGCGTAGGATCGGTGCCAGTGTGATCGAACGAGTCACCCAGGCCTGTGTCTGTGCCAGCATGCTGTTGGCGCCCGTGGCGGCTACCCAGGCCGCCACCGAGGAAGATCCCTGGGAAGCGGTCAACCGCCCGATCTTCCGCTTCAACGATGCCCTTGACACCTATGCCCTCAAGCCGTTGGCCAAGGGCTACCAGGCGGTCACCCCGCAGTTCCTCGAAGACGGCATCCACAACGTCTTCCGCAACCTCGGTGACGTGACCAACCTGGCCAACGACCTGCTGCAGCTCAAGCCTCATGCCGCAGGCGTGGACACTGCGCGACTGATCGTCAACACCACCTTCGGCCTGGGCGGCTTCTTCGATGTCGGCACCCGGATGGGGCTGCAGCGCAACGACGAGGACTTCGGCCAGACCCTCGGCTACTGGGGCGTACCGAGTGGCCCGTACGTGGTGATCCCGTTGCTGGGCCCGAGTACCGTGCGTGACG
Source organism: Pseudomonas sp. BCRC 81390 (assembly GCF_030341915.1). Lineage (NCBI taxonomy): Bacteria > Pseudomonadati > Pseudomonadota > Gammaproteobacteria > Pseudomonadales > Pseudomonadaceae > Pseudomonas > Pseudomonas sp. BCRC 81390. The sequence continues at coordinate 74,661 of NZ_JATAAG010000009.1, read as the reverse complement.
GCGTGGCCAAGTACCCGGACACCTATACCGAACCCTACCGCTACATCGACCATGTGCCGACGCGCAACTCGATCTTCGCTCTGGACGTGATTGACACCCGCGCCAACCTGCTGTCGGCGGAGAAGCTGATCCAGGGTGACAAGTACATCTTCGTTCGCAACGCCTACCTGCAGAACCGCGAGTTCAAGGTCAAGGATGGCGAAGTCGAAGACGACTTCTGATCTGCCGCCTGCCTGGCCCTGCGCGATTCCCGTGCGGGAACGCCAGGCAGGGCGATCAATGCATGGCCAGAATCCGCAACCCGAACTTCTGCTGGCCACCCGGCTGGTCGGCAATCCACACGACTTCGGTACTGGCATGCAGCCCCTTTAGCGCTGGATGCTCGGATTCGATCCGCACCTCGATACGGTCCCCCACCTGAAAGCGTTGCGCGGCTTGCACTTGCATGCCGCTGCTGGACAGGTCCAGGCACACCGCCGCAATTACCTGGCCTTCATGCAGCAGGCTGACCTCGGCGTCGATGCGCATGCGGATGAAGTCGCGTTTTTCGGCATGGCTGGAGGGCGTGTGGGGCATGCTGCATGCTTCCTGTCGGGTTGCGCTGGACGACTTTCTTATAACTCCCGGTGATTTGCGCTGTAAAGTGCGGCGAGGTCGACCCTTGCATGCTTGAAACGCCTGCCGGATGGGAGTACCGTCTGCGCCTTACAAGGTCGCTCTCACAGTTGCCGGACAGTTGCCTGGCAGGTGTTCTTGTCCTACAACTCAAGTAGAGTGTGACCATAGAGAATTCCCGTAGCTGGCCGTCTGCCTTGCCGACACCGCTGCACCAACCCAATCGGCGCCGTTCGCCCACATGCAGAAAACCAGTGCAACGCTGCTGATCATCGATGACGACGACGTGGTCCGTGCGAGCCTCGCCGCCTATCTTGAAGACAGTGGTTTCAGCGTCCTCCAGGCCGGCAATGGCCAGCAGGGGCTTCAGGTCTTCGAAGAACACCAGCCCGACCTCGTGATCTGCGATCTGCGCATGCCGCAGATGGGCGGCCTCGAGCTGATTCGCCAGGTCAGCGAGCGCGCGCCGCAGTTGCCGGTGATCGTGGTGTCCGGGGCCGGTGTCATGAGCGATGCGGTGGAAGCGTTGCGCCTGGGCGCGGCCGACTACCTGATCAAGCCGCTGGAAGACCTGGCAGTGCTCGAGCACTCGGTGCGCCGGGCCCTCGACCGTTCGCGCCTGGTGCTGGAAAACCAGCGCTACCGCGACAAGCTCGAAGCCGCCAACCGCGAACTGGAAGCCAGCCTGCACTTGCTGCAGGAGGACCAGACCGCCGGTCGTCAGGTACAGATGAACATGCTGCCGGAAAGCCCCTGGGTGGCCGGCGAGTTCGCCTTCGAGCACCAGATCATCCCGTCGCTGTACTTGTCGGGTGACTTTGCCGATTACTTCCGGGTGGACGAGCGGCGCATTGCCTTCTACCTCGCCGATGTCTCCGGGCATGGCGCGTCGTCGGCGTTCGTCACCGTGCTGCTGAAGTTCATGACCACGCGGCTGTTGTTCGAATTCAAGCGCAGCGGCAAGATGCGCGAGTTCAAGCCGTCCCAGGTGCTGAGCCACATCAACCGTGGGCTGATCAACTGCAAGCTGGGCAAGCACGTGACCATGGTCGGCGGGGTGATCGACGAGGACACCGGCCTGCTGACCTACGCGGTAGGCGGCCATCTGCCCCTGCCCGTGCTGCATACCCCTGAGCATACCCGCTACCTGGAAGGCCGCGGCCTGCCGGTGGGGTTGTTCGACGAGGCTGTGTACCAGGACCTGGTCGTGGAACTGCCGCCGCGCTTCAGCCTCAGCCTGATGTCCGACGGCATTCTGGACCTTTTGCCGGGTGACACGCTCAAAGATAAAGAAACCGCCCTGCCGGAAATCGTCAGGGCAGCAGGTGGCAGCCTGGATGGGCTGCGTCAACGTTTTGGATTGGCTACGCTTGGGGAGATGCCGGATGATATCGCCCTATTGGTGTTGAGCAGGAACCTTCAATGAGTACCGGTAGAATCCAGTTCGCCGAGCAGAGCGGTACCTTTGTACTGAAATTTGTCGGTGAAGTGCGTCTGACCTTGTGTTCGGCGCTGGATGCGACGATCGAGAAGATTTTCACGGCGTTGAACTTCTCGGCGATTGTCATCGACCTGACTGAAACCGAGAGCATCGACAGCACCACCTTGGGCCTGCTGGCCAAGCTGTCGATCCTGTCGCGGCAGAAAGTGGGCCTGCTGCCGACCGTGGTCACCACCAACCCGGACATTTCCCGGCTGTTGCAGTCGATGGGCTTCGATCAGGTGTTCAACATCGTCGATCGTCCGATTCCGTGCCCGGAGTGCCTGACCGACCTGCCGTCGCAGGACCAGAACGAGGACGTGGTGCGTTCCAAGGTGCTGGAGGCACACAAGATCCTCATGGGCCTGAACGACTCCAACCGCGAAGCCTTCCACGACCTGGTCAGTGCGCTGGAGCGTACCTGATCGTCAGCCTGCGCCGGCCATCTCGCGGCTAGACCCGCTCCCACAGCTACCACGTTGCCTGCTGGCTTGAAGAGATTTCTGCAGGGGCGGGCGCGCCCGCGAAAGGACAGGCACGGGACAACACAGTCACTCTGCCTGGCTATGTTCTGCCAACAAACTCGGTCGCCTCAGCTCCGCCTGCATCCAGCTGGCAGACCCGCGCCGGCCGCCCCTGTTCATCGAAGAAAACCTGCCCCAGGCCCGCGCCATTCCACAACCGCTCGCCGGCCTTGCTACGGCTGGGCGTACGCGGCACTACCTCCATCTCGCGGCGCTTGGTAAACCAGTTGAGCGGCGAGCGCGGCGCATACAGCCAGCGGTTGAGGCGGTCGAGCACGTCCAGCAAGCGCCTGGGAAACTCGTTCTTGATCCCGCTGCTGGTAACCTGCCACAAATGCGGGCTGCGCTGGCGGTGGCGGATCAGCACTTCATAAACGAACGAGTAATGCACGTCGCCGGACAACACCACGTAATGCCCCGGCGTGCGCGAGTGCCTGAAGATGTTGAGAATGACCTGCGCGGCACCGCGATGGGCCATCCAGTTCTCGGCATCCACCAGCAGTGGGTAGCCCAACCAGCTGAATACCTTCTGCACCGTCTCGATCAGCTTCACGCCGAAGATCGGCGCAGGCGACACGATGATCGCCGACGGGTGGTCCAGCAGTGCTTGTTGCAGCTCGCTGAGCGCTTCCCAATCCAGCAGGCCGGACGGTCTGGCCAGGCTGCTTTCGCTGCGCCAGCGGCGGGTGCGGGTGTCCAGCACCAGCAAGGGCGGGTTGCTGGGCAGGCTGAACTGCCAGCCCTGGAAGCGCAGCAGCTCGCCGATCAGCTCATCCTGGGGCTGGCTGCCAAGCGCCTGGCATTGTCCGATCAGTGCCTTGCAAGCGTCCGGGTCGTTACCCCAGGCCTGGCACAGCAGGTAGCCGAGCAGGGCGTTGCCGATGATCCGCCGCGAGAAGGGGTGGCCATAGGCGGTTTCCTCCCATTGCGCCGACAGGTTCCAGTCGTCGGTGATGTCGTGGTCGTCGAAGATCATCAGGCAGGGCAGGTGGGCCATCACCCGTGCTACCTGGCCGAGGTTGTCGGCAAACGCCTGGATCAGCGGCAGCTCCTGCTGGTAACGGGCCTGGCGTGAAGCAGTGAGGTCGTCGGGCATGCCCAAGGTCACCAGTTGCCAGGGCACGGGTGACCATACCAGCAGGTACATGGCCATGACCTCGGCGAAGGTCACCAGGTGGTTGTCGGCATTGCTGGAGGAAAAGATCGGCTTGCGCTTGCCGCCGAAAAAGCGTTCGCGCAGGGTCTCGTTGCGCTCCTGGGCCGGCAACAGGTCGGCGCGGTGGTAGTAGCAGGCCGGGTGGCGGTACAGCGCCTGGCTGTCGGCCACCACGGCGCCTTCCAAGGGCTCGTCGAACAGGCCCAGGCGTGCGATCAGGGCATGGATGGCGCGCAACATCGGGCCAGCGACGTCGTCGGCGTACACCTGGTCGCCGGTCATCAGCAGCATGGCGGGGCGATCAGCCGGTGTTGTGCAGGCCTGCAGCAGGCGGTCGGCACACAGCAGGCCGTCGGCGGCCGGGTGATGCGGCTTGCGGCAGGAACCGTGCAGCAGGTGGTCGAGGCGGTCGCGCAGTACCAGGTTTGGGCGACGGGCGCCGGGGTAGAGCAGGTGCGGTGCCCAGTCAGCAGTGCCTTGGCCGTTGATCAGCAGGTCATATTCGAGCAGTTGATTGCAGGGCAGGGGGCGAGCGAAGTGGATGTCCAGCAAGTGGATGAAGGCGTGCTGGCCCACTGCAACCACCTGGCAATCGGCCTGTGCTTCGCCTGCCGTGCAGGTGAATTCGGCTTGCAGCGGTTGGTTGGCAACTAGCCAGATGGCCAGGCGCTGGGGTTCCAGGCGGCGCAGGATCGGGCCGGCGAGAACGAGGGGCAATGGGGTAGTGGAGGTCATCGACAGCTCGGGTGGCTATGCGGGCCTCTTCGCGGGCAAGCCCACACAGGTATGGCGACAACCTCGGGCCTGTCGCAATCCCGTGGGAGCGGGCTTGCCCGCGAACAGGCCCAGGAATTCAGTGCACAACTTACGCCAGATACACAGACGGGCGGAAAATGCTGAACACTTCCCGCCCGTCAGGCAGACGCGAGATGTATCAGGCCTTTTCGGCCATCACCTTCTCAAGCTTTTCCTGGTCCCGGGCGAACTGGCGAATGCCCTCGGCCAGTTTCTCGGTACCCATGGCATCTTCGTTCATCGCCCAGCGGAACTGGCTTTCGTTCAGCTGTTGCTTGGCCTCGCCGGCCTTGCCCGGTTGCAGTACCCGTGGCAGATCGCCCTGGTCGTCGCTCAATTGCTGCAGCAGTTCGGGGCTGATGGTCAGGCGGTCGCAGCCAGCCAGTTGTTCGATCTGGCCGATATTGCGGAAGCTGGCACCCATGACCACGGTGTTGTAACCATTGGCCTTGTAGTAGTTGTAGATGCGCGTGACCGACTGCACGCCCGGGTCTTCGGCGCCGACGTATTCCTGGCCGGTGCTTTTCTTGTACCAGTCGTAGATACGCCCCACGAAGGGTGAAATCAGGAACACCCCGGCATCGGCGCAGGCCTGGGCCTGGGCGAAAGAGAACAGCAGGGTGAGGTTGGTCTGGATGCCTTCCTTTTCCAGCTTCTCGGCGGCGCGGATGCCTTCCCAGGTGGAAGCCAGCTTGATCAGCACACGGTCGCGGCCCACGCCGGCGGCCTCGTACAGTTCGATCAGCTTGCGGGCTTTGGCCAGCAGGGCTGGCTCATCGAACGACAGGCGGGCATCCACCTCGGTGGAGATGCGCCCCGGAATGACCTTGAGGATGCCCGAACCCACGGCCACCGCGAAGCGGTCGCAGGCCAGGTCGACGTCGCCCTTGGCATCGGCTTTCACCTGCTTGAGCAGGTCGGCATAGCCGGGGATGGCGGCGGCCTTGAGCAACAGCGACGGGTTGGTGGTGGCATCGACCGGTTTCAGCCGGGTGATGGCGTCCAGGTCCCCGGTGTCGGCGACCACGGTGGTGAACTGCTTGAGTTGTTCCAGCTTGGAGGTCATGGGCGTGCTCTGTCCTGTGCAATGACTCGACATTACCCGAGCCCCGACGGCCGCTCAAGGGCCTGGGCACGGGCTTGCCCGGGAAGGGCTGTGCGAAAGGTGAAGATTCGAGTCGCAAGCTGCCCTGAGGTTCCGCAGCGGGTTGCCTGACGGCAGATCCACTGGCTGGCGTAACTGTCTTGCTATAGATCCAGAGGCTGCACACGCGTTTTGGCAGTGCGCATGCCCGCGAACACCGGCAAGGCAGGGGCAACCATCGCGCCGCCTGCTTCACCGGGAAATTGCTCAGCGCCCCTGCAACAGCTCCACCGCCTGGTCGAACACCGCCAACGGCTCCGCTGCCTTGTGGATGTCTGCCGACAGCAACTGACGGAACCGCCGCGCGCCTTTGAACCCTTGGGCCAACCCCAGGATATGCCGGGTAACGTGATGCATGGCGCCGCCGGCCTGCATGTGCGCGACGATATAAGGCCGCAACTGCGCCAGCGCCTCGCTACGGCTGACAATCGGCGTTTCACTGCCGAACAGCTGCTGGTCCACCTCGGCCAGCAAGTAGGGGTTATGGTAGGCCTCGCGCCCGAGCATCACGCCATCAAAGGTCTGCAGGTGCGCCTGGCATTCGGCCAGGGTCTTGATGCCGCCATTGAGCACGATTTCCAGATCCGGGAAGTCCGCCTTCAACTGCGCCGCCACGTCATAGCGCAACGGCGGGATCTCGCGGTTTTCCTTCGGCGACAACCCTTCCAGGATCGCGATGCGTGCGTGCACGGTAAAACTGCGGCAACCGGCCTCGCGCACCTGGCCGACGAAGTCGCACAGCTCGGCGTAGCTGTCACGGCCATTGATGCCGATGCGGTGCTTGACCGTCACCGGGGTCGACATCGCATCGCGCATGGCCTTCACGCAATCGGCCACCAGCGCCGGGTGGGCCATCAGGCAAGCGCCGATCATGTTGTTCTGCACCCGGTCGCTGGGGCAGCCGACGTTGAGGTTGATCTCGTCGTAGCCAGCTTCTTCGGCCAGGCGGGCGCAGGCGGCCAGCTCGGCCGGCACGCTGCCGCCCAGTTGCAAGGCCAGCGGGTGCTCGGAGGCATCGTGGCGCAGGAATCGTTGGGCGTCGTTGTGCAGCAGGGCGCCGGTGGTGACCATTTCGGTGTAAAGCAGGGTTTGCCTGGAGAGCAGGCGCAGGAAGAACCGGCAGTGGCGGTCGGTCCAGTCCATCATCGGCGCAACGCTGAAGCGGCGAGAAGGCTCAGGGCGCGTGGTTTGTGGCTTCGAGGCTGATTCTAGGGGCATTTTGGTCTACACGGTTTGTGCCGCTTTCCGGGGTTCTGGGGCGTTTTTGGTGCGGCATTGGTACGATGTACCACCGCCAAAGACGTTTGTACCAACGGAAATCATGGCAGCGGTCAAAGCAGGGCGGGGCGATGGGACGGTCAGCTGTACCGTCCAGATCCGCCTCGGGAAACAGTTGGCCTAGTCTATCAAGAACCCCGGACGTTCGCCCGAAACCTGCTTGTTAACCCAATACCGTCTGAAACCGGCGGCCAGTACCGCCGAAAACGGTCACATGTCCTGCTGCTTAAAGCCTGCGACAGCCGACAGCAATGCCGGCTCCCGCCTGCTACAGGGCTTCCTGATCTTGGGGTGACGTCTGCCGGCCGACCGCTACTCGCGCAGCTTGCTGTTTTCCTGGGAAACGTAACCGACGGCCTGCTTCGGCAGCAGTAGCGACAAGACTTCGGTCGGAACAAGGTTGTGCTTGATCGCCTCGACCCCCAGCATTTCCGAGCCTGGAATGCTCAGATGGCCCGGGTCGTAATACAGTGGTTTGCCGTTCAGGTAGGCAGAACAAGTTCCGTCCTTGCAAATCAGGTTACGAATGCTGAATGTCTGGACGTTGACGAAGCCCTTCGCTATCAAGCGAATCTTTTCGTTTGCGGAAAGGTCGCCCTTATCCGCGTAGGCAGAGCGTTTTTCGCAATCGGCAAACGGTATTTTCACCGATTTACGGGTGCACTCTTTGTCGTAGTCGACAAAGCCGGGTGCGCGCAGCGCGATGATGACGTTTTTTCCGGCTGCGGTCAGTTGCTTGAGCGTTTCGCGCATGTCCGCTTCAAAGTTTGGGTTCTGTGAATACCCTTGCCAGGTTCCGCCAATAATGACTGTTTTGTATGGGGCGAGATTTTGCCGAACCATCTGGTTGAAGGCTGGGCAGCTTTCCTGATAGCCCTTGACCACATACTTTTGGCTCAGGTTTCCGGGGAAAGGTGGGCAAGAGGGGTGTTCAAGGTTTCGCAGCGAGAAGCCGTAGTGGTCCGCCAGCACTTTGAAGTAGCCCATGAAATGAGCGGCATTGGAGTCACCGAAGAGGATCGCATCCGTTGGGCCAGTGCCCACGACGCATTTCGGGTTAGAAATGATCCCAGGCTTTGGCATTCCTTGGCATACGTACGGGTAGGCGTGGGCGGGGCCTGTGTTGTCATCCAGCGCTTTGAGCTTTTCAGCATAGCCATTCGGCGTGAGTGGGCCGAACATACCGTTCGATTGAATGGTCATGGCAGATACCGCACAGACCGAGGCGGCAGCCATGCCGATGGTCAACGTTTTCAGGCTGCTCTTCGAATTGCGGAACGGCTTTTCGATACAGAAGTAAGAGACCAGTGTCAGCGCACTTATCGCTGCAGCGCATGCCAGCCCACCGAACAGGGTAAGTTCGCCGAACGAATAGCGGTAAAGCGCCAGAACGGGCCAGTGCCAGAGGTACAGGGAGAACGAAATCAGGCCAACGGAAGTCATGGGTTTCAGCGCAAGCAGCTTACCCACCAGGTTCGAGGAGAATGCGCATCCCGCGATGATCAGCGCTGCGCCCAAGGCCGGTACAGCGGAGATGAAACCAGGGAATCCGTCCTCTTCACGGATGAAGATCAAGGACAGAATCACCAATACGGCGCCGGCATAAGCCAGGCCTGAGGCTGCGCGAGCGGTGATCCGATCGCGCGCTGCTTCACAACTGAAGTAGGCGAGCGCACCGATCAAAAGCTCTCCGGCCCGCGAAGGAAGCATGTAGTAGGCGAACGTAGGGTCTGCAATGAGTCTGGACTGGCCGTACCAGAACGAGGCCACCGCAGCGAGACAGGCCGTCAGCACAACAAGTCTGCGCCCACCGAACTTGAGCAACAGTAAGAGCAATCCTGGCCATACCAGATAAAACTGCTCCTCGACGCCGAGTGACCACATGTGAAGCAGCGGCACCATGTCGGAGGATGCTGCGAAGTAACTGGTATCCAGAAACTTCCAGAAGAAAATGTTCGCTGCCGAGAAGGTCGCGGCGACAGCTGATTGGGAGAGCTGCAGCGCATCCGCCGGCAGCATCAGGGCGGAACCGGCTATTAGTGTCACCAACGTGACGAACAGCGCTGCCGGGAAGATCCGTCGAACGCGGCGCATGTAGAAGTCGGCGAATGAGAAGGTTCCTGCAGCGATCTGCCTGGCGACGATGCCGGTGATCAGATAGCCGGAAATGACGAAGAAAATGTCGACGCCGACAAAGCCACCTGGCATCCACTGCTTGCTGAAATGAAAGATCGTAACCGCCAGGACGGCCACGGCCCGCAGACCGTCAATATCCGGGCGGTACGCTAATGCTTTGCTCATGAAATCCCTTTCGGAGGGCGCAGCCCTGGTAAGGAGTGGTAAAGGTTGCGGATTCTACAACTGATGCCGTCGTGATGTCAGGGACAGGTTGGTGTGGCGCGTAAACATGCGTTTCCCATCGGGGTATCGGCTTTTCCCGGTATACGCTCAAGTAAAGAAGGAGCAACGGACGGTTCCTTTTCGCCATCCTGTAGCTGGCCAGGATTGCCTGTTTCAACTCGTCTCGCCTGGCGCCAGAAATCACAGCGCGCCGATGCGCTCCAGCTCTTTTTGCAACCCGTCGCGATCCAGCGAGGCAAACGGCAAGCTGAAAAACGCTTCGCAGCGCTTGCGGATATGCCCCAGGGTAGCGCGGAAGGCCGCGTCGATCAGCGTTTCGTCACCCTTGACCTCGGATGGGTCCTCCAGCCCCCAATGGGCTTTCAGGGCAGTGCCGAAGTATACCGGGCAGGCTTCGCCGGCGGCCTTGTCGCAGACGGTGATGACGATGTCCGGCGGGTTGCCGGCGAAGGCATCGTTGCCCTTGCTGCTGAGGCCGTCGGTGGGTATGCCGGCCTGCTGCAGGGTAGTGAGGCTGCGCGGCAGCACCTGCCCCTTGGGGAAGCTGCCGGCGCTGATCGCCTCGAACCCTGCAGGTGCCATATGGTTGAACAGGGCTTCGGAAAGGATGCTGCGGCAACTGTTGGCGGTGCACATGAACAGAACTCGCATGGAAAACTCCTCGCGCGGGGGCGGATATCAGAGGCTCAGGCGCAATGCCAGCGCCGACAGGGTGATCAGCAGGACGGGCAGGGTCAGCAAAATGCCGACCTTGAAGTAATAACCCCAGGTGATACGCACTCCCTTGCGCTCCAGCACATGCAGCCACAGCAGCGTGGCGAGGCTACCGATCGGGGTGATCTTCGGCCCCAGGTCACAGCCGATGACGTTGGCGTAGACCATGGCTTCGCGCACCAGCCCCTCGGCGCCACTGGCCTGGATCGACAGGGCGCCGACCAGCACGCTGGGCATGTTGTTCATCACCGATGACAGCACTGCCGACAGCAGGCCGGTGCCGATGGCGGCGCCCCACACGCCCTGCTCGGCAAAGCGCTCGAGCAGGTGGCTGAGGAAGTCGGTCAGCCCGGCGTTCTTCAGGCCGTAGACCACCAGGTACATGCCAAGGGAAAAGATCACCACCTGCCACGGCGCTTCACGCAGCACGCGGCGAGTGGAAATCCGATGGCCGCGGGCGGCGACCGCGAACAACAACGCCGCGCACACGGCCGCGACCGCGCTGATCGGGATACCGAGCGGCTCCAGGGCGAACAGGCCGACCAGCAGGACCAGCAGCGTCCACCAGCCCACCACGAACGTCGCCTGGTCGCGAATCGCCGCCCGCGGCACCGGCAGGGCCTCGACGGCGTACTGCTTCGGCAGGTCGCGACGGAAGTACAGGAACAACACCAGCAAGGTGGCGGCCACGCTCGCCAGGTTCACAGGCACCATCACCGAGGCGTACTCGGCGAACCCCAGCCCGAAATAATCGGCGGACACGATGTTCACCAGGTTGGACACCACCAGCGGCAGGCTGGCGGTGTCGGCGATGAAACCCGCCGCCATGACGAAAGCCAGGGTGGCTGCTGGCGAGAAGCGCAAGGCCACCAGCATCGACATCACGATGGGCGTGAGGATCAGTGCCGCCCCATCGTTGGCGAACAGCGCCGATACCGCGGCGCCCAGCAGTACGCAAAAGGCGAACAAGCGGTAGCCGCTGCCGTTGGCCCAACGTGCCACATGCAGCGCCGCCCACTCGAAGAAGCCGGCCTCGTCCAGCAGCAGGCTGATGATGATGACGGCGATGAAGGTGGCAGTGGCGTTCCAGACGATGGCCCACACGGTCGGGATGTCGCCCAGCGACACCGCGCCGACAGCCAGCGCGATCAGCGCGCCGAGCGCGGCGCTCCAGCCGACGCCAAGGCCCTTGGGCTGCCAGATGACCAGAATCAAGGTGAACAGGAAAACGGTAAGTGCGACTAGCATGGCAGGCTCGAAAGGTGATTTAGCAGCAGGCGCTGGTTCGGACAGGGCGACCGTCCATGTTCTGCAGGCGCTCGGTATTGGCTTGCAGCCATTGGGCATTGGCTTTCAGGGTTACCTGCAGCAACTCGATGGCCCAGCCGGGCAGGGCCGGGTTGAGGCGGTAATACACCCATTGGCCTTGGCGGCGGTCCAGCAGCAAACCGCTGCTACGCAGTTGCGCCAGGTGGCGGCTGATCTTTGGCTGGCTGTCGCCCAGGGCGCACATCAGCTCACATACGCAGAGCTCGCCGAGGCTGGCAATCAGCAGGGTGGCACGTGCGCGGGTTTCATCGGCCAGGCTTTTGAAGAGTTCTGGAGGACTGATCATGCTGGGGCTCTTTACATATGGATAGTCGAATATACGTATTTCCATATGTTATGAGCAAGTAGCGGATAGCCCGCGAGCCAGACGGCTTGCCATCGCGACACCACCTTCAAGCAAGCGAGCGGACTTGACTCGTGAAATTTTTACTGTATTTTTTCATGAAAAATAACTCTAAAAATTTCACGGCAGTCCGAATCGATGAAGATGCACGAAGAGGTTGAAGCCCTCGCGATCCTTATTCACGACCTGCGCAAATTCAAGAACCTGACCCTGGGCGAGCTGGCCGCGCGCATCAACCGCTCGGTGGGCTTCCTGTCCCAGGTCGAGCGTGGGGTTTCGCGCCCGAGCGTGGCCGACCTCACCGCCATCAGCGAAGCGCTCGGCGTCTCCACCGCGTACTTCTACAACCTGAGCAAGCCCCGTGGCATCAGCTGGGTCACGCGCCCTCATGAACGGCGCACGCTGTACCTGGAATCGGGCATCACCGATGTGTTGGCTTCACCGGGCATCACCGGTGCCTTTGCCATGCTCGACAGCCGTCTCGAGCCAGGCGCCTGCAGTGGCGAGCCGTACCTGACCGACCGTTCCGAACAGGGCTGTTTCGTGCTCGAAGGCGAACTCACGGTGTGGCTGGACGACGGTGATGCCGTGACCCTGCAGGCCAACGACTGCTTCCAGCTGCACCCCCACGCGCAATTCCGTTACGCCAACCTGACGGAAAACACCACCCGTGTGCTCTGGGTCTTCAACTGAATTCGTTCACCTCACAAGGACAAGAAGATGAGTGTCATCTTTCCGGATCTGCTGGCAGAAGTGCGCGCATTTCGCGCCAGATACCCAGAAATACGTTATGTCGACCTGATTGCGCTGGATATCCCCGGGCACTTCTACGGCAAGCGCTACCCCATGGACATGCTGGAAAAGGTGGCTGCCGGCACGCCGTTGAAGCTGCCGCAGAACTGTGTGTTGCTGGGCACCCAGGGTGGCCTGTACCCGATCGGTGACTACTGCTTCGCCGATGGCGACCCGGATGCCGCCCGGCGCCTGGTGCCGGGTACCCTGAAGCCGGTGCGTTGGGAGCAGGAAGTGATTGCCCAGATGCTGATCACCTCCGACGGCACTGCCAAGCCGATCGAATTCGAGCCGCGTGAGGTGCTGGCCCGCGTGCTGCAGCGCCTGGCCAGGCGCGGCATCCATCCGGTGGTGGCCTTCGAGCTGGAGTTCTACCTGTTCGACCGCCAACTGGCCAACGGCCTGCCGCAGTACCCGCGCGACACGGCAAGCGGCGACCCGGATGACCAGCCAAACATGCACATCGAGCGGTTGTCGCGCTTTGCCTCGGTGCTGCACGAGATGGTCGACGTTGCCAACGAGCAAGGCGTGCCAGCGAACGTGATCACCGCCGAGCTGGGCCCGGGCCAGTTCGAGATCAACTTCTTCCACAGCGATGATGCCCTGAGCGCAGCCGACTGGTCGGCACTGTTCTGCCGCAGCACCCGTGGTGTGGCGATGAAACATGGCTATCGGGCCAGCTTCATGAGCAAGCCGTACCTGGAGGCGCCGGGCAGCGGCATGCATGTGCACGTCAGCCTGTACGACGATGCCGGCAACAACATCCTGGCGGCTGACGAGCAACGCAAGCTGCGCCATGCCGTGGCAGGCTGCCTGGAGCTGCTGCCCCACTGCATGCCGATCTTCGCCCCGAACCACAATGCCTACCGCCGCTACGGCGCGATGGTCAATGCGGCGAGCAAGGCCAGCTGGGGCTTCGAAGATCGCGATGCGTGCATTCGCATCCCCGAGTCCGACCCGCGCAACCTGCGCATCGAGCACCGCCTGGCCGGTGCCGACGCCAACCCGTACCTGGTGCTGGCGGCCATTCTGACCGGCATGGAGCACGGCCTGGACCGGGGCGTCGAGCCCATCGCCCCGCTCAACGACAACCGCCAGAGCGGCATCGATTTCCCCAAGGAGGCCTTCAGTGCGCTGGCTGCCATGCGTCATCACCCGGTGGTCAACCAAGGACTGGGCAGTGAGTTCGTGATGGTCTATTGCGAAAACAAGTACCAGGAGCAACAGGACTTCATGCGCCACATCGACGCCCGCGAATACCGCTGGTTCCTGTAGCGACCTGGGCTCCCCCGAGCCCTCTCTTTCCAGCGTTTCAATACAACGCGCAACATGGATTTGCCGGAGGAAGATATGCCACGTGTGCCCGTGATCGGCATTACCGCATGCACCCGCGTGATCGAGCAGCATGCCACCCAGACCATCAGCGAGAAGTACGCACGGGCGGCGGCCAAGGCGGCGTGCGGGTTGCCGATCGTGATCCCCAGCCTCGCCGAGCTGATTGACAGCGCCGATATCCTCGACGTGGTGGATGGGCTGATTTTCACCGGTTCGCCGTCCAACATCGAACCGTTCCACTACCGGGGCCCGGCCAGTGCTGCCGGCACCCATCACGATCCGCTGCGGGATGCCACCACCCTGCCGCTGATGCGTGCGGCCATTGCCGCCGGTGTGCCGGTGCTTGGCATCTGCCGCGGCTTTCAGGAAATGAACGTCGCGCTGGGCGGCAGCCTGCACCAGAACGTCCACGAGACCGGGCTGTTCATGGACCATCGCGAAGGCAAGGACGAGCCCATCGAGCAGCAGTATGGCCCGCGGCACGCGCTGCATGTCGAACCCGGCGGCATGCTCGAGCGCATGGGGTTGCCGGCGCTCATCGAGGTCAACTCCATCCATGGCCAGGGTATCGATGTGCTGGCCCCCGGGCTGCGGGTGGAAGCGCTGGCACCCGATGGCCTGGTCGAAGCGATATCGGTGGAGCACAGCAAGGGGTTCGCCCTGGCCGTGCAATGGCACCCGGAGTTCCAAGTCATGGATAACCCGCATTACCTGACCATCTTCCAGTCTTTCGGCAAGGCCTGCCGGCAACGTTCGGTACTGCGCCAGAAGCTGATGCTGTCCGCCTGAGCAGCACCGTTCGCAACTTACAAAAATACGGCGCAGCCCGGCTGCGCAAGCAGATGGAGTGAAAGCAATGAGTGAACAGAATTCCCAAACCCTGGCCTGGCAGGCGATGAGCCGCGACCATCATCTGGCGCCGTTCAGCGATGTGAAGCAACTGGCCGAGAAGGGCCCACGCATCATCACCTCGGCCAAGGGTGTGTACCTGTGGGACAGCGAAGGCAACCAGATACTCGATGGCATGGCTGGCCTGTGGTGCGTGGCGGTCGGTTACGGCCGCGATGAGCTGGCCGCGGTCGCCAGCCGGCAGATGAAGCAGTTGCCGTATTACAACTTGTTCTTCCAGACCGCGCACCCGCCGGCGCTGGAGCTGGCCAAGGCGATCGCCGATGTCGCCCCGCCAGGCATGAACCATGTGTTCTTCACCGGCTCCGGCTCCGAAGGCAACGACACCGTGCTGCGCATGGTCCGTCATTACTGGGCGATCAAGGGCCAGAAGCAGAAGAAGGTGATCATCGGCCGCATCAACGGCTACCACGGCTCCACCGTGGCCGGCGCAGGCCTGGGGGGCATGAGCGGCATGCACCAGCAGGGTGGGCTGATCCCGGATATCGTGCATATCCCGCAGCCGTACTGGTATGGCGAAGGCGGCGACATGACCGAGGCCGACTTTGGCGTGTGGGCGGCCGAGCAGTTGGAGAAGAAGATCCTCGAGGTTGGCGTGGACAACGTCGCTGCCTTCATCGCCGAACCGATCCAGGGCGCCGGTGGCGTGATCATTCCACCGCAGACCTACTGGCCGAAGGTCAAGGAAACCCTCGCCCGGTACGACATCCTGTTCGTCGCCGACGAGGTGATCTGCGGCTTCGGCCGAACCGGTGAGTGGTTCGGCAGCGACTATTACGGCCTCGAGCCCGACCTGATGACCATCGCCAAGGGCCTCACCTCCGGCTATATCCCGATGGGCGGCGTGATCGTGCGTGATGAAGTGGCCAAGGTGATCAGCGAAGGCGGCGATTTCAACCACGGCTTCACCTATTCCGGCCACCCGGTGGCGGCTGCGGTGGGCCTGGAGAACCTGCGCATCCTGCGCGACGAGCAGATCATCGAGCAGGTGCGCGAGCAGACCGCATCCTACCTGCAGCAGCGCCTGCGCGAGCTGGCCGACCACCCGCTGGTGGGCGAGGTGCGCGGCCTGGGCATGCTCGGTGCGATCGAGCTGGTGCAGGACAAGGCCACCCGCGCCCGCTACCAAGGCAAGGGGGTCGGCATGATCTGTCGCCAGCACTGCTTCGACAATGGCCTGATCATGCGCGCTGTCGGTGACACCATGATCATCGCGCCACCGCTGGTGATCAGCATCGCGGAAATCGACGAACTGGTGGAAAAGGCCCGCAAGTGCCTGGACCTGACGTACGAGGCTGTTCGTTAAGCGCCAGCCAGGGCCATCCGGGGCCGCAAGGCGGCCCCGATCTGCCCACGTGAAACCTTGCTTTGTGCAATGAATCCTGTACTTTTCAGGGCATCAATTTTCCCGTCCGATAGTCGCGATTCAACATGAAAGTGCACGAAGAGATCGAAGGCCTGGCCGTACTGATTCGCGACCTGCGCAAGTTCAAGGGCCTGACCCTGGGCGAACTGGCCCAGCGCATTGGCCGTTCGGTGGGTTTTCTTTCCCAGGTCGAGCGCGGCGTCTCGCGGCCAACCGTGGCCGACCTCACGGCCATCAGCGAAGAACTCGGTGTCTCCACCGCCTATTTCTACAAGCTGGACAAACCGCGTGAGCTCGACTGGGTCACCCGGCCACACGAGCGCCGTACGCTTCATCTGGCCGGCGGCATCACCGATGTGCTGGCATCGCCCACCATATCGGGGGCATTCTCCATGCTCGACAGCCACCTGGAGCCGGGCGCCAGCAGCGGCGAGGAGTACCTCGACGACAGCTCGGAACAGGGCTGCTTCGTGCTCGAAGGCGAACTGACCGTCTGGCTGGATGGCGGCGAGCCGGTAACGCTGCGCGCCAGTGACAGCTTTCAGCTGCAACCGCATGCCAGTTTTCGTTACGCCAACCTGACCGACAAGCCCACCCGGGTGCTCTGGGTGTTCAGCTGAAGCACTCAAGGCTGGTAACGCTTACCAACGCGTTTGGGCATCAAGTACAGGACCATGCGGCTGTCAGGAAGGCTGCCAGCACGCCAGGAAGGAACCTCTCATGACATACCGGCTTGCCATTTTCGACTTTGACGGCACGCTTGCGGATTCCTTTCCATTCTTCGTTGCGGTGTTCAACCAGGTTGCCGACAAGCATGCCTTCAGCCGTATTCACCCCGAAGAACTGGACGCTTTACGCAAGCTCGGGGCCCGGGAGATCATGTCGCATATCGGCATGCCGCGCTGGAAGCTACCGCTGGTAGCGCGAACCTTCATCGGCCTGATGAAGAAACATCGCGGCTCGATCGCGCTGTTCCAGGACATCGCCGATACGTTGAGCCAGCTTGATGAGCAGGGGCTGATCCTGGCAGTGGTGTCTTCCAACTCCAGGGATAATGTCACGCAAGTGCTGGGCCCCAGCTGTCGCCATATCCGCGCCTTTGAGTGCGGGGCTTCCATTTTCGGCAAGGCATCGCGCTTGCGTCGGGTGATGCGCAAGTTCGGCGTGGCGCCAGAGCAGGTCATCTATATAGGTGACCAACCCACCGATGGTGAAGCCGCAGCGACAGCGGGTATCGCATTTGGCGCGGTTGCCTGGGGCTACGGTACCCCTGAAGCATTCCGCACGCTCCACGACCATGAGTGGTTTGCCGAGGTGGGCGAATTGCGGCGCCTGGCAGCACGCCCCAGGGCGGTGAGTACGGCAAACGGCATACTGTAAATCACCCTCGGCACGCTGCAACAACGGCAACGTAATGGCTGACGTGTTCCCCTGATATGAAGCGGTTTTGTACGAGACGAAATCGATCACTGGCAAAGGAGTGCATCAACATGAACAACACCGACCGGGCCTTGCTGGGCGCAGGGCTTTTGATTCCAGTCTGGCTCCTGCTTGGCGTATCCCTGACCGCGCTTGGCTATCCGGGCTACAGCCACCTCGATCAGGCGATGAGCCAGCTAGGGGCGAAGGGCGCCCCGACTCATGCGTATTCCGCGTGGGTGAACAATTTCCCTCTGGGGCTGCTGTTCGCGCTTTTCGCGTTGGGTGTGGCGCGCCGTTTCGCCGGTTCGCGCCTGGCCCTGTTCAGCGCTGCGTTGATATTGCTTCACGGCCTGGCCAGTTTCGCCACGGGCCTGTTCGCCTGTGACGAGGGCTGCGTACCGGCACAGCCTTCCATTTCCCAGCACATCCACAATGCGGCAGGCCTGGTCATGTTCCTGTCGTTGACGCTGGCGAGCGCGCTGGGGTGTTGGCTGGGCAAGCGGTTGCTCTGCTCGTCGGTGTTCGCAGGCTTCTCTGCGCTTTGTCTGGTCCTGGCAATCGCCACCGTGGCGATGATGGGCAAAGCCATGGCCGACGGACACGGGTTTGGCCTGTATCAGCGACTCAATTACGGCGTGTCTGTGGTCTGGGTCGCTGCGCTGGCATGGGCTGCGCTGCGTAGCCACCAGACACAGCCTGCAGCGGTGCTCCAGCGGCATCTGTGAACGCCTGCCAAAGGCGGAAGCACTGATCACCAGGCCGCACCTGCAACAGTACGCCCGCGCAGCCCGAACAGCAGTGCGAACCCCGCGTCGGTTTCAGGATGCGCCTGGTCGTTCGCACGCAACCCTCCGGCGCCACAAGTGCCATGCTTGCAGGATGCCTCGGACCAGTACGCGCAGACGTACGGCCGCAGGCAAGGAGGCCGCTGGCACCACGCAACCGTGACGTGGCCGGCGCGCCGCAGCAGAACACGCCGGATACCTGCCCATACAACCATTCAGGCGGGTCCGTGATGCCGAGGTCCGCTGTATGCCTGATGATTTGCTCCACCTGCCCGTGATCCACGACATCCTGGCGCGCGACAAGGATACCCCCGGCGCCCTGTTGCCGATCCTGCATGCCATCCAGCACGCCATCGGCTATGTCCCCGATGCCGCCGTCCCCGAGATTGCCCATGCCCTGAACCTCAGCCTGGCCGAGGTCCGCGGGGTGATCAGTTTCTACCACGATTTTCGCACTACGCCGCCGGCACGCCATACCCTGCGCCTGTGCCGCGCCGAGTCGTGCCAGAGCCGTGGCGCCGAGGCGCTGGCCGCGCAGCTGCGTGAACAGCTGGCACTGGACGACCATGGCACCAGCGCCGACGGGGCCATCAGCCTGCGCCCGGTCTATTGCCTGGGGGCGTGCGCCTGCTCGCCGGCCCTGGAGCTGGATGGCCAGGTACATGCGCGCCTCACTCCCGAACGCCTGCGGGTCTTGGTCAACGCCTGCCGGGAGGACGCCGCATGCTGAAGCTGTACATTTCCTGTGATTCGGTCGCCCGTGCGGTTGGCGCCGACCAGGTCGCCGATGCCTTGCAGCGCGAGGCCGAACGCCGCCAGCTGGCGGTGGACATCCAGCGCACCAGCTCACGTGGGCTCTACTGGCTGGAGCCACTGCTGGAGTGCGACAGCGCGCAAGGGCGCCTGGGTTTTGGCCCGCTCACCCCTGAAGACGTACCGGCCTTGCTCGATGCTCTGGCCGGCGAACCTGCTGGCCACGCGCTGGCGCTGGGGCCGGTCGAACAAATTCCGTATCTCCAGACCCAGCAGCGCCTGTTGTTTGCCCGTGCCGGCATCACCCGGCCACTGTCGTTGGACGATTACCGTGCCCATGGCGGTTTCGCCGGCCTTGAAGCGGCTGTGGCCTTGGGTGGTGCCGATGTGGTCACCGCCGTGCTCGATTCCGGCTTGCGTGGCCGCGGTGGCGCGGCCTTCCCGGCTGGCATCAAGTGGCGCACCGTGCGCGACGCCGGGGCAGGGCAGAAGTATGTGGTATGCAACGCCGACGAAGGCGACTCGGGGACCTTCGCCGACCGCATGCTGATGGAAGGCGACCCGTTCCTGCTGATCGAAGGGATGATCATCGCTGGCCTCGCCGTGGGCGCCGACAAGGGCTACATCTACGTGCGCTCGGAATACCCCGACGCCATCCGCGTGCTCGACCAGGCCTTCGCCATCGCCCGGAATGCCGGCTACCTTGGCCGCGACGTGGCCGGCAGCGGCCAGGCCTTCGACCTGGAAGTGCGGGTTGGCGCCGGTGCCTACATCTGTGGTGAAGAAACCGCATTGCTCGAGTCCATCGAAGGCAAGCGCGGCATCGTCCGTGCCAAGCCACCGCTGCCTGCGCTGCAAGGCCTGTTCGGCTTGCCGACGCTGGTGCACAACGTACTGACCCTGGCTTCGGTGCCGGTGATCCTGGCCAAGGGCGCGGCGTTCTATCGTGACTTCGGTATGGGCCGCTCGCTGGGCACCATGCCGTTCCAGCTGGCCGGCAACATTCGCCACGGTGGCCTGGTCGAGCGAGCCTTCGGCCTGACCCTGCGCGAGCTGGTGGAAGTTTATGGCGGCGGCACGGCCAGTGGTCGGCCGCTGAAGGCGGCGCAGGTGGGTGGCCCGCTTGGCGCCTGGGTACCGCCCAGCCATTTCGATACGCCGCTGGACTATGAAGCCTTCGCGGCCATGGGCGCGATGCTCGGCCATGGCGGTGTGGTGGTGGCCGACGACACCCTGAACATGGCCAGTATGGCGCGCTTCGCCCTGCAATTCTGCGCCGAGGAATCCTGCGGCAAGTGCACCCCGTGCCGCATCGGCTCGACCCGCGGCATGGAAGTGGTCGACCGCCTGATCGCCACCAGCGACCTGACCGAGCGCCATGACCAGGCCCTGTTGCTGCGCGACCTGTGCGACACCATGCAGTACGGTTCGCTGTGCGCCATGGGCGGCATGACCGCCTACCCGGTAGCCAGCGCCCTGAAGTACTTCCCCGCCGATTTCGGGCTGACCCACACGGAGGCCGCGCAGTGATCAATTTCTTCGACCCCGCTTCTGATAAAAGCAGCGACCTCGGCACCCCGGCGCGTGACAGCGAGGTGCAGGTCAGCCTGAGCATCGATGGCCGGTCCGTCACCGTGCCTGCCGGCACCTCGGTAATGCGTGCCGCCGCCATGCTCGGCACCAGCATCCCCAAACTGTGCGCGACCGACAGCCTCGAAGCCTTTGGTTCGTGCCGCATGTGCATGGTGGAAATCGAAGGCATGCGCGGCTACCCGGCGTCCTGCACCACGCCGGTCAGCGAAGGCATGGTGGTGCGCACCGAAACCCCGCGCCTGGCCGGGCTGCGCCGCAACGTCATGGAACTGTACATCTCCGACCACCCGCTGGACTGCCTGACCTGTTCCGCCAACGGCAACTGCGAGCTGCAGACCGTGGCCGGCCAGGTCGGCCTGCGCGAGGTGCGCTATGGCTACGACGGGGCCAACCACCTGGCTGAAAAGAAAGACGTGTCCAACCCGTATTTCGATTACGAGCCAAGCAAGTGCATTGTCTGCAGCCGCTGCGTGCGTGCTTGCGAGGACATTCAGGGCACCTTCGCCCTGACCATCACCGGCCGCGGCTTCGAGTCCCGCGTGGCGGCGGCGGGAGGGGACAACTTCCTCACCTCCGAATGTGTGTCATGCGGTGCTTGTGTGCAGGCTTGCCCGACCGCAACCTTGACGGAAAAGAGCCTGGTGCAGTTGGGCCAGCCCGAGCGCTCGGTCGTTACCACCTGCGCCTACTGCGGCGTCGGCTGCTCGTTCCGCGCCGAAATGAAAGGCGACCAGCTGGTGCGCATGGTGCCCGACAAGAACGGCGGCGCCAACCACGGCCATGCCTGCGTCAAGGGCCGTTTCGCCTGGGGCTACGCCACCCACCCGGACCGCATCACCAAGCCGATGATCCGCAAGCGCCTGGAAGACCCTTGGCAGGAAGTCAGCTGGGACGAGGCGGTGAGCTACGCGGCCAGCGAGTTCCGCCGCATTCAGCTCAAGTATGGGCGCGATTCGATTGGCGGCATCACCTCCAGCCGTTGCACCAACGAAGAAGCTTACCTGGTGCAGAAGCTGGTACGCACCGCGTTCGGCAACAACAACGTCGACACCTGCGCGCGAGTGTGCCATTCGCCCACTGGCTACGGCCTCAAGCAAACCCTGGGCGAGTCCGCCGGTACCCAGAGCTTCGATTCGGTGATGCAGGCCGACGTGGTGCTGGTGATCGGCGCCAACCCCACCGACGCGCACCCGGTGTTCGGCTCGCAGCTCAAGCGCCGCCTGCGCCAGGGCGCGCGGCTGATCGTGATCGACCCACGCCGCATCGACCTGGTCGATTCGCCGCATGCCCGCGCCGAGCTGCACCTGCAGTTGCGCCCGGGCACCAACGTGGCCATGCTCAATGCCTTGGCCCACGTGATCGTCAGCGAAGGCCTGCTGGCCCAGGACTTCATCGACGCGCGCTGTGAGACCGAGGCATTCACCCGCTGGCGCGATTTTGTCAGCCTGGCGGAGAATGCCCCCGAAGTGCTCGGCCCGGTGTGTGGCGTACCGGCCGAACAGATCCGCGCTGCCGCCCGGCTCTATGCCACCGGCGGCAACGCAGCCATCTACTACGGCCTGGGCGTGACCGAGCATAGCCAGGGCAGTACCGCAGTGATGGGCATCGCCAACCTGGCCATGGCCACTGGCAACATCGGCCGTGAAGGGGTCGGGGTGAACCCGCTGCGCGGGCAGAACAACGTGCAGGGTTCCTGCGACATGGGCTCGTTCCCCCACGAACTGCCCGGCTACCGGCACATTTCCAACGAGGGTGTCCGCGCCGAGTTCGAGCGTGCCTGGGGCGTGACCCTGCAGCCTGACCCGGGCCTGCGTATCCCCAACATGTTCGAGGCGGCGCTGGACGGCAGTTTCAAGGCGCTGTACTGCCAGGGCGAGGACATTGCCCAGAGCGACCCCAACACCCAGCACGTCACCGCAGCCTTGCTGGCCATGGAGTGCGTGGTGGTGCAGGACATCTTCCTCAACGAGACCGCCAAGTTTGCCCATGTGTTCCTGCCGGGCAGCTCGTTCCTGGAAAAGGACGGCACCTTCACCAATGCCGAGCGGCGCATCTCGCGCGTGCGCAAGGTGATGGAGCCGCTGGCGGGCAAGGCCGACTGGGAGGCAACCGTGGCCCTGGCCCATGCCCTGGGCTACCCGATGAACTACCGCCACCCGTCCGAGATCATGGACGAGATCGCCCGCCTGACGCCGACCTTCCACCGCGTCAGCTACGCCGAGATCGACCGTCACGGCAGCCTGCAATGGCCGTGCAACGACGCTGCGCCGGACGGCACGCCAACCATGCACATCGACCAGTTCGTGCGCGGCAAGGGGCGGTTCATGCTCACCGGTTACGTGGCCACCGACGAGAAGGTCAACAACCGCTACCCGCTGCTGCTGACCACCGGGCGCATCCTTAGCCAGTACAACGTCGGCGCCCAGACCCGGCGCACCGCCAACGTCGCCTGGCATGACGCCGACCGCCTGGAAATTCACCCGAACGACGCCGAAAGCCGCGGCATCCACGATGGGGACTGGGTCGGCATCGGCAGTCGCGCCGGACAGACCGTGCTGCGCGCCAAGGTCAGTACGCGGGTGGCGCCGGGGGTGGTGTACACCACGTTCCACTTCCCCGAATCGGGGGCCAACGTGATCACCACTGACAATTCCGACTGGGCCACCAACTGCCCCGAGTACAAGGTGACGGCGGTGGAGGTGGTGAAGGTGTTCCAGCCTTCGCAGTGGCAGAAGCGTTACCAGGACTTCAGCGAGGAGCAGCAGCGGTTGCTGCAGGAGCGCCGTAGCGCAGAGAAGGCCGAGGTGCGCCGATGAGTGCCGACAGCCTGGTCAAGATGGCCAACCAGATTGCCCATTACTTCGACAGCGAGCCGGACCACGCGCTGGCGGTGCAAGGGGTACGCAACCACCTGCAGAGCTTCTGGACGCCGGCGATGCGCCGGCAATTGGCGCAATGGAGTGAGGCCCACGCGGGGGAGGGGCTTGACCCGAAGGTGCGGGAGGCGTTGGGCTAGCCACCGGGGCTGCTTTGCAGCCCATCGCCGGCCAGCGCTCACAGGCACCGCGTCAATTTATCCGCGAAGCCGGCGACGCGGTGGCTGGCACCGGCTATGCCGGTGTTCGCGGCTGAAGCCGCTCCTACAGGTACGGCGCCAACTGTCGGAGCGGCGACAGGGTCGCGACAGGCTGGTTTCAGCCGCGGGCCAGTTCCGCCAGGTGGGCAATGGCCTCTTCGCTCTTGAGCACCAGCACATCCCCCACCAGCGCATCCAGCACCACTTCCGAGGTATTGCCAATCAACGCCCCGGAAATGCCCGTGCGGCATACCGTACCGATCACCGTCACCACCGCATCGAGCTTCCGCTCGGTATGCGGAATCAGCACATCCGCCGGCCCTTCGGCCACGTGCAAGCGCTCCTCGCTGATGTCGTACTCGGCCTGGAACGCCAGGCATGCCTCGCGATAACGCTGTTCGATGGTCTCGCTCAACTGGTACACCGGGTCCGAGGCCGACAGCATTGGCGAGGGATGGGCGCTGATCACATGCAGCTCGCCATGGGCCAGTGTGGCGATCTCGAAGCCATGGTCGATGATGCTCGCATGCAAGCGGCGGTGGTCTTCGTCCTGGTTGCCCACGTCCACGGCGGCGAGGATGTTGCCACCGGTCCATGGTCGCTCGCTCTTGACCATCAGCACGGCGCTCGGGCACTGGCGCAGCAGTTTCCAGTCGCTGGGGGTGAGCAGGGCCTTTTTCAGCGGGTTGTCCGGGCGGTGTTCCTTGATCACCAGCTCGCAGCCTTCGGCCTGCTGCACCGCGATGATCGATTCATGCAAGCTGTCATGCCAGGCCTGTTCATGGGTGACGTTGTCGTAGCCGTCATCATGCAGCTGGCTGCCGAGCAGGCTCAGCAGTGCGCTGTGGTCATGCTTCTTGTCGCACATCAGCAGGTGCAGGCGCGCGCCGGTGACGCCGGCAATCAGCTTGGCCCGGGTCAGGGCCCGGCTGTGGGCGTGCGCGGGGTCGAGCACGACGAGGATGCTGCGGACGGCTTGCATGGGCGTGAACTCCGTTCAAGGTGGCGACCAATGCCTGACTATAGTCGGCGCTACCCCCACTGGCGCTTGATACACATCAAGCATAGTCACTGGCGTCGCCCGTCGCCGCCGGTATAATCGCCAGCCCTGCCTGGCCTGTGTGGTTGCACGCTTATGTCCCTGATCCCCGAAATCGACGCTTTTCTTGGTTGCCCGACGCCAGATGCCTGGATCGAAGCGGCGCTGGCCGACCAGGAAACCCTGCTGATCGACCACAAGAACTGCGAATTCAAGGCAGCCAGCACCGCGTTGAGCCTGATCGCCAAGTACAATACGCACCTTGACCTGATCAACATGATGTCGCGCCTGGCCCGCGAGGAGCTGGTGCATCACGAGCAGGTGCTACGCCTGATGAAACGCCGTGGCGTGCCGCTGCGCCCGGTGTCGGCGGGGCGCTATGCGTCGGGCCTGCGGCGCCTGGTGCGTGCCCACGAGCCCGTCAAGCTGGTCGATACGCTGGTAGTCGGGGCGTTCATCGAGGCGCGCAGCTGCGAGCGTTTTGCCGCGCTGGTGCCGCACCTGGACGAGGAACTGGGCCGCTTCTACCACGGCCTGCTGAAAAGCGAAGCGCGCCACTACCAGGGCTACCTGAAACTGGCGCATCACTACGGCGATGAGGCAGACATTGCCCGCCGGGTGGAACTGGTCCGCGCAGCGGAAGTCGAGCTGATCCAGTCACCGGATCAGGAGCTGCGCTTCCACAGTGGTATCCCGCTGGCGCAGGCCGCCTGATTCGCACCCGGCGGCCCGGGCATCAGTGGCGGCGCCCCAGCAGCAGCCCGACCAGCAGACCGAGGCCGGCAGAAACCGCCACGGTCTGCCACGGGTGGCCACCGATGTAGTCCTGGGTTGCCTCCACCATCGGTTGTGCCTTGTTGCGCACCCTGTTGGCGGCATGGCGCGCCTGACGCAGTTTCAGGCTCACCTGGGCGCGCAAGGTTTCTGCCTCGTCGCCTACCAGGGCGGCACTATCGTTCAGCAGCCGTTCTGATTCTTCGATCAGCGCCTGCAGTTCACTGAATACCTGGTCCTTGATCTGATCGCTGTCAGTCAGCGTGGCGTTTTTGCGGGCCATGAACGCGTCCTCGTCGATGGTTGGTTTGAACAATGGATACTGGTGCGCCAGAAAAGTTGCTTCGGCGCGTGGCTGAGCTGTTGGTGTAAGATAGCCGCCATTTACGATCAGGCAGGTGATTCATGAGTTTCAATCTGGCCAACATGAGCTTCGAGGAACGGGCACAGATCGAGGCAGAGAAGGCCCGGCTGTTCGAGCTGTGGCAGAACAACCTGGGCAAGGCCAAGGGCGAAGCGGCGCGACTGATCGCCGAAAAACCCCGGCGCAAGGGCAAGTGGGCCGAGTGGGTGCGTGCCGAGCTGGACGGCATGTCGCCACCGGAATACGCCAACATGGTGCGCAGCGAAGTCAACAAGCTGATGGCCGCCGCCAACGCCAACCGCTGAGCAGCCCTGGCCCGGCGCCTAGCGGTAGGCGCCCTTGGGCAGGTCCAGCTGGCCCTCGTCGCTGAAACGCACCGTCCCCAGCGCGCCGCCGGCCAGCTTGCCGCGCAGTTTGTAAGGCAAGCCCTGCAGCGAATCCACC
This sequence comes from Pseudomonas sp. BCRC 81390, assembly GCF_030341915.1. Taxonomy (NCBI): domain Bacteria; kingdom Pseudomonadati; phylum Pseudomonadota; class Gammaproteobacteria; order Pseudomonadales; family Pseudomonadaceae; genus Pseudomonas; species Pseudomonas sp. BCRC 81390. The sequence goes on along the minus strand of NZ_JATAAG010000009.1, from coordinate 48,270 downwards.
TGGCCCAGCCCATAGGCCTGGCGCAGGAAGGCGAACGCCGTGATGCTCACCGGCACCACGACCACTGCTTCGCCATACCGGCCGATATGCCCTTGCTGGTCACTGACCCCAGCGGCCAGCGGCTGGCCGTTCACCTCCAGGTTCAAGGCAATGCCGTCGTAGTCGATTGGCGTCTCATTAGGGTTCTGCACGCGCATTTTCACGGCCATGCGCAGCTCCAGTTCCTGCCCTGGCAGCGGCTCGATGCCGATCACGCTGATCGTCACCGGGTCGCGTGGCTGGAACAGGGCACAGGCCGCCTGGGCGCAGGCCAGCAGCACGATCAGCGACAGGCGGGTGTAGCGATACAGACGGGCAGTCATGGCGGACGACCTTGTCGTAGTGAGCGGTCGGTCAGTGTGGCAAATGCGCGACGGCGTTGAAAGTGTCGGTACAGATGAAAGATACTGTTTCTCATTCACGTCCGATAATTTCTCTTACTGGCCGTACCTACCCCATGCTGACTTCACCCGTGTCGGGCCTGTTGACGAGTTTCCAGGAACACTACGACGACCTGCTGCAGTTCTTGACCCGGCGCATGAGCGACCGCCAGCGTGCCGCCGACGTGGCGCAGGAAACCTACCTCAAGCTGGTCAACATCGACCAGCAGGCGGTACCGGTGCTGCACGCGCGGCGTTTCATCTTCCGCGTGGCCGGTAACCTGGCGATCGATGCCTTGCGGCGCGAACAGCGCATCGCGGCCAGCCACGGGTATGGCGACGAGGCCGGCGAAGTAGCCTGCCCGGCACCGGCGCCGGAGGCTGCGTTGCTGGCCCGCGAGCGCTTGCAAGCCCTCGACCAGGCGCTGCTGCAGCTGCCCACCAATGCCCGCCAGGCATTGTTGCTCAACCGCATCGACGGTCTGACCCAGGCACAGGTTGCACAACGGCTGGGCGTCTCCGAGAGCATGGTGGCCAAGTACATCGGCCAGGCCCTGCGCCATTGCCGCAACCACCTCAGGCAGGCAGGGCTGGCTGCGGCACTGTTGCTGGCCGTTGGTGCGGCCGGTTGGCAGCAGGCGCCGGTGCTGCTGGCGGATTATCACACCGGGGTAGGGCAGCGGCAGGTCATTATCCTGGCCGACGGTTCGCGGGTGACGCTGAACAGCGCCAGTGCCTTGAGCGTGGTGTTCAATGACCATGAACGGCGGGTAGTGCTGGAGTCCGGGGAGGCCTTGTTCGAGACCCGCGATGATCCGCGGCCGTTTGTGGTCGACACCGCCGGCGAGCCTGTGCAGGGCAGTGCGGCCACCTTCAGCGTACGCCGTGATGGCCATGTGGTGCTGGCGCGTGGCCAGGCCAGGGTTGGCGGGCATGCGCTGCCCGTCGCTGCCGATGCCAGCGCGCAGATGGCCTGGCAGCGCGGCAAACTGATCTTCAACGGCAAGCCGCTGGGGCAGGTGCTGGCGGAGCTCGAGCGTTACCGGCATGGGCGGATCGTGTTGTCGGACAGCAAGCTGGCGGCGATGGAAGTCAGCGGGGTGTTCGACCTCGATGAGCCGCAAGCCCTGCTGCGGACCCTGGAGCAGCGCTATGGCCTGCGGGTTACCTACCTGCCGTGGCTTGCAGTGGTTTATTGATTTGCCTGTGCGTGCCGCTTCGCGGGCACGGGAATGGAAATATTTTCCATTTGCCACTGCAAGTTTCGGCACGCCAGATCGTCGTAGGGAGACTGATCAGCAACTCATTCTCATTTACGACTTGTCTGGAAGCTCATCCGTGCCTCTGATGCTCAAGCCCTTGCCCCGCCGTGTCCCTTTTCACCACGCCCTGATCTCCTGCAGTGCCCTGGCCCTGTTGCTCGGCCCGCTGCAGGCCGGCGCCGCGACTGCTGCCGACCAGGCCCAGGTCCAGGCGCGCCAGGTCCAGCTGGACCTGCCAGCCCAACCCCTGGACCAGGCCCTGACCCACTTCGCCGACCAGGCCGGCCTGCACCTGCTGTACACCACCGCTGATGTCGCCGGCCAGGCCAGCCCGGCCTTGCAGGGCAGCTACAGCATCGAGCAGGCGCTGCAGCAGCTGCTGGCCGGCAGCGGCATGCGCTGGCAGTTCAGCGATGCCGGCACGGTGACCCTGCACAAGGCCGAGACGGCGCCGCAGGCCGTCAACCTCAAGCCGATCGAAGTCAGCGTGGCCTCGCGCACCAGTACCGCGATCAGTGAAATCCCCGGCACCGTCTGGGTGGTCGACCAGCAGCAGTTGCGCGAGCAGATCGACAGCGGTGTCAGCCTGAAGGAAGCCATCGGCAAACTGGTGCCAGGCCTCGACCTGGCGCCGGAAGGGCGCACCAACTATGGCCAGAACATGCGCGGGCGCAACGTACTGGTGATGATCGACGGGGTCAGCCAGAACAGCTCGCGCGGCCTGTCGCGCCAGTTCGACAGCATCTCGCCGTTCAACGTCGAGCGGGTCGAGGTGTTGTCCGGCGCCAGCGCCATCTACGGCGGCGGCGCCACTGGCGGCATCATCAACATCGTGACCAAGAAGGGCGAACCGGGCCCGGCGCGCTTCGAGACCCAGCTTGGCGCCAGCAGCGGCTTCAACAACAGCGACGACCTGGCCACCCGTATCGCCCAGTCGATCAGTGGTGGCAACGAGCGGGTCAATGCCCGCCTGGGTATCTCCGGCGAGCAGAACGAGGCCTTTTACGACGGCGCGGGCGAGCAGATCTTCATCGACAACACCCAGACCGACCTGCAGTACAACCGCACTGTCGACGTGCTCGGTACTCTCGGGCTGCAATTGAACGACCAGCAGAGCCTCGACCTGCTGGCCCAGTACTATGACTCGGGTAACCATGGCAGCACGGGTATCTACTTCCCCAACCTCAACTACAACGCCCCGTCCGACCTGGAAGACGCCGAGCTGCGCAGCGGCTACTCGTCGGGCCTGGAGCCGCGTACCCGGCGCCTGCTGCTCAACGCCAACTACCACCACACCGACGTGCTGGGCCAGGATTTCTACCTGCAGGCCTCTTACCGCAAGGAAAACGATAACTTCTACCCGTTCCCGTACTACAACCGCGCCACCCCCACGGGCTCGCGCGGGGTGTACTTTGCCGCTTCGCAGCAGAACTTCGAGGTCACCAGCCTCAAGGGCCTGTTTGCCAAGCAGTGGGACACGCTGAAGCTGACGTATGGTGTCGATCTGGACCATGAGCGTTTCAATGCCCAGCAGACCACCTTCAACGCCCGGACTTCCTCCGAATCCGGCGGCTTGCAGCTGGACAAGGACAGCAAGGCCGCGCGCTACCCCAGCTATCAGGTCGACGGTGTATCGGTATATGCCCAGCTGGACTGGCATGCCAACGACAACCTGACCCTGTCCGGCGGCGCCCGGCGTCAGCAGATGGACGTGGACGTCAGCGACTTCAAGGGTGTGCCGGGCGGCAGCAACGACTACCAGGTCAACCTGTTCAACGTCGGCGCCATCTACGACTTCAAGAACGGCCACCAGGTGTGGACCAACTACGGCGAAGGTTTCGACCTGCCCGACCCGGCCAAGTACTACGGCAAGCCCGGCCTGAGTGTCGCCGACAACCCGCTGGCCGGCATCAAGAGCCGCCAGGTGGAACTGGGCTGGCGCTATGCCGACCTGGACTGGGATGCCCAGGCAGCGCTGTACTACATCTGGTCGGACAAGATCATCAACGTCGATTCGCAAACCCTGACCATCGATGTGGAAGAGCAGAAGAGCCGTGACTTCGGTTTCGAAGGTGCGCTGACCCGCCACTTCCAGAGCGGCTGGGAAACCGGCGGCACGTTGCACCTGACCCGTTCCGAAGAAGAGGACGCCGATGGCGACTGGATCAAGCGGGATGCCCGCTATGCCTCGCTGTCCAAGGCCACCGCGTTTGTCGGTTGGAAGGGTGACGGGCGCACGGCGCGGTTGCAGGCCAACCACGCGTTCAGCTTGAAGGACGACGCCGACCACGAGATCGACGGCTACACCACCTTCGACCTGCTGGGTAGCCAGGACACCGGCTTCGGCACCTTCAGCGCCGGCATCCAGAACCTGCTGGACAAGCAGTACAGCACGGTCTGGGGGCAGCGCGCGACGCTGTTCTACTCGCCAACCTACGGGCCGGCGTACCTGTATGACTACCAGGGGCGTGGGCGCACCTACACCCTGACCTGGAGCATGGCTTACTAACCTGGCCCCCAAACCGAGCCTGGCCGCTCCTGCAGTACCGCACCAACGCGGTACCTGTGGAGCGGGCAAGCCGCGAAGCGGTGCTCAGGCAAACGCCGCCAGCAAATCCTGCGCAAATGCCTGCTGTGCCTCGCCAACCCCCTGCGCGCGATGCCGGGCCAAGGTAAACGGCACCACGAAATCCAGCCCCGGATCCAACGCCCACAACAGCCCCGCATCCTCCCACGTCTGCGCGTAATGACAGGGCAGGTAACCGATATGCCGCCCCGACAGGACAAACGTCAGCACGCTCTCGATCTGCTCCGCGACTGCCATGCTGCGCCGGCTCTGGAACGGCTCGCCGCCCTTGAGAAACCGGTACGGATGGCGCACCTGGTCCATTTCCAGCAAGCGTTCGCGCGCCACGCCTGTTACGCCGAACAGCACATGCCCGTTGCCGCAATACAGCCGCTGCCGCTCCTCGAACAGCGGCTGGTAATCGAACGCCGCCTGGTTGCCGGAGAAATAGCTGATGGCGTAATCCAGCCGCTGCTCCAGCAACAGCCGCTCCAGCTCCGCCGGTGGCGCACTGATCAGCTCCAGCTGCACCGCTTCGGCACGCCGACGGAACGCCGCGATGGCCGCTGCAAGCCGCAGGTTCACCGCCTTGTCCTGGTTCTCTGCCATGCCGACCCGAACCGTCCCCAACAACTGCCCGGCAACGCCATTGGCCTGCTGGCGGAAGCGCTCGATGTCCAGCAGCAGGCCACGCGTTGCGTCCAGCAGTAACGCGCCTTTTTCGGTCAGGGCAAAACCGCCCTTGCCCCGGCTGCACAGGCGGTAGCCCAAACGCGTCTCCAGCTGCGCCATGCGCTGGCTGATGGTGGGTTGGCTCAGGCCCAGTACGCCCTGGGCGGCGCTGAAGCCACCGGCCTCGACTACAGTGACGAACAGCCGAAGCAGGTGCAGGTCGGGGTCGTGCAGTTGTCCGAGCATTACATTGCTCCTGGTGAATGTCAGCTTTGCAAACTTGCCATTCCTGCAATGTAACCCGGCTGCCATGCTCGCGGCATCCACCCATTTGCCGAGGTGTCCGCCATGCATCGCTCGTTGTGCCTGCTGTCTCTGCTCCTGGCCTTGCCGCTTCAGGCCGAGGAAAAGGTCGTCAATCTCTACAGCTGGGCCGACTACGTCGCCCCGCAAACCCTGCAGCGCTTCGAGCAGGAGACCGGCTACAAGGTGCGCTACGACACCTTCGACACTACCGAGGTGCTGGAAACCAAGCTGCTGACCGGGGGCAGTGGCTACGACGTGGTGGTGCCGTCCTCCAGCGTACTGGCCCGCGCGCTGAAGGCCAATGCCCTGCAGCCGCTCGATGCCCAGGGCATGCCCGGCTATGCCAACCTCGACCCGGACCTGCTGGCCAAGCTCGCCGAGGCCGACCCCGGCAACCGCCATGCCGTGCCCTACACCTGGGGCACCCTGGGCCTGGGGGTGAATGTCGAAGCAGTACGCCAGCGCCTGGGCGATGTGCCGCTGGACAGCCTCGACCTGTTGTTCAAGCCCGAGTACGCCAGCCGCCTCAAGGACTGTGGCATCGCCATGCCCGACTCGCCGCAGGAAGTGATCGGCGTCGCCCTGAACTACCTGGGCAAGGACCCGTACAGCCAGAACAAGGCCGACCTGGCTGCGGCGCAGCAGCTGTTGAGCCAGTTGCAGCCTTCGATCAGCTACGTCGCCAATGGCCGGCAGATCAGCGACCTGGCGAACGGCAGCGTGTGCCTGGCACTGACCTACAACGGCGATGCAGCGATGGCGGCCGACCAGGCGCGCCGCGCCGGCAAGCCGTTCGAACTGATCTACCGCATTCCCCGCGAGGGTACGCTGGTCTGGCAGGACAACCTAGTCATCCCCAGGGACGCGCCACACCCCGAAGCGGCGCGGGCGTTCATTGCCTTCATGCTCAAGCCCGAGTCGGTCGCCGCGCTGACCAATACGCTGTTCTTCGCCAACGCCAACCAGGCAGCCACGCCGCTGGTGGACGAAGCCGTGCGCAATGACCCGGATATCTATCCGCCGCAGGCGGTACGCCAGCGGCTATATGCCGACCGCAGCATGGCCCTGGCCGACCTGCGCCAGCGCAACCGCCTGTGGATCGCCTTCCGCAGCCGCCAGTAACCGATGATGAAGAGGAGCCCGACCGTGGAGCACGCTGCAGACAATGACCAGGCCATGACCCGCGACAGCCTGTATGGCACCGCCGCGGAAAGTACCTATGCCGGTATCACCAGTTTTTCCCGCCGCCGTTATAGCCGCGATTTGCGCGGCGTCGATGTGGTCGTCAGCGGGGTGCCGTTCGATACGGCTACCAGCAACCGCCCCGGCGCGCGTTTCGGCCCGCGGGCGATCCGCGCCGCCTCGGTGCAGCAGGCCTGGGCCCGACACTGGCCGTGGACGTTCGACCCGTTCGACCACCTGGCGGTGATCGATTACGGCGATTGCGCCTTCGACAGCGGCACGCCGCAATCGGTCCCGGACAGCATCGAGGCCCATGCGGCGCATATCCTGGAGGCGGGCTGCGCCATGCTCACCCTGGGTGGCGACCATTTCATCAGCTATCCGCTGCTCAAGGCCCACGCCCGGCGCCACGGCCCGCTGGCGCTGGTCCACTTCGATGCGCACAGCGACACCTGGCCGGACGAGGAGGGCCAGCGCATCGACCACGGCACCATGTTCTGGCATGCCGCCCGTGAAGGCCTGGTGGACCCGGCCTGTTCGGTACAGATCGGTTTGCGCACCACCAATGACGATAGCCAGGGCTTTGCCATCCTCGATGCCCGCCAGGTGCATCGCCAGGGCACCGAGGCGGTGATTGCGGCGATTCGCCAACGGGTGGGGGAACGACCGGTGTACCTGACCTTCGATATCGACTGCCTCGACCCGGCCTACGCGCCCGGTACCGGCACGCCGGTGTGCGGCGGGCTGAGCACGCTGCAGGCGCTGGAAATTCTCGGTGGCTTGCGCGGTATCAATCTGGTGGGCATGGACCTGGTGGAGGTGGCGCCGGCCTATGACCACGCCGATATCACCGCGCTGGCAGGGGCTACCCTGGCAATGGAAATGCTGTGCCTGTATGCAGCGCGGCACAAGGTGAAGGACCAATAGATAATCGGGGCCGGGGAGAGCGGTTTCTCGGTAGCGGCCATGTATCGCGAAGGGCTGCGAAGCCGCCCCCGAAGCCCATACTGAAACATCAGGAATCATCTCTGCCCGCATTCACACTTTTGCCGCGAACCCTTCGCGCCGTAGGCTATCCAACCCACCGAGCGCGGCAATTTCGTACAGGAGGTGAAGCATGACCCCGATATGGCCCATCCTGGCACTCGGCCTGGCGCTGTCTTTGCCCGCGCACGCCGCAGTCGCGCCACCCATGCAAATTGCCGCCAGCGACAACAACCCCTACAACAGCCCGATCCAGCGCGCCAACCCCAACAGTCGCCAGGGCAGCATGCCGGCCACGCCGCCGCTGCGTGGCCCGTCCACCGAGCCTTCCCCGCGCCCACCCACGCTGGATAATCGTGGCATTGGCAACGGCGACAACCTGCGTCGCCAGCAACAGACCCCGAACCTGGAACCCACCCGGCCGCCCCGCGACAACCCGCGCGCGCCGTGAGCCAAATACGCAAAGGAATCCTGCATGCGCCACGCAACCTGGCTTGTCACCGTTACTGCCGCCGCACTGCTGCCGCTGTTGGCGCAGGCGGCGGCCGAACAGCAGTTTCGCAGCGAAGAAGGCAGCCTGACCGTCAACACCGTAGCCGATGGCCTGCGCCACCCGTGGGCCTTGGCGTTCCTGCCGGGCGGCAAGGACATGCTGGTCACCGAGCGCGCCGGTAACCTGCGGCTGGTCAACGCCGAAGGCAAGGTTGGCCCACCGATCAGCGGCGTGCCCAAGGTTTGGGCCGAAGGCCAGGGCGGCCTGCTGGATGTGGTGCTGTCACCGGATTTCGCCAAGGACCGCACCGTCTACCTGGCCTATGCCGAGGAGGGCAGTGATGGCAAGGCCGGTACCGCAGTGGGCCGTGGCCAGCTCTCCAGCGACCGTGCCCGGCTGGAAAATTTCAACGTGATCTTCCGCCAGCAGCCCAAGCTGTCGGTCGGCAACCACTTCGGCTCGCGCCTGATGTTCGACCGCGACGGCTACCTGTTCATCACCCTCGGCGAGAACAACCAGCGCCCGACCGCCCAGGACCTGGACAAGCTGCAAGGCAAGATCGTGCGCATCCTGCCAGACGGTGAGGTACCCAAGGACAACCCCTTCGTCGGCCGGGACAATGTGCGGCCGGAGATCTGGTCATACGGCCATCGCAACCCGCAGGGCGCCGCGCTCAACCCCTGGACTGGCAAGCTCTGGGCCCACGAGCACGGCCCGCGTGGCGGCGACGAGATCAACATCCCCAAGCCTGGCAAGAACTACGGTTGGCCGCTGGCGACCCATGGCATCAACTACTCGTTGCTGCCTGTTCCCGAGGCCGAGGGCAAGCACGTGGACGGGATGGTCGACCCACAGCATGTCTGGGAGCAGTCACCGGGGGTCAGCGGCATGGCGTTCTACGACAGCCCGACGTTCAAGGCGTGGGACCACAACCTGTTCATTGGCGCGCTGGCCACCCAGGAACTGATCCGTCTGCAGCTGGATGGCGACAAGGTAGTGCATGAAGAGCGGCTGTTGGGTGAGCTCAAGGCGCGTATCCGCGATGTACGGGTGGGGCCGGACGGGTACCTGTATGTACTGACCGACGACAAGGACGGTGCGCTGCTCAAGGTAGGCCTGGGCGACGCTTGATCACCACTGCTGTACGCGGCCCCTGTGGGAGCGGGCATACCCGCGAAGCAGGCGCCGCGGAGGATGGCGCGGGCTTCGCCCGTGTTCGCGGGCACGCCCGCTCCCACAGGGATCGCGGCAGCCTTTTGAATTCAGATAAGACCGTTTTTTCCACAAGGTCCGCGGTATGCCAGCCGTGTAGAATGCCGCATGGCTATCGATCCCCACTCCCTCTACCAGCAAGCCCTGGCCACCCAAGGCTATGTTGCCGACCCCGCCCAGGCTTGCGCCGTCGAGGCCTTGCAAGCCTGCTTTCAGGCCGTCGGACAAGGCCACCCCACCCAGGGCATCTACCTCTGGGGCCCGGTCGGCCGTGGCAAGACCTGGCTGATGGACCAGTTCCACCGGTGCCTGCAGGTGCCCAGCCGGCGCCAGCACTTCCACCATTTCATGGCCTGGGTCCACCAGCGCCTGTTCCAGCTCAACGGCACCGCCGACCCGCTGCTGGCGCTGGCCCGGGAGCTGGCCGGGCAGATCCGCGTGCTGTGCTTCGACGAGCTGTTCGTCAACGACATCGGTGACGCGATCATCCTCGGTCGCCTGTTCCAGGTGCTGTTCGAACAGGGCGTGGTCATCGTCGCCACCTCCAACCAGCCACCCGAACAGCTGTATCGCGACGGCTTCAACCGTGAGCGTTTCCTGCCCGCCATCGCCGCCATCCAGCGGCACATGCAGGTACTGCCGGTAGCCGGCGAGCAGGACCATCGCCTGCACCCCGGTGCCGCCCACCAGCGTTACTGGGTGGCGCAGGCGGGGCAGGCCAGCCCGTTGGCTGAAGTGTTCCGCCAACTCAGCCCGAGCGACAGCGGCCACGACCAGCCGTTGGCCCTCGGTGCCAGGCAGGTGCAGGTGGTGCGGCGCAGCGAGCAGGCTATCTGGTGCCGCTTCAGCGATTTGTGCGAACAACCGCTGGCGGCCACGGAGTTCATGGCCCTGTGCGACCGGTTCCCGGCCATCCTGGTATCGGGCATACCGGCGCTGGGCGGCGAACAGCGGGCCGGGCGCATCGCCCGTGGCACCGAGGACGGCGCGCAGCGGGTGGTGGCGGGTGAGCGTGAACTGCCGGCGCTGTCACCCAAGGATGATGCGGTGCGCCGCTTCATTGCCCTGGTCGACGAATGCTACGACCGCCGGGTAGCGTTGTACCTGGAAGCACAGGTGCCGCTCGATGCCCTCTACACTCAAGGGTATCTGGCGTTCCCGTACCAACGGACCCTGAGCCGGCTGCGGGAGATGCAACTGCAACGCTTTGCCTGAAAAGGAGTGTAGCCATGGAGCCGTTGTCGCACTATCTGCTGACCCAGGCCTACAACAATGGCTGGGCCAACCACCGCCTGTACAAGGCCTGCCTGCAACTGACCCAGGATGAATTCGTTGCCCCGCGCTGCAGCTTTTTCCCATCGATCAAGGCCACCCTCAACCACCTGCTGACGGTGGACTGGTTCTACCTGCACATGCTCGAGTGCGAGCAACGTGGGGAGTTGCCCGACGCCGATGGCGAGCGCTTCTTCGAACCGGAACAGCCGTTTGCCACCTGTACCGACCTGCAGGCCGAACAGGCCCAGGCCGATCACCGGCTGATCAGCTATTGTCGTGGTTTGCATGATGACGAACTGGGGCGCTATTTGAACATCGTGCGGCCCGACCGGGTACAGCGCGAGCAACGCTTGCGCCTGCTGGCACACCTGTTCGAGCACCAGGTGCATCACCGAGGGCAAGTGCACGCGATGCTCAGCGACACGGCAATCCGGCCGCCACAGCTGGACGAATTTTTCTGCGAGGAAGAAGCTGGCTTGCGGGCAGGCGATTTTGCCGAATTGGGCTGGACCGAGGCGCAAATCTGGAAAGGTTAGGGGGCTGCAAAGCAGCCCCTCGACTACCGGTTCATTTGCTCAGCCACTCGACCAGCGTCCGGTTGAACCGCACCGGCTCTTCGATCTGCGGCGCATGGCCCATGCCTTCGAAGGTGATCAGTTCACCCTTGGGCATCAGCTTGGCCACCTGTGGCCCCAGCACGGCGTACTTGCCCAGCCTGGCCTTCACCTCCGGCGGCGCGATATCACTGCCGATGGCCGTGCTGTCCTGGTCGCCGATCAGCAGCAGGGACGGCATCTGCAGGTCCTTGAATTCGTAATACACCGGCTGGGTGAAGATCATGTCGTAGATCAGCGCCGAATTCCATGCCACCGCTTCATGCCCCGGCCCCTGGTTGAGGCCGACCAGCATCTGTACCCAACGCTCGTACTCCGGCTTCCAGCGCCCGGCGTAGTAGGTTTTGCGCTCATACTCGCGTACACCGTCGGCGTCCAGCTTGAGTTCGCGGGCATACCACTGGTCCACCGTGCGGTAGGGCACGCCCAGGGCTTTCCAGTCTTCCAGGCCAATGGGGTTGACCAGCGCCAGGCGTTCCACCTGTTGCGGGTACATCAGCGCGTAGCGGGTGGCGAGCATGCCGCCGGTGGAATGGCCAAGCACTATGGCCTGCTTCACGCCCAGCTGTTCGAGCAGGGCGTGGGTGTTGCTCGCCAGTTGCTGGAAGCTGTACTGGTAATGCGCCGGCTTGCTGGCGCTGCAGAAACCGACCTGGTCGGGGGCGATAACCCGGTAGCCGGCCTTGCTCAAGGCATCGATGGTGGTTTCCCAGGTGGCGGCGCAGAAGTTCTTGCCGTGCATCAGCACCACGCTGCGGCCGTTGGCCTGGCCCTGGGCGGGTACGTCCATGTAACCCATCTGCAGGGCCTGGCCCTGGGACTGGAAATTGAAATGCCTGAGTGGGTACGGGTAGCTGAAGCCTTCGAGTTGGGGGCCGTAGGTGGGCGACTCGGCGGCGATGGCCGGGCTGCCGACAAGGCAGGCCAGGGCCAGGGCGGTTGCGCGCAGCATGGGGGCACTCCGTGTAGGACCATGTAGGAATAGGCGACTGTAACAGTCGATGGACCACACGGAGCGGGAAAGGTGTTACCAGGCATGAAACCGGTCAGGCTGGTTTTTCGCCTGCTGTATCAGTGCCGGCGCGGGTGGCCGGTATCAGTAGTTGGCGACCACGGTGTCCTGGCCATCCTGGGTCACGCCGATGACCTGGTAGGCATCCTTGTGATCACCCATTTCCATGCCCGGCGAGCCCATCGGCATGCCCGGCACGGCCAGGCCCTTGAGGTCGTTGCGCTTGGCCAGCAGGCGTACCTGTTCGGCCGGCACGTGGCCTTCGACGAACTTGCCGTCGATCACCCCGGTGTGGCAGGACGCCAGGCGTGGCGCCACGCCCAAGCGCTGCTTGACCGCGCTCATGTTCGGCTCGACGTGGTCATTGACGGTGAAGCCGTTGTCGCGCAGGTGGCTGATCCAGGCTTTGCAGCAGCCGCAATTGGGGTCGCGGTACACGTCGATGGTCTCGGCGGCCTGGGCCAGGCCGGTGACGGCCAGCAGGCCCAGGGTCAGCAGGTGTTTGCGCAGCATGGGGAAGCACTCCTTCCAGCGGTAGGTCAGCCGCTTAGTGTAAGCGGCTTGCAAGATGTTCGCCCCTGGCAGCTGTCAGGCAGCTGAGACGCACATTACAGGATTGTCAGCTGGCCACCTCGTCACTGCCGAGGTCGCGCATCAGCAGGGCGTAGTCGAGGACCACCTGCTCGGGAATCGGCAGGTACACCACATGGCCGTCACCTGGCGCCACCTTGATCGGCTGCTGCTGGCGGTTGCACAAGCGGTGCAGGTCGAAGTGGTAGTTGCCGCGCGGCGTCATCAGCTCCAGGTGGTCGCCCACCGCGAAGCGGTTTTTCACTCGGACTTCGGCCAGGCCATCGACACGCGCCCCGGTCAGCTCACCGACGAACTGCTGGCGCTCGGATACCGAGTTGCCGCGCTGGTAGTTCTGGTATTCGTCGTGCACATGGCGGCGCAGGAAGCCTTCGGTGTAGCCACGTTGTGCCAGCGACTCGAGGTTGTCCATCAGCGCGCGGTCGAATGGCCGCCCGGCCACCGCGTCGTCGATGGCCTGGCGGTACGCCTGCACGGCACGCGCGCAGTAGAAGTGCGACTTGGTGCGGCCCTCGATCTTGAGCGAGTGCACACCCATGTCGGCCAGGCGGGCGACATGCTGGATGGCACGCAGGTCCTTGGCATTCATGATATAGGTGCCGTGTTCGTCCTCGAATGCAGGCATTTCGCTGCCGGGGCGGTTGCTCTCGCGGAGCAGGAACAGCTGGTCGGTCGGTGCACCCAGGCCCAGGGTCGGTTGTACTTCGCGCACGATGTCGCCGGTCGCATTCTCGGTGGCGGGTGTGGCGTCGTACTTCCAGCGGCAGGCGTTGGTGCAGGTGCCCTGGTTGGCATCGCGCTTGTTGAGGTAGCCCGACAGCAGGCAACGCCCGGAATAGGCCATGCACAGGGCGCCGTGGACGAACACCTCCAGCTCCATGTCCGGCACTTGCTGGCGGATTTCCTCGATTTCTTCGAGCGACAGCTCGCGCGACAGGATGACCCGGCTCAGGCCCAGCTGTTGCCAGAACTGCACGCTGGCCCAGTTGACCGTATTGGCCTGCACCGAGAGGTGCACCGGCATCTGCGGGAAGTGCTGGCGCACCAGCATGATCAGGCCAGGGTCGGACATGATCAGCGCGTCCGGCGCCATCTCGATCACCGGCGCCAGGTCCTTGAGGAAGGTCTTCAGCTTGGCATTGTGCGGGGCAATGTTGACCACCACATAGAAGCGCTTGCCCAAGGCATGCGCTTCCTGGATGCCCAGTGCCAGGTTGGCATGGTCGAACTCGTTGTTGCGCACCCGCAAGCTATAGCGCGGCTGGCCGGCGTAGACCGCGTCGGCGCCATAGGCAAAGGCGTAGCGCATGGTCTTGAGGGTGCCGGCGGGGGCCAGCAGTTCGGGCTTGGCGGTAGGGTTCATGTGCGCACCGGGGCAAAAAGCGCGGATGCTAGTGCTCACGGACATTGCGAGTATTGATTTGCATCAAGGAAAGCGTGGCACTTTTACCCACGCGGCGCGCACTAATATCCCAGAAGCCACGCGAGGACAGGCGATGAACGAAACCGCTTTACAGAACCGAGCCCTGGCAGTGCTCCTGGCGCTGGTGACCATTGCCTTCGTATGGATCCTGCTGCCCTACTATGGCGCGGTTTTCTGGGCGGTAATACTCGGCATCCTGTTCGCCCCGTTGCAGCGCCACCTGTTGATCCGCTTCGGGCGCCGACGCAACCTGGCTGCGGCCACCACCCTGCTGGTGTGCCTGCTGGTGGCGGTGTTGCCGGTCATCATCACCAGCGCCCTGCTGGTGCAGGAGGGCGCCGTGTTGTACCAGCGCATCGAGAGCGGGCAACTGGACATCGCCGGCTATGTCGAGCGCGGCAAGGACATGCTCCCGACCTTCGCCCAGCGCGGCCTGGACAGCATGGGCATGGGTAACCTGGACGGGTTGCGCGACAAGATCAGCAAGTGGGCGACCCAGGGTAGCCAGGTGCTCGCCAGCCGGGCATTCAGCTTTGGCCAGGGCACGTTCGAGTTCGTGGTCAGTTTCGGCGTCATGATGTACCTGTTGTTCTTCTTCCTGCGCGAAGGCGCGGAGGTCGCCCGCCGGGTGCGGCTGGCGGTACCACTGCCCGAGCAGCAGAAGCGCCGCCTGCAGTTGAAGTTCAACCGTGTGGTGCGGGCGACGGTGAAAGGCAATGTACTGGTGGCCATTACCCAAGGGGCGCTGGGCGGCTTCATCTTTTGGGTGCTGGACATTCCCAGCGCGCTGGTGTGGGCGGTGCTGATGGCGTTTCTGTCGTTGCTGCCGGCGGTGGGCGCGGGCATCGTATGGGCGCCGGTAGCGGCGTATTTCCTGCTGACCGGGGCGATCCTGCCGGGGGTCATCCTGACCGCGTTCGGCGTGCTGGTGATCGGCCTGGTGGACAACCTGCTGCGGCCGATCCTGGTGGGCAAGGATACGCGCATGCCGGATTACCTGATCCTTGTGTCGACCTTGGGCGGGCTGGCCGTGTTCGGCCTCAACGGTTTTGTCATCGGGCCGTTGATCGCGGCGCTGTTCGTGTCGAGCTGGGCGATCTTCGCCGCGACCAAGCCACAGGTGCAGTTGCCGGAATAGGAGGGATGGGCCGCAGCGCGGCCCCGATGAAGGTTCAGGATGCCTGCGGCATCTCGCCCTTGGCCAGGCGCCGGTTGATATCGGCGATCACTTCGGGCAGTTCGTTGATGGTGTCGATCAGGTAGTGCGGACGGGAGCCGGCGAACAGCGCGTGGATGCGCTGGCGTTCGCTTTCCAGCTGCTCGGCGCTCAGCGCGCGGTAGCCTTCCCAGGTCAGCCCCAGGGCATTGCCCGAACACACCAGGGCCACGGTCCACATGCCGGCACGACGGCCTTCGAGGATGCCCGGCACGGTGTCGTCGACCTTTACGCAGGCTGCCACATCGTCGATGCCCAGCGCGATCACGTTGGCCAGGGCCTGGGCCGGCCAGGGGCGGCCGTTCGGGGTTTCATCGGTGGCCACCACGTGGTCGGCCACATAGCCGTTCTGTGCTGCCAGCGCCACCACCTTGTCCATCACCACTTTCGGGTAGCCAGAACACGAGCCGATCTTCAGCCCGTCCTGACGCAGCCCGGTGAGGGTTTCCAGGGCGCCGGGGATCAGCGCCGAGTGCACGGCGATCTTCTCGATCTGCAGCGGCATGAAACGGTTGTAGATGGCGGTGACATCATCATCGGTCGGGGTGCGGCCGAACACCTGGCGGTAACGCTCGGCGATTTCCGGCACATCGCACAGGGTGCGAATGTGGTCCCATTTGCCCATGCCCATCGGGCCGCGGGCTTCCTCGATGGAGACCTGCACATCGAATTCGGCGAAGGCTTCGACAAAGATCTGGGTCGGGGCGAAGGAGCCGAAGTCGACCACGGTACCGGCCCAGTCGAGAATGGCGGCCTGCAGTTGGGTGGGGTTGCTGTAGTTCATGTGCGCTGATTCCTGAATTCGGGTGGGCAACGGGTCAGATATCCAGTACTTCCATTTCCCGCAGCGCGTCGGCCACGGCATTCACGGCGGCTTGCATGCCGTCCGCCCCGACCACGCCAATGCAGCCGACGCGGAAGGTTTCGACCTGGGTCAGCTTGCCCGGGTAGAGGATGAAGCCCTTGGCCTTGACCCGCTCGTAGAAGTCCTTGAACTGATAGCGGGCATCGTTCGGCGCATGGAAGGTGACGATGATCGGCGCCTGGATCTCGGCCGGCAGGAAGCTGCGCAGGCCGATGGCGGCCATGCCGGCGAGCAGGGTCTTGCAGTTGTCGGCGTAGCGCCGATGACGCGCTGGCAGGCCCCCTTCCTCGTTGTACTGTTGCAGCGCTTCATGCAGCGCGGCCACCACATGGGTTGGCGGGGTGAAGCGCCATTGGCCGGTCCTGGCCATGTAGGCGTGCTGGTCGTGCAGGTCCATGGCCAGCGAGTGGGCATTGCCTTCGGCGGCGGCCAGGGCGGCTTTTTCGGCGAACACGAAGCCCATCCCTGGGACGCCTTCCAGGCACTTGCCGGAAGCGGCGATCAGTGCCTCGAAGGGGATTTCGCGGGCATCGATGGGCAGTGCACCGAACGAGCTCATGGCGTCGATGATCAGGCGTTTGCCGTGGCCTTTGACTACCTGGGCGATCTCGCGCAGCGGGTTGAGAATGCCGGTGCTGGTTTCGCAATGGATCAGCGCGACATGGCTGATCGTCGGGTCGGCGGCCAGCAGGCGCTCGACATCGGCGGCGGTGGTCGGTTGGTCTTCTGCGGTTTCGAAAGTGCTGAAGGCGCGGCCGAGGACCTTGCAGATCTTCGCCAGGCGTTGACCATAAGCGCCGTTGATCAATACCAGGACCTTGCCGTCACGTGGCACCAGGGTGCCGATGGCGGCTTCCACGGCGAAGGTACCGCTGCCCTGCAGGGGGACACAGTGATGGCTGGCGCTGCCATCGATGATCGCCAGCAGCTGCTCGCATACGCTGGCGGTCAGCTGGTTGAAGTCGCGGTCCCATGAACCCCAGTCCACCAGCATGGCTTGGCGGGTGCGCATCGATGTGGTCAGGGGGCCGGGAGTCAGCAGAATCGGGGCGTTGCTCATGCCGTTATTCCTCGCAAGCGGTGGGCTGAAACTAGCGGGCCTAGGTTGCAATTCAGGCTTCTATCAATCAAATTGTTTGTTGTTATCCAAGCTATAAGTCAGGCTGATACGCATGAACCTGTTCCAGTTGCGCGCTTTCGATGCGGTCGCCCGTGAGGGCAGTTTTACCCGTGCTGCGGCGCGCCTGTTCATCAGCCAGCCGGCGGTGACCGGGCACGTGAAAGCGTTGGAGGAGCACTACCAGATCACCTTGCTGCGGCGTACTGCGCGGCGGGTGGAGTTGACCGAAGAGGGCACCCGCCTGGCGGCTATCACCCGCGCCATGTTCGGCCTGGCCGAAGAGGCGCAGGTCATGCTCGAGGCCAACCGCCAACTGCTGACCGGGCGCCTGGAGGTGGCGGCCGATGGCCCGCACCGGGTCATGCCGATGTTGGCACTGTTGCGCGAGCGCTACCCGGGCATTACGGTCAACCTGCGCCTGGGCAATGCCCAGGAGACCCTCGCGGCACTGCTTGGCGAACACGCCGATGTAGCGGTGCTGACCGAGATCGAGCCGCGCAAGGGCCTGCACTTGCAGAACCTGTGCGAGTCGCGGCTGTGTGCCTTGCTGCCGGCCGGGCATGCCTGGGCCAGCGGCGAGGGTGACCTGCCGCTGGCGGCGCTGCACCAGCAGATCATGGTGCTGCGCGAGCCGAACTCCACCACCCGTCGCACCTTCGACCAGGCGTGCAGCCAGGCCGCTGTGCAGCCTCGGGTATTGCTGGAGCTGGACAGCCGTGAAGCGGTGACCGAGGCCGTCGCCTGCGAATTGGGTATCGGCGTGGTGTCGTCGACCGAAGTGGCCAATGACCCACGGGTAGTGGCGCGGCCATTGGCCGGTCGAGGCCTGGTCAATCAGCACCTGGTTGGTTGCCTGGAGCGCCGCCGTGAGCTGCGCCTGATCCAGGCCTTCCTGGGCCTGGCTGCGGGGCTGTGATGGCTGTTTTGCATGGGGCGGCCTAAGATGGCCGGAATTGAGCGGACACCGTCGTCGATGAGCGAAAAAGACACTATTTCCATGCAGCTGGTGCGTGAAGCACTGTTGCAGACCTGCCCCGCTGGCGAGCCCGACAGCGGCCTGCTGGCCAGGGCTGGCATCGCCGTCGAACAACTGCACCTGCCACAGGCCCGCGTCAGCGCCGAAGCCTATGCCCGGCTCTGGCGCTTGCTGACGCGGCGCTGCAACGACGAATTCTTCGCCATGGACCCTCGTGGCCTGCGTAGCGGCAGCCTGGCCTTCATGTGCCGGGCCAGCATGGCGCAGCCGACGCTCGGCGCCGGCCTGGACACC
This sequence comes from Pseudomonas sp. BCRC 81390, assembly GCF_030341915.1. Taxonomy (NCBI): domain Bacteria; kingdom Pseudomonadati; phylum Pseudomonadota; class Gammaproteobacteria; order Pseudomonadales; family Pseudomonadaceae; genus Pseudomonas; species Pseudomonas sp. BCRC 81390. The sequence continues at coordinate 29,788 of NZ_JATAAG010000009.1, read as the reverse complement.
GCACTGGCGTTCCTCTCGCTGATGCTTGAAGACCTGCAGCCGAGCCTGGTGCGCCAGCAAGGCCTGGCCGAGATCGTCATCAACGAACCGCGTGACGCGCCACGCCGGGCCTTCACCTATTTCACCTTCTGGATGATCGTGCACGGCGTAACCTGCTGGCTGGCCGGGCGGCGCATCCCGATCCTGGCCATCGACCTGCGTTGTGCCGAGCCGCCGTTCTGCGATGACTACCGGGTGATGTTCTCGGAAAACCTGCAGTTCGAGCGCCCGCGCACGCGCATGATCATTGCCGCCGACAGCCTTGACCTGCCGATCCGGCGCACGCAGGAAGAACTGCAGCGTTTTCTTGCCGAAGCCCCCGGCAATATCCTGGTCAAGTACCGCGACCCAGCCAGCTTCGCCCGGCGTATTCGCCATGACTTGCTGCATCAGGCCCCTGGGCAATGGCCTGATGGCGACAGCCTGGCCCGGCAATTGTGCCTGTCACCATCGACCTTGCGCCGCCGTCTCGCCGAAGAAGGGCAGACTTACCAAGGCCTCAAGGACAGCGTGCGACGGGAACTGGCGATTGCCTGGCTGAGCGGGGAAGAGGCTGCCCTGGGCGAGATCGCCGAACGCCTGGGCTTTGCCGACAGCAGTTCGTTCTACAAGGCATTCCGAAAGTGGTTCGGCTGCAACCCCGGGCACTATCGCGCATTGATCCAGGCCCGCGCCCCGGGGCGTTGAGGTGCAGGCCTGGCTGCCAGGCGGCAGTTCCAGATGCACGATACTCTTCCCTCTGCGTTGTGCCTTGTCATTTGTACAGCATGACCGGCCCTGCTCAACACTCAGGAGCCACTCATGCCCGCTGCCACTGCCAGTCACGATCAATTCATAGGAGCCCGGTTGCCGGCCTGGCTCAAACGCGCTTCGCGAGCGCAGATCAACACCCTGCGTAACAGCCTTAACGCACATCATGCCAGCCAGGCCCGCCTGCGTGGGCTGATGCATGATCTGCTGCCGCCGCCGCAGTTCGCCGAAAAGCGCCTGACGGCGTTGCTGGATGCGCCGTTGCCGGATGGGGTGGCGTTCGCCCAGCTCGAATGGCTGCAGGTGGCACCGCGGTTCGGCAGGGTTCCGGGCACACTGATACAGATTTACGAATACAGCGAAAGCCGTGAAAACGGCCTGCAGCGGTTAATGCGTAACTTTGCCGCAGGTACCAGCTATTTCAAAGGCACAGGGCTGGTGCTGCCAGGCCGGGATCAGCCCTTGACCGCATCGCTGGACGCGTTCATCGCAGCGTGCCGCGAGCTGGATGTGGGGCGGTGCTACCAGGATGAGCTGCGCCGGGTGTTCAGCCCGGCTACCCAGGCGATCCTGGCTGAGGACAAGCGCTCGGGCCTGAAGCTTGCGATCGAAGTGGCCGCATTACAAGGCGACATCAGCGCCGAGGTCCAGGTTGCCCTGCGCGAGGTGGTAGACCACGGTCAGGTGCATCGCCCGCAAGGGCTCAAGGGTGCCCCCAGGCTGCTGACGATGCTCGGGCAACCGGTGGCGGACGGCTTGCTGATTCAGTTACGTGATAACAGCGACGTGGAGCGGGGTACTGTGCTGTACCTACCCAGCGATCCACAGCAAGCCTTGCGTCACTTCGAAACGCCGGCGGCCATGAACAACGCCATCGCGCAGCAGTTGCAGAAGAAGGCCTACCGGCAGTACTTCACTCAGCTGATAAGCCTGGAGCAGCGCGCAAGTTTCCTCACGCTGCTCGGCCAACGCCTGCGTGACGAGCGGCCAGACTTGCAGCTTGCAAGCGTGCCGCAGGAAGGCAGCATTTTCACCCAACTGGCGACCCTGCAGGTACAGCGGGTCAAGGATGACGCGCGTCTGTTGCTGGTCTCGAGCGCCGATGCCGACAGCCTCGCGGTACAGGCCAGGCACGCCGAGTGGAAAACCGTAGGGCTGGACCTTGCGAACCTGGCCGGGTTCTTCATTCCGGTGGTGGGCGCCTTGCTGATGGGGCAGCTGGTGGTCCAGGTCTGCTCGGACGTGTTCGAAGGGGTGACGGATTGGGCCAGGGGCCACCAGCATGAAGCGCTGGATCATTTGCTATGCGTCGCCGAGACGCTGGCGGCCACAGCGGCTACGGTGGCGGCGGCCGGTTTCCTGCGCAGCGCTTTCGTTGAAGGCCTGGAGCCGGTCAGCATGGGCAACGGGGAGAGTCGCCTGTGGCGCTATGACCCTGCCCAGTACCGCTCCATGCCAGACACCATCGATTTGCATGAAGACGGGCGCTTTGCCGTGGCTGAGCGCCGCTGGGTGCGCATCGACGGGCATTACCTGGAGGTGCACAAGCCCGTTGCCGATGGGCCCTATCGGTTGCGCCATGCCTCGGTGGATGGCGGTTACGGCCCGGTGGTGCTGCACAATGGCGAGCGCGGCTGGCGGTTGTTGCACCAGCAGCCGCTAACCTGGGAAGAACCTGGGGCGATGCTGGATGTGCTGTGGCCACAGCATCCGGCCATCGAGGCTGGGCAGGCCGAGCAGGTACTGCAGGTGGCGGGTGTCGACCTGGAAGAGCTGCGTGGCGTGCTGGTGGAGAACCGCCGCGCCCCGGTAAATCTTGGGCAAACCCTGCGGGCTTTCCAGGCACAGGCACGCATTGAAACGTTCTTCGCGCGCGCTCGCCTGAACACCCTGATGCCGCCCGACAGTGAGCTGCTGGCCTGGTGTGAGGGCCTGCCGCAGGTTGGCAAGGGGCTGGCCAAGGTGCTGGAGCATGAAGCTGAACTACGGCCGCAACTGTTTGCCCAGCTGACGCAGCAGCCATTTGCCGAGGACCCGCTTACGCTGTTGGTCAGGCGTGACTTTCCAGGGTTGCCTTCGGCCTATGTGAAAGAAGTGGTCGGGCAGGCAAGCGAACTGGAGCGGGACATGGCAAGGATCGAGCAACGCTTGCCGTTGAACTGTGCGCACGCCGCACGTTCGTTGTTGCGTCTGGCCCGGCTGAACCGGGCATTGGCCGGGCTATACCTGAGTACCGGCTACAGCGATGAAACGGGTGAGCTGGCGCTGGCCTTGCTCGATAGTCTCGATCTCGAAGACGTCGCGATCGACCTGCGTGAGGGCGGGGTGGATGGCCGCTCGATCAAGCTCCTCGGTAGCGCCGGGCAAGGTCAGGCCGACAGGATACTGGTGCGCAGCAATGGCCGGTTCCAGCTTTACAACGGCCTGGGCGAGGAGCAAACGGTCACCTTGGCCGACCCCGGCTGCATCTTCGAGGCCATCTTCGCCGCGCTGACGCCCGCGCAGCGGCCAGGCATCGATTCGGCGGAGCAGTTGCGCGAGCGGCTGCTGGCACAGTTGCCTGCTTCGCATTGGGGCGTGACCCGCATGCTTGGTTGGCCAGAGCAGCGCAGCTGGTTCAACCCGGGCCGTCGTCTGCCGGATGGACGTGTGGGGTACCCCCTCAGCGACCATCCCGCCGCCAACCCCAGGGACGAACAGGCGATAACTCGCGACCGCCTGCGCGCGCTCTATCCAGGCCTGGACGAGCCAGCGCTCGATGAGGAGCTGGCGCGCCTGCAGCAGGGCGAGCGCCCGATATTCGAGCAACTGGTGCAGCTGCAGGACGACCACGACCAGTTGGTCCGGCAGCTGAACCGCTGGGTCGCCAGCGAGTTGCAGGAAAGTCGCCAGGCCGCGCGCAGGTTGGGCGCAGACAGCATCTTGCGGGCATGGCGACTACAAGGTGAGGTGGTCGCGGCTGGCGAGGGTCGAGCGCAGGGACAGCGCTTGTCGCTGACAGGCACGCAATTGCGCACGCTGCCATCGTTGCCGCCGCAGATCGAGTTTCATCGCGTCACGGTGCTGAGCCTTCACGATACGCTGGTCCAGGATATCCCGGTCGATTTCCTGCGCCCGTTCACTGCCCTGACCGAACTGAACCTGAGCGGCAATCAGTTGCTGCGCCTGCCTTTGGGCATCGCTTATCTGCCGAATGTCCAGGTGTTGCGCCTGGCACATAACCAGATCCGGCTCGATGCTCAGGCAATCGAGATCCTCCACGGCCTGCCCAATCTGGTCCACCTCGACCTGAGCTACAACCGGCTGGAGGCGCTGGACCTGAGGTTTCACCATTTCTCCCGGTTGACCAGCCTGAACCTGCGCCATTGTCGGCTTGGCACATGGCCACAGTACTTGGAACTGTGTGGTTCGCTCGAGCGTGCCGACCTGCGTGACAACCAGTTGCGCACGGTGCCGGACGATATCCAGCTGATGCCCTACGCATTCCGCCGCGCCATCCTGACAGATCGCAATCCGCTGTCGCGCATGGCCTTGCAGCGGTTGTATGCCCTTGACGTCATCAACGAGCACGGGCATTCGCCTGAGACGCCTTGGCCGGTCGACCTGCCTCGGACGCTTACGCTGCTGACGGGTGATGCAGACGCGGCAGAGCAGCGGGTACGGCAGGCGTTGTGGCAGCGACTGCTGGAGCAACCGGCCAGCAGCCGGCTGTTCAAGCTGCTGGCTCGCCTGGAGTTCACCGCAGATTATCTCCAGGCGGGGCAGGGGCGAGCTGCCTTGATCGAAGCCGTGTGGCAAATGCTGGGTGCGCTGGACGCTGACCCGGTGCTCTGCGTACGGGTTTTCCAGCGTGCCGGCCTGTCGCAGTATTGTTCGGATGCGGTGGCCAGCCACTTCAGTGCACTGCAAGTGGAGGTAACCCAGGCCCAGGCCGTAACCCAGGCGCTAAACCCTGAGAACAGAAGCCGCTTGTTGGAGCTGGGCCGGCAGTTGTTCCGCCTGGAGCGGCTTGAGGACATCGCTTATCGGGATTGCCGGCAGCGTCGCTCGGCTAGCCAGCATGTCGATGAGGTGGCGCTGCAGCTCGCTTATAGAGTGCGCCTGCGTATTCGTCTGGGCTTGCCCAGCCAGCCCTATGCCATGCGCTATCCCGATGCTGTGGAACTGACGGACTCCTCGGTCGAGGATGCGTTCCAGCGGGTTACCCACGCGCAAACGCTCAGCGCGCTGACAAATAGCTTGAGCCAGCGCGAATTCTGGCGCCGCTACCTGCAGCAGCGGCATGGCCAAATGTTCGATGCCATCACGGCTGATTACAACCAGCGCTCGATTCAACTGCAAGCGGAGCGGCCCGCCTTGTCACCAGCCGAGTACGCAGCACGACTAGGTTTGCTACACGATCAGGAAACCGCTGAGATCGAGCGCCTGATCAGCGGGCTGACCCAGTCGTACCTGCGAGCCGCAGAGCGCGGCGAGGGCTGAGCCAAGGCGGCCAAACCGGTCATCCAGATTGACAGCTTTGGCCATTGTCGCCATGCCTGAGCAGCGCGAACATCGTCGGACCGATGGTTAACTCCAAAAACAACAAACCAGGAGTCCGACGATGCGTGATTACGCCGAGGCCATTCGTGCATTCGACCATGACCAGGCTGCTGCTGCGGCGCTGCATGGTGACCTCGCTGCCCTCAATGCCTGTGTCGAATGCTGCGACCGCCATGCCGGGGGCGGCAAGCTGGCGCTGGTCTGCATGGACCGCGACGGCAACACTGCGCGGTACAGTTTCGACCAGCTCAGCGACCTGGCAGCCCGTTTCGCCACAGTGCTCAAGGCCCAAGGGGTGCAAGCGGGAGATCGTGTCGCTGGCCTGATGCCGCGTACCGCCGAACTGTTGATCACGATTCTTGCCACCTGGCGTCTCGGGGCTGTGTACCAGCCTCTGTTCACCGCCTTCGGCCCCAAGGCCATCGAGCACCGCCTGGAACAGTCCCACGCCCGCGTCGTCGTCACCGACGGCAACAACCGCGCCAAGCTGGACGATGTACGCGGCTGCCCGACCGTCGTCACGGTCAACGCCCGCAGCGGCGAGCTGGATTTCCAGCAGAGCCTGGCCAGCACAACGGAGCGCTGCGAGCCAGTGATGCGTTCAGGCAACGACCCGTTCCTGCTGATGTTCACATCCGGTACCACCGGCCCGGCCAAGCCGCTGGAGGTGCCGCTGCGCGCTATCGTCGCGTTCCAGGGCTACATGCGTGACGCCATCGGCCTGTGCCCGGAAGACAACTTCTGGAACCTGGCCGACCCGGGCTGGGCCTATGGCCTGTACTACGCCGTGACCGGCCCGCTGTCGCTGGGCCACGCCACCACCTTCTACGATGGCCCGTTCAGCGTCGACAGTTGCGCCCGGGTGATCGACACGCTGGGCATCACCAACCTGGCCGGCTCGCCCACCGCTTACCGCCTGCTGATTGCCGCCGGCGACGACTTCGCCAGGCCGGTCAAGGGCCGCCTGCGCGTGGTCAGCAGCGCCGGCGAGCCGCTCAACCCGGAAGTGATCCGCTGGTTTGCCAACGAGCTGGGGGTGACCATCCACGACCACTATGGCCAGACCGAGCTGGGCATGGTGCTATGCAACCACCATGGCCTGCAGCACCCGGTGCACCTGGGCTCGGCCGGCTTCGCCATACCTGGCCACCGCATCGTGGTGCTGGACGAGCAGGGCAACGAACTGCCCGCCGGCCAGCCGGGCATCCTGGCCGTCGACCGCGAACAGTCGCCGCTGTGCTGGTTCGCCGGCTACCACGGCCTGCCGACCAAAGCCTTCGTCGGCAAGTACTACCTCAGCGGCGACACCGTCGAGCTGAACCCGGATGGCAGCATCAGCTTCGTCGGCCGCAGCGACGACGTGATTACCACCTCAGGCTACCGGGTTGGCCCGTTCGATGTGGAAAGCGCGCTGATCGAGCACCCAGCGGTGGTCGAGGCTGCCGTAATCGGTAAACCGGACCCCGAGCGTACCGAGCTGATCAAGGCTTTCGTGGTCCTGGCCAGCGGCCACGTCGCCAGCGCCGAGCTGGAAGAAACCCTGCGCCAGCACGTGCGCCAGCGCCTGTATGCGCATGCCTACCCCAGGGAAATCGAATTCGTCAGCGAGCTGCCCAAGACCCCGAGCGGCAAGCTGCAACGCTTCATCCTGCGTAACCAGGAAGTCGCCAAACAACAAGCGCAACAGGCCACCCCTGCCAGCGCCTGAAAGGAAACCGAACATGCAAATAGCCAACAAACATTTCATCGTCAGCGGCGCCGCCTCCGGGCTGGGGGCTGCCACCGCGCAGATGCTGGTCGAGGCCGGCGCCAAGGTCATGCTGGTCGACCTCAATGCCCAGGCTGTCGAAGCCAAGGCCCGCGAACTGGGCGCCAACGCCCGCTTCGCGGTGGCCGACATCAGCGACGAGCAGGCTGCCCAGGCGGCGGTCGACGCGGCTGTCAGTGCCTTTGGCAGCCTGCACGGGCTGGTCAACTGCGCCGGCATCGTCGGGGCCGAAAAAGTGCTTGGCAAGCAGGGCCCGCACGGCCTGGCCAGCTTTGCCAAAGTCATCAACGTCAACCTCATCGGCAGCTTCAACCTGCTGCGCCTGGCCGCAGCGGCCATGGCCGAAGGGGTGGCCGACGAGGCTGGTGAGCGCGGGGTGATCATCAACACCGCTTCCATCGCCGCCTATGACGGCCAGATCGGCCAGGCCGCCTACGCGGCCTCCAAGGGTGCCGTCGCCAGCCTGACCCTGCCGGCTGCCCGCGAGCTGGCGCGCTTCGGCATCCGGGTGATGACCATCGCCCCTGGCATCTTCGAAACCCCGATGATGGCCGGCATGAGCGAGGAAGTACGGGCATCGCTGGCGGCCGGCGTGCCGTTCCCGCCACGCCTGGGCCGCCCGCAGGAATATGCCGCGCTGGCCCGCCACATCATCGAGAACAGCATGCTCAACGGCGAGGTGATCCGCCTCGACGGTGCACTGCGCATGGCCGCCAAGTAAGGAGAAGCAACATGACCCTCGCCAACGACCCGATCGTCATCGTCAGCGCTGTGCGTACGCCCATGGGCGGCCTGCAGGGCGACCTCAAGAGCCTGACGGCGCCACAACTGGGCAGCGCGGCCATTCGTGCTGCCGTCGAGCGTGCTGGCATCGATGCCGCCAGTGTCGAGCAGGTCCTGTTCGGCTGCGTACTGCCGGCTGGCCAGGGCCAGGCGCCGGCCCGCCAGGCTGCGCTGGGGGCCGGGCTGGGCAAGCACACCACCTGCACCACCCTGAACAAGATGTGTGGCTCAGGCATGCAGGCGGCGATCATGGCCCATGACCTGCTGCTGGCCGGCACCGCTGACGTGGTAGTGGCCGGTGGCATGGAAAGCATGACCAATGCCCCCTACCTGCTGGACAAGGCACGTGGCGGCTATCGCATGGGCCACGGCCGGGTCATCGACCATATGTTCATGGACGGCCTGGAAGACGCCTACGACAAGGGCCGGCTGATGGGCACCTTCGCCGAAGACTGCGCCCAGGCCAATGCCTTCAGCCGTGAGGCCCAGGACCAGTTCGCCATCGCCTCGCTGACCCGTGCCCAGGCGGCGATCAGCAATGGCCGTTTCGCTGCCGAGATCGTCCCGGTGGAAGTCACCGAGGGCAAGGGAAAGCGCCTGGTCAAGGACGACGAGCAGCCACCCAAGGCCCGCCTGGACAAGATCCCGCAGCTCAAGCCGGCGTTCCGCGAAGGCGGTACGGTGACTGCGGCCAACTCCAGTTCGATATCCGACGGTGCCGCGGCGCTGGTGCTGATGCGCCGCTCCGAAGCCGACCAGCGTGGCCTCAAGCCGCTGGCGGTGATCCATGGCCATGCTGCCTTCGCCGACGCCCCGGCACTGTTCCCGACCGCTCCGATCGGCGCCATCGACAAGCTGATGAAACGCACCGGCTGGAACCTGGCCGAGGTCGACCTGTTCGAGATCAACGAGGCCTTCGCCGTGGTCACCCTGGCGGCCATGAAGCACCTCGACCTGCCACACGACAAGGTCAACATCCATGGTGGTGCCTGCGCCCTTGGCCACCCGATCGGCGCCTCCGGCGCACGCATCCTGGTGACCCTGCTCTCGGCCCTGCGCCAGAACAACCTGCGCCGCGGGGTGGCGGCCATTTGCATCGGCGGTGGCGAAGCCACGGCCATGGCTGTCGAATGCCTGTACTGAGGTGAACCATGCTGGTAACTGACGAGCAACAACAGATCGCCGACGCGGTGCGCGCCTTCGCCCAGGAGCGCCTGAAGCCGTTTGCCGAGCAATGGGACAAGGAACATCGCTTCCCCAGGGAAGCCATCGGGGAGATGGCCGAACTGGGGCTGTTCGGCATGCTGGTGCCGGAGCAGTGGGGCGGTAGCGACACCGGCTATGTGGCCTATGCCATGGCCCTGGAGGAGATCGCCGCCGGTGATGGCGCCTGCTCGACCATCATGAGCGTGCACAACTCGGTCGGTTGCGTGCCGATCCTGCGCTTTGGCAACGAGCAGCAGAAAGCGCAGTTCCTGGCCCCGCTGGCCAGCGGCGCGATGCTCGGCGCCTTCGCCCTGACCGAACCGCAGGCTGGCTCCGATGCCAGCAGCCTGAAGACCCGTGCGCGCCTGGATGGCGACCACTATGTGCTCAACGGCAGCAAGCAGTTCATTACCTCCGGGCAGAACGCCGGGGTGGTGATCGTGTTCGCTGTCACCGACCCGGACGCCGGCAAGCGCGGTATCAGCGCCTTCATCGTGCCCACGGATTCACCGGGTTACCAGGTGGCGCGGGTCGAGGACAAGCTTGGTCAGCACGCTTCGGACACCTGCCAGATCGTTTTCGACAATGTGCGCGTGCCGGTGGCCAACCGCCTGGGTGCGGAGGGTGAGGGCTACAAGATTGCCCTGGCCAACCTCGAAGGCGGCCGTATCGGCATTGCCGCGCAAGCGGTGGGCATGGCTCGCGCGGCGTTCGAAGTGGCGCGCGACTATGCCAACGAGCGGCAGAGCTTCGGCAAGACGCTGATCGAACACCAGGCCGTGGCGTTCCGCCTGGCCGACATGGCGACGAAAATCGCCGTGGCCCGGCAGATGGTGCTGCACGCCGCCGCGTTGCGCGATGCCGGGCGTCCGGCGCTGGTGGAAGCGTCGATGGCCAAGCTGTTTGCCTCGGAAATGGCCGAAAAGGTCTGTTCGGATGCCTTGCAGACCCTTGGCGGTTATGGCTATCTGAGCGACTTCCCGCTGGAGCGCATCTACCGCGACGTTCGGGTTTGCCAGATCTATGAAGGCACCAGCGACATTCAGCGCATGGTCATTGCGCGCAATCTTTGAAGGAGCAGACTGCATGGCATTCGAAACCATCCTGTTGGACATCCACGGCAAGGTCGGCCTGATCACCCTCAACCGCCCGCAGGCGCTGAACGCGCTGAATGCGCAGATCGTCGGCGAGATCAACCAGGCCCTGGACCAGCTCGAGCGGGACCCGAACATTGGCTGCGTGGTGCTGACCGGTTCCGCCAAGGCCTTCGCCGCTGGCGCCGACATCAAGGAAATGGCCGAGCTGCAATACCCGCAAATCTACGTCGACGACCTGTTCAGCGATGCCGACCGTATTGCCAACCGGCGCAAGCCGATCATTGCCGCGGTGTCCGGCTTTGCCCTGGGCGGTGGCTGCGAGCTGGCGATGATGTGTGACTTCATCCTGGCGGCTGACAACGCCAAGTTCGGCCAGCCGGAAATCAACCTCGGCGTGCTGCCGGGCATGGGCGGCACCCAACGCCTGACCCGTGCGGTAGGCAAGGCCAAGGCCATGGAGCTGTGCCTGACTGGCCGTTTGATGGGTGCTGAAGAAGCCGAGCGCGCAGGCCTGGTGGCGCGTATCGTGCCGCAGGCGGAGCTGGTGGAAGAGGCGCTGAAGGTGGCGGCGACCATTGCCAGCAAGTCGATCCCGGTGAGCATGATGGTGAAGGAGAGCGTCAATCGGGCCTTCGAAGTGACCCTCAGCGAAGGGGTGCGCTTTGAGCGGCGAGTGTTCCATGCAGCATTTGCTACCGAGGACCAGAAAGAGGGCATGGCTGCGTTCATCGGCAAGCGTGAGGCGCAATTCAAGGATCGGTGATAGCAGCATTCGTTGCCTTTGCCTTTGCCTTTGCCTTTGCCTTTGCCTTTGCCTTTGCCTTTGCCTTTGCCTTTGCCTTTGCCTTTGCCTTTGCCTTTGCCTTTGCCTTTGCCGTTGCTTTTAAGCGCGCGATAGTTCAGGCGCCGCCGAATGCGACTTCAGGAGGCCGAGCGAAGGGCATGCGGAGGGAGGTGACGGGCATGGATGCCCGTCAAGCGCTGAGGCCCCATGGATGGGGCCTGCAGCGCGTCCTCCCGGGAGCATGCCCGTAGCGAGGGGACCCCGGAGCGTAGCGTAGGGGCCGGATGATGGGAGCCAGCGTTTTTTGGTTACTTTTTGCCGCGTTTGGCAAAAAGTGACCCGCCGTAAGGGCGGAAAGGTGATTAAGCGCCGCCTTTGAAAATGAATGTTGACCTTGTTGTTGAAGCCTACGCCTGAAAGCGAAAAGCGAAAAGCGAAAAGCGAAAAGCGGGATAGCACCGGTTTTTAGCGCGCGCAAAGTCCATTGGCGATGGCGACGCTGACTCACCTTTTCGCCCTTACGGCGAGTCACTTTTTGCCAAACGCGGCAAAAAGTAACCAAAAAACGCTGCGCTCCCATCATCCGGCCCCTACGCTGCGCTCCGGGGTTCCCTCACTCCGGCCTTGCTCCCGGGAGGACGCGCTGCAGGCCCCATCCATGGGGCCTCAGCGCTTGACGGGCATCCATGCCCGTCACCTCCCTCCGCAAGACCTGCGTTCGGCCTCCTGAAGTCGCGAAGATCAAGATCAAGAGCAAGAGCAAGATCAAGATCAAGAGCAAGAGCAAGAGCAAGAGCAAGAGCAAGAGCAAGAGCAAGAGCAAGAGCAAGAGCAAGAGCAAGAGCAAGAGCAAGCGTCAGCGCCAGCGCGACGCAGGGCCACGGCCAGACTCCTAGTATGAGGGCGGCGATCGCATTGAGCTGAAGGCACCGACCAGCGGAATGTAGACAGTGGAAGCAAATTCCCACCCGATTGCAGTTGCTCCACGCGACGTGGCGCCTTAGACTTCCGCCCCCTGTAAAAGAGTGCCGGTTGGCGCTTGAAGAATTCCGCCACCGATGCCAAGGCGTCGGTAGCATATGAATCGCCCAAATGCACATTTTTTCATAGAGAAATCGATGACCAAGGAACAGTTGCTGGCCATGTCGGCCGATGACTACATGAACGCTGAGCAGCTGGCTTTCTTCGCTGGCCTGCTACAGGCGATGAAAGTCGAAACCCATGAACGCATCGAGCTGAGCCGCGCCACCATCGAAGGCCTGGACACCCCGTCGGACCCTGCCGACGTGGCTTCGGTAGAAGAGGAGCGTAGCTGGCTGGTAAATGCCATCGACCGCGACCAGCGTCTGCTGCCCCAGCTGGAAATGGCCCTGGAGCGTATCGCCGACGAGAGCTTCGGCTGGTGCGACGACAGCGGTGAGCCAATCGGCCTGAAGCGCCTGCTGATCAGCCCGACCACCAAGTACTGCATCGAAGCCCAGGAGCGCCACGAGCAGCTCGATCGCCACCAGCGCCAGGTGTAATCCCGCGCGGTGGAGCAAGCCCCACGGAGCGATCCCTGGGGCTTTTTGCGTTTCTTTGCCGGCGGCGGTTTTGTTGCCCCGCGTGTAATACTGCTATACCGGGATGCGCTGTTTCTGCGCGGCGAGCGTGCGTATCATGGCTACATCGTTAGGGTGCTAATTAAATTCCGGAGGTAAGGATGAATAGCCGGGTCGACGTAGCCGTGATGATTGGCTCGGGTGTGCCGGCCACGCTGCGGGCGCTGGGTAAACGCATCTGCTGGGTGGTGCTGGTCAATGGCGAGCGCCGCGGCACCGCCTTCGCCACGCGCGAAGAGGCGCTGGAGTGCCAGGCAGCCTGGTTGCAGCAGTTGAAGAAAGGCTTGGCCGCCTGAGCGCGTCGATTGTGCCGGCTCCGGTAAAAGCAGGGCAGGCTGGTTCGACGACAAGAAAAGCGCTTTGCCTCTCGACGGATTTTGGTGTTTTCGTGCATATTCTGCCCTCAGTAATGCACTGATGGATTGTCGGGCCCGTTTTCACGTGCGTTCCGGCATTACCTGTCGCACCTTTCTGGCGGGTTTGCTGTCAGACATTACACTTCCCGGATCGGGAATATGCCGAAAGCCTGTATTGAGGCCGGATCTGGCAAGCCAGAGTAAAGAATCCCGCACGCCGCATCGCCGGCAGGTGCAGACGCTTCGTATATCGCTTCATTACTCTTTTCGCCTATCGACAAGAAATGGCCGTGCTTCACCGAGCTTGGGTGAGCGCGGGTTGTAACCGGTTGAGGATTACTTCATTGGCAGTTAGCACTCTTGATACCCATGCGTTGTTCGCCCTGGGCGACTTGCGCGGTAAATTGGCCCAGCTGTTCCAGGGCCGCTTTGTCTATGTCACCGAACAGAATCCCGAAGGCCTGTACATGGCCGAGATCGACACCGAAAGCGCTTTGGTGGTCGATGACAAGCAGCGCCTCGAATTGAAAGTCGGCGACCACTTCCGCGCCGCCGTACTGCCTAGCCGGGAAGGCGGCAAACTGGAAATGCGTTTTCGCGAAATCAAGCTGAACGTCTATGGCGTAGGCGATTACGCCTTCGTCTCGGTCCCCGAAGGCGAGGGCATCGTGTTCCGCGAGGGCCACGGTGTGATGCTGGTGTTCGCCGCGCAGCAGCAAATACAGGAAGGCCTGGGCAAGTTGCTGAAGACGGTGACTGGCAAGGTTGCCAAATGGCGCAAAGGTGAACTGACCACCTTCAAGGCCAGTGAATGACCCGCAGTGACGCCACGCCCACCACGCGTGCCGAGTTTCATCGCCAGCATCAGGCGGGTGCCGTGGCTGAAGCCGAGCGTTTGCTGGCCAGGCGCGCGCAACTGCAGGGCGCCTGGTTGACCTGGGTCGCAAGCGAATTGTACCGCCTTGGCCCGCCGCCTTATGTGGCCATGGTCCGCCGCGAGCTGCAGCGCCTCAGCCAGCAGTGAAGCGGCTTGTCAGTTGCCCCGATCGCGTCCGCTGCTGACTTCTTCTGGCACCGGCTCGTTGGCCATGCGCTTGCGGAACAGCGCTGCCCGGGCCAGCAGCAGCGTGGTTACCGGCACGGTAATGGACAACAGGATCGGAATCAGCCAGGCGTGCAGCACGGGTGCTTCCTTGAGCCAGGAAAAGTAGATGATCGAGGCCAGTGCCACGCACCAGGCGCCGATGGTCGAAGCCAGTGCCGGCGGGTGCATGCGCTGGAAATAGTCCTTCAGGCGCAACAGGCCCACGGCACCGATCAGCGCGAACAGGCTGCCGACCAGCAGCAGTACGGCGGTAGCCAGCTCTACCCAAAGCGGTAGTTGCAGGGCTTCAGTCATTCGATCACCTCACCGCGCAGCAGGAACTTGGCCAGGGCAAACGAGCCCACGAAGCCGAACAGCGCAATCAGCAGGGCACCTTCGAAGTAGGTGTCACTGGCATAACGGATGCCCAGCACCAGCATGGTCAGCATGGCCAGGATGTACAGGTAGTCCAGCGCCAGGACCCGGTCCTGCGCGGAGGGGCCACGGAACAGCCGGATCAGCGCCAGGGCCATGGCCAGGGCGAAGATGAACAGGCTGGCGAGGACAGCATTGGCGAGCAGGCCTGTCATTGGAAGATCTCCATCAGCGGGCGTTCGTAGGTGTCCTTGAAATGCCGGATGAAGGCCGCCTCGTCATCCAGGTCGAACACATGCAGCAGCAACACGCTGCGGTCCAGCGCCAGCTCGGACCAGACCGTGCCGGGCACCACCGTGGTAATCATCGACAGCGCCGCCAGGCCATGCGCATCGCGCAGGCTCAGCGGGATGTGCACGAACGCCGAGCGTGGCGGCTGCTTGCCGGCACGCAGCACGCCACGCGCGACCAGCAGGTTGGACAGGATCACGTCGATAGCGACCCGGCCGACCAGCCGGGCAACGGCCAGCGGCCGCCGCACATGGGCATGCTGAGGGCGCAGCGGTGCCATCAGCAGCGGTGCCAGTACGCCAAGCACGGCCCCCAGCAGCAGGTTGCCGGGGCTGAGCGAAAGGTTCAGCAACAGCCACAGCGCGAACAGCGACAGCGATAACAGCGGGGCAGGGAACAGTCGCTTCATGGCTGCACCTGTGCGTCGAGCGAGGTGGGACCGGGGATCGGCCGGGCGGCCATTACTGCCTGGATGTAAAGCTCGGGAGCCTGCAGGCTGGCAGCGGTGTCCTGGGTATAACGCAGTAACGGCTCGGCCCTGAAGCTGAGGATGATGCACAGGCCGAGCAGGATGACGATGGGCAGGCATTCATAGCGGCGCAATAGCGGCGATGGACGCTCCTCGGGCTTCCAGAAACGCTGGATGCCGACGCGGCCAAAGGCAATCAGCGAGGCCATGCCTGACAGGATCAGCAAGGTCACAAGGCCCCAGCCGGATGTCCCCAGGGGTTGCTCCGGTGGCACGCCCAGGCCTTGGGGATTGAACAGTGCGCTGATCAGGTTGAGCTTGCCGATAAAGCCTGACAGCGGTGGCATGCCAATGATCAGCAGGGCACAGGCAATGAAGCTGAGGCCGAGGAATGCCATGGTCCACGGGATGACCTGGCCGATCACCACCTTCTGCTCGTCGTCGAGGTTGATGCCCTTGGGTGGGTGCAGTGACTCCAGCGGCGGCGGCATGGCGTCTTCTTCTTCCTCCAGCGGCGCTTCATTGGCTGAGCGCGAGCGTTCGACCAGCTCGGCGAGCAGAAACAGTGCGCACAGCGCCAAGGTCGAGTTGACCAGGTAGAACAGCGCTGCACCGGTCAGCGCCGACTGGGCGAAGCCGATGGCAGCGAGCAGGGTGCCGGCCGAGACCAGGATGCTGAGGGCGGCCATGCGCTCCAGGCGCTGTGCGGCCAGGATCGAGACCGCCGCCACCGCCAGGGTGACCAGGCCACCCGCTACCAGCCATTCGCCAGCGAAGTGCGCCGAAGCCCCGGCCTGCCCCGAGAACAGCAGGGTCCACAGGCGCAGCACGGCATACAGGCCGACCTTGGTCATGATCGCGAACAGCGCCGCCACTGGCGCACTGGCGGAGGCATAGGCCGGTACCAGCCAGAAGTTCAATGGCCAGATGCCGGCCTTGGCCAGGAAGGCGATGGCCAGGATGGCCGCACCGGCATGCAGCAAGCCCCGATCGGCCTCTGGCACCAGCGGGATCTTCACGGCCAGGTCTGCCATGTTCAGCGTGCCGGTCACGCCATACAGCATCGCCGCGCCGACCAGGAACAGTGACGAAGCAAACAGGTTGATGGCGATGTAGTGCAAGCCGGCGCGCACCCGGGCGCGGCCAGAACCGTGCAGCAGCAAGCCATAGGAGGCGGCCAGCAGCACCTCGAAGAATACGAACAGGTTGAACAGGTCGGCAGTAAGGAAGGCACCGTACAAGCCCATCAGCTGGATCTGGAACAGCGCGTGAAAGCTGGCCCCAGCACCATCCCAACGGGCCCGGGCAAACAGCAGGGCACTGAAACCGATGGTGCCGGTGAGGGCGAGCAGCAGCGCCGACAGGTGGTCGACCACCAGCACGATGCCGAACGGCGCCGGCCAGTTGCCCGGCAGGTACACGCCGATCGATTCTGCCTGGCCCTGGATGCGCACCCACAACAGCAGGCTGACCGCGATGGCCAGGCCGGTAAAGGTCGACAGCAGGTTCAGCCGGGCCTTGAGTTGCCGGTGTTTTTCGCCCAGCAGCAACATCACCGCTGCGGTTACCAGCGGCAGCAGGATGGGCGCGATGATCAGTTGGCTCATGCCGCTCATTCGTCACGCTCCCGGCCATCGACGTGGTCGGTACCGGTCAGGCCGCGCGAGGCAAGCAACACCACCAGGAACAGTGCGGTCATGGCGAAACTGATGACGATGGCGGTGAGCACCAGCGCCTGTGGCAGCGGGTCGGTGTAGTGCAGCAGGTCCTGGGGCACGCCGTCCTTGATGATCGGCTCCTTGCCGATGAACAGGCTGCCCATGCTGAAGATGAACAGGTTGACCCCATACGACAGCAGGCACAGGCCCATGATCACCTGATAGGTGCGCGGGCGCAGGATCAGCCACACCCCCGAGGCGGCCAGGACGCCGATGGCGCTTGCAATCACTTCTTCCATCAGGCGGCTCCTGCTTGGCTGGTTTTCGCCGGGTTGCCCGGGCGGTAGGCGCGCACCGACTGATGCGCCAGGGCGGTGAGGATCAGCAGGGTCGAGCCGACCACCACGGTGAACACGCCAACATCGAAGAACAGCGCGCTGGCCACGTGCACATCGCCGAGCAACGGCAAGTGCAGGTGGGCGGTATGGGTGGTGAGGAACGGGTAGCCGAACAGCATGGCGCCCACCCCGGTCAGGGTTGCACACAGCAGCCCAGTGCCCATCCAGCGCAACGGCCGCAAGCTCATCTGCGCCTCGACCCACTGGGTACCGGCGACCATGTACTGCAGGATGAACGCCACCGACATCACCAGGCCGGCGACGAAGCCGCCCCCGGGCTGGTTGTGGCCACGCATGAACAGGTACATCGATACCAGCAGGGCGATCGGCAGCAGCAGGCGCACCAGCACTGCAGGGACCATCATGAAGCCCAGCGCGGTGTCGGTGGCATGCCGTGGGTTGATCAGGTCGGTGACCACGTCGGGTGCCAGCTGGCGCTGCTGCGATGGCAACTGCATGCTTTCCTTCGGTGGGCGGAAGCGCCGCAGCAGGGCGAACACGGTCAGCGCAACGGCCACCAGCACGGTGATTTCACCGAGGGTATCGAAGCCGCGGAAGTCGACCAGCATGACGTTGACCACGTTGGTGCCACCGCCCTGGGGCAGCGCACGGCTGAGGTAGAACGAGGAAATGTCGTTGGGCGTTGGCCGGGTCAACATGGCGTAGGACAGCACCGCCATGCCGCCACCTACCAGCACCGCCAGCAGCAGGTCGCGCAGGCGCCGCACGCGCGCGCGGTCCAGGCTGCCCGGCAGTGGCGACACACCTTCGATCCGCCGTGGCAGCCAGCGCAGGCCGAGCAGGATCAGCACGGTGGTGACCACTTCCACCACCAACTGGGTCAGCGCCAGATCGGGCGCCGAGAACCAGACGAAGGTGATGCAGGTCATCAGCCCACAGACACTGACCATGGTCAGCGCTGCCAGGCGGTGGTACTTGGCCTGGTAGGCGGCACCGATGGCGCAGGCGATCGCAATCAGCCACAGCGCGACGAACACGCCCGAACCGGGAATCTTCGGCCGCTCACCCCAGCTCAGGCCACTGTAGAGCATGGGGACGAGGCCGGCGAGGAAGGCGGCGAGCACCAGCATGAACAATTGCGACTGCAGGCGGCGGGTGGTGAGCAGGCGTTCGATGCGCCGCGCCAGCAACATCAGTTGCACCTGGCCTTGCTCGAACAGGCGCTTGCCGTTGAAACGCTCGATCAGCGGCGGATACGGGAAACGGCCCAGGCGCAACTGTTTGCGCAGTACCAGGTACAGCACGCTACCGCCAGCCATGGCCACCAGGCTCATGATCAGTGGCGCGTTCCAGCCGTGCCAGACGGCCAGGCTGTATTCCGGCAGGGTGCCGCCCACCACCGGTAGGGCGGCGGCGGCCAGTAGCGGGCCGACCGACTGGGCCGGGAAGATGCCCACCACCAGGCAGGTGAGCACCAGCAGCTCGACTGGCGCGCGCATCCAGCGTGGCGGTTCGTGCGGGGTATGCGGCAGGTCCGTGGCGCTGGGGCCGAAGAACACGTCGACGGTGAAGCGCAGTGCGTAGGCCACGCTGAAGGTCGCGGCCAGGGTGGCGATCAGCGGCAGGATGGCCTCGACCCAGGCGGTGGAACTGATGAATACCGTTTCGGCAAAGAACATTTCCTTGGACAGGAAGCCGTTCATCAACGGCACGCCGGCCATCGAGGCGCTGGCCACCATCGCCAGGGTGGCGGTGTACGGCACCAGGCGGACCAGGCCGCTCAGGCGGCGGATGTCCCGCGTGCCGCTTTCATGGTCGATGATGCCAGCGGCCATGAACAGCGAAGCCTTGAAGGTCGCATGGTTGAGAATGTGAAACACGGCGGCAACGGCGGCCAGCGGGCTGTTGAGGCCAAGCAGCAGGGTAATCAGGCCCAGGTGGCTGATGGTCGAATAGGCCAGCAGGCCCTTGAGGTCGTTCTGGAACATGGCGGCAAAGGCGCCGAGCAGCAGGGTAAGCGCGCCTGCACCACCGACGATCCAGAACCACTCTTCACTGCCCGAGAGCACCGGCCACAGGCGCGCCAACAGGAATACCCCGGCCTTGACCATGGTCGCCGAATGCAGATAGGCCGATACCGGGGTCGGTGCTGCCATGGCATGGGGCAGCCAGAACTGGAAGGGGAACTGCGCGCTCTTGCTCAGGGCGCCGATCAGGATCAGCGGCAGCAACACTGGGTACAGTGCATGCTGGCGGATGACGTTGCCAGCAGACAGGACCTTGTCCATGTCGTAGCTGCCCACCACGTGGCCGAGCAGCAGGGCGCCTGCCAGCAGGCACAGGCCACCCGCGCCCGTGACCATCAGCGCCATGTAGGCACCGCGACGGGCGTCGGCACGGTGGTGCCAGTAGCCGATCAGCAGGAAGGAGAACAGACTGGTGAGTTCCCAGAAGAACACCAGCTGGATCAGGTTGCCGGAAATCACCAGGCCGAGCATGGCGCCCATGAAGGCCAGGAAAAAGGCGAAGAAGCGCGGTACCGGGTCTTGTGGCGACATGTAGTAGCGCGCATACAGTGACACCAGTGCACCGATGCCCAGTACCAGCAGCGCGAACAGCCAGGCGAAGCCGTCCATGCGCAGCACCAGGTTCAGGCCCAGGCTGGGTAGCCAGAGGAATTCTTCGCGGATCACGCCGCCGTGGGCAACCTGAGGGTACAGCAGTGCTACCTGGACCGTGCCGACCAGGGCGACGAGCCCGGCGAGAATGGACTCCGCATTACGTGCGTTGTGCGGCAGCACGGCTGCCAGGCAACTGCCAACGAACGGCAGAAGCAGTAGCACTATCAATGACATAGCGGCCTATTCTGGAGAAGTTTGCCCGGAATCATACGTGCCAGAGGTGTGATCACCAACACGCAAGGTGTCGCAGAATCCTACAAACAGGCTGTGAAACGCTGGTTTTTTATAACACTTTCTTACAAAGCATAGCCGCAGGTTTAGAGATGGGCGTGCCGTCAGCGTTCACTCTGTGCTGCCAGTGCTGTCTGGTTTTCGTCGGTGCGGCGCACCCTGAGTTCGCTGACCACAACCGCGATCACGATCAACAGGCCGCCGAGCAGTGCCACGCCCGGCAAGCGTTCGCCGGCCACACGCCCGACGATCCCGGCCCACACGGGTTCGCCGGCATAGATCAGGGTCGCGCGGGTGGGTGAGACCGATTTCTGTGCCCAGTTCATCGCCACCTGGATCACTGCGCTCATCGCCCCCAGGCCCACCGCACTGGCCACTAGCAGCCAGGAAAAATCGGGAATGCGCTCCTGGGTCGGCACGATCATCAGGAATGCCAGCAGCGAGGCGGTCGCCAGTTGCACTACCGTGACCCGGCGCACATCGACCTGGCCGGCATAGCGGCTGATCAGGATGATTTCGCCGGCGATGGCTACCGCACTGACCAATGTCACCAGTTCGCCCTCGCTGAAGTGCAGGCTGCCGCCTTCAGGCCCGGCCAACAGCATCAGGCCGGTGAATGCCAGGCCGATACCAATGCTCGGCATCAGGCCAGGCCGGCGGCCCAGCACCAGCCATTGCAGCAGCGGCACGAACGGCACATACAGCGCGGTGATGAATGCCGACTGGCTGCTGCTGATGGTTTGCAGGCCCATGGTCTGCAAGCCGTAGCCGAGCATGATCGACACGCCGATCAACATGCCGGCCTTGAGTTCGGTGAGCGTCAACCCTGGCAGCGCCCGCGCCGAGACCACACCCACGAACAGCGCGGCGGCTGCGAAGCGCAGGCCGACGAAGAACATCGGCCCGCTGACGGACATCACGTTGTGCACCAGCAGGAAGGTGCCACCCCACAGCATGGTGATGAATACCAGCACCAGTTCGGCCTTGCTCAGGCGAAACGTGAGGGCAGGGGTCGGCTTGCTGCTGGGCTGGTTCATGGTCTTGCGCACTCGGAAGGGGCGGCGCACAATCGCCGCAAAGTGGGCAGTATACTGCGCAATTCCTACCAGTGAGCACTATAGTGCACAAAGAATCTTTGCACCGGGCTTCGGTGCTGCAACATGTCAGCCTCAATGTACGCAGGTTGCGCAACGCCGCAGGTGTCAGCCAGGCCGCGCTAGCCGAGCGTTCCGGGGTCAGCCGGCGCATGCTGGTGGCGATCGAGGCGGGCGAGAAGAATGTCAGCCTGACGACCCTCGACCTGATTGCCGAAGCCCTTGGCGTGGCCTTCAGTACCCTGATCCAGGCACCTGACCAGCGCGACCCGGGCCGCATCGAAGAACTGGCCTGGGCGGGTGAGCATCCGCAGAGCAGGGCGGTGCTGCTGGGCAGCAGCCCGGCGAGGCGCGAGGTGGAGCTTTGGGAGTGGACCCTGGCACCCGGGGAGTGCTACCGCAGCGAAGCCGACGCCGAGGGCTGGAGCGAGCAGATCTATGTGGCCGAAGGTCAGCTGACATTGATCATCGAAGGGGCCGAGTACTGCCTGCGGCAAGGCCAGTTTCATGTGTTTCCCAGCAATTGCCGGTATGCCTACCGCAATGACGGGGCCTTGGCGGTGCGCTTCGTGCGTAATGTGGTCATTTGAGTTTGCAGGCCTAGGAGCTGCACGGCAGCCCCCAGCGAATCCCGCGCCGATCAGCTTTTCAGCAGCTCATCGGTCTTCACCACCTTGGCATAGGCAAACGCCAGCGCCGCCATTGCCGCACCATGCACGTCTGCCGCCGGCACCTGCTTGCCAGCGAACTCCAGGGGCAAGGTTGCACAGGCATCGTGCGCCACGGTCACCTGGTAGCCCAGATCTGCTGCGGCTCGGGTAGCGGCGTCGATGCACATGTGGCTCATGCTGCCGACGATGGTCAGGGCTTCGACACCATGCTGGTCCAGCGTGTGTTCGAGGTCGGTCCCGAGGAAGGCATTGACCTTGTGCTTGAGCACCACCGGCTCACCCGCTTCGGGCCGGACCTTGGTGTGGATGGCAGCCCCCTGCGAGCCCGGCGCGAAGAATGGTGCATCGGCACTCTCGAACTCATGCCGCACGTGCACCACCAGGTCGCCCCGTTGGCGCGCCGCCGCCAGCAGGCGTGCGGCGTTGTCGGCCGCCTGTTCAGCGCCATCGAGGGTCCATTTGCCGCCGGGGAAATAGTCGTTCTGAATGTCGATGATGATCAGCGCCTGCTTGCTCATGCTGCCTCCTGTGGCAGTAGTCGTTGGATGACGTTAGTTATAGGCTGTGGCGACTGACCTGAGGATTGGCGCAAACGACACTATGCGGGCAAAAACTGACAATGCCACCAGCCTGGATATCGGCCTGTTGCTGTACCAGGGCGCGCAGCGTGCTGCCGTGCACGGCCTGGCCGACCTGTTTCTGGTGGCCAACCGGGTAGCCGGCGAGCTGGGGGCCGTCGAGTTGCCGCAGGTACGCGTCAGCTTCTGGCAGGCTGACGAGACGGGGCAGTTGCAGCCTGCTCCCGAGAGCCCTGGCGTCGCTGTTTCCGAGCTGCGTGTGCTGATCATACCGCCGAGCCTGGAGTCGGCGCCGCAAGCCGAGCTGTTGGAGCGCCACCGCGTGCCGCTACGCGAGCTGCACGGGCGTGGCACGGTGCTGGCGTCGGTGTGCATCGGTGTGTTCTTCATAGCGGCCAGTGGCCTGCTCGACGGGCGCCCGGCCTGTACCCACTGGAACTACGTGCAGGCGTTGGCCCAGCGCTTTCCCAGGATACGCGTCGAGGCCCAGCAGCCGCTGCTGGATGACGGCGACCTGATCACCTCGGCCGGCTTGATGGCCTGGACCGACCTGGGCTTGCGTTTGCTGGAGCGCTTCATGGGGGCGACCTTGGCACGGGAAACCGCCCGTTACCTGGCAGTCGAGCCGGTGGCGGCGCCGCTGCCGGGGGCCGTGTTCCGCCCGCGCCTTGAACATGGCGACGAGGCAGTGCTGAGAGTCCAGCACTGGCTGCAAGGCAATGGCGGGCAGGATGCCGACCTGCCCGGCATGGCAGCCTGCGCGGGGCTGGAGGCACGCACCTTCCTGCGCCGGTTTCGTGCAGCAACCGGGCTACGGCCGACCGAGTACTGCCAGCACGTGCGGGTAGGCCGGGCGTGCCGCTTGCTGGAGTTCACCCGGCGCACCGTCGATCAGATCGCCTGGGGTGTCGGTTATCAGGACCCGGGCGCGTTTCGCAAGGTGTTTCAGCGCATCACTGGCCTGACACCGAGTGATTATCGCCGGCGCTTTGCGGTATCTGGCCAGGACGAGTGCAGCGCATCTGCGGCGGGAAAACGCTTGACCTTGACATAACTTGAGGTTTTACCCTGCCCGGCATCGCGCTGCATGCGTCCGTAGCAAGGAGACTGCTCATGATCGC
Organism: Pseudomonas sp. BCRC 81390; assembly: GCF_030341915.1. NCBI lineage: Bacteria > Pseudomonadati > Pseudomonadota > Gammaproteobacteria > Pseudomonadales > Pseudomonadaceae > Pseudomonas > Pseudomonas sp. BCRC 81390. Next base: position 6,250 of record NZ_JATAAG010000009.1, on the reverse strand, counting down.
AACACCCCATGCCTTGTGGTTTACCCAGTTGATCGAATATGAAGTGCCCGGCGTCTGCCAGCAGGCATTGGCCCAGGCGCTGGTGGCGCGTAGCGAAGAGCTGGCCACACGCTGTGAGGGGCTGCAGGGGGTCAGCATCCAGGCCAGTGACGATGGCAGCCGGGTGTTGCAGTACCTGCAGTGGCAGTCCCGCCAGGCGTGGGCAGCAGCAGCCGTGCACTTCGTCGAGGAGCCGTTTCTCGAACTGCTTGCCCGGCATCAGGCGCGTGGCGTCAGGTTTGCCGCCTACCAGGCGCTGCGCAGCCTGGTGCGTGGTACCGATGGCGGCCTGCATTGTCAACTGAGTGATGCTCAGGCATACCAGGGCGCATAGTGTGGATAGCGGTCCAACCGGGCGCCGATGACCATTTCGCTGATCCAGGACGCCAGGATCGAGCTGTAGGCTTTCTGGCTCGCTTCGCTGGACAACGCATGGTCGGCACCGTCGACGATGCGGTGGGTGAGCGAATGGGCGCTGACGAATGCCGAGCGGTAGCTCATCAGCGTGCTGTGCGGCACGTAGTCGTCCTGTTCGGACTCCACCAGCAGCACGTCGCCGGCGAACTCGGCGCAGGCTGCCAGTGCACGGTTGTCCGCCGGGCCGAGCGGGCGCTGGCGGTAAGCGTGCAGGCGCTGTCGGTCGAGGGTCTGCTTGGGAATCTCCCATTCCTCGTCCCAATACATGGCCGGTACGCGCAGGGCCAGCCATTTGACTGGCCGCTCGCGGGTCAGCAGGGTGGCCAGGTAGCCGCCATAGCTGCTGCCGATGATGGCGATGGCGCTGCTGTCGACGGCAGGGTGGCTGACCAGGCGGTCGTAGGCCACAATCAGGTCCATGAGGTTCTGTTCGCGGGTGACGGTCAGCCGTTGGCTTTCGGTCTTCTCGTGGCCGCGCAGGTCGAAGGTCATGCACACGCAGCCCAGCCCGGTGATATGCCGGGCGCGTGCCAGGTCGCGTTGCTGGCTGCCGCCCCAACCATGCACGAAGAGAATGCCCGGCATCTTGCTGCCAGGGCTGACCAAGGTGCCGACGATGCTGTCACCTTCGACCTGCAGTTCAATGGTTTCACTCTGAATGGTCATATTCGCGAATCCGCGCAAATTTGCTGAGTTGTCCGAGTTCACTGTCGTTTCCTTGGTAGAAGAGGGTGGCGTCAGTGGGCAATTCGGGGGTACCGAATACTTCATGGGTGGAAGCTCGCACCTGTTGCAATGCCGGGTCGTCGGCAAAGGCTTGCAAGGCCAGCAGTTCGGCACTGCTGGCGCCGCCCAGTCGCCAGGATTGTTCGAGTACGCCGCTGCGCAAGTGGCCCTGGGCGGTGAAGCCGCGGGCAATGTCGTAGTTGCGGCGGGAGGCGATGAAGCCCGGCAGGTGCCGTTCGGCCGCTTGCTCGTAGACGATGGCCTGGTTGATGGCCAGGCGCACGTGGTCCTCCAGTGGAAGCTGCAGTAGCGCGTCGTAGCCGCCGCGCACCAGCACCAGGTCGGAGCCGCCATAGACTTCGATACCCTGATGATCGCGGGTCAGGTGCTGGGTGCCGTGGTAACTGCAGGTCTGCCCGGCGACGCGTACCTGACCGACGCTGAAGGTCTGCACCTCGCTGAGGTCTTCTTCGAGCACCAGCCCCCACAGTGCCAGCTCCTGGTCATCCATGCCGGCCAGCAGTGGTTCCAGCGCATCCGGCGCGGTAATGACCTCTTGCCCGCGGCCTGCACAAGCCAGCACCGGCTTGATCCGCAAGGGGCCGTCCAGCAGCAGCTGGCGTGCAGCGTTGCGCGCGTCGGCTTTGTTGAACACTGTGTAGCCGCGCAACAGGGCGTCGCTGGCGTGTCGGGCGAAGGCATCGGTCCAGCCCGGAGGGAAACTGGCCCCGCCCGGCAACGGGTGCGAGATTGCCTTGGTCGCCATGTAGGGGTAGGCGACCAGGCCGCCGAACAGGTCGTGTTCGCTCTGGATGCCCAGGGCAGACTGGCGCCTGGGGTCGACCAAGGTTTCGGTGGGCAGGTAATAGTAGCCATCGGCGGCGGTCGGCGGCTGGCTGGGCTGCACATGCGGGCAACCCAGCAGGCAGGCCAGGCCTTCGGCAAGCTTGAGATGCACGGCATGCTCGTGGTCGGGGGTGCGTACCCGGGTGTCGAGCAGCACCACGCCGCTTTTAGGGGCGCAGACGTTGGGCATGGTCATTTGCCTTATGTAACGAACGTATCTGTGTGAAGCCGCTACTTTGGCGAAGTTCAGCGGGAGTTGATCGGTGGTCCTGGGCGTGCTGTAGGAAATGTCTGGCTTGCGCAGGGCGTGGCGGGCAATGCATGCCGTGTGTCGGTCGCCACGATTGCAGGGCTTCGACGGCTGTTCCATTATCGGCACACTGGATCAACCGTGATGTAGCCGCAGGAGAGCGCATGAACGTTCAGACCACCCTTGAGCAAAGCGTGCCGCAGCGCTTGGCGCAGGTTCGCCAGGCCATGGTTGCAGAGGGCATCGATGCCTTGCTGGTACCCTCGGCCGACCCCCATCTTTCCGAATACCTGCCGGGCTACTGGCAGGGGCGGCGCTGGCTGTCTGGGTTCCACGGCTCGGTGGGCACGCTGGTGGTCACGGCTGGTTTTGCCGGGTTATGGGTCGATAGCCGGTATTGGGAACAGGCGGAGCATGAGTTGTCAGGCACTGGCATCGAATTGATGAAGCTGCTGCCAGGCAAGCCTGGCGCGCTGGAATGGCTGGGCGATAACGTCCAGCCTGATGGCAGCGTGGCCGTGGATGGTGCGGTCATGGCCTTGGCGTCGGCACGGCAGCTGGGCGAGCGGCTGAAGCTGCGCGGGGCACGACTGGTGACAGACAAGGACTTGCTGGAGCAGGTCTGGGATGGGCGCCCGGCGCTGCCGGGCAACCCGGTTTACCAGCACTTGCCGCCCCACGCGACGGTCAGTCGGGCGGAAAAACTCCAGCAGTTGCGCCACAGCCTGCAGACCAAGGGGGCCGACTGGCATTTCATCGCCAGCCTGGATGACATCGCCTGGCTGTTCAATCTGCGCGGCAGTGATGTGTCCTATAACCCGGTGTTCCTGGCCTTCGCCCTGATCAGCCAGCAGCAAGCCGTCCTGTTCGTTGGCCTGGACAAGCTCGATGACCATCTGCGCCAGGTGCTGGACGCCGATGGCATCGAGGTGCGCGACTACGCCGAGGCAGGCACGGCCCTTGGCGCCCTGCAGGCCGGCAGCCGCTTGCTGCTCGACCCGGCCCGGGTCACTTGTGGCCTGCTGGATAACCTGGCCGCCGGGGTTGAACTGATCGAGGGGATCAACCCCACCACCCTGAGCAAAGCGTGCAAGGGTGAGGACGATCTGGTTCACATCCGCCAGGCGATGGAGCAGGACGGCGCAGCCTTGTGCGAATTCTTCGCCTGGTTCGAAGCCCGCCTCGGTCAGGAAGTCATTACCGAACTCACCGTCGACGAACAGTTGCGGGCCGCGCGTGCCCGCCGTCCAGGCTTTGTTTCGTTGAGTTTCGCGACCATTGCCGCCTTCAATGGCAATGGCGCCATGCCGCATTACCGCGCCACCGAACAGTCGCATGCGGTCATCGAGGGTAATGGCCTGCTGCTGATCGATTCGGGCGGGCAATACCTGGGCGGTACCACCGACATCACCCGCATGGTGCCGGTAGGCAGCCCCAGCCTGCAGCAGAAGCAGGACTGCACGCGCGTGCTCAAGGGCATGATTGCCCTTTCGCGTGCCAACTTCCCGCGTGGCGTGCTGTCGCCTTTGCTCGACGCCATTGCGCGGGCGCCGATCTGGGCTGACCAGGTGGATTACGGCCACGGCACCGGGCATGGGGTGGGTTACTTCATGAACGTGCACGAGGGGCCGCAGGTGATTGCCTATCAGGCGGCGCCCACACCGCAGACCGCGATGCAACCGGGCATGATCAGCTCGATCGAGCCAGGCACTTACCGCCCAGGGCAGTGGGGCGTGCGCATCGAGAACCTGGTCGCCACGCGCGAGGCCGGCAAGAGCGCGTTTGGCGAGTTCCTCAACTTCGAAACCCTGACATTGTGCCCGATCGACACCCGTTGCCTGTTGCCCGAACTGCTGACCAGAGAGGAATTGGACTGGTTGAATGGTTACCACGCCCAGGTGCGTGAGCGACTGGCACCGTTGCTCCAGGGCGAAGCGCTGGCCTGGCTGGAAGCGCGCACTGCGCCGGTGTAAGGCAGCGTAAACGAAAAGGGCAGCGTGCAAGCTGCCCTTTCCGTTATTTGCAGATGACGATCATGCTGCGGCTGGTGTAGCCCGCCGGGTTGATACCGAACAGGTAGTCACCGGCTTCTTCGTCGCTATCGCCAGAGCGGGCAATGACGCGGTAACCACGCGTGCTGCAGGAAGTTGCAGCCTTGCTGTAGCAATTGTCCCACGAGGAAGAAAGGCCGGAGCAACTGATATGCAGGCCCTTCTTGCCCCTTTTGACCTCGGTCTTGGCCGTGGCAGCACATCCGGCAATGGCCAAGATGGCCAGGATGAGAAAAATACGTTTCATTCCTGTCCTTAAATGCGGAGCGGATCAGTTGTCTGGCCCCGTCGTTATCGCTTTGGTTCTTCCTGAAAATTCCCCAGCGTCCGTGTTCGGTCCAGTAGATAGCGTAAAGATGATGATCTTGTGACAGCTTAATCAGCGAGACCGGTTGCCACAATCACTATTCCTGCCTCAAATGAAACTATTTCTCATGTCAGTCTGCGGCGACCGCCGGGCTCGGCTCCTTGCGCATGGACAATGTGGTGCCGACCGACGCAGTGATGATCGCCAGAATTGCCAGCCATTGGGTGAGCGTCAGCACCTCGCCGAGAAACAGCAGGCCGGACAGCGCGCCGAACGCCGGTTCGATGCTCATGAGGGTGCCGAAGGTGCGCGCCGGAATGCGCGTTAGCGCGACCATCTCCAGGCTGTAGGGCAGGGCGGTGGACAGTACCGCAACACCCAGGGCCATGGGGAGCACCGCGGGCGTGAGCAAGGTGCTGCCAGCGTGGGCGATACCGATGGGGGCGACGAACAGGGCAGCCACCACCACCCCGAGCGCCGCGCTCTGGATGCCGTGCTCGGCCCCGGCCCGTTGCCCGAACAGGATGTACAGGGCCCAGCACACACCGGCGCCCAGGGCATAGGCTGCGCCGACCGGGTCGAGGGCCTGCCCGCCATCGCCAGCCGGCAGCAACAGCAGCAGGCCGACGATGGCCAGGGCAATCCACAGGAAGTCGATTGGCCGACGCGAGGAGAAGATCGCCACCGCCAGTGGTCCGGTGAATTCCAGCGCCACGGCGATGCCGATCGGTACCGTACGCAGGGCCATATAGAAGAGGAAGTTCATACCACCCAGCGCCAGGCCATAGATGATCACGTTGCGCAGGGTGTTGCCTGTCATGCGGACGCGCCAAGGGCGCAGTATCAACAGCATGATGATACTGGCGAAGATCAGGCGCAGGGTGGTCGTGCCTTGTGCGCCAACGATGGGGAACATGCTTTTGGCCAAGGAGGCACCGGACTGTATCGAGGCCATGGCGATGAGCAGCAGGCCGATCGGGAAGAGGGTAGCGGCCAGGCTGCGGGGTTGGGTGTTCATTTCTGTGCGGCGATCCGTGGCAGGTTGAAGTGAGCACTATAGTGCGCAATTGCTCTGGAAGGGAACAGACACCGCAGGCACCAGGGACCGCACAGGTGGGTTGGCCCGGGCGCACGTCAGCCCTGTCGCCGTCGATTTTCAGAAATATTCCAGATCTTTGAAATTAAAGGTTGACCGCTTCGGATATCGCCCTATAATGCGCCCCACTCCAACGCGGTAGCGAAGCGAAGCAAGCCATCATGTTGGGTCAAGTGTTTGAAGCTAAACGAGTTTCTCGCAAAAAACTTCAAAATAAACGCTTGACAGCCAATGAGGAAAGCGTAGAATGCGCGCCTCGGTTGAGACGAAACACTCTTAACCAAACGCTCTTTAACAAATCGAATCAAGCAATTCGTGTGGGTGCTTGTGAGTACGGACTGATAGTCACAAAGATTATCAGCATCACAAGTGGCCATGCGAGAAATCACATAGTCATTTGAGAATGCTGAGCCAAGTTTAGGGTTTCTTAAAAACCCAAGCAGTATTGAACTGAAGAGTTTGATCATGGCTCAGATTGAACGCTGGCGGCAGGCCTAACACATGCAAGTCGAGCGGAT
>NZ_JATAAG010000062.1:0-265 GCF_030341915.1 Pseudomonas sp. BCRC 81390 | reverse complement strand
TGCCGTCGCTCAGCGTGAAGGTCAGTGCCGAGTGATTGTTGATCGGCAGACCGTCTTTGTTGGTCAGCGTGATGGTGTAGGTGATCTCGCCGCCTTCGGTAACCGACGGCGTCGCAGTCAGCTTGGCCACCACCTCGTCAGTGGTGTCGGTGACCTGAACCTTGGCCGCACCGCCCAGCTGCAGGTTTTCGAAGGTACGACCATCGACGTCCACAGCGGACTTGATACCCAGGCTGACTTCACCCGAGTCTTTGTAGACGTCATC
>NZ_JATAAG010000061.1:0-416 GCF_030341915.1 Pseudomonas sp. BCRC 81390 | reverse complement strand
TGAAACGATGCATCGCCGATGGTAGTGTGGGGCTTCCCCATGTGAGAGTAGGTCATCGTCAAGATTCATTTCGCAAAACCCCTATCTGCGCACGCAGGTAGGGGTTTTGTCTTTAAGTAGAAGCTATCGCTTCTCCTGGTTGGCTGAAAGGCCGATCGGTGGCAAGAAAGGTGGTTGACAGCGTTTCTGAATGCTGTATTATTCACCTCCCGCGACGAGAGATCGAAGCGAGTTAAGTGCCTGAAGTTAAACGGGTTTTTCCCAGAAACTTTAAAATAAGCGCTTGACAGGCCTTGAGGAAAGCGTAGAATGCGCGCCTCGGTTGAGACGAAACGCTCTTAGCCAAACGCTCTTTAACAAATCGAATCAAGCAATTCGTGTGGGTGCTTGTGAGTACGGACTGATAGTCACAAAGA
>NZ_JATAAG010000060.1:0-324 GCF_030341915.1 Pseudomonas sp. BCRC 81390 | reverse complement strand
CCCAGCAATGGCAGTGAAATCAGCGGTACCGCCGAGGCGGGGAGCACGGTCATCCTCACCGATGGCAACGGCAACCCGATCGGCCAGACCACCGCCGACGGCAACGGCAACTGGAGCTTCACCCCGGCAACGCCGTTGCCGGACGGCACGGTAGTCAATGCCGAGGCCCGCGACCCGGCCGGCAACACCGGCCCGCAAGGCAGCACCACCGTAGACGCTGTAGCTCCGGGCACGCCCACCATCAACCTGAGCAACGGCAGCAGCCTCAGCGGTACCGCCGAGCCGAACAGCACCGTGACCCTGACCGATGGCAGCGGTAATCCG
>NZ_JATAAG010000008.1:0-1387 GCF_030341915.1 Pseudomonas sp. BCRC 81390 | reverse complement strand
AGCAAATTGCTTGGGTGTTATATGGTCAAGCCTCACGGGCAATTAGTATTGGTTAGCTCAACGCCTCACAGCGCTTACACACCCAACCTATCAACGTCGTAGTCTTCGACGGCCCTTCAGGGAACTCAAGGTTCCAGTGAGATCTCATCTTGAGGCAAGTTTCCCGCTTAGATGCTTTCAGCGGTTATCTCTTCCGAACATAGCTACCCGGCAATGCCACTGGCGTGACAACCGGAACACCAGAGGTTCGTCCACTCCGGTCCTCTCGTACTAGGAGCAGCCCCTCTCAAATCTCAAACGTCCACGGCAGATAGGGACCGAACTGTCTCACGACGTTCTAAACCCAGCTCGCGTACCACTTTAAATGGCGAACAGCCATACCCTTGGGACCGGCTTCAGCCCCAGGATGTGATGAGCCGACATCGAGGTGCCAAACACCGCCGTCGATATGAACTCTTGGGCGGTATCAGCCTGTTATCCCCGGAGTACCTTTTATCCGTTGAGCGATGGCCCTTCCATACAGAACCACCGGATCACTAAGACCTACTTTCGTACCTGCTCGACGTGTTTGTCTCGCAGTCAAGCGCGCTTTTGCCTTTATACTCTACGACCGATTTCCGACCGGTCTGAGCGCACCTTCGTACTCCTCCGTTACTCTTTGGGAGGAGACCGCCCCAGTCAAACTACCCACCATACACTGTCCTCGATCCGGATAACGGACCTGAGTTAGAACCTCAAAGTTGCCAGGGTGGTATTTCAAGGATGGCTCCATGAGAACTGGCGTCCCCACTTCAAAGCCTCCCACCTATCCTACACAAGCAAATTCAAAGTCCAGTGCAAAGCTATAGTAAAGGTTCACGGGGTCTTTCCGTCTAGCCGCGGATACACTGCATCTTCACAGCGATTTCAATTTCACTGAGTCTCGGGTGGAGACAGCGCCGCCATCGTTACGCCATTCGTGCAGGTCGGAACTTACCCGACAAGGAATTTCGCTACCTTAGGACCGTTATAGTTACGGCCGCCGTTTACCGGGGCTTCGATCAAGAGCTTCGCTTGCGCTAACCCCATCAATTAACCTTCCGGCACCGGGCAGGCGTCACACCCTATACGTCCACTTTCGTGTTTGCAGAGTGCTGTGTTTTTAATAAACAGTCGCAGCGGCCTGGTATCTTCGACCGGCATGGGCTTACGGAGCAAGTCCTTCACCCTCGCCGGCGCACCTTCTCCCGAAGTTACGGTGCCATTTTGCCTAGTTCCTTCACCCGAGTTCTCTCAAGCGCCTTGGTATTCTCTACCTAACCACCTGTGTCGGTTTGGGGTACGGTTCCCAGTTATCTGAAGCTTAGGAGCTTTTCTTGGAAGCATGGTATCAACCACTTCGTCGCCT
>NZ_JATAAG010000059.1:0-289 GCF_030341915.1 Pseudomonas sp. BCRC 81390 | reverse complement strand
GAAGGTCGGTTTGACGTTCTCAGCCACCGAAGGCTGGTCGGCAGTGATGGTGACCTTGACCAGATCGCCTTCGTTGCCCGGCGTACCCGGTTCGTCAGTGACAGTGGTGCTGACAGGGGTCTTGTCCAGCGTCAGTTGTTCGAACTTGCCGACGTCGGTGCCACTGACCGATGCGATCGACTTGATCACCGGGTCATTGGCGCCTGCGTAGACGTTGTCCGGAGCGGTGACCGTGACCGAACCGGTCGTGCCATTGGCGGGCACGGTAATGGTTTTGCCGTCGCTCAGC
>NZ_JATAAG010000058.1:0-771 GCF_030341915.1 Pseudomonas sp. BCRC 81390 | reverse complement strand
TTGGCGCCTGCGTAGACGTTGTCCGGAGCGGTGACCGTGACCGAACCGGTCGTGCCATTGGCCGGCACGGTAATGGTTTTGCCGTCGCTCAGCGTGAAGGTCAGTGCCGAGTGGTTGTTGATCGGCAGACCGTCCTTGTTGGTCAAAGTCACGGTGTAAGTGATTACGCCGCCTTCGGTAACCGAAGGAGTCGCAGTCAGCTTGGCCACCACCTCGTCAGTGGTGTCGGTGACCTGAACCTTGGCCGCACCGCCCAGCTGCAGGTTTTCGAAGGTACGACCATCGACGTCCACAGCGGACTTGATACCCAGGCTGACTTCACCCGAGTCTTTGTAGACGTCATCGCCCTGTGCCGCGTGCTCGTACGCTGCGCTGGTCTGGCCGGCTTTGATGGTGACCTGGGCGTTGTTGCTCAGGGTCACGACCAGGTCGTGGGCCAGTGCCTGGTTGATGTTTACCGTGAAGGTCGGTTTGACGTTCTCAGCCACCGAAGGCTGGTCGGCAGTGATGGTGACCTTGACCAGATCGCCTTCGTTGCCCGGCGTACCCGGTTCGTCAGTGACAGTGGTGCTGACAGGGGTCTTGTCCAGCGTCAGTTGTTCGAACTTGCCGACGTCGGTGCCACTGACCGATGCGATCGACTTGATCACCGGGTCATTGGCGCCTGCGTAGACGTTGTCCGGAGCGGTGACCGTGACCGAACCGGTCGTGCCATTGGCCGGCACGGTAATGGTTTTGCCGTCGCTCAGCGTGAAGGTCAGTGCCGAGTGG
>NZ_JATAAG010000057.1:0-285 GCF_030341915.1 Pseudomonas sp. BCRC 81390 | reverse complement strand
TGTCACTGCACCAGACAACGTCTATGTCGGCGCTAACGACGCCGTGATCAAGTCGATCGCATCGGTCAGTGGCACCGACGTCGGCAAGTTCGAACAACTGACCCTGGACAAGACTCCGGTCAGCACCACGGTCACCGACGAGCCAGGTACGCCGGGCAACCCAGGCGGCAACAACGAAGGCGACCTGGTCAAGGTCACCATCACCGCCGACCAGCCTTCGGTGGCCGAGAACGTCAAACCGACCTTCACGGTAAACATCAACCAGGCACTGGCCCACGATCTGGT
>NZ_JATAAG010000056.1:0-421 GCF_030341915.1 Pseudomonas sp. BCRC 81390 | reverse complement strand
GGTCACCGCTCCGGACAACGTCTACGCAGGCGCCAACGACCCGGTGATCAAGTCGATCGCTTCGGTCAGCGGCACCGATGTCGGCAAGTTCGAGCAGCTGACCCTGGACAAGACTCCGGTCAGCACCACGGTCACCGACGAGCCAGGTACGCCGGGCAACCCAGGCGGCAACAACGAAGGCGACCTGGTCAAGGTCACCATCACCGCCGACCAGCCTTCGGTGGCCGAGAACGTCAAACCGACCTTCACGGTAAACATCAACCAGGCACTGGCCCACGATCTGGTCGTAACCCTGAGCAACAACGCTCAGGTCACTATCAAGGCCGGCCAGACCAGCGCAGCGTACGAGCACGCAGCTCAAGGTGATGACGTCTACAAAGACTCGGGTGAAGTCAGCCTGGGTATCAAGTCCGCTGTGGAC
>NZ_JATAAG010000055.1:0-284 GCF_030341915.1 Pseudomonas sp. BCRC 81390 | reverse complement strand
CGCTGTACCCAGCCCGTGCGCTGCGCGTTCAGCTCCATCACCATGCCGACCGGGTCGGGCACTGTCAGCGCCAGTATGCCGTTGGGCAGTTGCTCGCGCTGGATGGCGTTGCGCACCTGGACGCGGGTTTCGTGCCAGCGCCCCAGGCGGCTGTAGAAGCCATGCACGCTGGCATACCTGGCGGAGGAAAACGTCGAGAACTCCAGCACATCCTCCAGGCCGAAGCGGAAGCTGTCGGTCATGGCGATGCCGAGGCTGGCAGGGTCGTTGCGCGCGGTGTCCAG
>NZ_JATAAG010000054.1:0-229 GCF_030341915.1 Pseudomonas sp. BCRC 81390 | reverse complement strand
GGGCTGGTCCCCGTTCGCTCGCCACTACTAAGGGAATCTCGGTTGATTTCTTTTCCTCAGGGTACTTAGATGTTTCAGTTCCCCTGGTTCGCCTCTTGCACCTATGTATTCAGTGCAAGATACTCAGCTTGTGCTGAGTGGGTTCCCCCATTCAGAGATCTCTGGATCACAGTCTGTTTGCCGACTCCCCAAAGCTTATCGCAGGCTACCACGTCTTTCATCGCCTCTG
>NZ_JATAAG010000053.1:0-229 GCF_030341915.1 Pseudomonas sp. BCRC 81390 | reverse complement strand
CATAGGTGCAAGAGGCGAACCAGGGGAACTGAAACATCTAAGTACCCTGAGGAAAAGAAATCAACCGAGATTCCCTTAGTAGTGGCGAGCGAACGGGGACCAGCCCTTAAGTTGGTTTGAGATTAGTGGAACGCTCTGGAAAGTGCGGCCATAGTGGGTGATAGCCCCGTACACGAAAATCTCTTGTCAATGAAATCGAGTAGGACGGAGCACGAGAAACTTTGTCTGA
>NZ_JATAAG010000007.1:0-37948 GCF_030341915.1 Pseudomonas sp. BCRC 81390 | reverse complement strand
ACAGTATAGAATGCGGAAATGTGCATACACACGAGGCCCTGCCATAAGGAGGGCTGCGAGTGTATGAATATATATGGGTGGATGTGTATGCGTAGGAGGGCATTTAGTGCATGGACGCACTGCATACACATACAGCCCTACTTTCAATGGTGGCCTTGATAGCTCAAAGCCATAATCGAGTGGATAGCAGCATGCGCCAGCCAGAGGAGCCACACACGACCGCGCCGCAGCGCCATACACGAAAGGACCAGGCTGCCCAAGGCGGGCGCAATAGAGCCCTGCAGCCCGCTATCTGCGCGGGTAGATAAGGAAAGGAGAAAGGACGCCCGCCTAGCGGCAGGCACTGTTTATTAGGTCGACTGCGCTGGCATCCGCTATAGACGTAAAAACGTATTTGCGCTTTTACGTTTTTGCGCATAGACTTGGCGCGTACTCACCGAGGAGCACCACCATGGCAGCAAGAGTTTTTGCGTTCCTGTGCGAGAAAGGCGGCGCTGGCAAGTCGACCGGCGCAACGAACGTTGCCTCCTACCTGGCCCGCCTGGGTAAGCGAGTCCTAATCGTAGACCATGACCCCCAGGCCTCGGCCTCTACATGGTCAAACTTTATTCACGAGAACAACGGCCCGGGCGAGATTGCCGTTATCGTAATGAAGAAGCTGCAGCGCGACCTGCGCAGCGTCTCGAACGGATTCGACTACGTCATCATTGACGGGCAGCCGATCACCGACGCCGTGACGGTTGACGCCATCAAGGTCAGCGAGCTGGTCATCATCCCTATTCGCCCAAGCGGCTTTGACGTATGGGCAGGCATCAACACTGCCGGGCTTGTGCGGGAGCGCCAGCAGCTCACCGATGGCAAGCCAGCGGCCCGCATTCTCGTCTCGCAAGCGATTGTGAACACCGTTATGGCCCGAGACGTTGCAGAGTCACTCGAGAGCTATGAGCTCCCCCTCATGGACAGCCGCACGCATATTCGAGTCGCCTATACCGAGGTGGCCAGCGTCGGCAAAAGCGCCATGGACCTACCACCAGACCACGACGCGCGCCTCGAAATCGAAGCGATTGGCCGCGAAATTTTGGAGATTTTAGGATGAAAAAAGGCGCTATCAGCCTTCCGCCACCAGCCGACAAGCGTGCCGGTGACATCCGCGCAACAAAGGCCCTAACCGAGGAAAAGGAGGAGCGCATTTACTTCAAAGGCCCCGCCATGTATCAGCAGGGCCTCAACGAAATCGGCAACCTGTCGCCGAGCAGAGCGACCCACAAAGCCCTGCTCATGGAAGCGATGGAGGACCTTTTCAAGAAATACGCGGCGGGTGACGGGGTGCAAGAGATTCCAGACGTACAGGAACTAACCCGCCGACTAAAGAACCTTGGCTGCCTCGATTGATCGCTGCAGCAGAAAGGAGACGCCCGGACACGGCGGCAACCGTGCCGGGCTGAACACAGCAAAACCCTAGAGAGGTGAGACCATGTCCAAATCGGACTATACCATGCTGCTCGCTTTGCCCCTAAGTCAGATCAACAAGCCCGACTACAGGAAGTTGGTCGACCAGTACGCCGGAGAAATAGCCTCCCCCTGCATCGCCGAGGGACTCAAGAAAGCCTTGGGGGAGCCTGCCAAATGAGCACACACGCCGAAATGATCGAGGACTTTGCCCAAGAGCTCGCCGAGTGGCTTGGCGAAGACTTCCGCGATATCGCCATGATCGACCACTATCTCGCCCAGGTGGAGCCGGTAAACCCGCGCGCCGCCGAGATCGCCGGTAAGGTCGCCGAAATGATGAGCCCCGTGCTCGAGCAGCTGCGCACCGCGAGCGTGGACAACGCGCTCAAGGACCACCAGCTCGCGAGCTGCAACGCCGAGTTCCGCAACCTGGCCGACTACATTCGCGCCATCCCCTCGAGGATGCCGAAGGTCGGCAGCCAGCACGCACAAGGCGAGCTGCTCGCCTGGCTCGAGCGCGAGATCAAGGCCGCACCCACGGGGCGCAGCACGAGGGCCCGCCGATGAGCCAGGAATCCTCGAGCGGCGCCGAGAAGGTCCTCGGCATGCTATTTACCGCGATCTGCGTCGTGGCTATCGTCCTTTATCGTTCCTACAAGAACGCCCAAGCCCAACAGGAGAAACGCCGATGAGCAACGATTTCTATGCCGCCTGCCCCCACTGCGACCGCTATGAATTCCCGTGCGAGGACGCGTGGTTTGAGCACGCCAGCTCCTGCCTGCAGGAGCAGGAAGAAGCGCAAGGGCGCGACGAGGAGGAGTAAACGCAACCCCCTGTAGAAAAGTCCACGAGCCCGCCACCATGGCGGGCTTTTTGTTACCCTGCGCGGCCCACGAAAAGGAGATCCGCGCAGCATGAAAGCAAAGCCCCTCGCCATCGGCGCCGCCGTCGTCGCCATCGTCGCCCTGGGCGTCAGCGACCTACGCAACAAGGACGCCAACGCGCTCGAGCGGGCCCACGACCGCGCAGGCCTGCAGGTCGACTGCTCCACGGACAAGATCGACGGCAGCAAATGGGGGGCGTGCCGGTACAAGAACGGCGCCCCGGCGAGCGCCTGGCTCGAGCGCGACGGCGCCTGGGTAGCGGCCAACGGCAACGCGCACAAGGTCGTCGAGCGCCTGGCTCGCGCGCAGGACCTGGCCGGACTTCCCCGCCTCGAGCGCGCCACCTCCTCGCCTCCCGCGATGCCCGCAGCATTGTTCGAGCGATAGCCAGAAACGAAAAAAGGCCCCACCGCCGTTAGGCAGTGGGGCTTTTTGTTGCGCCTGCAGGGGTCAGCTAGCCGGGAGGCTGGCCTCGATTACCGCTCGATAGGATTGCTGCCGACTGCCCGACTCGGTCACGCGGTCGACCGACCAACTGCCTCGCATGTAGGCAGGCCACGAGTCATCGAGCACGACCAGGCCCTCGGCCTCGAATGCCGGATTGCCGGGGGCATCGATCCGCACCTTGAGCGCCTCGCGCTCGAGCTGGCGCAGGCGACCCTCTCCGGCAGCCTTGGCCGACGCCTCGTCGGGATGCCGCTGGCGAACCCTCTCGAAGGGCGCGCCACCGGTCTCGACGACGCATTCCTTGCCGGACTCGCCGTCCCACCAGACGGTGCGGCAGCCCTTGAACTTGACGCGCGCATCATCGTCAACCGAGGCGTTGATAAACGAGGCATCGTCCGGCCTGTTATTCGTGGTCACCGACAACGTCACCGGCGCGAGCGCCTTGCCCGACAGCGTCTTGACTTGGCCGCGCCTGGCGAGGACATAGAGCTCGTTGATCGGCTTGGCGACAGCGTCGTACTGCCGCGCGATCCGGGTCAAAAACGCCATGTCCGTTTCATTCGACTGGTCAAGGTGCGCGACCTCGAGGCTGTCCAGCTCAGGCGAAACCCTGGGCGAAAACCCGTGCCGACTGGCCAACTGCCGAAAGATCGCGCCCAGTGTGGTCGGCCCGTAGCTCGCCGAGCGCCTGGCCTTGAACTCGGTCTCGTCGGCGACCTTGAATGGCGCCGCCGTGGCGATAATCAGCATCCTCGGCGGGAACAGGTGAGGCGTGCGCCGCGTGACCTTGTACTCGCCACGGTCGACGAGGCCGGATTCCTTGTAGCCGACGCGAATCCCGATGTTTCCACCGAAAGACGGCAGGCTATCCTCAAGGCCTTTCATGTCGACCGTCAGATGCAGCCGATCCGACTCGATACCCGCCGCGTCGACGCGCTCCCAATCAATCAACCGGGCGTTGATTAGATCCGCGTTGGCGCCGTAAACCTCGACTTGAGGCGTGTAGCCCAGGCTCATAAATCCCCCTTATTCCCACACCGAAACCGGCTTGGCGGCGGTCGGCTTGACTGCCAGCTCAGGCATGGCCACCTGCACCCCGGCCGGTAGCACCGGCCCGTGCTCAGCCAACCCCGGATTGATCGCCCATAGCGCCTCCTCGGCCTCGTCATCCGACCGGCCAAGGGTGCGATAAAGCAGAACGTTGACCGTGTCACCGGCAATTGACCGGACCCTACGCATTGACGAACTCCTGCAGCTCGATAGTCCACTCGATGAGCATCGCCGTACCGTCGTCGATAACGTGGCTCTGCCCCTCCTCGATCTTGTCAATCCGCCATCGCCCCCAATTGCGGCCGATGCCATCGACAAGCACATAAGGCACCCGCGCGGACTGCAGGGCGCGAAGCTCGTCGAGCTTGACCATGCCAGGGCCGCGCGCAGCCTTGCCGGAAAGCCGGAGCTGCTGCAGGCCTTGGCCAGAATTGTGCGATTTCGGCTTGCTCGAGATGATGTCCAGGCTCACCCACCCGCCATCCGATGAGCGCGAAAGGCGCTCATACGGAAAGCCGGTGGAAAGCCCAAAAATGAACTGCCCGAGCGCCATTTGCTGGCGCATTAGCTAACCCCATCAGTAAGCATCGCGCCCGAGCGGGCGGTCAGCGGGTTGAACATCGGCATAATCTCGGACTTGAGACGCTGCATCACCTTGTCGACCAGCGCCTGCGCGGTCGCTTGGTCTTGGCCGTTGATCTCGATATGGATCGGCGGGAAAACTGGCGGCGGCGGGGGCGGCGGGGGCGGTGAAACGACCGCAGCAACGGCCGCCACCACCTCCCGACCGACCTGCGCCGGAGACGCCAGCCGGGGAGCCGCCTCTAGGGCGCCAGGGCTCAATCGAGGATCTACCCGACCCTCTGCCGGCGACGCGGCATCGAGGGCCTTCTGCGCGCCCTCTCGCACGCGCTCGGCCGAGACCTGGGCAACCTGCGCCGAGACCGACAACGTCGCCACAGAGGCCGCTGGCGCGTCCTTGCCATCCTTGCCACTGGCCACCGCAGCGCCCGGCAGCGAGACCGACAGCGCCTTGGCAGCCGCCGCAGGCCCTTCCTGGCCGTCCTTGCCGCCGGCCCCTGCAGCGCCCGGCAGCGAGGCTGACAGCGCCTTGGCGGCCACCGCAGGCCCTTCCTTGCCGTCCTTGCCGCTGGCGCCGGGTGCGCCTGGCGCCGTGACCGACAGCGACTGGGCGGCCACTGCAGGCGCCGCCTTGCCGTCCTGCCCGCTGGCGCCGGGCGCGCCTGGCACCGTGGCCGACAGCGACTGGGCGGCCACTGCAGGCGCCGCCTTGCCGTCCTGCCCGCTGGCGCCGGGCGCGCCTGGCGCCGTGGCCGACAGCGGCTTGGCGGCCGCCGCAGGAGCGTCCTTGCCATCCTCGCCCTTGTCGCCGGAGCCCTCGAACAGGTTGACGATACCCTCGCCCAGCGCGGAGCCCGCCTCGCTGCCGAAGTATCCGCCGAGGGCTGCACCAATGGCCCCGCCGATGGCGGTCCCGATGATCGGCACAACCGACCCAATTGCAGCACCTGCAGCGCCACCAGCCCAGGCACCGGCCATGCCGCCGCCTGCAGCGCCGACGCCAGAGGCGACCGCGCTGGCATCGCCCTCGACAAGGCCCTGCACCACCTGCACACCAGAGGTCGCCAGGACCAGAGGCACCGCTGCCTTGCCGACGAATTTCGCCGCCGTACCGGCCACGGACTTAGCCCCGGCCAGAGCGCCGCCAACGCCTTTTGCAGCGCCTGCGCCCTCGGCCGCTACCTTCGCCGCTGCAGCGCCATCGGCCGCCACCTTGGCCGCCTTGGCAGCGTTCGCGCCATGGACTGCCGCAGGACCCTCAGCAGACGCCCGGCCGCCACGGCGACCCCTTCTGCGAGCCTTCCGGCCCTCGAGGCCCCCACCCTTGCCCAGCCCATCAAGGGCCCCATTCAGCCGCACCAGGGCACCAGTGGCCGAGGTGGCCGTCTGCGCCGTAGTCAGGTCCATTTTTGCTTTGGCCAGGCCCGCGCGGTTGAACGTCTGCCCGAACAGCAGGCCCACGAATTTCAAGCCCAAGGCGCCGACATTCAGCGCGGCGATACCGCCTGCAGCGACCGCGAGCGTGCCGGTCAGGTTCGGGAAGGTCTCGGCCGCCCAACTCAGGCCGTCGACAAGCGCACCCAGCGGCATCAGCACCGCATTCAGCACCGGCAGCATGGCCGTACCGACGATGGTGCTCAGGCGCGTCAGGCGAGCCGTGAAGGCGTTCCAGCCGGTGCGCGAGGTATTCGCCACGCCTGCCGCTTCCTGCATCATCGAGGCTTGCTCGCCGAGGGCAGAGGTCGCGTATTTCGTTTTGTCAGCCACCAGGCCGAATGCCTGCTCGAGCGGCTCGAGGTTTTCAAGCAGCGGCTGGATGGCGCCAATCGACTCAGAGCCGAAAAGCGTCGTCGCAATGGCCGCCTGCTCCTCTCGCGGCTGGTCACGAATGACCTTGAGCACCTGCATGATTGTGGCCGGGGCATTGGTTTGCATGTCCCGGGCGAGCTCCTCCGGGTCAAACCCGAGCTCTTTCCACTGCGCTTTTTCCCCCTTCGTCGCCGACTTACCAGCAACAAGCGCGCTGGTGAAGTTCTTGAAGCCCGTGCCCGCGATCTCTTTCTCGGTGCCCGGGTTGAGCAGCGCGGTCGACAGGGCGGCGGTTTGCTCAGGCGTCAAGCCCGAAGCCGAGCCCACAGCGCCGAAACGCTTGACGACCGCCGCGATATCGGCGGCCTTGGCGTTGAAGTTGTTGCCGAGGTAGTTGACCGAGTCAGCGAGGTCGAGCGTTTGCGTGCGGTCGAGCCTCATCGAGGCTTTCCAACCCGCCATGGTCTCGCCCGCCGTCTGCGCGTCGATGTCAAAGGCCGAACCCATGATCGCCGCGTCGCGGGTGAACTCCATTACCCGGGCCTGCTTACCCTCCGACGTTTTCTCGTCGTTGCCAATGCCCGACTGCCCGGCCGCGTATTCGATCTTGGCCAGGTCAACGGCCGTCATGCCCGACGACGCGATCAGCCGGTCGCTTGCCATTCGCAGGTTCGCGGCGGCCATTTCCTCGCGCTGGTTGCCCTCGAAGTTGATGACCTTGCCAACGTCGGCCATGGCCGTTTCAAGCTGCATCGCCTTGTCGACCGGACGGCTCGCCAAGTAGCCGAGGGCGGCCGTCTCGGCCACCTGCCCGCGCAGGTCCGCCCGGGCCGCCTTGTTGGCGTCGACGCGCTTCTGCGCAGCGCTCACAGCGTCCAGCTTGGCCCGCTGGCCCTGCAGCGCAGCATTAACCGACTCGGTTGCCGCCTTGAGACGATTCTGCTCGGCCGTCAGCTTCGAGGTATCTACCCCGGCCTTGGTCAACGAGGCATCCAGGCGCGTCAGCTCGTCACGCTCGCGCCGGACCACGCGCTCGAGCGCATTGGCCCCCGCTGTCGCCTTGTCTTGCTGGGTGTCCAGCTTGCGCATCGAGGCAGTTACAAGGTCGAGCTCTTTGCCGAGGCGGTTCTGCTCGGATCTAGCGGCGGCCACCTGCGCCTTGCTGGCCTTGGACGACTCCTCGAGCGACTTCGTCGCGGCGGCAGCGCGGCCATATGCCGAGGACAGCTCGGCGGCCTTGGCCTTGGCCTGCTCCTGCTCCCGCGTCAGCCTGGCCTGCTCCTCCCGGGCTTTCTTGAGCGCCTCCTCGTCGCGCTTGAGCTCCTCGCGCAGCTTGGTCAGGCCCGCCATGTCCTTAGCCTGGGCGTTGAGTTTGCGCAGCTCGGCTTGGTGCCCCTTGAGGGACTCCTCGAGGCCCTTCTGCTTTTTCTTGAAGTCACCGAAGGTCGACGAGAACCCATCAAGCGCGACCAGGCGCATCGAATATTTCGACTCAGCCACGGCGCTACTCCTTTTTCAGCCCAAGGCGCGCGACCGATATGTCGTATCGACGCATCGCCTTGGAAGCGGTCCATTCCAGAATTTCCGACTCGGGTAGGGGGTACACGAGGGGCACGACATCAAGGATTACTTCGATGTCGCGCTCTGAAAATAGGCCGCCGGTTTGTTCAAAAAATTGCCCACCAGCACCTGCAGGCGGTTCCAGTCGGGGCAGGACAGCAACAGGACATCGGGCAACATCAGCCCGGCGCAGTGCGCAGTGATAAAGCGCGACTTGTCGCGGTCGGTCTTCTGCTTTTTCATGGCCTTGGTGGCGCGCAGCTCAGGCATGCGCAGCGTCACCTCGGTCATGACCTCGCTGGTTGGCAGGGTCACCGGAATCAGCAGCGGCACGACATAGCCGTCGTGGCCTCGCTCCTCGATCACGTTGCCCTCCTCGTCACGCTCGACGAGCCCGAGCAGGTCGGCGCTGGTGCTCCAAACCCATTTGTTGATCCACTCGCTCACGCTCACATAGTCAGGGCGGCTAAAGCCCTCGATGACCTCGAGCGGGAGGCCGGTTACCAACTGGGCGAGCGCCTCATAACGCTCGTCTTCGTCCTTGCCAGCCTTGGCCAAGGCGGCCTGATGCTCGCCGTGGGTGAAAGGCTTGAATTCGATTTGCTCGATCAGCTCGTCGCCGTTCTGAACAGGGCTCAGCATTTTGTGAACTGGGGCATTCCAAGACATTGCGGGATTCCTTGCGGTCAAAAAAAAGCCGCCCGGAAAGGCGGCTATCGAGGGAGAGGCTCAGGACTAGGGCAGCAGCACCAGGCGCCGCGCGTCCGCGAGGATGTCCTCGCCGTTGAGCATGAATTTCTGCGTGCGGGCGTCGATGTCGGCGACGAGAATGCCGTTTTCGAGGCGGGTGTAAGTGCGGCACGAAATCTCGAGCTCGGTGACAGGCTTTTTGCCCATCTCGAGAGTCGTTTCCTTGAGCGACTTAAACTTGCCCTGCACGGTGTGGTAGGTCCACCACGGGTTGTCGTCTTGGTCCTTGCCCGACTCGCGCACGTTGAGGTTGATGTCGCGAACGCTGCCCAGCGCCATCAGCACCGGGGCGCCGATGCCCTGCAGGATCAGCTTCGCATTGAGCACCTTACCGCCCTTGGCCATCTCCTCGGCGATGAACCGGCCGCCCTTGTGCTCCTCCATGTCGAGCTCGACGTCAGGCGCCTGGAAACTCTCGATGGTGAGATGCAGCGGCAGGCCCTGCAGAGTGGCCGCGATAAGCTGCCGGGTACGGTTGGTAAACATTTAGAGGACCCCTTCCATGAATTCTTCAACGATTTCGTTGCTTGCGTTGAGCATGTAAACCATGTGCTCGTTGGGCGCGTAACGGCCGTAATCGATAACGATGTACCAGGTGCCGTTGGTGTAGTTGGCGACGCTATTGAGGTCGGGATGCAGGTAGACCTTACCGCCCGGAATGGTCTCGGACGCCACCAGCGTCTGCAGCCAGTTGTTGATCTGGTCGATACGCTGGTCCATGAAGGACTTGGTCAGGTTCTTCGACATCGCCTCTTGCGAGGCCTTGACCAGCTTGCGGACGATGGCGTCCTCGAGGCCGACGTAACTGATGAACTTGCCAGTTACCGAGCGGTTGCCGATGAGCGAGAACCCGCCGAGGCTGGTGCGCGCGTAGTAGCAAATGCCGTTGCGGTTGAGCAGGTCACCCTCGGTCGTCTTGTCGAGGATGTTGTACTCGACAGTACGCGCGACATCCTGCGCAGCGGTGCCTTGGTTGCCCGGGCTCTCCCACTGCTTGACCTTGGCCAGCGCGGCGATGGCCAGCGCCGAAGGCGGCAGAAACACATTGGCCAGCGCCGCCTTGGAGTAAACGGCCGCCATCTGGTGAACCAGCAGGCAGCGGTCGAAACCGGTATCCGCGTTGCCCAGGCTGGCGCCGTAGGTGATCTGCGCGGCGACGGTGCCGTCGATGCCGTCCAGCACCGGGCGAGCCCGGATCTTTTTGCCCAGGGCCGCGAGCTCAGTGGCGACAGCCTTGACGCCGCTGAAACCCGGGGCGCCGATGATGGTGAGGTCTTCCTGCGCACCCTTGAGCGCCATCAGGCCCTTTTTCTGGCCGGTAGTGGCATCGACGCCGCCGATCACGTTGGCTTGAGTGATGGCAGGCGTGGTGCCCTCCTCGACCACGACCACATAAATCGGCACCTGAACCATCAGCAGGATCTGGCGCACGACCTGATACAGCGAGCCCGACTCGGTCCCGACAGTGTCCAGCAACTGCGCTTGGGTCGGGTTGCTGATACGGAATGGGGCGTTGAGCGGGATCTTTACCGAGCGCTTGGGCGCGGTGCCGACCAGGCCGATCACGTTGTCGCCCAGGGCGCCCATTGCATCAGGCGGCTCGCTGGCGTTTACGCTGATGCCGTTATGCTCGAAATTGACTGCCTCGGACATTATTCGGCTCCTTTTTCAGCGGCGACTTTGGTGACCTTGGCGGCCTTGGTGGTTTCTGCAGAGGCGGCGGCGGCCGCCTCGGCCTCGATGTCAGCGGTCAGGCGCAGGCGACCGGCCTGCACCAGAGCGAATGCCTGAACATCCAACAGCTCGACCTGCTGGCCTTGCTCGGTCCAATGACCGCCACCCGCTGGGTAGCCGATCAGGACGGTGTAATTTTTTCGAGACATGCTCTCTCCGGGCACAAAAAAGGCCGCGTCAGCGGCCCGGGAATGAGGGGAAGGTCAGATTTGTTTCCAGGGGTTGAGCTTGAACGTCAGCCCCTTGGCGGGCTCACCGGAGCCCTGATGTTCGGGCCGGATCTTGAAGCCCAGCCGGATCACGAAAGCGCGCGTAGCCGTCAGCTCGCGCACGAGGTAGAAACCGCACCACAGGTTGCTCCCGCCGTAGCGACGCGCCACGACGAATTGCCAACCGCCCTTGCCGGGCTTGTCCTCGACCAGCGGCTGCCCGAGGTATGCGAGCTCGCACTCGCTCACCGGGCAACTGAACAGCGCCAGTTGGCGCATGTTGTTCGCCGGGTTGCGCACTGCAGCCCACCAGAATCGCGCGAGCCAACTGGTCACCGGCACGCGAGGCACCGGCAGCCCTACGCGCCGCAGCAGCGGCAGCAGGCCGAACAGCACCAGGCCGTCGCAGTTGTCGGCCCACCAGCCGCGCTTGTCGCCGTCGAGGCCGTCGAAGTCATTGCCCCACAGCCACGCCCAGCGGCGCAGGTTGAGGATTTCGCGGCCATCGCTCACCGACAGCCCGGGCACAGGTGACAGCACCGCCACGGCCACCACAGGCAGCCCCAGGGCGATTGCCGCGACGCGAGCCACCAGCAGCACCGACCACTGCAGCACCGCGAATAGCACCACCAGGGCGCGCAGGGCGCCCACCTTCATTGCTTCAAACATTCTTGATCCTTAGAAACGCGAAAGCCCCCAAGGCGGGGGCTTTTCGGGAGCAGCGGAGGGTTACTCGATGCCAGGAACCGGCAGGACTGGCCAGTCGACCTCGTCAGGCTTGACGAAGGTTTGCGGGATGTCGCGCAGCGCCTGGCGGTAAGTCGCGAACTCTTGGCGCACGGCCTCGGTGAATGGCGAGTCAGGCATCTGCGTGTAGTCAGTGACCGCGATTCGACGGTCGCGCTCCTCGCGGATCAGGCCCCAGGCCTGCTCGTTGATCGCAGCGACCAGCACCTCGACCGGAATGCCGAGATCTCCACCATCAAGCGGCACGTTGTAATAGTCCGCGCCGTTGAAATGCACTTTCTTAATCATGAGAACCTCACAAAGCCAAGTTAGTCAGGTAGTTGTCACCGCTTTTAGCGGGCATCAATTGAGCCCAGCCACCAGTGATTCCAGAGAGACTTACCGCATGCGCTTCAAATCGAACCGCAGGGTTAGTCTGGTTTCGATTCAAGAGCATTTTCGCCGAAGCCTCGTAACCGGCCTTAGCCTTGATATTCACCGACGCGAGGAAAATATCGCGCGCCGAATATCCGGTATACATCGCAGCAAATGGAATATTGCCGAGTGTAATGTCGCACCAATACATCATGATCGACATATGAGAGTTCAAATATCGAATAAACGAGCTATTGGTCGCAAGCGGCAGGTTTGTATCAACATCACAGATCAGGTTTACGCCGGTCATGTACATCTGCCCGGACGAAACGGCAGGACCCGCCATCGTCTGATAGCCGAGATCATCGACGTTGCCCAGGGCTGCGCGAAGGGTCGGGCGGTCGTTCGGATCCTTGATATCAGTATGACCGTAAGAGGTAATAACGAAGCGACCAGATGCCAAGTAGAAATTGACCGTATGGTTCTGCCTGGCCTTGAAAGCCAAGGTCACTACCGATCCGCTCACAGCCTTGGCCGACGCCGCTGCCGCCGTTTTCAAAGGCTTGGCGAGAGTGCCAGCGTTAGCATCATCGCCATCAACTGCGTCGATATAGTAGTTTTGCGTCGACAGCGCGCGAACCAGCGCCGGAACAGCATCAGTTGCCGCCAGTACCTTTTTGTTGATATCCGCGATTTTGCCGGATACCTCGTTGGTCAAAGCGTTCGCAGCCGCGACCAGGGAGGCGATAGTAGTTTCCAAACTCATCTATCAAGTTCCTATGCTATTGATTTTTGCCGTGCCGCTTTTGAATGCGTCAGCTAAGCGGCTCAGGGCGTCAGCCGTTGATTGCTCCAAGGCAGTTACCGAGGCAACCGGGGCATAGTAAGAGGGTAAGTTCCCACCTAACTTTGCCGCGTCTGCCGCCTGCGCGGTTTTGAGCAGAAACTTACCGTCAGCCTGAACAATTGTGTAAGTAGTTGACTTGTCGGCCTTAGCGTCCAACTTAGTCAACATTGTTTTCGCGAAATCCGGGTCATTGTTCAATGCCCGGGCGAACTCCTCGAGCTGGTTGAGCGCCTCCGGCGCCGCACCAATCAAGTCATTTAGCCGGGCGTCGAGCTGGGCCGGAGTCACCACCTCTGCAGCGTTGGCCTTGCCAGCCAGGCCCGGCACCGTGACCTGCATAACCACGTTGCCAGAACCGTCGAAACCGACCGTGCCCTGCGCCTGGCCGTCGAGGGTTATCGTTCGCGCGATCTTTAAGCGCGAGGCCGTAGCGGCGTTCGCGCCGAGTGTGCGGGTCGAGTCGTCGATCTCCTCGCGGGTGTAAACCTGCGACTTGTCTGCCTTGTTGCGCAGCTTGCCGTCGATGGCCCCCATCAGGCTATTGGCCGACTCGATGAGCGTGCTAAGCACCTCACTTAATGCCATGGGCTAGCCCTCCTGCGCCGCGATGGCGCCCGCGTAATGGGTGAAAGAACTCTGCAGGTCTGCCATCAGGGAAGCGACCGTGTTGCTCGCTACCGTGGCCACCTGCAGCGCCGCCTCGGCGCTCTGCTCTGCCCGCAGCAACCGGAGCTGCACCTCGTCAGAAAGCGCCCCGGGAGGCCCCTGCAGGCCGAAGGAAACGACCGTTACCCGAGGCGGGCCCGCCTGGCGAACCGTGACGACGCGGCCGGGCAGACGCACCGTAATGACCCGCGCGACCGAGCGCGTGACCACTACCCGCTGCGAGCCGCTCAATGCGTCAAAGCCGCCTCCATGGAGACGGCCCCCCGCAGCAGACTCGAGACCTCTCCACCGGCAAACTCGACGCGGAGCTCGTAGCGGGCGCCCTTCCAACTGTCGCTGTAGAGGCCCGCCGTGCGCTCAGGCGCCACGGTTACCGCGATGGTCCCGGCAGGGCCGCCCAGGACGACCGAGCCGTCGCCGCTACTGCAGCTCACCAGCGCGCGGCTACTCACTGCAGGGCAAATCACAAAACGCGCAACGCACCCCGTGAGGTCAATTGGCTCTCCCAGCTCATCGGCCCACAGCAGCTCGAACGCGAAGGATGTCCCCTCGATCATTTCCAGAAGTGGGCCATTCATTTCGCCTCGAGCTCCATCACCCGCCACAGCATGCCGAGGTGCCGCGCCATGTTGTCGATGTTGGCCGTGGCCAGCGTGGCGATTTCGTCGGCCATGAGGATATTGAGGTTGGCCTCACCGACCTCGACCGTCACGCTGTCGGTCGGCAGCGGCGTCAGGTCAAGCGTGAACTTTTGCGCCATGACCGCCGTGGCGGCCTTGTAGTTGAGCAACTGGCCAGCGACCGAGTAGACCGCGAGCAGCGTGCCGGACTCGAGATAGAATCCGTACTCGCCGACCTGATACTCCAGATCGCCCCGGAACACCCCGACCATGCGCAGGGAGCCTGCGCCGAGGTCCTCGTAATCCGAGATCGCGACACGTTGCTTTTCCGCCTTTAGAGCCACCTGGCTCCCGTCCGCTGGCGGGTTGTAACTCGCGGTACCGGCCCCGATATGGGTGACGGCGCCCTTGAGCCCTTGGTTTTTTGCCGAGACAAGCTCGGCCAAGCCCTTGCTGGTGTAGCGCACCACGCGAGAGATATCAGTCATTCAGCAGCCTTTAGGTCGTGATCGTCGATGATTAAGGTTCGAGCCGTGCCCCGGCTGTATAGCGAGCCCCGCAGCTCGCTCTCGGGCAGCACGCCCGCAAGGTCAAGGTCACCCATCGCCAACGGCTCACCAACGCCGCCTGCCGAGCCGACCGAGCCGAAAATCTCGTTCTCAGGCAGAACGCCCGCGAGATCGAGGTCGCTCACCGCGACCGGTACGTCGACGCCGCCAGCCATAGCGGCAGGGGCATAGAGCATGTACTCAGGGAGGCGCCCGGTTAGGCTCAGGTCCGAGATGGAAACCGGCTGATTGACCGCACCAGCGACCCCCAGGGGTCCGCTGGTCTCGGTGATGAGCTGCAGCTCGAGCGTGTCGCGCTCGCTCTTGGCGTCGTTCACGCGGCGCCACAGGCGCGGGAAGTCGCTCAGGATCCAAGGCCGGTTGACCGTGGCCTCGAGGACAAAGCTATAAGGCTCACCGCGCGGCCTCTGCTCGTACCAGCTAATCGACTTGGCGCCGAGCTCCATCGACTCGACAGCCTGCAGCAGAGCAGTCCGCGTGCCAGCCTGGCGCTTGATCCCCCAGGCGAGGGCGGTGGTAAGGCGCCGCTCGCTCACTGGTGCGGCCGGGTCCCAGTCCGTGACGCCGCGATCAGCGGCCAGGTACGGCAGGAACTCGACCGGCGTGGCCATGGGGTCCATCAGGGCAGGAAACGGCGGGACAATCCTCTCGATGACCTCGCCGGTTGCGAGATCGAGCGCCGCCTCGAGCAAGGATCTATTGGGCGGCGTCACCGTCTCGGTCATAGCGTCTTGACCTCCACCGATACGCCCGTGCAATAGGGCGCCTCGCCCGAGCCGCACTCAATCACCTGCAGGGGCTCGAGCAACTGCACCCGCTCGGCGCCGACGCCAAAAATCTCATGGCTGATACGGGCCGGGTCGATGTAGCCCTCGAGGACATGGCGCTCGTCGGCGTAGGTCTTGCCCGCCTTCTCAGCCGCCGACTTGGTGAGCCCCGTGTCGGGGCCGTTGCGAATGTACGCGATAGCCCGGATCTTGTAGGGGCGAATGGTCGCGCCCTGGACGGTGACGAGGTCCGTCTCCGGCCGAACGTCAGGCCGAGCGAAATGCTTGCGCACCGCCGAGAGCAAAGCCGCAGACGGGGTGCCGTCGCCATCGCGGCCGAGGATCGTGACCAGCACCTGCCCCGGGGCCGTCCAGCGCCCGTTGGCGTCCTTGACCTTGGCCGCGTTGCCGTCCTGGGCGAAGGTGTACGTCACGACCACTTTCCCACTCTCCGGCGCCTCGACCGTCACCTCGGCCCGCTCCCCGAGGGTCATGCCCTCGCGCCGGTACTGCAGGCGCGACCCAGCGGCCGGAGCGTGCGGCGCCAGGTAATAGCGGATCCTCGCGTCGTCGTCCGACTCTTTCTCGTCAGGAATAGGCGGGAACGCTTTCGGGTCGCCTTCCTTGACGACTCGGCGCGTAAGACCCATGTCGGCCAGGCGCGCGTCCAGATTCGAGCCCTCTGCCCACCACGCGAGCATCTGCTTGATTCTGGCGTTGTACCGGCGCTCATGCGTCTGCAGGCGAACTGTCATCGCCTGCAGCGCAGCGGTCAGCAGCTCGCTATCGTTCTCGAGCGACTGCTTGACTCGGGCCGCCTTGGCCGGATCCCGCGCAGCGATATAAGCCACGGTGTCGGCCTTGAGCTCAGCGAGCAGCGTCTCGAAGGTCTCGACCTTGACGATTTCCGGGTCCGACAGTTGGTTGAGCCCAGGGATAAGCATTGCGCTCATGTCGTCACCTCGAAGGTCATTTTCCGGTTATGCCACACGCCGGACAGCCGCAGCTTGAGCCCGTTGCCGTAGCGCTCGGCGAGCACGGTGTCAGGCTCGAAATCGGCGATGCCGTTGGCCTCGTTGACGAACGCCTCGACCGCGCCCACCTGGGCGAGCATCAGCACGCTATCGCCCAGGTTGCGCGACAGTAGCGTCGGCAGTGTTGAGCCGTAGAGCGGGCGTTTCTGGCGCGTCCCGAGGGGCGTGGTAAGCGCCCGGGTTGCGCGCTGCACGAATTGGGGCCAGTCGTCGACCGTCGCCCCGGTGTCTCTGTCGATGCCGATCATGGGGCCCCCGCTGGCGGGCCAGATACCGCGCCTTCTCGTGGCTGGGTATTGGCGTGCAAGTGGTCAAACCCGACGTTGACCTTGTTGTGAGTGAGGAGGCCGCCGACATGGTCGAAGCCGGTTGCGTCGAGCTTGAACCCGATAGGCCCGAGCATGACGACCAGGCCGTCGCGGTTCGCCGTGACCGAGAGCGGCCCGTTTTTCCACGAGAACTCGCTCGAGGAGTCGTCGTAGCTGCTCGAGGTGCCGTCCTTATGCACCCGCTTGGTCACCTCGGCCTGCGAGGAGGTCATCGGAAAGGCCCCGCTCGGCAGGCCGAACAGCGCGACGTAAAGCGTGCCGTTTTCCCCGCCGCCGAAGTTGAGCAGGACGCAATGCTCACCCACCGAAGGGTGCCGCGTTTCGCTCTGCTCGCCCGCGCTGGGGTGCATGTACTGAATGGGCGGCGTTGTCAGCTCCCCATGGGTCACCACGCACTTACCGGCACCGGTATCGACCGAGGCGCAGACGCCACGGCGGACGATGCCGTCGGCACGCCGCTGCAGGTCCTCGACATGCCGCTCGACTTCCATGATCCGATCAATGAACGGCTGCAGCATCTGCGCGAACATCAGCCACCCCCAGGCGCTGCAACGAGCTCGGCGAGCGGCCGGTAATTCGCCGGGTCGTCGATGCTCGGCACCTGCCAGCGCATGGCATAGAGCGGCATGCCGGTTACTGCCGGATCCTCCTCGAGGAGCGAGGGCCCGGTGTAGATCGTCTGCCAGAAACTTACGCACCAGGCCTCGTAACCCTTGTGCCCTTCCGAGTACATGCTCGGGCTGGTCGTGATGTCCTCCGGCAGGCCGCATTGCCGCCCCGGGAGCCCCCAGCGCGAGTCGTCGGCCCGGGCCGCGAGAATCGACGCCAGGTTGCAGGCCTCAAGGTTGGAGTTTTCACGCCAACCACCAACCACAGCATGCAGCGTGACGCGCACACGGTGGCCGATCCGGCCCTCTGCAGAGCGCGCCACGCGCTTTGTGCTCTCGATCTCGATGAGGATCGTACCGTCGCCAAGCACCTCGCCAGCGAACTCGTTGTAGTTGCCGACATCCAGCCCCAGGCCGAGGGCGACAATCGCGTCACCCACGGCAAAATACAGGTCAGACGGGCTATCTAGCTTTCGCGATGACATTGCGCGCCTCCTCCTCAAAAAACTCGACGAAACGCTCCATGGCGCGCTTTTCCCAGCGCTCGAGCACGCTCAATGCCGGGCCCTCCCAATCCTCGGTGACGACCTTGATCGGCAGCCGCTGGCGGCCCTTGCGGATCCACACGAGCTGCTTTCCGCCCCGGTTGTCAGCGATGAATGCGTCGTCGTATTTGCGATGGCCAACCGACACGCCGCTCGCGGTTTCCTTGGGCTCGCCCAGGTAATGCACCGCGATAGGCTCAAGGCCTACCCAAATCTTGACTTCCTTGCCCTTGGCGCGCGTGTGGAGCTGGTAGCGGTGCCGCACGGGGCTTTGCCGGATGCGCAGCTCTTTCGCGATCTCTCGCGTACTGTGCTGGCTCAGCCACCGCCCGGCCCGCAGCGTCGCCCGAGCTGCAGCGAGATCGAGATCCCGCTGCAGGCCGTCGAGGATCTCGGGCACGCGGCTTATTGCTTGGTCAACCTGCAGATCGAGGCGGAAGCCATCCACCAGTCACCTCCCCCGACCGCGCCTTGCGGTCACCGAAAGGAACGATTGTCAGCAGCGAGCGCAGCCGACCGTGGGGCGCGACATGCGTGATCGAGAACTCGACCCCATCGTCGACCACCCGGCACTGCGCCCAGTCCTGGGGAACGTCCTCGTTCGGCAGTTGCAGGACCTTCTCAGCCATACGCACCTGCGCGTGGGCGGCGCCGTTAGGCACCCCGGGGCGCTGCAGGCGGCCGAAGGCAGCAGGGTCGCCCCACATGCCGCAAACCGAGCGAGTACCGGCCGGGCCGACGATCAGCACCTTGCACCCGAACTCCTCCGGGTCAAAAAACGACGCTAGGTCGTCGTCGCCGATCATTTCGCGGCCTTAGCCGTGGCCGCCTTTTGAGCCGCCGCGAGCGCCTTGGCCTGCACCTCGTTGGCCGCCTTGAGGTTGTCGACCTCGAGGCGCAGCTCGCCGACTTCCTTGGTCAGCTCGCCATTGGCCGCCTGCAGCTTCGAGACTTGCGCCTCGAGGTCCTGCGCGGCTTCTGCCACCGTGGCGAGTTGGGCTTTCGCCGCAGCCAGCGCGGCAAGGGCTTCGTTTCCATCGAGCGGCTCCTCATCACCAGGGGGCGGCAAGCCCCGAAACTCTGCGATCTCTGCATCGGTTGCATCGCGGGCGACCTGGCCAGAAACCAGGGCATTACGCTCTGCTCGAGTCACCTCGATGCAGATGCCGACCTCGATTGGCCGGTCGACGCCCTGTCGCCAGAACTCATGCAGCACGAAAACGACATAGCCGAGGGCTACCGTCAGTTGTGTCATTGCCGGAACTCCGATTTGAAGGGGGCCGGAGCCCCCAAGGGAAAAGGCTTAGGCGGCCTTTTTGTTGATGCTGAAGCTCGACAGGTTGCGGAAACCGGCGTCTACGTCTTGGAAGACGCGAACGACCAGGCCATCGCTGCCAGCCATCGCATACGGGTCCGGCTTGAGGTCCAGGGCGCCCCACATGCCGATCATGGCTTGCGACCAGTCGCCGAACGCCCACACACCTTGCTTGACCTGATTCGAGGCCAGCGCCGGGCAGCCGTTGACCTCGTTGCTAACCCAAATCTTGGTGCTGTCGGCACCGTCCGGGTCTTCCTTGGTCTTTTTGGCGTAGCCGCGTTCTTGAACGCTGGTGAGGTACTTGAGCGCACCGCTGTCAGCGTTGAAGGTCGCGACCTTGGTTTCCATGTCGATCAGATCGCCGAAGGTGATCCCGCCAGCGCCGTAGGTCAGAGCCGGGATACCGAGCTGGTTGAACAGGCCGAGCGGCTGGTTGTCCTGACCGGTGCCATAGAGCATCGCGAGGTCGATGGCGATGGCGATACCGTTGACCAGGTCGGAAACGATCAGTTGCTCGACGCTCATCGACGACTGCTTGCGCAGACGACGCGATACCGGGATCGCACCGGCAATGGTTTTCGGCTTGAGCATCAGGGTCGTCAGGTCCATTTTCGACAGGGGCGGAGCCTCGTTCTCGGCCACCCAGTAGAAATTGGCACCTGCCACCTTTTTCGGGATATCGACATCGCCGCGCAGGCCGCCGACGATGCGAGCGCCCAATGCACCCATTACCGCGCGGTTGCGAACCATGTCGACGAACAGGTCAGTTCGCAGGTCGGTCGCGATCAGCTCAGCACCTGCGCCCGCCGTGGCGGTCATGCCATCGCGATAGGCTCGAGCAGCCACCAAGTCATGCGGAACATAAATCCCGCGCGCTGGCTTGCCGCTGGCATCGGCAATTGCGATGGAGACCTCGCGCTCGAGGCCTGCATCCTTCCAGTCGTTGTCGGCCGCCGCGTTCAGGGCGCGCAACAGCGAGTAGCTTTCCTGCTCCTTTTTGCTCAGGCCCAGGCCACGCGCAGAAACGTCGACGAAGCGAGGCAGCTCACCATTGCGGGTCGAGTTTTCCGGCGCCGGGGCGGTCGGCATCGGATTGATACCGTCGAGGATCTTGGCGCGAACTTGATCGACGGTCATATTGCCCGCCAGGGCTTCGCCAACCATGCCCATTGCGTTATGACGCTGGCACAGGGCGAAAATGTCAGCGGCACGCTGACTCGCGGCGGCCTCGATCGCAGCGGCGTCGGGGCTACCGTTGGTATTTACTTGGGACATTTCATTTCCTTGAACAGGTAGAGTCGGTTGCGGGTGCTCAGGGAGCGAACGGTCTACCCCGACAGTCGGGTCGGCCGGTATGGATACGCTGGAAACCTCGTAGGGCTCCCAACTGGTGACGCGGTAAAATTTGAGGTCGCCCTCGGTGCGCTCGAGGCGCATGAGCTTCGGGTCGTAGCCGACCGAGATGTTTTGGCGGATCTTGTCGACGACGTCCTGCCACACCTCCTCGGCCTTGGGGTTCTTCGAGAACCGCACGCGAGCTCGCAGCTTGCGGTCATCATCGAGCCAGGCGTCCTCAACGACGCCGATCTGCGTCCAGCGGTCGTGCATATCGAGCAGCGGCGCGCCGTTTTTCAAACGCGACAGGTCAACCGACTCGGGCGAGTGATCGAGGATCTCCATGCCGAAATAGCGCCGGACAGGAAACTCGCTCGATACCGCCACCTCGACGGTGCGCGCCTCGACGTCCAGGGTTGAATGGTCGACCGCCATGGAGCGGTGCAGGGGTTTGCCGCCGAGCTCGCGCAGCAAAATCGACGGGTCAGCCGTCTCCGGCTCCGTCTTCGTCGTCTTGGTCATCAGTGGTTTCCGGTTTGGCGGTGCCAGGTGCTGGCGTTTGGAACGAGAGGCCGAGCTCGCGTAGGCGAGCCTCCTCCTCGGCCATTTCGACGAATACCTCGTCGGGGTCGAGGCCCTGGGCGCGGATGTACCAACCCCGGGTCCGCGTGCGGTTGCCGATGGACTCGGTAGCCGCTTTCGAGTCCTTGCTCGGGTCGACCCAGTCCCAGCCACGGGGCGCCCATTCGATCTCGCTGTAGAGCTTGAACTCGCGAGGCGGCAGCCGTAGGGCACCCTTGAGCAGGGCCATCTCGAGCCAGGCCTTGCCGACACGCTTGTGCAACTCGGTAATCACGAATTGCTGCGTGTCCTTGTAGAAATCACGCTCATCGATCTCGCCGGAGCGCAGCGAGGAGAAATTCACACCCTCGAGGTCTTGGGCGAGCTTGTTGTAACTGGGCCCCCAGCCAGCCGACACGCCGCGCAGCCCCGATTTCGTGAAGGGTGCGAAGTTGGTCGACGGGTGCGTGTTGTTGTAGGGCTTCCATGTCACCCCGTAGGGGAGCAGCTTGCTCGAGCCCGACTCGATGACCTCGTCGATTTCGCCGTCATCATCGTCGCCGGGATCATCAACAACCTCGGCGTTTTGCTCATAGACGCCGGTGATCTTGGCCCCCATCTCGGCGGCCACCATCTCGGCGCTGCGATACTCGCCAAGGTGGTGCAGGTCCAACGCTCCGGCATGGGTCCAAGTGAACCCGCGCGCCTGATGCGGGCGCCAGGGGTCGAAGCTGTGCAGCAGCTCAGTCGCCGAGACCCGCTCGTATTTGTCTTCGGCGGGGGTCTGGTAGGTGTCCCCGGGGTGCGATTTGAGCATCCAGTAAGCGACCGGCGCCTCCCAGGCATTGCGCTCGACGCCCATGCGGATCTGATTGCCGTTGCTTAGCCAGGTGTTGAGCGTGACATCGAGGCGGTCGATCTCGAGGATCTGCAGGGCGAACCCCCAGCGATTGGGGAAGTTGCGCACCATCCGAACCATGACCTCGCCGTCTCGAGCCATCGTCTCGAGCCACAAGCGCTGGAACTGCCAAAACGAGTAGGTCCCAGTAACGTCGCAGTTTCCTTTCTCGCACCACTCCCAGAACTCGCCTTCAATCAATCGACGGCGCTCGCGATCCGGCTTGCCGCCCGGGGTCTTGGCCTTCGACATCATCTGAATGCCGAACGAACCGATGACGTTTTGCTTGAGCAGCCGGTAAAAGCGCTTCGCATAGCCGTTGTTAATCGACTGCTCGCGCGCCCGGGCCATCAATGACTGATGGTCGGCGTAAATCTCTTGGTTGGCGTCACCGTAGCCGGTGCGATTGCTCCAGCTTTGAGTTAGCCGCGTGTGCCTGGCCATCTGGAAAGCGCGCTGGCCATCACCTGCGCCTGGCGCCTTTTCCATGGTGAGAGTTGGCTCCTCGCGGACCCGCACGGGCCGCGTTCGCACCCTCAGTAGGTCGCTGAAAAAGCCCATTTCACATCCTCACACGAGAAATTCGGCCGAATGGCGATTGGCCTCTCCGGCCCTCGGCGGCCACCTCTCGGCGATACCGGGTGCGCAGCGCCTCGAGCCGCTCGATTGGGATCCGCTCGAGCTTCATGCCGTCGATTTCGTAACCTTGCTGGTCCTTGGGGATCCGCTTCTCGATAGCCGCCTCGATCAGATCGAGCGTCCGGCGCGCATGGCTGCGACCGTCGAAGGTCTCGGCCTGCATCAAGTCGGCAAGGATCTCCATGCGGCCGCTGGCCAGCGTCGCGCGGTCATCGCCGCGAATCGCGTAGCAGGCCCAGTGATAGAGGCCGGGCGGCAATGCCCGGGTTTCGCTCGAGGCCATGCGGAACTGATACGGCTCGCCGTCAGCGCTGGCCACATCCAGCGAGCCAGGCCCGCGCAACGCGAAGCACAGCGACCAGCCATCGGCCGAGGGATAGGCAGCCGCCTCCCGCGCCCAGGTGACAGAGTCACCAGCGTGCAGTTTCTTAGGTTCCATTGGGGGTCATCACTTGCGGTTGATCTTGAAGCGGCCCCGGCGCTTGGGCGGGGCCGCAGACGGGGCCACGGGCTCGCGCTCGGCCGCCTCCGGTACGGGGGCGGGAGCATCAGCCGCGGTTGATTCCGGGTCGACCTCGAGCGGCTCACCCTGGGCGACCTTGATAGCCGCCTTTAACTGCGCCTTGGTCAGCACGCCGCGCTTGCGGCGGTGCAGCTTCTCGCGCAAAGCGAGGATGTATTGCATGCCCTCGCAGTCGAGGTAATGGTTCTCCCCGACCTTGTTGAACTTGCCGTCCTCCTCGCTCCACTCCTCGCCGACAATCTGCCTGCAGTAGTCGTTGCTCACCTGTTGGTGCAGCAGCCACCAGCCGGTGCGGTTGTCAGGAACGCCGATCCGGCTATGCACCCAGCGCTTAGAGAGCGTTGCGTCGAACGCGAGGCGGCTGTCGCCACGCTTGCGGGTCTTGCCGAGCTTGTTCTGCTCGACCAGCTCCTTTTTGAACGGCATTGGCAGCGATTCGCGGCCCCGCATGGCGATAACCCGACTCGGGTAGCGGTGCAGGAAGGTATAGACCTCGTCATCTCGATAGCCGATGTCGATGCCCATCGCTGTAATTGGATAGCCGTCGAACTCACGCTCGAGCAAATCACCCAAGGCGTCCCACACTTCCTCGCGGTCGGTATCGCCCGCCAGATAGTCATGCTCGAGGAGCGCCGAGCCCATGCCCGGATACCAGGCCCGCACAACGTAATAAAGGCCGCGCTTTTGAACGTCGACCGTGCAGAAAATCCGCTCAGGCGGCAGCAGGACACGCCCCTCGGGGTAGCCGTAGCGCTCACCCTTGACCGCTTCCCACGTTGGAACGTCGCCAACCTCCGAATAGCACTCGCCAAAACCGGTGTTGTAGACGCCCTGCAGGGTGGCGGCATCGCCGCTGCGCATGGCGCCGAGCAGCTTTTTCGCCAGGAACCCGTAAGACTTTTTCGCCGCGAAGCTGCAAAGCCCCGAGATCCAGATCGAGTAATGCGTAAAACCCTCGGTATCCGCCAGGCCACTACGCACCGGCTTACCGTCTACCGACTTCACGCTCTCGCCAGGCGCGACCGCAATGCCGCGCTTGTTCATCCAGGGGCGCCACTTGTCCTCGATCATGCAACCGCTGTTAGGACAGGTCAGCCTGGCATGCTCCTCGGCCTCGTCGGGCGTGCATTCCTCGGCCGTGCCCTTACCAGGCCACCAGATGAGGTCGCTCCACGGCACGAAGTATTCGCCGCAGTGCGGGCACGGGACCGCCCACTCGTGACGGGTCCCCGTCTGCCAGAGGCGCCAGATTTTCGAGCTCACCGCCTCCGGCTTGGCTATTTCCCAGTGCCACAGGCCGGTGCGCTCGTCGAGGACCTTGACGATCTTTCCGCGCAGCGGCGTTGCCGTGTAACCGACCTTCGAGTCGACATAGGCGTCGCCACGGGCCTCGATGATCTCGAGCGTGTCGCCTTCCTTGGTGTTGACGATTCGGTCAACCTCGTCGACCAAAATCAAGCCAGCCGAATCAGCGGCCAGCTCGGTCGGCGAACCGGCCCAGGCAAAGCGCAGCTTGGCGGCCCCGATCCACTTAACGAACGTTGAGGATGTCGCCTCGTGGTATTTCTTGAGCAGCGACTCGCAGCCGCGAATCATGTCCATGAATTTCGGGACAACCGTGCTCTTGAGCAGCGGCGCGGTCGGCGCGACATACATGATCGGCGTTGGGTCCTCATCGAGCCGGTGACCACAGACGTTTTCCATCGTGACCGACTTGCCCATCTGCGTTCCCATCACGAACGTGACGCGGGAGAAACAAGGCTGCGCGAAGGCCCAGGCGACCGGGCGCATGTACGGGTTAGCGTCAGGGTTGAACGGCCCAGGAATCGGCGCGGCCGGTGGCATTACGCGCTTGTCGCGAGCCCATTCGTCAGCCGTCCGCCTCGGCGGCGCTTTCACCGTCTTCGATAGTGTCGATATCGAGACTGCCAAT
This sequence comes from Pseudomonas sp. BCRC 81390, assembly GCF_030341915.1. NCBI lineage: Bacteria > Pseudomonadati > Pseudomonadota > Gammaproteobacteria > Pseudomonadales > Pseudomonadaceae > Pseudomonas > Pseudomonas sp. BCRC 81390. The sequence continues at coordinate 13,181 of NZ_JATAAG010000007.1, read as the reverse complement.
TTGAGCAACGAGCTCTTGTGCTCTTTGTTCGAGACGGTCGGCAGTAGCTGCGCGGATGCGCCTCGTCTCGTCAAATAGCTTTGCTCGGATTTCTGCAGGGTCATCGATCACCGCCAGGTCACTTGCAAGGCGGCTCCCCACAGCATCGAGCTGCGTCGCATACACGGCCGCGATGGTGTTGAGAAAAAACACGACGCCATCAACCGGCGCCAAGCGCTTGCGGGCGAGGTCGATATCGATCTGCAGCTTTTCGCGACGGGCTCGCTTGAGCAGGCGATCCTCAGACTTGGCACCGCCGCCCGGGCCGTCTTCCTCGTCGTCGTCGCCGATTTCGCTGCGCAGTGCCTGCGCGATGAGCCACTCGATGGCTTGTTGACTGTCGATCTGCAGGGGGTTGCCTTTGCCGCCGCCACCAGCGACGGGCAGGCCCTCCTCGATGAGCTTGCTTACCCAGCGTTCGGATTTCCCGATCAGGTCAGCCAGCTCCTTTCGGCTGATGATCTTGCCCATGGGGAGAAAGGACCTCGACGGTTAAACGCATAAACGTAAAAACGCATTTAGTCCTTTGCGTTTTTACGTTTTTACGCTTTTACGTCAATACGCAAAGCCGCGTCGCGCTTGGCCTCACGGTCAGGCGGGTCGCTTGGCGACGGGCTTTAGGTATTGAAGAAAGGACCGGAAAAATCCGGTCAGACACGCGCGAACGCGGCGGTGTTTCGCCCCGTGAGAGGGCCACCCCCGAGGGAGGACCCATTTCGGCTAGGCGCACCATGATGGTGCATCAGGCCTGCCGGGGCGCACCCGCCGACGCCGCCGAGGATGATGCGGTCGCTCGCATCCTCGAGGACCTTGCGAGCCAGAGACTCGAGGAAGCTGTCACGCTCCTCGGGCTCAAGCCCGTCAAGGTGCGCTGCGACTGCCGCTGGCAGCCGACAAAACACCGGGCTCACTCGGCTGCCCCCGCATCCTGCGAGCCCGGCTCGATCTCCAGCGTCACGGCTTGAGCCGCACGCCGGACCCGACTGCAAACGCCCAGGTCGATAGAGCCAGGCGTCGACCCCAATGGCAGAGCATCGGCTGCCCATTCGGTGACTGTGAGTGGTATCGACACCCTGCCCGCGCGCAGTACCGTGCGGATTTGCTGCAGCGCTGCGCTAGCCGTGCCATGTCGCGCCTCGTGCAGCGCCTGCGACAGGCGATAGCCTTCGAGCTTCCAGATCTCGTCGCGAGCATTGTCGCGCGCCTTGCTGATGGCGCGCTCGATGCCAAGGGCCGGATTGAAGTTCGCAGGGTCAGCGCACGCCGCCTCACCACGGCCGACGACAAAGCCGGTCGGCAAAATGGCCGTAGCCTGGGTGCAGGTAGTGCCAGGAATGACGCGGGTGTCATAGGTGACCGTGGCGAGCACCTCCTCGACCATGGCCAAGGTAACGCGAGGACCTGGCAGGCCCAGGCTGGCGAGAACGGAATCGAATTTCTGATCGGTGCTATTCATGGGCCGAGGCCTCCAGCGTGGCTTGTTTCGCCTCGCGCAACCACTTCTGCAGCTTTACGAGCTGGTTTCGGTTGGCGTGGCAGGCGGTGTAGTTGTCCGAGACGACTTCGGTTGCGGTAGAGAGCGCAATTCCTGCGGGTCCTGCATCAGCAGGCTCGGCGGGTCCGGGAAGTACGTTTGCGGCGGCGGCGTCGTGCAACCGGACAAAGCCGCGAGTAAGAGTGCAGGCTGCATCAGCTGCCGGAGTGACATAGACGGGAACCTCTTTGGTGATGGTCTTGCCGGTCTTGTAGATGACCCGCTCGCGGTCGACGTACTCGGTGACGACAACGTCGCGCACCTGGCCGACCGCCTGGCCCTGCGCGAAGGCCTCGCGCAGTTGTTTGATTTCGGCGTCCTTGGCCTTGCCCTGCTCGCTGGACTTGCCGGAGGCGTAACCAGCGACATAGACCCAGCCGAGGACGGCCAGGCTTGCGACAAGAGCCGCGATAAATCGAGTCATAAGCCCACCAGAAAGAGAGAGCGCTGCATCTCGCGGCGCTTGGGGATGCCCTGGCACTTGTTCGCAGGGATCCGGCAGTCAAGCCCCGCAACGTATGCCCAGCGCGGGAACTGGTCGGCCGCCTCGCGCCACTTACCGGCCTTGGCAAGCTTGTACAGCGTGGACTTGAGCAGGGCCGGTGCGCCGAGGTTGTAGACGAAATCGGCGAGCGCGATCTTTTGCCAGATGGTCGCCGTGGGGAATTGACGCATGACGAAATCGACCGCGCCGCCGAGGTCGCCCTGCAGGTAGAGAGCGCACTCCTCGGGAGTGGCCACATCGCCCCGCTTAACGCCTTTCGTGTGGCCGGTGCAGATCGTCCAGACGCCGCCCGTATCCGGGTACGCCTGATAGACGGTTCCCTCCATTTCAGGCGTGAGGACCATCAGCCCCGCCATGATCGCGGCCCGCTCAACCGGCGCCGGGAGGCCGGTCTCGTTGACGGTGAAACCCGCCAGCGTCAGCGACAGCGTGACCGCTGCAATGATTCGCTGCAGCAGCGGAGTCATTCAGCACCCCCGGCCGCTCGGCCCTTCCTGATGAGGCGCAGCAGCGGCAGAAACCACTTACTGCCCACAAAGTGAATGATGAGCAGCCCCGAGTAAGCAGCGGCCAAGATATAGGCCCACTCCATCGCGGTAAGGCCGCCGACCATGAATGCCGCTGCGAACGGGGCCGCCTTGGCCGCCTCCGTCCCAAGCGAGATGTTGGCGGCCGTAGTAACGACTTCCTTGCCCATTTGCGGGCCTCCAGAAACGACAAAGCCCCGCACGATGGCGAGGCTCAGAAGATGGTGACCAGGCTTTCCTGGCGCGTAGAAACGCGAAAGCCCGCATCTAGGCGGGCTTTAACGGTTTTATGACAGCATGGATATATTGCCATTTTTATCTAAATTCTGTCAACAGGACAGGCCAAAAAAAACGCCATTACGTTTTTGCGTAAAGGCGTTTTTGCGCTTTTCAAAGGATTCGATGCCGAGGCAGCGTTCCCGGGTAACGGCGATTTATCTTTACCTGCAGGAGATGAACCTTAACCTGCAAAGGCCTCAGCTTGGGCATTACGCGCTCGGAACAAATAGGGCAACGACAATCCTCGGGGCGAGGCTCGATGGCCTTCCCGCGCTTTAATAGGCGCCTGAACCTCGCGAGCATCCAGCGCTTGCGCAGCGAGCGGAATCGCCCAGGAATCGAGAACATACAACCTCCATACGTTTTTGCGTTTTTGCGTATTTACGCATTTGCGTGTCGATGCTCTCGCATCCAGCCAGCGACGGCGCCCTCGAGCGTGGCAAACCCTATGTCAGCGAAACCGCAGGCCTTGCAGCCGTAGCCCCATTGCCCTTTGACCTGAATGAATCGCGGATAGGCGCCATTCCGGCAGCCGTGGCGCGGCATGGTGTCGTCGTTTACCAGCTCCCAGGACAGCCAGGCGCGGGCATCATGGATGGCCGCGTCGCCCCGAGCCTTGCACTCAGGGCACGCGACCATGACGCGGCCGGTCGCGGGATCCTTGCGCAGCTCTGGTGCGGTGCCGCAGTGAATGCAGGTCATCAGTCGTAACTACTTGGGCTCGACGAATCGCTTGCCGAGCTCGAGCACGAGTCCCCGCCCGACCAACTGCTCCCGTAGTCGCTCGAGGCGCAGCTCGAGTCGCTCGAGGGGCTCGAGCGCGTAGGCTCCTCGGTCGCATGCTGCGCAAGGCTCAGCGCGTATAGTCCAATCGGATTGGCCGGGTGCAGGGGGTCTGATATCGGTACACCAGCAAGCGTCGATGGCGCCCCCTGGGAGGAGCTTGCCGGATATGCGAAGGATGGCCGCTTCGCCGGTTTTGAGCCCGACTCCAACGCTTTTCTTCGCCCGCACAGCCGCATCAGAAATTGATTGAGCGCTCCCACATTCCACCTCCGGGCCGACACCGCGACCATCAATGACAAAATCGAAATCGCCCAGGGCTTTTGCCAGGGCCTCCAGGGCGTCTCGGTCGAGTCTCTCAATCTGCTCTGCGTAGAGCTTCCACCGAGGCGCCCACTGAACGTCGAAGTTGCCGCGCTTGACCTGCAGCAACTGCATCAATTTCTCGCTGTCGTGAATCTCACGGCCGCTATTCATCCGCTCTTTACCGGCCTGGGTGGCCAGGTGCGCCAATGCGCGAATGTTCTTCAACGTCTTGGTCTGGACCTTGCCGAACAGCGGCTCGGCGCGCTTCCACAGCGCCACGACCGCGCCCTGCTCGTCTTCCCACTGGCGCGAGTCGCCGTAGGCGTAGCGCAACCACTGGCCGTATTCAGGCGCCAGGCCACCGATGGCCTTGATTACGTGCGCGTCCTGATAGGCGAACGGCCCTAGCAGCACCCCGCCCTTTTTCTTGGGCCGGGTCTCGCTGGCGTGAATTCGCGTGGTAATACGCTTGAGGTCCTCAGCGCCTCGAGTCTTGAGATCGGCATCGGTCAGACCCGCAGGGCGGCAGTCTCGCGTGCCCTCGGTCGTGTAAGGCGTCGGGCCCGGGTTGTCGCGGTCCTGGGCGAATTGCGAGCCGAGGAAGGAAGCGAGCACCAGATCGCGCATGGAGCTGATTACCTGCGCGTCGATGACGCGGCGGGCAGGGCGGGGCGCTCGAGCGGCCGGGCGGGTGACAGGCTCGTCTACCAGCATGAATGCCGGGCCGCCCTGGGGCAGCGAGGAGGCCTCGCCGGACCAACCAAGGGTCAGGGTTTCACGCGCGCCCATGGGTCACCCCTCGGCGCTCGGCCTTGACCTGGCAGAACGTGCAGCGCAGCACGCCAGGGACTGCCTTGCGGCGAGCTTCGGGAATCGCGGTACCGCACGCGCACACCTCAGCCGAATCGGCCAGGTGAGCGGCAGCCAGTCGGTCGAGGCGCTGGGCGACGAACGCATCGGCGGCCTTGAGCTCCATGTCGGCAGCGAAATCGCATTCATCGGCCATAATGAGAGGTCTCCTCTTTCAGGCGCTTGGCCGTGTTGATTACCCACTGCGCCGCCATTTCGAAATTCAGCTCGGCGAAATTCCGCTCGAGATCCTCGGCGCTTGACTGCTGGTGGTGAGAGATGACGATCCGACCGCGACAGCGCAGCTCGGAACGAATGACGTTGTCGCCATAGGCAGGCTGCTCGCGGCGCTCATTGACCAGCACCACAACTGCGCCAGGCGCCAGCTTGAAGACCTTGAGCCAATCAGCCATGCCACACCTCCGGCAGGGGGTTGTGGTCAGCCAGCGCAGCGAACGCCACAGGGTCGCGCTGGCGCAGCTCAAACAGGCGATGAATAGCGTTGGTGATGAACTCCATCTCCTCGCTTCCCGTCTCCTCGAGCATGGTGGCGAGCTGGTCGGACGTTGCGCCGTAGATTTCACCCTTGAGCATCCGAGCGCCGAGCTCCTCGGCACGCTTTCGCTTGCGCTCCTCGGCGGCCTGCTGGCGCTTGCGGTCCTGCTCGCGGACCTTGTCAGTACGAGGCGGACGCTTGCGTTTTTTGGTCGGCTTGACGGGTGCGCTCTCAGCCACGGCGCACCTCCACGATTGCAGCGAAAGGACCTTGCGGCATGCTTACACCAGCGCCAGCGGCCAAGGCGAAAAGCTCGGTCATGATCGCGCCAGCGGCCTCGAGGCCCTTCTCGATCATTTCGGACGCGGCCTCGCGATCATCGCGGCAGTACCGGCCGTCTCCGGCAGGCTCGGCAGCGGCCTGGAAGAACTCGCCAACCTCGATCATCACTTGAGCGATACGCGCTCGCGTCGACTCCACGCCATTGACTGCGCGCAGCTCAGGACGCACCACCGGCACCATGCCCGCCATGATCTGCAGATCATTCGCGATCTCAGTGCGGAACGGCTCAGCGACGCAATTGATCCAAACCCACTTCCACTCAAGCGGGAAGGGCTGCGAGCCGTTGAACAGGCGGTCTACACGCTGGCGCCAGGCCTTGCGAGCCTTGGTGAACGCTTCGGCGTCTTGGGGACGCGGAGCGCGCTCGATGAGCTCGGCGTTTTCGAGAGCAGGGGCGAGCAAGTCATGGGCGAAACGCTCCATGGACATTTCGGAGTTCTGGAACCACTGCGCGGTGTGGCCGAGCACGATCTCGGTTTCGGTGCTGTGCTGCATAGCAGGTTTCTTTCTCTGAATGCGGGGGAAGTAGAGATGTCTACATTCTCGGTATATAGAGAAAAATTTGCAAGAGAATCCACTCTATAGAGAGTGGATGTCTACGGCATTCAGAGAGGACAATATGAGCAAGGAGGACCATGTCCATATGAGAAAGCCAATTACCATCGGCGCCGCCATCAAGCGGCGCCGACAAGCCCTCGGCTGGACGTTGCAGCGTGTGTGCGATGAGACCGGTGGCGCCCTCTATACGGGCTACCTAAGCGAGGTCGAGAAAGGCAAATCAATGCCCTCAGTCGACAAGGCGCATGCAATAGCGACGGTCCTGGGCACAACCATCGACCAACTTATCGACGAGGGCGCCAGCGCCAGCACCCCACAGGCACCCCGAGAGCACGCCACCAGGGCGCCGGTTGTACCGTGGGATCAAGCGGCGCAATGGGCGCAAGAGCCTGATATTTCAGGGCTTCCAAGCGGTACGCCGTGGGAGGTGCCACTCGACAGCAAAAGCCCGCGCGGGTTCTTTTTGAGGCTGTCCGATGAGTCCATGCACGCGCCAGCCGGGCCAGCGTTCCCAAACGGCTCGTTGATCTTTGTCGACCCCGACCTCGAGCACCAGGTCAACGATTTCGTTGTCGGCTATGACTCAGACCCGACCGCGCCGACCTTCAAGAAGATTGTTAAGCATGGTACGCAAAGCTACCTGCAGGCTCTCAATCCGCAATTCCCGGCCATTCAAATCAATGGCAATTTTCGGGTGATTGGGGTAGTGATAGGCATGACGATGAGGACCTCGAGGGGGCTCATTCGATAATCAGAGACAAGAGTTTCACTGAATAGAGAGAAACGGATAGACTAGCGCTCGACCGCTAGCTTTTTCTTTTTTCGCGCAAACGCAAAAAGGCCGGGGTTACCAGCCCCGGCCCTTTCGCTTGGCTCACCCACAACAGAGGCAAACCTGCCAACCTGATTGATCGTTTTGACTGTTTTAGCGGGCAGTTAAAACGCAGGCGGACGATATGAGAATACGTCTACAACGCCGCCAGTTTAGGTCTGTTACTGGGTGAGTCAAGCCTATGCGTTTTTGCGCTTTTGCGTTTTTACGCACGGGGCACCATGACGGACATGAAACATCAGAACGCCTTGGCAGCGTTCTATCAGGAACGATTCCACTCCCGGCCGGAGAGCTTGGCCGACTACTGCTATAGCGACATTTCGTCGATTGCGGCAGACGTTGGCCTCGACTGGTCGTCAATTTCTAATGCCGTGAGATTCACGGCAGACAAGAATCAAGCGCAGGTGCCGGGCAAAATCGGTTGGACCGATAAAAAGCACCGGGGCAAGCTGGCGGCCTGGGCCGACCTCCGCGAGGTCGAGCTCGACGGCGGCATCCGGCTCAAGCTGCCGTTCCTCACCTTCAACCATAACAACGCCTCGATTGGCTCCACCAATTGGAGTGGTTGGCAGGCGCTGCTCGAGCTCTATCGCCGCCAAGGCGGCCATGCTCCGACCGACGAGCAAGTCAAATGGCGCGAGGCGCAGGAGTCGCGCGCAGCGGAACGCGCCCGGCGCCAGGAGGAGGCAGAACAGCTTGAGCGTGAGAATCACGCCCGCAAGATTGCCGAGCGCGATGCCTTCGAGCTGGCATGGTTCAAGGGCGGGCGCCACGAGTTCCCGACTATCACTCGCGGCAAGCCAGGCACCGGCTTTGTCGAGGTCCTGGGCGATGAGGACGGCACGGCGCCTTACCTGCAGGCCAAGCAAATCGGCGATATCGCCAAGGTCTGCCGCCTGCAGCGCATGCGCGACCGGGGCGGCGAGTTTACCGCCCTGCCTTTGTTCGACATCCATGGCCATTTCGGCGGCGTGCAGCGCCTGTACGCCGACAAGAAACTGCAGGGGACCGGCGTTCAAATGGACGGCCTGCATTTCATCATCGGCGACCTCGAGAACGCTGATCGCATCTATAGCGCCGAGGGCTTTGCGACCGGCGCCAGCATCTACCTTGCCGAACAAGAACGCGGAAAAAGCGTTGCCGTGATTATCACGCTCAGCGTTGGCAACCTCGTTAAGGTGCTGGCGCAGTACAAGCGCCACCGCCCCGAGCTCAAGATCATCAACGCAGCCGACGAGGACCGGTGGAAGCGTGTCGGCAACGCCGGGCGCCTGGCTGCCCTCGAGATCCACCGCGAGCACGGCTATCGCGCCATCCTGCCGGATTTCATCTTTGCAGGCATGACTCCCGAGGAAGTGGCCGAGGCGCAACGCACCCAGGACGGCCCGACCGACTGGAACGACTACCATGTCCGCTACGGCCTCAAGGCCACCGCGAAGGCCCTGCGCTCGCATGCCTCGCTCAAAGCTGAAAAGGACTATTTCGCCTACTGCCTGCAGCGCGTTCGCGCGGGCAGCACGACCGACGAGGCGCAGGCTCTCGCGGCAGTCAATGCGGGCATGATGCTCGTGCCGATCAAGTACGGCACCAAGGACATCATTTCCCTCGTTGTGAAGTCGCTCCCGGCTGGTTTCTCGGGTAACACCTTCAAGATCAAGCGCCGCGCCTTGTGGTTGGGCAAGATCAAGCTGTCAGAGGCGATGCAACTGCGCGGTTTCTCGCCGACCGCACTGGCCCGCCCAGGCATCCGCCATATCAAGATCAAGGGCATCCGCGCCGACCACGGCGGCACGGTCATTCCTAGCCACGTTGCCGACCTCGTCGAATCGCTCGAGGGCTGCATCATCGTCCGCTCACCCATGGGCAGCGGCAAAACCGACAACCTGATCGGCCCGGTAATGCGCAACTCGAAGCGCGCCGGTTATCTGGCGCACCGCATTACCCTGATGGATGACGCCGCGAACCGCCTGCAGATCCGCCATTACTCGGATGTCCTGGCCGTCGAAATGCGCGATGTCACCCATATGGCTTGCTGCGTCAACTCGATCACCAACTCGCGGTTTTACAGCACCGTGACCGAGCGCAACTGGTTTACCACGCTCGACACGCTGTGCATCGACGAGGCCAGCCAGGTTATCCGCCATGTCACCAGCGGCCCCGTTGAAGGGCCGGTGCGGGTAATGGATACCATGCTCGAGGCGATGGCCAAGGCCAAGCGCGTGCTGCTCTGCGACGCCGATGCCAATGATTCGGTTATCAGCCTCTGCGAGGAGGCGTGCCCGGGCACCCCGATTACCATTATCGAGATCGAAGGCACCATGGAGCATGTCGCGGTGCGCTTCGGCGATGCCGACGAGGTGTGGCAGAAGTCGCTCGAGCTCATCAACGCCGGTAAGCGTGTACTCGTGGCCAGCGACTCGGCAGAGAGCGCTAAGCGCCTGGCGGTCCTGGCCTTGGAGAAAAACCCCGACCTGCGCCTGCTGCTGATTTTCCGCGACTCCAAGTCAGACCCAGCGGTCGAGGCGTTCCTCGCCAACCCCAGCGACGAGGCCGTCAAATATGATGTCCTGATCTACTCGCCCGCCATCAGCTCCGGCGTGTCGATGACTCGCCCGCACTTCGAGCACCACATCGGCCTATTCAGCGGCAACACGGTCGGCCCGAGCGACGCGGTGCAGATGCTTCGCCGCGACCGTACCGCCCGTAGCTACCTGATCGGCATCGGCCACAGCAACGTGCAGCGCGATACCGACCGCGAGGCCATTTATCGCGGCCTCGTGGCGGCCGATGAGATCGCGTGCTCGTTCGAGGAGACCACCGACGAGATCCTGCTGCGCCGCCAGAAAACGGCCTTCGATGAGCTGTATCTCTCGTGCGTCACCAACGAGAACCGCGCGAAGAACAATTTCGCCAATAACCTACTGCTCATGCTCTACGGCGACGGCTACAAGGTTTCGCGCATGGATGGCGACGCGCTGCTCGCGAAGCTGTCGCGCACCAACCGCAAACGCGCGGGCGAGCTGGTTTTCTCCCAGCGCCTGGACCTGATCGAAAGCGTCACCACGCCGACCGAGGAGGAGTTCGCCCGGCTTAACCGCATGGAGATCCGCAGCGAGGCCGAGTCGGCCCGCGTAGACCGGTACAAGATCGAGAACGACCTCGGCGTCAAAACCATCCGCGCCGACGACGTGGCGTTCTATGACGACGGCGGTATCTCCAAGGTTGTCGCCTTGGAGCTGCTCCAGAGCGACGAGGCGCAGGCTCTCGCGTTCGATAAGGCGCAACGCAAGTCTAAGACCACGCTGACCAAAAGCCGCTTTAAAACGCCTGCCAGGGCCTTTCTGCGCGATGTCTTCTCGATCCTTGGCGTGGACCCCATGACGGGCGAGGGCGAATTCAGCTCGACGGCCTGCCGCCAGGTGCTCAACAAGATCACCGCGACCCAGGCCTCGACGGAAATGTACAACGCCCTGCGCCTGGGCAAACTGGTCAAATTCGGCGCCAAGCGCTGCTGCGCAACCACTGTCGTTCAGTCGATTTTGCGCCGCCTCGGCCTGGACGTTGCCAAGCGTAAAAGCCGTGGGGCGAGCGTCTTCTGCATCAACCCCGAGCACTGGTCGTTTATCTCCGGTTACGTCCGCAACCGCGCGGCCATTGGCGTGCATTCGCTGGCCACCCACGAGCACCCGCACCCGCACGAACCGCGCCTCGCAGTGGATAACGGCGACGCGGCCGTTATCCTCGAGTCGGGGGATACTTTGCAGAGTGTTGATATAGCACTAGATGAAAAGTATCCCTCGCTTGAAATGCGTGAACGTATCTATGCCGCCGCCCGCTCTGCCTTCGATCCCCTCGGTAAATCCTTGTCGAGACTGATCGAGGCGCTGACGCCGGAGGTCGCCCACGGGTTCGCGACGGACGGGGCGGATTCGACCATGATCCGCTACATCCTGCAGCACGCCGACCGTGCGCTTACCTCGGCCGGTGAGGCTTGAGGGTGACCGCTCGTCGGGAGCCGTAGTCGGCTAACGCTGGTGGCGCCCGGTCTTGATGACCGGCGCGTCACCGGACGGCTACTCGGATCGAGGCAACGGGTTTAGACTGTACGCGCATACAGGCATCAAATCGCCATTAGTCACAGGAGGGACTTAAAAGAATGCAAGCGCTGGACAAAATCGACGGGGCCGCAACGGCCTTGCGAAGGATTGACGCTCTACTCGGCATGATCCTGCAGGTTGGGCCAGACGCCCAGCTCGGCCAGGTCATGGAGGTGAACAGTTTGATTCGTGATGAGGTAGGCCGGACTCTCGCGATCCTTGAGGATGATGAGGATTTCGAGAGCCCGTGTGTTGAAGTAGGGCAGGGACCAGCGGTCCCGCCTGCAGCGCCAGCCCAGGGAGGGGCAGCGGTGGTAACTCTTAGGCCTTCTCAGCGAGGGTAAAGGCCTCCCGCAATGCTTTCATGCGGTCAGGATCTTTAAAGGTCGCGACCTCAACCCCGTTAACGCTGGCCACTGCAACCCACTCCCCATCGTCCGCCTTGTGCGATGTCATGTGTGGCTTAGCCTTGGCCACCACGGCGGGAACCTCGGCGACCGCGCCAGCGGCGTGCGCAGGTACACTCAGGGCATCCGCTGCGATCTCCAAGTATTCCTTGATGTTGGGCCGGTAGCTGCCGACGTTGACCGAGATAGCCCGTTGATTGATCTTGGCGAGGGGATCCGCCTGGATCGCCGATTTAACCCATTCGTGGATTCGCTCAAGCCCCGCGCGGCCTTTGATTTTCGGGTGCTCGTCTAGGGTTTTCAGGCCCTCGAGGCGGCTCGAGAACTTGTGCTCGGCTGCCGCTGGCTTGGCCTCCTCATAGTGAATTTTGAATTGCTTGTAGCTTTCCTGCGTCTCAAGGTCCTCATGCCCGAGCATCTCGCGCCAGAACACCTCGGCGCTCTTTTTCGCCCAGCGCGGGTCGTGGGTGAAATGGCTCTCGAACATAATGCGCGCCCAGATGGCGCGGGTGTCCTTGAAAACCCGGGTCTCGTCGTCAAAGGTCCGCTTGGTGAGCGTGTTGAGCGTCTTGGCCGTGCGGCGGTTTACTTCGGTTGCATCCATGTCCTGCAGGCTTGCGCACTCGGGTAGCGAGCGCATGCGGGCGATGGCGTCGAGCACGATGTCAGCGTCGACAAGGGTGTAAATGCGGTAGGTCGCACCGTAGTCGACGCCGAGGCGCTGTTTCGCCTGGCCGCTGAATTCCAGCTCGAACTTGCCCGCCTTCTTAAACCGCCCTTGCGCCAGCACCTCGAATGCCCGGCGCCCGGTCGACATGGCGATGCCCAGGGCGAGGTGCGAGAACGCGCTCGAGGCGAGCATCTGCGCGGCAGTGGTCACGTACCAGTGATAGCTGATGTCGATAGTGTTGAGGGCCCGCTGCTCGAGCACCGCGGCTGCATGGTCGGACAACTGGTCGCGCGTGACCGATGGCAGATCAAGGTGGCGCATGATCTCGTGGTCGATTTTCATCGCCTTGACCTCGCGATAGGCGGCCTCGTTGCCGTCGCGCTTGATCTTGTCCTTGAGCCCCTTATAGGCCAGGCGCAGGGGGACGATGTCGGTGATTTCGGCCATGGCGTGGAGCTCGGGCGTGTACTCCGGGTGCTTTTTGGCAACCCGCCTGCAGGTCTCCTCGATGGAGTGGTGCCGCCAGTTCTGCTCGTATACGGCATTGCGCAGCCTGGTCAGATAGCGGCGATAGCTTGAGGGCTTGAGCTTATCCTCGGGCGCCTTGCGCCGGTCCTCGTAGAGCTTCGTTTTGATGCGCTTGGCGAGCCGACCGATGCGCTTGGTCTTCTCGCCACGGTCGATGCTCTCGTCGCTGTCGATCTTTTCGATCTCCTCGATCATCCACTTGATGATGTCGCCGAGCATGACCTTTTGACGGACCTGGCCGCCGTAGTTGCCGTAGCCTGATTCGGGGTACTCGAGCGGGTTTTTCGCCTTCTCGATCTGATCGGTATTCCTTGCGTTGGCCATTTTAGCCCCTCCCGTGCATACATTAATAACCCTAGCACCAATTATACATCAGTCAAGACATACATATCAAGCCCTCTCTACCAATACATGCACATTTGGCCCTCT
>NZ_JATAAG010000052.1:0-275 GCF_030341915.1 Pseudomonas sp. BCRC 81390 | reverse complement strand
TTTGAGATTAGTGGAACGCTCTGGAAAGTGCGGCCATAGTGGGTGATAGCCCCGTACACGAAAATCTCTTGTCAATGAAATCGAGTAGGACGGAGCACGAGAAACTTTGTCTGAACATGGGGGGACCATCCTCCAAGGCTAAATACTACTGACTGACCGATAGTGAACCAGTACCGTGAGGGAAAGGCGAAAAGAACCCCGGAGAGGGGAGTGAAATAGAACCTGAAACCGTATGCGTACAAGCAGTGGGAGCCTACTTTGTTAGGTGACTGCGT
>NZ_JATAAG010000051.1:0-387 GCF_030341915.1 Pseudomonas sp. BCRC 81390 | reverse complement strand
GCTGCTCGCCTGGTTCACGCCCATGCTGGCTTCCTTGAACAACCGCCCATGCACTTCCTCGGCCGTGCCCTCGACCCACACCGTCACGCTGATCATCGTGTGGGTGAAGCGCGGGTCGAGCACGGCCAGGCTCATCAGCCCGTGCTGGATGATCGGCCGCACCTTGCGCATCGACTTCATCGAGCCAAACTCGAAATCGTCAAGGTTGCGCTGCATCCGGTCCCGCGCCGCGGCGATGGAGGCATTGGCCTTGTGCTGCATTTCCCGCAGGTGCTGGCTCTGCAGGGCGTAGTACTCGCCCAGCTTCATCTTCACTTCCAGCTCGATCAGCTGCACGCCGTTGTAGAGATACTGCGTGGCGCTGTTCAGATGCCGCACGGCTTTCTG
>NZ_JATAAG010000050.1:0-391 GCF_030341915.1 Pseudomonas sp. BCRC 81390 | reverse complement strand
TCCCGTCATCACCCACCACTCGATGTTTAGCGCAGCGGTAGTTCAGTCGGTTAGAATACCGGCCTGTCACGCCGGGGGTCGCGGGTTCGAGTCCCGTCCGCTGCGCCATATTTCGCTTCCAGGGCCCACTGAACACCCGGAAGCAACAGAGAAAGCGACCCCAGGGTCGCTTTTTTTGTGTCTGCTTTTTGGTATTTCGCGCAATTTGCAAAAACTTCGAGAAATGCTTGCCAGCTCGCGAAGTCGTCCGTAGAATGCGCGCCACACCGAGACACATGGGTGATTAGCTCAGCCGGGAGAGCATCTGCCTTACAAGCAGAGGGTCGGCGGTTCGATCCCGTCATCACCCACCACTCGATGTTTAGCGCAGCGGTAGTTCAGTCGGTTAGAA
>NZ_JATAAG010000049.1:0-678 GCF_030341915.1 Pseudomonas sp. BCRC 81390 | reverse complement strand
GGCACTGGCCCACGATCTGGTCGTAACCCTGAGCAACAACGCCCAGGTCACTATCAAGGCCGGCCAGACCAGCGCAGCGTACGAGCACGCAGCTCAAGGTGATGACGTCTACAACGATGCCGGCGAAATCAGCCTGGGCATCAAGTCGGCTGTGGACGTCGATGGCCGTGCCTTCGAAAACCTGCAGCTGGGCGATGCGGCCACGGTTCAGGTCACCGACACCACTGACGAGGTGGTGGCCAAGTTGACCGCGACACCGTCGGTTACCGAAGGTGGCGACATCACCTACACGATTACGCTGACCAACAAAGACGGTCTGCCGATCAACAACCACTCGGAGCTCTACTTCAAGCTGACCGATGGTACTACCGTCGTCGTGGCCGCCAACAGCACCACGGGCTCAGCCACCGCAGCCGCCCCGGACAACGTCTATGTCGGTGCCAACCAACCGGTGGTCAATGCCATCGAGGCGGTCAGCGGTGCGGATGTCTGGAAGTTCGAAAACCTCAACCTGGACAAGACGCCTGTAAGCACCACTGTCACCGACGAGCCGGGTACCCCGGGCAACGAAGGCGACCTGGTCAAGGTCACCATCACCGCCGACCAGCCTTCGGTGGCCGAGAACGTCAAACCGACCTTCACGGTAAACATCAACCAGGCACTGGCCCACGATCTGGT
>NZ_JATAAG010000048.1:495-4381 GCF_030341915.1 Pseudomonas sp. BCRC 81390 | reverse complement strand
GGTGATGTCACCACCTTCGGTAACCGAAGGGGTAGCGGTCAGCTTGGCCACGACCTCGTCAGTGGTGTCGGTGACCTGAACCGTGGCCGCATCGCCCAGCTGCAGGTTTTCGAAGGTACGACCATCAACGTCCACAGCCGACTTGATGCCCAGGCTGACTTCACCCGAGTCCTTGTAGACGTCATCGCCCTGTGCCACGTGCTCGTACGCTGCGCTGGTTTCACCTGCCTTGATGGTGACCTGAGCATTGTTGCTCAGGGTCACGACCAAGTCGTGAGCCAAGGCTTGGTTGATGTGCACGGTGAAGGTCGGTTTGACGTTCTCGGCCACCGAAGGCTGGTCGGCGGTGATAGTGACCTTGACCAGGTCGCCTTCGTTGTTGCCGCCTGGATTGCCCGGGGTACCCGGCTCGTCGGTGACCGTGGTGCTGACCGGCGTCTTGTCCAGCGTCAGCTGTTCGAACTTGCCGGCATCAACGCCATCAACGCTGGCGATGGATTTCACAACCGGATCGTTGGCACCGGTGTAGACATTGTCTGGCGCAGTAATAGTGGTGCTGCCGGTGGTGCTGTTCGCCGGAACGGTGATGGTTGTGCCATCGTTCAGGGTGAAGGTCAGCGCACCGTGCTTGTCGATCGGCAGGCCGTCTTTGTTGGTCAGGGTGACGGTGTAGGTGATGTCACCACCTTCGGTAACCGAAGGGGTAGCGGTCAGCTTGGCCACGACCTCGTCAGTGGTGTCGGTGACCTGAACCGTGGCCGCACCGCCCAGTTGCAGGTTCTCGAAGGTACGGCCATCAACGTCCACAGCCGACTTGATGCCCAGGCTGAGTTCGCCCGCGTCCTTGTAGACGTCATCGCCCTGCGCCGCGTGCTCGTACGCTGCGCTGGTTTCACCCGCCTTGATGGTGACCTGGGCGTTGTTGCTCAGGGTCACGATCAGATCGTGGGCCAGTGCCTGGTTGATGTTTACCGTGAAGGTCGGTTTGACGTTCTCGGCCACCGAAGGCTGGTCGGCGGTGATGGTGACCTTGACCAGGTCGCCTTCGTTGTTGCCGCCTGGGTTGCCCGGCGTACCCGGCTCGTCGGTGACCGTGGTGCTGACTGGGGTCTTGTCCAGGGTCAGTTGTTCGAACTTGCCGACGTCGGTGCCGCTGACCGATGCAATCGACTTGATCACCGGGTCGTTGGCGCCTGCGTAGACGTTGTCCGGAGCGATGACCGTGACCGAACCGGTCGTGCCATTGGCGGGCACGGTAATGGTTTTGCCGTCGCTCAGCGTGAAGGTCAGTGCCGAGTGGTTGTTGATCGGCAGACCGTCTTTGTTGGTCAGCGTAATCGTGTAGGTGATGTCGCCACCTTCGGTAACCGACGGTGTCGCGGTCAACTTGGCCACCACCTCGTCAGTGGTGTCGGTGACCTGAACCGTGGCCGCATCGCCCAGTTGCAGGTTTTCGAAGGCACGGCCATCGACGTCCACAGCGGACTTGATGCCCAGGCTGATTTCGCCGGCATCGTTGTAGACGTCATCCCCCTGTGCCGCGTGCTCGTACGCTGCACTGGTTTCACCCGCCTTGATGGTGACCTGGGCATTGTTGCTCAGGGTCACGACCAAGTCGTGAGCCAAGGCCTGGTTGATGTGCACGGTGAAGGTCGGCTTGACGTTCTCGGCCATCGAAGGCTGGTCGGCGGTGATGGTGACCTTGACCAGGTCGCCTTCGTTGCCCGGGGTACCCGGCTCGTCGGTGACAGTGGTGCTTACAGGCGTCTTGTCCAGGTTGAGGTTTTCGAACTTCCAGACATCCGCACCGCTGACCGCCTCGATGGCATTGACCACCGGTTGGTTGGCACCGACATAGACGTTGTCCGGGGCGGCTGCGGTGGCTGAGCCCGTGGTGCTGTTGGCGGCCACGACGACGGTAGTACCATCGGTCAGCTTGAAGTAGAGCTCCGAGTGGTTGTTGATCGGCAGACCGTCTTTGTTGGTCAGCGTAATCGTGTAGGTGATGTCGCCACCTTCGGTAACCGACGGTGTCGCGGTCAACTTGGCCACCACCTCGTCAGTGGTGTCGGTGACCTGAACCGTGGCCGCATCGCCCAGCTGCAGGTTTTCGAAGGTGCGGCCATCGACGTCCACAGCGGACTTGATGCCGAGGCTGATTTCGCCGGCATCGTTGTAGACGTCATCGCCCTGTGCCGCATGCTCGTACGCTGCGCTGGTTTCACCTGCCTTGATGGTGACCTGGGCGTTGTTGCTCAGGGTCACGACCAAGTCGTGGGCCAGGGCCTGGTTGATGTGCACGGTGAAGGTCGGTTTGACGTTCTCGGCCACCGAAGGCTGGTCGGCAGTGATGGTGACCTTGACCAGGTCGCCTTCGTTGTTGCCGCCTGGATTGCCGGGCGTACCTGGCTCGTCGGTAACCGTGGTGCTGACCGGGGTCTTGTCCAGAGTCAGTTGCTCGAACTTGCCGACATCAACCCCATCAACGGTGGCGATGGACTTAACAACCGGATCGTTGGCACCTGCGTAGACGTTGTCCGGCGCAGTGACAATAGTGCTGCCTGTAGTGCTGTTCGCCGGCACGGTGATGGTGGTGCCATCGTTCAACGTGAAGGTCAACGCCGAATGCTTGTCGATCGGCAGACCGTCTTTGTTGGTCAGCGTAATCGTGTAGGTGATGTCACCACCTTCGGTAACAGAAGGGGTAGCGGTCAGCTTGGCCACGACCTCGTCAGTGGTGTCGGTGACCTGAACCGTGGCCGCATCGCCCAGCTGCAGGTTTTCGAAGGTGCGGCCATCGACGTCCACAGCGGACTTGATGCCCAGGCTGATTTCGCCGGCATCGTTGTAGACGTCATCCCCCTGTGCCGCGTGCTCGTACGCTGCACTGGTTTCACCCGCCTTGATGGTGACCTGGGCGTTGTTGCTCAGGGTCACGACCAGATCGTGCGCCAGTGCCTGGTTGATGTGCACGGTGAAGGTCGGTTTGACGTTCTCGGCTACCGAAGGCTGGTCGGCAGTGATGGTGACTTTGACCAGGTCGCCTTCGTTACCTGGAGTACCCGGCTCGTCGGTGACGGTGGTGCTAACCGGCGTCTTGTCCAGGGTGAGCTGTTCGAACTTGCCGGCATCGTCGCCACTGACCGACGCGATCGACTTGACCACGGGGTCATTGGCACCGACGTAGACGTTGTCCGGCGCAGTGACGGTAGTGCTGCCGGTGGTGCTGTTCGCCGGCACGGTGATGGTGGTGCCGTCATTCAGCGTGAAGGTCAATGCGCCGTGCTTGTCGATCGGCAGGCCGTCTTGGTTGGTCAAAGTCACGGTATAGGTGATTTGACCACCTTCGGTAACCGAAGGGGTGGCGGTCAGCTTGGCCACGACCTCACTGATCGTATCCGAGATCTCAACGGTAGCCGGGCCGCCCAAGGCCAGGTTCTCGAAGGTTGCACCCGGAACAGTGGCATCAGTGACGCTCAGGGTAACAGAGCCGGCGTCCTTGATGACGTCGTCGCCCTGGGCTGGAGTCTTGTACTCGACCTCGGTTTTACCTGCCTCGATGGTCACGGTGTCGCCGTTCGACAGGCTTACGGTCAACGGCCGATCCAGCGCCTGGCTTACCTTCACGGTGAAGGAAGGCTGCTGGTCTTCGGTCACGTTGCCATTGCTGACGATGCTCACCGTGACAGTATCGACGCTGTCATTGATGACGGTAGATGCTGGAGTAGGGTCTGGGGTCAGCTGCTCAAAGTTGCCACCGGTCGCACCGGTAATCGTGGTGCTGACGGTCGAGCCATTGTTGTAGACGTCGTTCGCCGGGGTCTCGAAATCGACGCTGCCCTGGGTCTTACCGGCTTCAACGGTAATGGTCTGGCCGTTGGACAAG
>NZ_JATAAG010000048.1:0-414 GCF_030341915.1 Pseudomonas sp. BCRC 81390 | reverse complement strand
GCCATTGTTGTAGACGTCGTTCGCCGGGGTTTCGAAATCGACGCTGCCCTGGGTCTTGCCAGCTTCAACGGTAATGGTCTGCCCGTTGGACAGGGTCACGGTCACCGGGGTCTGAGCCGGGTTGCTCAGCGTCACGGTGTAAGTGATCACGCCACCTTCGGTCACCGACGGCGTCGCCGTCAGGGTCGCTGTGGTGACATCGACCGAGTCGTTGATCGTGGTTTGAGCCGGGGTCGGATTCGGCGTCAGCTGTTCGAAGTTGCCACCGGTCGCACCGGTAATCGTGGTGCTGACGGTCGAGCCATTGTTGTAGACGTCGTTCGCCGGGGTTTCGAAATCGACGCTGCCCTGGGTCTTGCCAGCTTCAACGGTAATGGTCTGCCCGTTGGACAGGGTCACGGTCACCGGGGTCTG
>NZ_JATAAG010000047.1:0-433 GCF_030341915.1 Pseudomonas sp. BCRC 81390 | reverse complement strand
GTCTTGTCCAGGGTCAGTTGTTCGAACTTGCCGACGTCGGTGCCACTGACCGATGCGATCGACTTGATCACGGCGTCGTTAGCGCCGACATAGACGTTGTCTGGTGCAGTGACAATAGTGCTGCCGGTGGTGCCGTTCGCCGGAACGGTGATGGTAGTGCCGTCGTTCAGGGTGAAGGTCAGCGCACCGTGCTTGTCGATCGGCAGACCGTCTTTGTTGGTCAGGGTCACGGTGTAAGTAATTACGCCGCCTTCGGTAACCGAAGGAGTCGCAGTCAGCTTGGCCACCACTTCGTCAGTGGTGTCGGTGACCTGAACCTTGGCCGCATCGCCCAGCTGCAGGTTTTCGAATGTACGACCATCGACGTCTACAGCCGACTTGATGCCCAGGCTGACTTCGCCAGCATCTTTGTACACGTCATCGCCCTGCGCAG
>NZ_JATAAG010000046.1:0-518 GCF_030341915.1 Pseudomonas sp. BCRC 81390 | reverse complement strand
TGGCCGCATCGCCCAGCTGCAGGTTTTCGAATGTACGACCATCGACGTCTACAGCCGACTTGATGCCCAGGCTGACTTCGCCAGCATCTTTGTACACGTCATCGCCCTGCGCAGCATGCTCGTACGCTGCGCTGGTCTGGCCGGCTTTGATGGTGACCTGAGCATTGTTGCTCAGGGTCACGACCAAGTCGTGAGCCAAGGCCTGGTTGATGTGCACGGTGAAGGTCGGTTTGACGTTCTCGGCCACCGAAGGCTGGTCGGCAGTGATGGTGACCTTGACCAGGTCGCCTTCGTTGTTGCCGCCTGGGTTGCCCGGCGTACCCGGCTCGTCGGTGACCGTGGTGCTGACCGGGGTCTTGTCCAGCGTCAGTTGTTCGAACTTGCCGACATCGGTGCCGCTGACCGAAGCGATAGACTTGATCACGGCGTCGTTAGCGCCGACATAGACGTTGTCTGGTGCAGTGACACTAGTGCTGCCGGTGGTGCTGTTCGCCGGAACGGTGATGGTAGTGCCGTCG
>NZ_JATAAG010000006.1:0-92276 GCF_030341915.1 Pseudomonas sp. BCRC 81390 | reverse complement strand
AATACCTGACTGGCATCTGGGCATGCATGCATGGGGATAAGCCATTTGAAACGGCCAAGCTTTTCAGCGCTGAGCACCTCAGAAAAGCTTGACCGCGAACAGAGTATCTACAGGTACTGTGCTGGCTTCGGGTTGACACTACACCTGTGAGAGCAACTGTCTTGCTCAAATGTTCAAAGCGGGCGTTATTCCTGTGGGAGCGGGCTTGCCCCGCGAACACCGGCACAGCCGGTGCCATCCACCGCGGTGTGTTCTTCGCGGGTAAACCCGCTCCCACGCTGATCACGCAGAACTCTGCATCTGCGTTGACTCCTCGGGTCTTGGCAGGTCATCCCGCCACGGCGTGCCCGTTCTGAGCATTGCGTTGAGCCGTACGATGATGATTCTCATGCAGGCCACAAGTGCGACCTTGGCTAACTTCCTCGTCCACGCAGAACCTCATACCGGCCTTTGAGTGTTGGACACTGTGAGAGCGCTTTGGCTTGGCCCATGCTTGTGGTTCGAGCTTCGCCCCTCATCCAACTGTTCGGACGCTGGCCAAAGTGGAACGGTGAATGGCAGCTTGTGCTCCCTCTCGTGCTCAAGGCACCTGCGGCATTCAGCTTGCCATTCACCGCTCTCGCTCCAGATTCCAATCCCCTTTCAAGACACAAGGCTGCGCTACAACGCGCGCATTCGCGATAGCAACCACAACCGCTGAACTGGCAAGATCAGCACTGGCCCCGATTGCGAAACCGCCATGCCGCTGCCGCTGATCTACCACGAAGACTACAGCCCGGAGTTTCCTGCCGAGCACCGCTTTCCGATGGACAAGTTCCGCCTGCTGCGCGATCACCTGGTCGAAAGCGGGCTGACCACCGACCAGGCCCTGCTGCGCCCGGACATCTGCCCCAACGACATCCTCGCCCTGGCTCACGACCGCAGCTACATCGAGCGCTACCTGAACGGTGACCTGTCACGCGAGGACCAACGTCGCCTCGGCCTGCCCTGGAGCGAAGCCCTGGCCCGGCGCACCGTACGCGCGGTAGGTGGCTCGTTGCTGAGCGCCGAGATGGCACTGCAGCACGGCATCGCCTGCCACCTTGCCGGTGGCACCCACCATGCCCATTACGATCACCCTGCCGGCTTCTGCATCTTCAACGACCTGGCGGTGATCAGCCGCTACCTGCTGGAGGCCGGCCGGGTCCACCGGGTGCTGATCTTCGACTGCGATGTGCACCAGGGCGACGGCACCGCGCGCATCCTGCACGACACGCCAGACGCCATCACCGTATCACTGCACTGCGAACAGAACTTCCCGGCCCGCAAGGCGCAAAGTGACTGGGACATCCCCTTGCCACGCGGTATGGGTGACGCCGCCTACCTGAAGGTGGTCGACGACGCCCTGAACTACCTGCTGCCGCTCTATCGTCCCGACCTGGTGCTGTATGACGCCGGGGTCGATGTGCACAAGGACGACGCCCTGGGCTACCTGCAACTGACCGACGCAGGCGTTGCCGCCCGTGACGAAGCGGTGCTGCGCCATTGCCTGGGCCGTGACATCCCGGTGGTGGGCGTGATCGGCGGCGGTTACAGCAAGGACCGGATAGCGCTGGCCAGGCGTCATGGCATCCTCCACCACAGTGCGGCTCGTGTCATCGGTTGTTCACAATGACTGTGGAGCCGCTTGTGGATAACCTGCGGGAAAGGCGCTGCAGCCCTTTACAGGTGTGGCCTGCAGGGCTCTGATCATTTTTTGATCAGTGCGCCAGCAGGCTGCGCTGCGCTAGAATGCGCCTCTTTTCCACAGCCTGCTGCCCACCATGTCCGATCTCAACCCCGCCGCCCCTCCCCTTGCTGTTGTCATCGGCGCCGGCCCCGCCGGCCTGATGGCCGCAGAAGCACTGGCCCAGGCGGGCCTGACGGTGGAAGTGTTCGATGCCATGCCTTCGGTCGGCCGCAAGTTCCTGCTGGCGGGTGTCGGCGGCATGAACATCACCCATTCCGAGCCTTACCCGGCCTTCGTCGGCCGTTATGCCGAGCGCCAGGACAACATCGACGCCCTGCTGCGCGACTTCGACGCCGAGGCCTTGCGCCAGTGGATTCATGGCCTGGGCATCGAGACCTTTGTCGGCACCTCGGGCCGGGTGTTCCCCACCGACATGAAAGCCGCGCCATTGCTGCGCGCCTGGCTCAAGCGCCTGCGCGACAGCGGGGTGGTTATCCACACCCGTCACCGCTGGCTGGGCTGGAACGCCGAGGGCGCTTTGCGGATGGCTTATCCACAGGGCGAACGGCTGCTTGCCCCTGCCGTGGTGGTATTGGCCTTGGGCGGCGGCAGTTGGGCGCGACTGGGTTCCGACGGTAGCTGGCAAGCGCTGCTCGCCGAACGGGGTGTGGATATCTCGCCCCTGCAGCCGAGCAACTGCGGCTTCGAGGTGGCCGGCTGGAGCGCGCTGCTCAAGGAAAAGTTCGCCGGTGCGCCGTTGAAGAACATTGCCTTGAGCGTCCCTGGCAGCGCGCCGCGCAAAGGTGAGTTCATTCTCACGGCCCAGGGTGTGGAAGGCAGCTTGGTGTATGCCTGGTCAGCGCCAGTACGCGAGGCCATCAACCGAACCGGCCAAGGGCAGTTGCTGCTTGACCTGTTGCCAGACAAGCCGGTGGAAAAAGTCGCCCAGGCGCTTGCCAGGCCCCGAGGCTCGCGCTCCATGGCCAAGCACCTGCACAGCCAGCTGGGCCTCGATGGAGTCAAGGCGGCACTGTTGCGCGAACTGACCGATCAGGCGACCTTTGCCGACCCTGAAGCGCTGGCCAGGGCGATCAAGGCATTGCCGATCACGCTGGTACGCACGCGGCCGCTGGATGAAGCGATCAGCAGCGCGGGAGGGGTGCGTTTCGAGGCCCTGGATGAAGGCCTGATGCTGCGGCGCATGCCGGGCGTGTTCTGCGCTGGCGAGATGCTGGACTGGGAAGCACCGACCGGGGGCTATCTGCTGACGGCGTGCTTTGCCAGCGGGTTGCGCGCCGGGCGGGCGGCCGCAGATTGGGCGATGCGGGTTTCCTGACAGGGGGTGCGCTGCACCTGTAGGAGCGACCTTGCGTCGCGATGGGCCGCAAAGCGGCCCCAAACACCTCAAGGCTTACGCTTGCGCGGCCCACCATTGAAGCTCGGCACCTTGCGCACCGCCTTCACCGCGGGCGCCGCAGTGCCCGCCTCGGCACTGTCCATCCAGCGCCCCAAACCGCGCTTGGCGCTGTTTTCCTTCGGCTTCTTGGGCTTCTTCGGCTTCTTGATCACCTGGCCGCTGGCATCGGTCATCGGTACGCGGTGGTCGGGGATGAAATCCGGCTCCTCATGGCGCGGCAGGGTCTGCCGGGTCAGCACTTCGATGGCCGCCAGCAACTGCACTTCATCGGCACACACCAGCGAAATCGCCTCGCCCTTGTTGCCGGCACGCCCGGTACGCCCGATGCGATGCACGTAGTCCTCGGCAACGATCGGCAGGTCGAGGTTGACCACCAATGGCAAGTCATCGATATCCAGGCCGCGGGCCGCCACGTCGGTGGCCACCAGTACCTGGATTTCGCGGGCCTTGAAGCTGTCCAGGGC
Organism: Pseudomonas sp. BCRC 81390; assembly: GCF_030341915.1. Classification (NCBI taxonomy): domain Bacteria; kingdom Pseudomonadati; phylum Pseudomonadota; class Gammaproteobacteria; order Pseudomonadales; family Pseudomonadaceae; genus Pseudomonas; species Pseudomonas sp. BCRC 81390. The sequence continues at coordinate 88,687 of NZ_JATAAG010000006.1, read as the reverse complement.
GCGCTGGCGGGTGGCTTGCGGACGGTCACCGTGGATGCCGTCGGCATTCACACCTTCGGCCAGCAAGCGCTCCACCAGCTGGTCGACGCCATTGCGGGTCTTGGCGAACACCAGCACCTGCTTCCAGCGCTGCTTGCGCAGCAGGTGGCAGAACAGGTCGACCTTGCGCTTCTTGTCGACCGGCACCAGCCACTGCTTGACGCTGCTGGCCGTGGCATTGCGCGGGCTGACTTCGATGCTCAGCGGGTCATTCAGGGCCAGCCCCGCCAGCATGCGGATCTGCTCGGAGAAGGTGGCCGAGAACAGCAGCGTCTGGCGCTTGCGTGGCAGGGCGGCGTATACCGACTGCAGTTCTTCGGCAAAGCCCAGGTCGAGCATGCGGTCGGCTTCGTCGAGTACCAGGGTCTGCACCTGGTTGAACTTCACCGCGTTCTGGCGGAACAGGTCAAGCAGACGCCCCGGGGTAGCCACCAGCAGGTCGACACCGCGACGCAGGCGCATCATTTGTGGGTTGATGCTGACCCCGCCGTACACCGCGTAGGTGCTCAGCGGCAGGTTCTCGGCGTATTCGCGGACATTGTTGTGCACCTGCTCGGCCAGTTCCCGGGTAGGCACCAGCACCAGCGCGCGGATCGAATTGCTGGCCACCTTGTCGCCTTCCAGTGCCAGGCGTTGCAGCACGGGCAAGGCAAAGCCGGCGGTCTTGCCGGTGCCGGTCTGGGCTGCGGCCATCAGGTCACGGCCAGCCAGCACGGCGGGAATGGCTTTGGCCTGCACCGGGGTCGGGGTGGTGTAGTCCAGCTGCTGCAGGGTGCGCAGCAGCGGTTCGATCAGGCCGAGTTTGGCGAAATTCATGGCAATACCGTCAGGGGGTTCAGCGAAGGCGGCAAGTTTACCGCATCGCCCCTGCCTACTTGCAGATTTCACCTTTCAGCGGCTGCGCGGGTTCGGGCGCCTTGCGCCATTGCGGCAGGCCGATCAACACCACCGCGCCGATGATCACCGCCATCGCCACGCACTCTTCGGCACCGATCTGCTCGCCGGCGAAGACGATGCCCAGCAGCACCGCCACCGCCGGGTTGACGTAGGCATAGCTGGTGGCGGCCGCCGGGCGCACATTTTTGAGCAGGTACATGTAGGCACTGAAGGCCAGGATCGAGCCGAACAGCACCAGGTAGGCCAACGCCCCCCAGCCGGCGGCGCTGGGCATCTGTGTCATGCGCTCGCCAGACAGCACGCTGCCCAGCAACAGCACGGCGCCACCGACCAGCATTTCCGCGGCACTGGCCATCGGCCCCTGGGGTAACGGCAGGGTCTTGCTCCACACCGAACCGAATGCCCAGGACGCTGCGGCAAAAATGATCAGCGCCGCACCTATCGGGCTGGCCTGCAGGTTGGAGCCCAGGTTCAGCAGGCCGATACCCACCAGCCCAAGGGCGATGCCCGCCCACTCCAGCCTGGAGTTGCGGTGCCCGAACAACAGGCCGAACAGCAAGGTAAACAGCGGCACCGTCGCCACCGCCAGCGCCGCCACGCCCGAGGCCACCCCGACATGCTCGGCCACGGTCACGCCGCCGTTGCCGCAACTGAGCAGCAGGAAACCGATCGCCCCCGCCGCTCGCCACTGCGGCCAGGTCGGTGCCGGCACACCGCGCCAGCGCAGGAAGCCATACAGCAAGGCGCCAGCAATCAGGAAGCGCACCCCAGCCATGAGCATCGGCGGCCAGCTTTCGACGCCGATACGGATGAACAGGTAGGTAGATCCCCAGACCAGATACAAGGCCAGGAAAGCGCCGATGAGCAACAACGGGAAGCGACGGGAGGCAGGCATGGGGCACACTCGAAATCCGTTTACGGGTGGCTTAGTTTAGAAAGGCTGCGGTGTAAACTTAAGTTACAAAACCGCTTTAAATCGCCAGAACACTTTGCATTGCATGGTTATCAGGGCACTTTTCCAGCGAATCGAAACCAGACAGGAACAACCCATGGATAAATACGACCGCATGCTGCTCGCCGCCCTGCTCGACAATGGGCGCGCCACCTTCGCGCAACTGGCGCGTCAGGTGAACCTGTCGGCGCCAGCGGTGGCCGAACGGGTGGCCAAGCTGGAGGCCAGCGGAGTCATCACCGGCTACCAGGCCAAGGTCGACATGAGCAAGATCGGCCTGCCGATCCAGTGCGTGATCGAGCTACGCCTGGCCAGCCACGGTAACCAGCAGGCCTATGAAGCATTGACGCAGATCCCCCAGCTGACCGAATGCCACCGGGTCACCGGTGACCCCTGTGTGATCATGCAGGCCGCGGTGGGCTCGATGCCCGAGCTGGAGGAACTGATCAACCGGGTCGCGCAGTTCGGCTTCAGCAAAACCTCGATCATTCTTTCCAGTGCCGTGGAGCGGCGAGTGCCGCTGGCACAACTGGAGAGGAAGGCCTAACAGAACCTGGCCAGGGTGTCGCGCACCTTCGCCGCAGGGGTTTTCTGCAGGCGGCAGAGCAGCTCGTGAGACAATTGCTGCACACCATGGCTCTGGCGCAGCACGCCGGCCAGGTGCTGCAACAGGTTGGCAGCCATTTCGGCATCGGCCATGGCCCGGTGCGCGGTCCCGGTATGCGGCAGCCCGGCCCAACGGGTCAAGGTGCCCAGCTTGTGGTTCGGTGCCGCCGGCAGCAGGCGCCGGGACAGCAGCAGGGAACAGGCAAAGGCCTGGCTACGGCTACGGCCGATGCGGCTCAGTTCATAGTCCCAGAACTTCTGGTCGAACGCGGCGTTGTGCGCGAGCAGCGGCGTGCTTCCGACAAAATCGGCCACTTCGTTCATCACCTGGTCGACCGGCGGCGCACTGCGCAACATAGCGCTGGTGATACCTGTCAGCCCGGCGACGAAAGCCGGCACTGCAACCCCCGCGTTCATCAGGCTCTGGTAACGCTCGACGATGCGTCCGCGCTCCAGCATCACCACCGCCACCTCGGTAGCGCGGCAGCCAGCGCCGGGGCTGATGCCGGTGGTTTCAAAGTCGATGACGGCGATACGTTCCATGCAAGGGGCCTCAGTGTTTGAGCAACAGCGCACCCTCGATGGGCACATAGCGGGTGGCGGCACGGATCAGCGAGAGTGCCGTGAGGCCGGGTACACCATACACCACCGCCTCGGTGCCATGACGCTGAATCACCCGCTCCAGCAGGAGGTCGAAATCGCCGTCGCCAGAGGCCAGCACCACCTGGTCGACGCGGCTGGCGGCATCCATCACGTCCAGCGTAATGCCCACGTCCCAGTCACCTTTGGCCGAACCATCGCTACGCTGGATGAAAGGCTTGAGCCGCACATCGAAACCGAGGTTGCGCAAGATCTGCTGGAACTGTTGCTGCTTGCTGTCGCCACGGTCGATGGCATAGGCCACGGCCTCGACGATCTGGCCTTCGCGGCTGACCGCGTTCCACAACGCGGTGTAGTTGAAATGGCAACCGTGGGCCTGACGCACGGTGTAGTAGAGGTTCTGCACATCGGCGAACAGCGCGATCTTTTTCACCCTGAAGCCTCATATCCGGTCTGGGGATCCGGGGGCGCTCTGTGCCCCCGGAAATGCCAGCAGTATGCCAGACCTGTCAGACGTACGAATCGTCGTCCGAGAAGAACCCGCCATCATCGCTGCCATAATCGCTGTCGGCATAACCACCTTGGTCACTGCCCCAGCCACCATTGTCGGCAACCTGCTGCTGGGCGCCCGAATCGTTCCAGCCACCGCTGTCACTGGCGGGCGCCGGCTCTTCCTTGATCACTTCGACCACCTCCTGCGGCTGCGCATCATGGTGGAACAGGCTGCTGATGCCCTGCGCCAGCAATACACCGCCGGCCACGCCGGCTGCGGTCTGCATCGCCCCACCAAGGAAACTGCTGGCACCACTGCGTGCCGGCGCGGCGGCGAAACCAGGCTGCTGCATTTGCGGCTGCGAATAGCCCGGCGCCGCCGGCTCGCGCCAGCCGCCAGTCGATGGCGCAGGGGCGGCAACAGCGGGTTGCGGTTGCACTGCCGAAGCCGCATTGCGGCCGCCCGAACCAAAGATGCTGGAGAGAAAACCACCGCCACTGCTGCTTGGCGCGCTGCTGGCACGGGCTGCCTCAGCCTGGGCTCGCGCCTGCTTCAGTTCGGCTTCCAGCTGCTTGTTCTGCTCGTCGAGGCGCTTGAGCGCGGCCTCCTGGACCAGGATCGCCTGGGCCATGTAGTAAGGTGCCGCCGGCTGCTGGCGCAGGTGCTCCTCGATACGGGCCTGAGCCTGAGCATCACGAGGCTGGCTCGGGTCCTCGGCTTGCTTGATACGGCTGAACAGGCCGTCGATCAGGGTTTGTTCTTCAGTATTCATGGGGCGACCTCGTGGGTAGCGGGACAACGGACAGCCTCAAAGATGGGGCGTACAGGCGGGGGATTCAATCACCGGTGTCGTGAAACTTTTTTCAGCAAATGGCGGCCCCTGCCCTGCTTTGGGCTAAAGTTAGGCCCCTGTTTTTCCTGTCATGCGATGTTGACCGATGAATCCGCTGAGCGTCCTGCGCGACTCCCTGTACTTCTTCCGCCGCCACCTGCCGAGCATTCTCCAGCTGTGCCTGCCCCTTGTAGTGCTGGAGGCACTGCTTACCCAACTGCTGTACCGGCAATTGGGTGACCAGGCATCGCCGGCCTACGGCATGCTGGTCAGCCTGCTGTTCTACCCGCTGTACAGCGCCGCACTGATCCTGTTCCTGGACACCCGCAGCAACGGCCAGGCCACTGCCAAACGCGACCTGTTTGCCCGCGCCGTGCAGCTGTGGCCGCAGCTGGCCCTGCTGATCCTGATCAGCTCGCTGCTGATCATGGCAGGCCTGGCGCTGTTCATCTTCCCGGGCGTGTGGATCATGATCAACCTGGTGTTCGCCGAGTACCTGCTGGTGCTGCGCGGCTTGCCAGTGGTGCAGTCGATGCGCGAAAGCGCGCGCATGACCACGGGCCACTTCCTGCGCATCATGATTTGCGTGCTGGGGGTATTGGCACCGATATGGCTGATCGACGGGCTGCTGTTGATGGCTTTCCCCGAGCCATCGCCGGGCATGGAGCTGGCCATGGACAGCCTCAGCGGCTTCCTGCAGCTGTTCAGTACCGTGGTGCTGTACCGCCTGTTCATGCTGCTGGAAGGCGAAGCCCGCGACTAGGGAATAATCAGGTTCCCCGAGGCTTGGCCCGGGCCGTCGCCTCGGCCACCAACGGGTCATCCGGCCAGTAATGCTTCGGGTAGCGTCCTTTCAGGTCCTTCTTCACTTCGGCATAGGTCGTACGCCAGAAGTTGGCCAGGTCCTGGGTCACCTGCACCGGCCTGCGTGCCGGTGACAGCAGGTGCAGCTTGACCTGCAGGCGCCCATTGGCGATGCGTGGCGTGTCGGCCAGGCCGAACAGCTCCTGCAGGCGCACCGCGAGAATCGGCGGGTTTTCGCTGTAATCCAGGCGGATATTCGAGCCGGACGGCACTGCCAGGTGCGCTGGGGCCTGTTCTTCCAGGCGCTGCGGCAATGGCCAGGGCAACAGGTTGCGCAGCATCGACGGCAGGTCCAGCGCGGCGAAGTGGCTGAGCCGCGATACGTTGCCCAGGTATGGCTGCAGCCAGTCTTCAAGGCTGGCGAGCAAGGCCTCGTCGCTCAGGTCTGGCCATTCGCTGTGGCCTTCCTTGGCCAGGTCGAGCTGGCGCAACAGCGCTACACGTGCCTGCCATTGGCGCAGCTCTGGGGTCCAGCTCAAGAGGTTCAGCCCCTTGCGCCGGACCAGACCAAGCAGTGCCCGGGCGCGCGCCTCATCGTCCAGGCCGGGCAGCGGTTCGCGGCTGAGGATCAGCTCGCCAACCTTGACCTGACGCTCGGCACGCAACACCTGCTCGCGCTCATCCCAATCGAGCAGATCAACCCGTTCCACCTGCTCGGCCAGCACGCCATCGAGCAATGTCGGGTCGAATTCCGCCGCCAGGTAGATACGTTCTTCACGCTGGCCCTGGCGGCTACCCAGGTCGGCGACCACCAACCAGGGGCACTTCATCAAGGCATCGACCTCGGCAAACAGCGCCGCACGGCCATTGGCCAGCCGGTACTCCGCACCACCCTCGCGGCGCTGCTGGGCGATGCGGTCTGGGTAGGCCAGCGCCAGCAGGGCGCCCAGCCAACGTGGGTGGCCCGGGTCGGCCACCGGCGCCCGCGGCTTGCCGCGCAGCAAACCACGGTACTGGCGCGCCAACTGGCGGGCCCGCTGCACACCGCCCTGGCTGCCCCGGGCGGCCTTGCTCTCGCCACTGACCAGGGCCAAGCGGCTATGCAGATCGGCACCGCCACCCCGTTGAATATCCCGCTCGCCCAATAGTGCAGCGACATCACAGGCCATTTGTGCCAAGCCCAGGTCCTGACCCCGCAACAGCAAATGCGCGATTCGGGGGTGTGCCGGCAGCTCGGCCATGGCCTGGCCATGTTCGCTGAGGCTGTCGCGGCTGCCGGGCTTGTAGGCATTAAGCCGTGCCAGCAGGTCCTGGGCCTGGGCGAACGCGGCAAGCGGTGGCTGGTCGAGCCAGCGCAATTGCTCGGGCGTCACGCCCCAGCGTGCCAGCTGCAAGGCCAGGCCGGCCAGGTCGGCCTGCAGGATTTCGGCACTGCCGTGGGCGGCCAACTGCTCATGCTGAGCCTCGGACCACAATCGGTAGCACACGCCGGGCTCCAGGCGGCCGGCACGCCCGGCGCGCTGGGTGGCGCTGGCGCGCGAGATGCGCTGGGTGCCCAGGCGGGTCATGCCGCTGCCGGGGTCGAAGCGCGGGACCCGGGCCAGGCCCGCATCGATCACCACACGCACGCCGTCGATGGTCAGGCTGGTCTCGGCAATATTGGTAGCCAGCACCACCTTGCGCAGGCCCTTGGGCGCCGGGTCGATGGCCGCACGCTGGGCATCGAGGTCGAGTTCGCCGTGCAGTGGGCACAGCAGGATCTCCGGCCGTTCACCCAGCACTTCCTGCAAGCTCTGGTGCACCCGGCGTATCTCGGCCTGGCCAGGCAGGAACACCAGCACACTGCCGGCCTGCTCGGCCAGCGCCTGCAACACACTGTCCACTATCCGCGGCTCGATGAACTCGCCCGCCTGGAAAGGACGGCCCCAGCGGATATCCACAGGGTGCATGCGGCCTTGACTGCTGACCACCGGGGCATCGTTCAGCAACCGGGACAGGCGCTCCCCCTCCAACGTCGCAGACATCAGCAGAATCTTCAGTGGCGGGTCGTCTCGCAGCAACTCGCGGCCGTTCAGGCTCAGCGCCAGGGCCAGGTCGGCATCAAGGCTGCGCTCGTGAAACTCGTCGAAGATCAGCAGCCCCACCCCCTCCAGCGCCGGGTCGGCTTGCAGGCGGCGGGTGAGGATGCCTTCGGTCACCACCTCGATGCGGGTGTTCAGCCCAACCTTGCTGTCCAGCCGAATGCGGTAGCCCACCGTTTCGCCAACCTTTTCGCCCAGCTCGCTGGCCAGGCGCTCGGCTGCGGCGCGGGCCGCCAGGCGCCGTGGCTCGAGCATCAGAATGCGCTGCCCGGCCAGCCAGGGCTCGCTCAGCAGCGCCAGCGGTACGCGGGTGGTCTTGCCGGCGCCAGGCGGCGCCTCGAGCACCGCTTCGTCACGGTTTTGCAGGGCTTGGCGCAAGGCGGGCAAGACAACATCGATCGGTAGTGAAATCATGGTGGTCCTCGAACAATCCCGCGAGTATAACGGCGAACCCAGCCTGCTCTATCATGGTCTTAGCTTCAGGCGCAGGCGTTTCGCTTGCCCCTGCTGAACACCTTTTCGGAGATTCACATGCGCATCCCAACCCGCGTCATCGGTGGCGCCCTCATCGTCACCTTGCTGACCCAACTGACCGCCTGCGGCACCATTCTCTATCCCGAACGCCGCGGCCAGATCGGCGGCAAGATCGACCCTGTGGTTGCCGCAATGGATGCCATCGGCATCCTGTTCTATGTGATTCCGGGGCTGATCGCCTTCGGCATCGACTTCGCCACGGGGGCCATCTACTACCCGGGCGGGCGCAGCGCCCAGGTCGACCCGGTCAAGCTGCGCGACGCCGTCAGCCCCGATGGCAAAGTCGACAACCTGAAGCTGCAAGCCATTCTCGAGAGCGAACTGGGCCAACGCCTGCCGTTGAACGACCCACGGCTGATCCAGCATCGCGGCAGTATCGAGCAACTTGCCACCCTGGGCCTGGTACCGGCGGCCTGAACCGCAAGGACACCGATCACGGATGACCACCACCCCGGCTGAGCACCAGCGCCTGCTGCGCCTGGCCACGCGCGCGTCCCTGGCAGTGGCCAGCATTTTGGTCTTGAGCAAGGCCCTGGCCTGGTGGCTGAGCGGCTCGGTGAGCCTGTTGGCCGGGCTGACCGACTCGGCACTGGATGCCGTCGCCTCGTTCCTCAACCTGCTCGCCGTGCACTATGCCCTGCGTCCGGCCGACGATGACCACCGTTACGGGCATGGCAAGGCCGAAGCCCTGGCCGGGATGGCCCAGGCGTTGTTCATTGCGGTCAGTGCAGTGCTCATCGGGGTGCAGGCGGCCGAGCGCCTGCATACCCCGAAACCGTTGGGCGATACCGGCATCGGCATCGCGGTGATGGTGCTGTCGCTGTTGCTGACGCTTGCCCTGCTGGCCTTGCAGTCCAAAGTCATCCGCCTGACCGGCTCCACGGCGGTGCGCGCCGACTCCCTGCACTACCGTTCGGACCTGCTGCTCAATGGCAGCATTCTCCTGGCGTTGCTGCTGGCACGCTTTGGCTGGCCGCAACTGGATGCACTGTTCGGCCTGGGCATTGCCGCCTATATCCTGTGGAGTGCGCTGCAGATTGCCAGAGAGAGCACGGCCATCCTCATGGACAAGGAACTGCCCGCTGATGTGGGCGAGGAGATGGCCACGCTGGTGCTGGCCATCCCGGGCGTGAAAGGCGTGCACGACCTGCGTACGCGTGTGTCAGGCAACCAGTGGTTCGTGCAGTTGCACCTGGAACTGCCGGGGCAGTTGCCGCTGGATGAAGCGCATGGCTTGTGCGTCAAGGCGTCGGAAGTCATCCGTCAGCGCTATCCGCAGGCGGATGTAATGGTGCATGCCGACCCGGTGTGAACCTGCCGGCAATGCGGGCGGGGCAGGCAGCATAACGGGTTCAGTTGATGCTGTAGCCTCGGCCACTGAAGCAGGCCCCCAGCGCTCGCCGGTAGTTATCGGCCACATTGGCCGGCGGCGCATACGCTGCTGTCGCCGGGTCGAACCCTGACTGGCTGACCGCCCAACGGTGGCACTGGTAACGGTCCTGGTCCTGCTGTTCCTGCCCCTGCCCATGCATCGGGTAAGCCGCCACATCATAACCACTGCCCACAGGGCGCGACGCGGTTTCAGGCGGGTTGACCACCACATACTCGCGGCGGTCGGCCAGGTACTGGTAATAGGTGTCGGCCACTACGAAGAACAACGCCCCGCCCAGCCAGACCTCCCGCGCGTAGGGCGGCAGGTAATCGACCCGCAAGCCGTAAGGCGGGGTCACCACCACATACCGGCCCGCCTGCGGGCGGAACCAGTAGCCACCGGAGTAGAAATAGTCATCGCCACGGTAGGGCACTTTCCAGTAACGCTCCGGGAAATGATCGAGGGTGTGCCCTGGGCGGTACTGCGGTCCGGGCCCCCAGCCATTGCCATGGCCATCCGGGCGTCCCTGCCAGTCAGCGCCGGGACGTTGCCCCGGGCCACCGGCTTGCCAGTAGCGGTTATCGCCATGACGACGCGGAATGTCCTGGTAGTAGCCCTGGCGGGGCGGTTGCGTCTGTTGCACTTCGTCGCGCGAGCCGAGCGCGCGAGCGGGTGCTTCACCCGGCCCTTCGGCCATGGCCGCGAAACTGATGCTCACTGCAAACACACCTACACCTGCCAACTGCCAGATGCGCGACTTCATGGTATTCCTCTCGGTAAAGAAACGGCGCCGACAACCAGTCTACCGCGCCCATCACGCGGGCCAATGAAATTTCACGGGCATGAAAAAAGGGAGGCCGCAGGGCCTCCCTTCAGAAATTGTCGTCCGTGCTCGGCACTTGTGGCGCCGGCTCACCTCACACCGTCTTCTGGAAGGCGTGTAGCCCGGGGGCCTGGCGGATCCTGTTGGATGGCTGGCCGCGACCGCCCGCCTGGGGCGCGTCGCCGTGGACTGATGTCCGGGCAGTGATTCTGTGGGTAACGATACCGGACAGGGTGCGACAGCGGATTGCGAAGATTGCTCGGATAAATAGCACTTGCGCAATTTTTCGCCCCGGATTGATAATTCGACGCAATCGGAACAGAAAAGGCAGAAACCATGAGCAAACTTGACCGCTACGACCTGAGCATCCTCGCCGAATTGCAGCGCGATGCGCGCATTTCCAACCAGGAACTGGCCGAACGCATCGGCCTGTCGCCATCGCCATGCTCGCGTCGGGTCAAGCAGCTGGAGGACGATGGCTACATCTCGCGCCAGGTGGCCCTGCTCGACCGCAAGAAGCTCGGCCTGAGCCTGACCGCCTACGTGCTGATTGGCATGGACCGGCACACCCCGGAGCGCTTCGAAACCTTCGAGGCGGCCATTCGCAACCTGCCACAGGTGCTCGAGTGCAGCCTGGTGACCGGGATGGATGCCGACTACCAGCTGAAGGTGGTGGTGCCGGACATGGACCACTACCAGAAACTGCTGCTGGGCAGCCTGACCCGAATCGAAGGTGTCACCAGCGTGCGCTCGAGTTTCGTGCTCAACCAGGTGCTGGCCAGCACCGAGCTGCCATTGACCCACCTGCGCTGAACGCTCACGCCCGCCGGCGTATAATCGGCTGCTCAGCCTGCCTGGAGAACACTGATGGATCCTGCCGTATTCGAAGAGTGGATGATGATCATCCTGGTCACCGTGCTGATCGGTTTCATGGGTTTTATCGTCTGGGACCTGGCGAAAAAGTCCAAGGCAGGCAGGTTCGGCACCTTGATCCTGTTCTTCGTGCTGGGCTTGGGGGTGTTGGCCTTTATCATCAAGAGCGTGGTGGTGGGGTTTCTCGAAGGCGTGTAGGGCTGGAGAAAGCCGGGAGCGCTTTGCGCTTCTTTCGCAACACAAGGCCGCTCCTACTGGGAACGCACAGTGCCTGAGTTTGCGCTGTACCTGTAGGAGCGACCTTGTGTCGCGATGGGCCGCAAAGCGGCCCCCTCTAACGCAGCAACTTCGCCGGGACTTCGCGCCAGCCCCCCTGCGCCAGCCCATCCAGCGTCCAATCGCCGATCCGCACCCGCACCAGGCGCAAGGTCGGCAACCCTACCGCCGCCGTCATCCGCCGCACCTGGCGGTTGCGTCCTTCGCGAATCACCAGCTCCAGCCAGCTGGTCGGCACACTCTTGCGAAAGCGTACCGGCGGGTTGCGCGGCCACAGTTCGGGCTCTTCCAAACGCCGTGCCTCGGCCGGCAAGGTCGGCCCGTCATTCAGCGCCACGCCATCGCGCAAGCGCTGCAACTGCTCCTCGCTCGGCTCCCCTTCCACCTGCACCCAGTAGGTTTTCGCCAGCTTGTGCTTCGGGTCGGCAATGCGCGCCTGCAAGCCACCGTCGTTGGTCAGCAGCAACAAGCCTTCGCTGTCGCGGTCCAGGCGCCCGGCCGGGTACACGCCGGGGATGTCGATATAGTCCTTGAGCGTCGCCCGCCCGTCACCGTCGCTGAACTGGGTCAGTACGTCGAACGGCTTGTTGAACAGAATCAGGCGTGGCTCGGCGGGGGGCGCCTTGGGCTGGCGACGCGGGCCGGTGGCAGGCCGCGCCTGGGGGCGGCGCGGCTTGGAACGGGGGGGCAGTGACATGGGGCCTCAGCGGAACGGCGGCTCATCGAAACTGCGCAGTTTACGCGAGTGCAGCGAGTTGAGCTCGGTACGCAGCAGGTCGAGCGCGGCAATGCCGATCTTCAGGTGCTGGCTGACCGCCCGGTTGTAGAACGCGTTGGCCGAACCCGGCAGCTTGATTTCGCTGTGCAACGGCTTGTCGGAAACACACAGCAAGGTGCCGTATGGCACGCGCAAGCGGTAACCCTGGGCGGCAATGGTGCCGCTTTCCATGTCTACCGCCACGGCACGCGACAGGTTGATCAGCGGCCGCTCCTGAGCCCAGCGCAGCTCCCAGTTGCGGTCGTCGTAGGTCAGCACGGTGCCGGTGCGCAGGCGCTTCTTCAACTGTTCGCCACGTTCGCCGGTAACCTGGGCGGCGGCTTCCTGCAAGGCCAGTTGCACTTCGGCCAGCGCCGGAATCGGGATGTTCGGCGGCACTACCCGGTCGAGAATGCCGTCACGGCGCATGTAGGCGTGTGCCAGCACATAATCGCCGATGGTCTGCGACTGCCGCAGGCCACCGCAGTGGCCGATCATCAACCAGCAGTGCGGGCGCAGCACAGCCAGGTGGTCGGTGATGTTCTTGGCATTGGACGGGCCGACGCCAATGTTGACCAGGGTGACGCCATCGCCGTCGGCGGCGATCAGGTGGTAGGCCGGCATCTGGTAGCGGTGCCAGACCACACTGGCCACCAGGGCCTGGGTTTCACCGTGGTCCATGCCCTTTTCGATCACCACGTTGCCCGGCAGGACCATGCGCACGAAGCGCGGGTCGTCACGCAACTGGTCAAGCCCATGGCTGATGAACTGGTCGACATAGCGGTGGTAGTTGGTCAGCAGGATCCACGGCTGCACGTGGCGCCAGTCGCTACCGGTGTAGTGCACCAGGCGGCGCAGCGAGAAGTCGACCCGCGCAGCATCGAACAGTGCCAGCGGCAGGGTATCGGCGCCACCCCAGTCGTACAGGCCGTCGGCAATATTGTCGGTGGCCGCCGACAGGTCGGTGCTGGGGAATACCCGCGCCAACTGGGCGGCGGTAATGCCGCTGCCGGCCAGCTCGTCACCCTGGTCGACGACGTAGGGGTAAGGGATGTTCTGCTCGCTGACGCCGACCTCTACCGTCACTGTGTAGTCGTGCATCAGCGGGCGCAGCTGCTCCAGCAGATAGGCACGGAACGCGGCCGGCTGGGTGATGGTGACGCTGTAGGTACCGGCTACCTGCACCTTGGCATAGGCCCGCGTGGTGGCGGCGACTTCACCGTGGCTGTAGTAGGTCAGGCGTAGCGCGGGGTAGCGGAACAGGTCGCGCGCTTCGGCGTCCGGCTCGGTACGGTCCTTCAGGTAACGCTTGAGGGCCTGGCTGAGGGCCCCGGTGGCCTGGTCATGCAAGGCCGCCAGACGGTCGACGGCCTGTTCGGGGGTATCAACGACTACAAACGCTTGGCTCACACTGTGCTTCCTGTCTGGACATGCCTGTGAACCATCTTGCCTGCCTTCGTGGGTAAATACACCCCCATTGATCGGTGTTAATCAGCAGGCCAGCGCTGTTCCTTGTAGGAGCGGCCTTGTGCCGCGATGGGCTGCAAAGCAGCCCCGGCAATTTGTGCATCGGCGCTGAACCTCGGGGGCTGCTTCGCAGCCCATCGCGACACTAGGCCGCTCCTACAAGTTCTGTGCATGGTATGGAGGCAGCGCAAGACCTGTTGCAGCGGACCACGCCAGCTCAGTTGCTCCAGACTGGCGTGGCCCGCATCACCAGAGCCTGCACATCGACACCCCGCGGCAAGGCCCCGTAAACCCTGCCTCCGCCCGCCAGCCGGCTGTCGATGAACGCATCACTCACCGCCGCATTGCCTGCCTCCAGCAACAGCTTGGCCTGCAGCGCCAGGGCAATGTCCTCGGTCAGTTGCCGCGCGCGGTACTGCAGGTCACCGGTGTCGGCAAACGCGCCCTTGAGGTTGCCGATATGCGCGGCCAGACGCGGGTCGCCGTGCCCATCGCCCAATTCGGCGAACAACGCGTCGAGCACACCCGGTTCCTTGGACAACGCACGCAGCACATCCAGGCACTGCACGTTGCCCGAACCTTCCCAGGTCGAGTTGACCGGCGCCTCGCGGTACAGGCGTGGCAGGATGCTGTCCTCTACATAACCGGCGCCGCCCATGCATTCGGCAGCCTCGTTGATCATGGCTGGCGCACGTTTGCAGATCCAGTACTTGCCCACCGCCGTCACCAGGCGGGCGAAATGCGCCTGCTGCGGGTCATCCAGCTGTTCCAGGGCCTGCCCCATGCGCAGGCTCAAGGCCAGCGCCGCCTCGCTTTCCAGCGCCAGGTCAGCCAGCACGTTCTGCATCAATGGCTGCTCGTTCAGCAACCGCCCGCCAACCTTGCGGTGCGCGCAGTGGTGGGCCGCCTGGGTCAACGCCTGGCGCATCAGGGCACTGGAGCCGACCATGCAGTCGAAGCGGGTCATGGCCACCATTTCGATGATGGTCGGCACGCCCCGCCCTTCTTCCCCGACCATCCACGCCAGGGCGCCGCGGAACTCCACCTCGCTGGAGGCATTGGAGTGGTTGCCCAGCTTGTTCTTCAAGCGCTGGATATAGAACTGGTTGCGGCTGTCGTCCGGGCGGTGGCGCGGCAGCAGGAAGCAGCTCAGGCCTTTCTCGGTCTGCGCCAGGGTCAGGAAGGCATCGCACATGGGCGCCGAACAGAACCACTTGTGCCCGACCAGCTCGTAGGCCTGGCCCGGGCCCGCCGCGCCGACCGGATAGGCCCGGGTGGTGTTGGCCCGAACATCGGTACCGCCCTGTTTCTCGGTCATTGCCATGCCCAGGGTGACCCCGGCCTTGTGGCGGTCGCCGACGTTGCGCGGGTCATATTGGCAGGCGAGGATCTTCGGCAACCAGTATTCGGCCAGTTCGGGCTGCAGGCGCAGCGCCGGGACGGCGGCGAAGGTCATGGTCAGCGGGCAGCCGCTACCCGCCTCGGCCTGGCTGTGCAGGTAGGTCATCGACGCCCGCGCCACATGCGCGCCGGGACGCGGCTCGGCCCATGGCAGCGAAGGCAGGCCGTGCTCCACGGCCGTACGCATCAGCTCATGGTAGGCCGGGTGGAACTCGACCAGGTCGATGCGATGGCCGTAGCGGTCGTGGCTGCTGAACTCCGGTTTGTGCGCATTGGCCAGGAAGCCGGCCTGCATCAGTGGGCCGCCGGCCAGGGCACCGTAGGCATCGATCCGCGACTCGGCCCAGCCTGCACCGAAACGCCGCGACCATTCCTGCAACGGCAGGTCGAGGCGGTACAGGTTGGCACCGTCAAGCGGCGGTGGCTGGTTGGTGACTTCGTGGGTTTCAGCGTACTGGTGCAGGTTCATCGGGGGCTCCTGGATCCGGATAGGCTTGAGAGACCCAGTGAAGCACTCTGTACGAGCCAGTCAAAGTGACATTAATGACTAAACATGTGGTGGGAGGCATGTCTTGGGGATGCAGCGGAGCTGACAGGTGTTCGCCACGACAGTTGCAGCGCCTGTGAGATTGAGCGCAGCCCGCGCGGGGCGCTCGATCTCCCAAACGCTGCACCTGTCACGGCGAGCACCTGCCAGCCCTAACCCGATCCCCGCTTCACTTCCCGGCACTGCCAACAAAAAGCGTTGTAGTCCAAATCCCTATCCATTGTAGGACCCTTCTTAAACCCTCCCGGCCTGAAAATACCCGTCTAGAGGCTGCTAGATTCCTGGCTTTCATTTTTGAAAAAAGGGCGAGCCATGAGCATGCGCATGAACATCTTCGGCCGATACCAAGGCCTGGACGGCGACCAAACCACCACAGGCGCCATCTGCATTGCCAGCCAGGCCAGGGGCCGCGTGCATGGCCGCAACTGGCTGCTGCAAGGCGACCCGACCACACCTTGTCCGCTATGTGGACAAGCGGGCACCATCGTCGAGGGCGAAGCCCGCTGGCGGCAGGATGGTATTCCCACGGCTCTGGACGGGGCGATGGTGCAATGCGGGTGCCCACAGGGCAGCAATCGCGTGGTTGCGGGTGGGTCAGCAACGCCGGCGTCGCACAGGGCACCAGCACATGAACCTGTTCGCGAGGCACCCGCGCAGGCCCTGGCGAGTCGCCCGATTAGAAACTCCTATCAGCCAGAAGTGGCTCAGCCTTCACCTACTCCACAAAGCATGGAACCCGGCTTCTACATCGTTCCGCGTTGCATGACGTATCAGGAAGTACTGGCAGAATTGGGCGCGCCGCAGGCCAACCTGCCTCGGTCAATTCTGGAGCGGCTGAACCCGACGTATCAGCGTGGATTCAAGGCAGGTGAGATCTTTGTCATTGGTGATGGTCTGAGACGCCCGGTGTGCACTCGGGAAGAGATTTATGCGATGAGTGCGGCGAAGCAGGCGCGGGAGGACTTGGCAGATCTCACCCCGGAAGAGGCTAACTTCATGATGCGTCACTTGCCTGAAATAGCAGGGTTGCTGAGCAGTACCAGTTTGGCAATGGGGGTGAGCGGGGCCCTGATGGCTCAGGTTCTGGATGAACTTAGCGCGACGTTGCGCAAGATCGAAGAGCTGCACCAACATCAGTTTTCCAAGCATGGTCATCTACGTAGTCCGGAGTTTTTTGCTGAACGTAGGAAGCTACTCAGAAAATTGGACGCGCAGCTGAAGGTGGGATTTCTTAACAAACACATGCACCTCGGAAGCCATGACAGATTACGGGGCGACCTAGGCATTTCGTCAAAAAGCCTAGTACATCACTGGAGCAAGGCCGGAGCACCAGGGGGCATCCCTGGATATTCAACGCACTTGGACAAGTTGACACGTTTGTCTAACTACCTGAAAAAAGGTGGATATGTAGGGCTGGCGATCGGTGCTGGGTCGTCTTGGCTGAAAACTCAAGAAGCATGTAGATCAGGCAATACTCAATCCTGCAGACAAATAAGATTTACTGAGGCGGGCAATTTTTCAGGTGGACTTGCATTAGGTGCCGCTTCGGGAGCAGCTGGAAAAGCGATAGCAGGCTTTGCCTGCGTCAGCCTTGGGGCCATAAGTGGAGCAGTATGTGCCATTGTAATTGTCGGTGCCAGTTCATATGCTGGGAGCGTAGCTGGCATGAGCATCGGTGAGTATATAGGGGAAGAACTCTATGAATTAACCGAACATGAATGAATTTCTTGAGTCTCTCTGGGGTTGGGGATTTCTGGCCATGCCTTTTGCACTCTTTTTCGCAGGACTAGCAATGACAGCGCAACTCGCTTACCTGCCTAATTACCGGAAACTCCAACACGCCTTAAGAAGAAGTGAGCACTTGAAAAGAGCCGTGCTTTGGTGGGGGGAACGTAGCTTTTACTCCCGGGTATCAGTCGTTGCTACATTGAGTGGTATCGCGTTAAACCCTGAATACTTTCTGAAACGAGGACTTCTCGATCCAGATGATGCTTCAAGCATTCCAACCAGCTTGAGGAAGAGGATGCGCATTGTATTTTTATTACTACTGGTAGCATTTGCCTGGTCGCTGTTAGCCGCCATCCTGATCAAACTGAAGCGCATGCATTTCTGGAGTTAACCTGAATCGAAGTGCAACCCACAAATAGACCGAACATTGCAAGCGCCCGATCAGGACTCACCGCGGGGACCACACTCCCACAGGCATTGCGCATCTTTCAGTCTATGCACAAATCCTGTGGGAGCGGGTTCACCCGCGAAAGCGGCCGAAACAGTCAATACAAAGGTCAGCGCATCAAACCCAGCTCGGCATCATCCAGCAGCGCCTTGGCCATTGCTGCGAAGTAGTGCGAAGCCCACATCAATTGCTGGTCGCCATCCATCAAACCGCATATTGGTTATGTGTCACCCGTCCGTTTCCACACGTTGGGGTGACAGCTGCACACGGGGTGGAAAACCAGGCATATGATGAAACCCGGTAGGCCCGAAAGCCTCCCGCGTACAGCTGTCATGTCAACAAACATCATATGTCTTGCCAGGTTTCCACACCCGATCGCTGAACCGTCAGCGACTGGAAAAGCCTAGAGCGCGGGATTTGCAGGAACAATCAGACGTGTGTCGACAGGGGTTGTAGGGTATTTCGCAGGGGATGGGGTTGCCAGTGCTGAAGCGTAGGAAGAGTCTGGCGTTGTTGTAGGAGTGCAGGTGCGGTCAGGGCATGTCCTGAGGGCCGCTTTCGGCTCTTCGCGGGCACGCCCGCTCCCACAGCGATCGCGCATTGCCTGAATTCAACGCCAAACCTGTGGGAGCGGGCGTGTCCGCGAAGGGCTGCAAAGCAGCCCCGACAAAGCCTGCGAAAATCTCTAAAGCGACCGTCGCGTCTGCAGAACATTCGATGCCATCTGCACCTGCGCCACAGCCATGTTCAAACTCAACTCGAACCGGCTGCCCAACCCCCGCGTCGACTCATGCGCCAACCGTGCCCCGAGCAACTCGCCCATCTGCCGGCAGATCGACAAGCCAATCCCCAGCCCGCCATAACGCCGGGTCATCGAACCATCGACCTGGAAGAAGCGCTGATACAGGGTCGACTGGTCGAGGTCGTCAAAGCCAATGCCGCTATCGCTGACGATGAAGGTCAGCGCCAGCTCGTCCGGCCCTAGCCGGCGGCTGCGCACCTGGATCAACACCCCGCCCTGGTGGGTGAACTTCAGGCCGTTGTCCACCAGGCAAGCCAGGCAGCGGGCCAGTTTCTGCCCATCGCCCAGCAAGCCATCCGGCAGGTCGGCCGGGATATCCAGGCTCAGGTACAGGCCTTTGCCCAGCGCCTGCCCGGCATAACCGGCGCGCAGGCCGTGCAGCAGGTTGCGCAGGCTGAACGGCGCCGGCTGCGCGCGCAGGCGGCCGGCCTGCAGTTCAGACAGGGTGAGAATCGCATCAACCATGTCCATCATGCCCTGCGCCGAACCAACCGCAGTACGGTGGTACTGGGCCATTTCGGCCTCCATCGGCAAGGTGTGCATCAGCTCCAGCGAACCGATCACGCCGTTCATCGGCGTGCGCAGCTCATGCGTCACGCTGGCCAGGAATTCGTCTTTCAGGCGGTTGCTCCTGGCCAGTTGCAAGTTCAACTGTTCAAGCGTCCGCCCGGCGTCACGCAAGGTCTGTGCCTGCTGCTCGCGCAGGTTGTTGATGCGGTCGGCCAGGGCCAGCGACAGCAAGGCCACCTCCAGCGCCGAACCCAGCTGGCTGGCGTACATGGTGATGAACACATTCGGCAGGTAACCCAGCACCATCAGGGTGTTGACCAGGCCACCGAGCAGGAAGGCCGTCCAGGCGATGATGAACCAGCGCGCCACGCGCAAGCCATGCCACCAGGCGTACAGCCCGGCGCTGAAGATGCTCACGGTGAACAACAGGGCCAACGCCGTGGCCATGCGCAAGGCGAAGCCATAGGGCATGGTGACTGCCAGCACCATGACCAGCGCACCGCCCAGCATCAAGGCTTGCAGCAGCCGGTCGAAGCCACGGCTGATACTGCCCAGTCGCAGGAAGTGCCGGGCGAACTGGCAGCCGAACAGGCCAGCAGCACCGATGAACAGCGGGGTCGAGGCATTCGCCCACCAGGGGCTGTCCGGCCACAGGTAAGCCACACCGGCGCCATTCACCGACACCTGGTAAAAGCCGAACGAGGCGATGTAAAGGATGTAGTAGAGGTAGCTGACGTCGCGCACGCTGAGGTAGATGAACAGGTTGTACACCAGCATTACCAGCAACACGCCATAGATCATCCCCAGCACATACAGGCGCGTCGGCTGCTCCTCCAGATAGGCCTCGGTGGACCACAACGTCAGCGGTGCCTGCAGCGAACCCTGGCTGTGCAGGCGCAGGTAGGCGGTGGTTACCTGGCCCGGCGGCAACTGCAACTCGAACAGGTAGTTGTTCTGCCGGATCTGCCGGCTGGCGTAGGGCAAGGCATCGCCCGTGCGCCGGGCCAGGCGATAGTTGCCGCTGCTGTCAGGCAGGTACAGCTCGAGGTGGTCCAAGGGCGGATAGGCCAGTTCCAGCAACCATTGCCGCGCGGCTGCGCCGGGTGGCGCGATGGGGCGTAGTTCGACCTTCAGCCAGAATACCGATGTCGAATACCCGGCGTTCAGCACGTCTTCGGAATGGGGGCGGAAGCGCCTGGCGAACCCAGGGGCACTGACCTGGGCGATGCTGGCATGGCCATCGACGTCTTCATAGACCTGCATGGCCTTGCCCAGCGGAAGTTGCCGGGTCGCGTCGTCGAAATCGACCGCTCCGGCCAACACGGGCAGCATGCCCAGAAGCACAATCAGCAAATAGCGCATACAGCCCCAGCATGGCCTGTCCGGTCGAGTCGCGATTGCCTCCCATCCGTTTGAGACGACCTGATCCGGCAGAACCCGTTTATCGAGTTATCCGAGCACTCTAGCATAGCTTCGCAACCTGGCAATCGACCATACTCCACCACAAAGAAAAGGCTCTAGATCAATGCTTTCAGAAAGAAAACCGACAACAAGCTGACTGCATGATCAGCAAAACCCCTTTGTAGGACGATCCGCCCAAACAGGATTGGTGGTAAGCTCGCCGACCATGAATATCTACAGCTCCCGCCCCGTTGTCCTCTGTCTCTCCGGCCACGACCCCAGTGGCGGCGCCGGCCTGCAGGCAGATATCGAAGCCCTGCTCGCCCAAGGCTGTCATGCCGCGCCCGCGGTGACTGCCCTGACCGTGCAGGATACCGTCAACGTTTCCGACTTCCGCGTGCTCGACCGCGAGTGGGTGCTGGCCCAGGCCAACGCCGTGCTGGCCGACTCCACGGTAGCCGCCGTCAAGCTGGGCATGCTCGGCTCGATCGAGATGGTCGACACCGTCGCCGAACTGCTGGCCGCGCACCCGCACCTGCCGCTGGTCTGCGACCCGGTGCTGCGGGCCGGTGGTGGTGGCCGCCTGGGCAAGGACGAAGTGGGCTACGCCCTGCGTGAACGCCTGCTGCCGCTGGCGACCATCGCCACGCCGAACCTGCCCGAAGCGCGCATCCTCGCCGAGCTGCCCGAGGGCAGCGCCGATGAGTGTGCTGAAAAACTGTTGCCGTTCTGTAGACACCTGCTGATTACCGGTGGTCACGGCGACGAGGACGAAATTCACAACCGTCTTTACAGCCGCGACGGCCAGCGCCACACCTGGACCTGCCAGCGCCTGCCGGGCAGCTACCATGGCTCGGGCTGCACCCTGGCCAGCGCCCTGGCCGGGCGCCTGGCCCTAGGCGAACAACTGGACAGCGCCGTGCGCAGCGCCCTGGACTACACCTGGCGCACCTTGCGTGACGCCGAGCAGCTGGGCAAAGGCCAGTTCGTGCCACGTCGCCTGCCGCTGGATTTCTGCTCCTGATACGAGGCCTTCAATGAAGCTACGCGGTCTGTACGCCATCACCGATAGCCAGCTGCTCGCCGGCCGTTTCCTCTCGCATGTCGAAGCGGCACTCGAAGGCGGCGTATGCCTGCTGCAGTACCGCGACAAGAGCGACGACGCGGCCCGGCGCCTGCGCGAAGCCGAAGGGCTGATGAAGCTCTGCGAGCGCTACGGCACCCAGCTGATCATCAACGACGACGCCGAACTGGCCGCGCGCCTGGGCGTCGGCGTGCACCTGGGCCAGACCGACGGCCCGCTGACCCCGGCTCGCGCCTTGCTCGGCCGCCAGGCGATCATCGGTTCCACCTGCCACGCCAACCTGGACCTGGCCATCCAGGCTGCCCGCGAAGGTGCCAGCTACGTGGCCTTCGGCCGCTTCTTCAATTCCGTCACCAAACCGGGCGCCCCCGCTGCCAACATCGAACTGCTGGCGCAGGCCCGCGCCCAGGTGAAACTGCCGATCGCGGTGATCGGTGGCATTACCCTCGACAACGCTGCCCCGCTGGTTGCCCATGGTGCCGACCTGCTGGCGGTGATCCACGGCCTGTTCGGTGCCGACAGCGCGCAGGAAGTCACCCGCCGCGCCCGCGCCTTCAACGCCTTGTTCGCATCCTGATTCGAGAGAACCTTCCCCATGTCCCGTTCCGAAGCCCTGTTCGCCCAAGCCCAGAAGCACATCCCCGGTGGCGTCAACTCGCCGGTCCGCGCTTTCCGGAGCGTTGGCGGCACGCCGCTGTTCTTCAAGCATGCCGAAGGCGCCTACGTCGTTGACGAGGACGACAAGCGCTACGTCGACTACGTCGGCTCGTGGGGCCCGATGATCCTCGGCCACGGTCACCCACAGGTACTGGACTCGGTACGCAAGCAGCTGGAGCACGGCCTGTCCTACGGCGCACCGACCGCCATGGAAACCGAAATGGCCGACCTGGTCTGCTCGCTGGTGCCGTCGATGGAAATGGTGCGCATGGTCAGCTCCGGCACCGAAGCCACCATGAGCGCCATCCGCCTGGCCCGTGGCTACACCGGCCGGGACGCCATCATCAAGTTTGAAGGCTGCTACCACGGCCACTCCGACAGCCTGCTGGTAAAAGCCGGTTCCGGCCTGCTGACCCAGGGCGTGCCGAGCTCGGCTGGCGTACCGGCGGACTTCGCCAAGCACACCCTGACCCTGCCATTCAACGATATCGCCGCCGTCGAGAAGACCCTGGCCGAAGTCGGCCAGACCGTGGCCTGCATCATCGTCGAGCCAGTGGCCGGCAACATGAACTGCGTCCCGCCGGCACCCGGCTTCCTCGAAGGCCTGCGTGAGCTGTGCGACAAACACGGCGTGGTACTGATCTTCGACGAAGTGATGACCGGTTTCCGCGTTTCCCTGGGTGGCGCGCAGGGCCACTACGGCATCAAGCCGGACCTGTCGACCTTCGGCAAGATCGTCGGCGGCGGCATGCCGGTTGGCTGCTTCGGCGGCAAGCGTGAAATCATGGGCTGCATCGCCCCGCTCGGCCCGGTCTACCAGGCCGGCACCCTGTCGGGCAACCCGTTGGCCATGGCCGCCGGCCTGACCACCCTGAAGCTGATCAGCCGCCCGGGCTTCCACGCCGAGCTGACCGACTACACCAGCCGCATGCTCGACGGCCTGCAACAGCGCGCCGATGCTGCTGGCGTGCCGTTCGTCACCACCCAGGCTGGCGGCATGTTCGGCCTGTACTTCAGCGGCGCCGACGACATCGTTACCTTCGACGACGTGATGGCTAGCGATGCCGAGCGCTTCAAGCGCTTCTTCCACCTGATGCTCGACGGTGGCGTGTACCTGGCACCGAGCGCATTCGAGGCGGGCTTCACCTCCATTGCCCATGGTGACAAGGAGCTGCAGATCACCCTGGATGCGGCGGAAAAGGCTTTTGCAGCGCTGAAGTAACGCGCTGCACCGTGCTTTTGTGGGAGCGGCCTTGTGTCGCGAAAGGGCCGCAAAGCGGCCCCAGGGCTTCAGCAGTCATGCACAGATTGCTGTGCTTGCTTCGCAGCCCTTTGGCGACACAAGGCCGCTCCCACAGAGGCCGGCACAGGCAATAAATCCCCCTGCCCAATCAGCTGACTTCCCCAACCAAGCAGAAAATCGAGTAAAACTTTGTAAGGTTGGCGCTGCTTATCCCATAATGTGCCACCAGAGACATTGGCCGCAGCTTGCAGAGGTAAGTCGATCCCCATGAACCGCACCGGCCGCGCCCTGACCCTGGGCTGCCTGTTGCTTCTTCAGCCCCTGCTGGCCCTGGCAGAGGGCGGTAACTCGTTGCTGATTCCGGCGACGGGCCGCTGCACCTTGAACGTGCAGCCTGAAGACCTGGCAAACGCCCTGAAGGCCTGCGAACAGACGGCGACGGCGGGGGACGCCCAGGCGCAATTCGAACTCGGCGACTACTACTACTCGCAAACCCCGAAAAACCTCGACAAAGCCCTGGACTGGTTGCAGAAGGCCTCGCTGCAAGGCCATGCCGAAGCCCAGTACCGCCTGGGTGCCATGTTCTACCGTGGCGAAGGGGTCAAGGCCAACAACGTGCAGGCTTATATCCTGCTGAAGATGGCTGCGGTCAACGGCGCCGAGGATGCGCTGGACATGGCTGACGAAGTAACCGAGAAAATGCCCCGCGACGAGCTGGAGCATGCCACCCAGGTGCTCGGCCAGATCTTCCGCAAATACTTGCTGGAACTGCAGAACGCCGAAGGGCGCACACCGTTCTCGCCACTCCCCTGAAGGTTTACTTCTCCGGCATCGGCATAGGGAACGGCATCACGTTGCTGCCGCCCTTGGCTTCGCTGATCTTGGCAGTGCCCAGGCGCTCCACCTCATCGATGCGCACGATCGAATGCAGCGGCACGAAACTGCGGATTACCCCGTCGAACTGGCTCTTGAGCTTTTCTTCGCTCGGATCCACCACCAGCTGCGAGCGCTCGCCGAAGACGAACTCCTCGATTTCCAGGAAGCCCCACAGGTCGCTCTGGTAGATCTGCTTGGCATACATCTCGAAGACCTGCCCCTGGTTGAGGAAGATCACCTTGTAAATGGCGGGTTCGCGTTTGCTCATGTTTGGCGGGATAACACATGCGTAAGAAAAGGGGCGCATCATAGCAGTGCCGGCCTCTTCGCGGGTAAACCCGCGAAGAGGCCGGAACAGGCCTGACATACCGTTGGACGTTTCAGTGCTTTCGCCACTGCCATTCAAGGGTTATTCTTGAGTTCACCTTCATTGCCGTCGAGCGGCTAAAAACGACCTTGAACGCACCCATACAACCCCATCGTTTCATCCTCGAACCCTTCGAGGCCCACCGTTTCGCCAACCTGTGCGGCCAGTTCGACGAGCACTTGCGCCTGATCGAACAGCGCCTGGCCATCGAAATCCGCAACCGCGGCAATCAGTTCGAACTGATCGGCGAACCCAAGACCACCTCCGCCGCCGAGCAGCTGCTGCGCCGCCTCTACCGCGAAACCAAGGCCACCGAGCTGTCGCCGGAAACCGTACACCTGTACCTGCAGGAGTCGGCCGTCGAAAACATCGACAACCCGGCAGTCAACGAGGTCAGCGTGTCGCTGCGCACGCGCAAGGGCAATATCCGCCCGCGCGGTGTCAACCAGCAGCGCTACGTCAAGGAAATCCTGGCCAACGACATCAACTTCGGCATCGGCCCGGCCGGTACCGGCAAGACCTACCTGGCCGTGGCCTGCGCCGTCGACGCGCTGGAACGTGAACAGGTGCGCCGCATCCTGCTGGTACGCCCGGCGGTCGAGGCCGGCGAAAAGCTCGGCTTCCTGCCCGGCGACCTGGCCCAGAAGATCGACCCGTACCTGCGCCCGCTGTACGACGCCCTGTACGAAATGCTCGGCTTCGAACACGTGGCCAAGCTGATCGAACGCCAGGTAATCGAGATCGCCCCGCTGGCCTACATGCGTGGCCGCACCTTGAACAACAGCTTCATCATCCTCGACGAAAGCCAGAACACCACGCTGGAGCAGATGAAGATGTTCCTCACCCGTATCGGCTTCGGCTCCACGGCGGTCATTACCGGTGACATCACCCAGGTCGACCTGCCACGTGGCACCAAGTCGGGCCTGGCACACGTCATCGAAGTGCTGAAGGACGTTCCGGGCATCAGCTTCACCCACTTCCAGCCCAAGGATGTGGTTCGTCACCCACTGGTGCAGCGCATTGTCGAAGCCTACGACCGCTTCGATTCCCGCCAGGCCAAGCCCGAGGCGCCCGGCAAAGATGCTTGAACTCGACATTCAACGGGCCACGGATGCCGCCGCCCCGGATGACAGCGCTTTCCGCCGGTGGTGCGAACTGGCCCTGCGCCAGCGCAGCGCCGACTCGGAAATGACCATTCGCCTGGTCGACGAAGCCGAAGGACGTGAACTGAACCACACCTACCGGCACAAGGACTACGCGACCAACGTGCTGTCGTTCCCGGCCGACGTACCTGATGACCTGCTAGACATCCCGCTGCTGGGCGACCTGGTGATCTGCGTGCCGGTGGTCGAGCGCGAAGCGGCCGAACAAGGCAAGTCGCTCGAGGCGCACTGGGCACACCTGGTTATCCATGGCTGCCTGCACCTGCTCGGCTACGACCATATCGAGGATGAGGAAGCCGAGGAAATGGAAGGCCTGGAACGGGAATTGCTGGCAGAACTGGGTCACCCCGACCCTTACGCCGACGATGAAACCGACTCAATCACACACTGATACACGAAGGATCACGAGAACCGCCATGAGCGAAGATCGATCGAGCAACGGGCAGAAGTCCTGGCTGGGTAAACTGACCCAGGCTTTTGCCCATGAGCCGAAAAACCGCCAGGAGCTGCTTGAGCTGCTGCGCGAAGCCCATCAGAACAAATTGCTGGACAGCGAAGCACTGACCATCGTCGAAGGCGCCATCCAGGTGGCTGACCTGCAGGTGCGCGACATCATGGTGCCGCGCTCGCAGATGATCAGCATCAAGGCCAGTCAGTCGCCACGCGAGTTCCTGCCGGCAGTGATCGACGCCGCGCATTCGCGCTACCCGGTGATCGGCGAAAGCCATGACGACGTGCTGGGGATCCTGCTCGCCAAGGACCTGCTGCCGCTGATCCTCAAGGAGAACGGCGACAGCTTCAATATCAAGGACCTGCTGCGCCCGGCCACCTTCGTGCCCGAGTCCAAGCGCCTGAACGTGCTGCTGCGCGAATTCCGCGCCAACCACAACCACATGGCCATCGTCATCGACGAGTACGGCGGCGTGGCCGGCCTGGTCACCATCGAAGACGTGCTGGAACAGATCGTCGGCGACATCGAGGACGAGCATGACGTCGAGGAAGACAGCTACATCAAGCCGCTGCCAAGCGGCGACTTCCTGATCAAGGCACTGACCCCGATCGAGAACTTCAACGAGTTCTTCGACAGCGAATTCTCCGATGACGAGTTCGACACGGTGGGCGGCCTGGTGATGAGCGCCTTCGGCCACCTGCCCAAGCGCAACGAGACCACCGAGATCGGGCCCTACAAGTTCCGTATTCTCAACGCCGACAGCCGGCGGATACACTTGCTGCGCCTGACACCGATCACCCGTTAAGGACGAACATGCGTTGGATCACCCGCCCCGGCTGGCCCGGTAACCTGCTGGCCCTGGCGGCCGGCGCTTCGACCCTCCTGGCCCTGGCGCCATTCGACATCTGGCCGTTGGCCTTGCTGTCCATCGCCGTGCTCTACCTTGGCCTGCGCGAGCTCAGCCCGCGCCAGGCCATGTGGCGTGGCTGGTGGTTCGGCTTCGGCCTGTATGGCGCTGGTACCTGGTGGATCTACGTCAGCATGAACACCTACGGCGGCGCCTCGCCGTTGCTGGCGATCCTGCTGCTGTTGGCGTTCTTCGCCGCCCTGGCCTGGTTCTTCGCCTTACCCACCTGGCTTTGGGCACGCTGGTTGCGGCGCAACGAAGCGCCGCTGGCCGATGCCCTGTGCTTCGCCGCCCTGTGGCTGCTGCAAGAGGCCTTCCGCGGCTGGTTCCTGACCGGTTTCCCTTGGCTCTATGCCGGCTACAGCCAGCTGGACGGGCCGCTGGCCGGCCTGGCCCCGCTGGGCGGCGTCTGGCTGATCTCCTTCGCCCTGGCCCTGAGTGCCGCCCTGCTGTGCAACCTGCACCGCCTGCGCGTGCGTCCCGCCTTCCTGGCGGTGGCCTGCCTGCTGCTGCTCGCGCCATGGGTGCTGGGCCTGGCGCTCAAGGGCCATGCCTGGACCAAGCCCGCAGGCGACCCGTTGAAGGTCGCGGCCATCCAGGGCAACGTCGAGCAGGAGCTGAAATGGGACCCGGCGCACATCGACGCGCAACTGGCGCTGTACCGTGACCTGAGCTTCAGCTCCCGGCCGGTGGACCTGCTGGTGTGGCCGGAAACCGCCGTACCGGTGCTCAAGGACCAGGCCCAGGGCTACATCGACGTGATGGGGCGCTTTGCCGCCGGGCGGAATTCAGCGCTGATCACGGGTGTGCCGGTGCGCGAAGTGGTGCACCACCAACGCCGCTATTACAACGGCATCACTGTCACCGGTGAAGGCGACGGCACCTACCTCAAGCAGAAGCTGGTGCCGTTTGGCGAATACGTGCCGCTGCAGGACATGCTGCGAGGCCTGATCGAGTTCTTCAACCTGCCCATGTCGGACTTCGCCCGCGGGCCGGAAGACCAGTCGCTGTTGCAGGCAAAGGGCTATCAGATTGCACCTTACATCTGCTATGAGGTGGTCTATCCAGAGTTTGCCGCTAGCCTGGCTGCCCGCAGCGAGCTACTGCTGACCATCAGCAACGACACCTGGTTCGGCACCTCGATCGGCCCGTTGCAACACCTGCAGATGGCCCAGATGCGTGCACTGGAGGCCGGGCGCTGGATGATCCGCGCCACCAACAACGGCGTGACCGCGCTGATCGACCCGTTTGGCCGGATTACCACGCAGGTTCCGCAGTTCCAGCAGGCGGTGCTGTATGGCGAAGTGGTGCCGATGCAGCAGCTCACGCCTTACCTGCAATGGCGCTCGTGGCCACTGGCGATCGTCTGCGCGTTGCTGCTGGGTTGGGCCTTGCTGGCGGGGCGCATTGCCAGGACTGTTTGAGCTCTCCTGTACCGGCCTCTTCGCGGGCAAACCCGCTCCCACAGGTTCTCCACCGCTGTCGAAGCCTGTGAGAATCCTGTGGGAGCGGGTTTACCCCGCGAAGAGGCCGGTACACGCAATACAAGGTTCAGTAGAACAGCCGATATCCCACCAACCCCACCACCTCGTTGAGCAACTGCCCGCTCTGCCACAGCGCCCGGCTTTCCGGCAGCAAACCGGCAAACGGCCGCGCATGATCACGCCCGAGGAACCCGACCGGCGCCGGCACCACTTCGAACCCCGCCTGCTCGAAACTCCAGCGCGAGCGCTGCATGTGCCACGCCTGGGTCACCACGACCACCCGGCGGATTCCCAACGGCTGCAGCAGCCTGGCCGACAGCCGGGCGTTCTCCCAGGTCGTACGGCTGCCCTCCTCCCGCCATTTCACCTCGACGCCGAAATCTTCCCGCAGGCATTCAGCCATCAACCGCGCCTCGCTCGGTGGCGAGCCATAGTGCAAGCCACCACTGGTCAGCACCGGCAGGCCCGAGGCCTTGGCCAGCCGTGCGGCAAAGCGCATGCGCTCCAGGGCGATGGCCGTGGGCTGGTCGCTACCGCCCCAGGCCGGGTCACCGCGTTCACGCCCGGCCCCCAGCACCACGATGGCATCTGCCCGGCTTGCCAGGCCCGCCCAGTCATTCACTGCCAGCGGCGGCTCCGTCTCCAGCACCCGTGCCGTTTGCTGCATCACCAGCGGCAAGCTCATCAACCACAGGCCGGCCAGGCCCACGACAAAGCACAGCGCAGCCAGCCGCGGCCGTCGCGCGCGCAGCCACCACGCCGCCAACAGCAGCAGGAACAGGATGCCCGGTGGCATCAACCATTGTTTGATGAAGAATCGGACAGCCATCGGCCACACCTCCTGGTCAGGCGTGCAGCCTAGAAGGATCGACGCCGGTCAACAAGGTTGCCGCCGGCGCCGATCATGATATGTGCAAGGTTGAATGAACCGGCGCCCTGTAGCCTGCGCCTGGCGTCCCTGAACGGCTAGCGATGCGGCAGCGTCCTGGATCTCGCCGAACTGGCGGGGCGTTTCTTGTCCTTGAGCCAGATGATCTTGGCCGATGTCGGCTCCGCTTGTGGGTAACTGCCGACACAGGCATTGTGGCGCTCCGGGAGGGAATCCAGGTAGGCCTTGATCAGTTCGAACTCCGCATGGCTCAGGCCACGCAACTCCAGTTCGGCTGGCATTTCGTCGCGCAATCGCACCGAGGTCCTGGCCACTTCCAGTGCCAGGCCAAGCCGGTCGATCAAGCGTTCGTATAGCTCCGGTTTGATTGCGGGTAGCTGCGTCTCTCCCATCCGTTCACCTCATTGAAGATAAGAATATCTCCCCCCACACCTGAGCTTAGCGTTGTTGCGAAAAGCAGCCGCGTGCCGCGACCAGCGGGCATAAGCAATGAAGGTTTCCCACGATGCGCGGCGCTGCTGTATGCTACGGCGTTCACTCTAAATGAAGCCGGAGTGCCGGACGCAGCGAGGTTCCGCTGCCTGGAACAAGGTCTCTTTCCTCTCAGCAAAAAGTAGCCATGCACGAACAATACACGCCCCGTGATATCGAAGCCGCCGCCCAGAAGTTCTGGGACGAGCAACAATCGTTCGCTGTTACCGAACAGCCAGGCAAGGACACCTACTACTGCCTGTCGATGTTCCCGTACCCGAGCGGCAAGCTACACATGGGCCACGTGCGCAACTACACCATCGGTGACGTGATTGCCCGCTACCAGCGCATGCTGGGCAAGAACGTGCTGCAGCCGATGGGCTGGGACGCTTTCGGCATGCCCGCGGAAAACGCGGCGATGAAGAACAACGTCGCCCCGGCCAAGTGGACGTACGAGAACATCGACTACATGAAGACCCAGCTCAAGAGCCTGGGCCTGGCCATCGACTGGGCACGTGAAGTCACCACCTGCAAGCCTGACTACTACCGTTGGGAGCAGTGGCTGTTCACCCGCCTGTTCGAGAAAGGCATCATCTACCGCAAGAACGGCACCGTGAACTGGGACCCGGCGGACCAGACCGTACTGGCCAACGAGCAGGTCATCGACGGCCGTGGCTGGCGTTCGGGCGCGCTGATCGAGAAGCGCGAGATCCCGATGTACTACTTCCGCATCACCGACTACGCCGACGAGCTGCTGGAAAGCCTCGACGAGCTGCCGGGCTGGCCTGAACAGGTCAAGACCATGCAGCGCAACTGGATCGGCAAGTCGCGCGGCATGGAAGTGCAGTTCCCCTACGACCAGGCCAGCATTGGCCACGCAGGCACCCTCAAGGTCTTCACCACCCGCCCCGACACGCTGATGGGCGCCACCTACGTCGCGGTCGCCGCCGAGCACCCGCTGGCCACCCAGGCCGCCCAGGGCAACCCGGCGCTGCAGGCGTTCATCGACGAATGCAAGAGCGGCAGCGTTGCCGAAGCCGACATGGCCACCCAGGAGAAGAAGGGCATGGCCACTTCCCTGCTGGTCGAACACCCGCTGACCGGCGAGAAGCTGCCGGTGTGGGTCGCCAACTACGTGCTGATGCACTACGGAGACGGCGCTGTAATGGCCGTGCCGGCGCATGACGAGCGTGACTTCGAGTTCGCCCGCAAGTACAACCTGCCGGTCAAGGCGGTGGTGCGCACCAGCGCCGGCGACGAAGTCGGCAGCGAATGGCTGGCCGCCTATGGCGAGCACGGCCAGCTGATCAACTCCGGCGAGTTCGATGGCCTGGACTTCGCCGGCGCCTTCGACGCCATCGAAGCGGCCCTGATCCGCAAGGAACTGGGCAAGTCGCGTACCCAGTTCCGCCTGCGCGACTGGGGCATCAGCCGCCAGCGCTACTGGGGCTGCCCGATCCCGATCATCCACTGCCCGTCCTGCGGCGACGTGCCAGTGCCGGAAGACCAATTGCCGGTCACCTTGCCGGAGAACGTGGTGCCGGACGGTGCCGGTTCGCCACTGGCGCGCATGCCGGAATTCTACGAATGCAGCTGCCCGAAATGTGGCGCCGCAGCCAAGCGCGAAACCGACACCATGGACACCTTCGTCGAATCGTCCTGGTACTTCGCCCGCTACGCCTCGCCGAACTACGAAGGTGGCATGGTCGACCCGAAAGCGGCCAACCACTGGCTGCCGGTCGACCAGTACATTGGTGGTATCGAACACGCGATCCTGCACTTGCTGTACGCGCGCTTCTTCCACAAGCTGATGCGTGACGAAGGCCTGGTTACCTCGAACGAGCCGTTCAAGAACCTGCTGACCCAGGGCATGGTGGTCGCCGAAACCTACTACCGTGTGGCCAGCAACGGCGGCAAGGACTGGTTCAACCCGGCCGATGTCGAGGTCGAGCGCGATGCCAAGGCCAAGATCATTGGCGCGCGCCTGAAAACCGACGGCCTGCCGGTGGAAATCGGCGGCACCGAGAAGATGTCGAAGTCGAAAAACAACGGCGTCGACCCGCAATCGATGATCGACCAGTACGGCGCCGACACCTGCCGTCTGTTCATGATGTTCGCCTCGCCACCCGACATGAGCCTGGAGTGGTCCGATTCCGGCGTCGAAGGTGCCAGCCGCTTCCTGCGTCGCGTCTGGCGCCTGGCCCAGGCCCACGTCGCCCAGGGCCTGCCGGGCAAGCTGGACGTCGCCGCCCTGGACGACGCGCAGAAGGTCATCCGCCGCGCCATCCACGCCGCCATCAAGCAGGCCAGCACCGATGTCGGCCAGTACCACAAGTTCAACACCGCCATCGCCCAGGTAATGACGGTGATGAACGTACTGGAAAAGGCCCCGCAGGCCACTGAACAGGACCGCGCCCTGCTGCACGAAGGCCTCGAAGCCGTCACCCTGCTGCTGGCCCCGATCACCCCGCACATCTCCCACGAGCTGTGGCAACAGCTGGGTCACCAGCAGGCGGTCATCGACGCCAGCTGGCCAGCCGTCGACGAAGCGGCCCTGGTACAGGACACCGTCACCCTGGTGGTGCAGGTCAACGGCAAGCTGCGTGGCCAGGTGGAAATGCCGGCCGCCGCCAGCCGTGAAGAGATCGAAGCGGCTGCGCGCAGCAACGAGAACGTCCTGCGCTTCATCGATGGCCTGACCATCCGCAAGGTCATCGTGGTACCGGGCAAGCTGGTCAACATCGTAGCCAACTGATGGCAACGCCCGCCCGCAGCCACTGCGGGCGGGCGGAACAGGCCCACAAGGGAGCAACAACATGATCAAACGCAATTTGCTGGTAATTGGCCTGGCGGTCATGCTCAGCGCCTGCGGTTTCCAGCTGCGCGGCACCGGCTCCACCGAGCTGAGCGTGAAGGAGATGGACGTCAGCGCACGCAACGCCTACGGCCCGACCGTGGTGCAGCTGCGTGAAACGCTGGAACGCAACGGCGTCAACGTGCACGCCGGCGCACCGTACCGCCTGGTGCTGACCAACGAGCAGGAGCGCGAGCGCTCGGCAACCTACAACAGCGGCAACCGTACCGCCGAGTACGAGCTGACCACCGTGCTGAACTACAGCATCCAGGGCCTGAACAACCTGGAGCTGACGAGCGACAAGCTGGAAGTGCGCAAGATCTACCTGCGTGACGGCTCGAACATCACCGGTTCGGAGCAGGAAGCCAACCGCGCCCGTGAAGAAATGCGCCGCGATCTGGTCAATGCGATGATGGCTCGCCTGCAGCTGCTGACTCCGTCGCAGCTGGACGAACTGCAGCGTCAAGCCGATGAGCGTGCCAAGGCCGAAGCCGCCGCGCTGGAGGCTGCCCGCCGCCAGCAGGCCGAAACGCCTCAGCAGTCGCCACTGGAAGTGCCGGGCAACTAAGCCCGAACGGGGTACCTTCGGGTACCCCGCCTGCTCGCCATGAAGCTCGCCCCCGCCCAACTCAACAAGCACCTGCAAGGCGCACTGGCACCGGTCTACGTGGTCAGTGGCGACGACCCGCTGCTGTGTCAGGAAGCCGCCGACGCCATCCGTAACGCTGCCCGCCAGCAGGGCTTCGACGAACGCCAGGTGTTCAGTGCCGACGCCAACTTCGACTGGGGCACCTTGCTTCAGGCCGGTGCCAGCCTGTCGCTGTTCGCCCAGCGGCGCCTGCTGGAACTGCGGCTACCCTCCGGCAAGCCCGGTGACAAGGGTGCCGCCGCGCTGATGGAATATTGCGCCAACCCCGCCGAGGACACCCTGCTGCTGGTCAGCCTGCCCAAGCTCGACGGCAGCGCGCAGAAGACCAAGTGGGGCAAGGCGTTGATAGAAGGCCCGCATTGTCAGTTCATCCAGATCTGGCCGGTGGATGTGCAGCAGCTGCCACAGTGGATCAACCAGCGCCTGCAACAGGCCGGCCTGTCGGCACAGCGTGACGCCGTCGACCTGATAGCTGCGCGCGTCGAAGGCAACCTGCTGGCGGCCGCGCAGGAAATCGAAAAGCTCAAGCTGCTGGCCGAGGGCAACCAGATTACCGTGGAGACCGTGCAAGCCGCTGTCGCCGACAGCGCCCGCTTCGATGTCTTCGGCCTGGTCGATGCCATTCTCAATGGCGAAGCTGCGCATGCCCTGCGCATGCTCGAAGGCTTGCGCGGTGAAGGCGTGGAGCCCCCAGTGATTCTCTGGGCGTTGGCCCGTGAACTCCGCCAACTGGCCGGCCTGGCCCAGCAGTTCAGCCAGGGCGTGCCGCTGGACAAGGCCTTCAGCCAGGCGCGCCCGCCGATCTGGGACAAACGCCGGCCGCTGGTCAGCAAAGCCCTGCAGCGCCTGTCGGCCCAGCGTTGGGCGCAGTTGCTGCAGGATGCCCAGCGTATCGATGCGCAGATCAAGGGGCAGGCCGAGGGCTCGCCGTGGACCGGCCTGGCGCGGCTGGCGCTGTTGATGGCTGGACAGCGGCTGGCACTTCCCCCGGAGTAACTGAGGCCGCTGTGGGAGCGGGCGTGCCCGCGAATCAGGCGACGCGGTGGATGCCACCGGCTTCGCCGGTGTTCGCGGACACGCCCGCTCCCACAGGGCTGCAAAGCAGCCCCAGCCTCTCGACCATATACACAATCAATTGGCCCCTGATTACCCAGGGCCCTACAGTGCGCGGCGAAACCCACCCAACCGGGGAACCCCGCCATGAGCAAAAAGCCGAAAAAGCACGGCCCCAACAAGGCCAAGTCCATCGTCGCCCAACCCCTGTTCCGCTGCCGCCAGGAACGACCGGACAAGGGCAAAGGCAGCTACCGCCGCGAAGCCTTCCAATCGAGAGATTGGGAGGCTTCCTACTTTTTGGCCGCATGAAAGCATCGCAAGCGCAGGCATGATATGGTCTTCACCTGACCTGCAATTCTGGATCTGTGCATGCTTCTCAGTCTTCTCCCCCGCTGGAAAACCCGTCAGCTGCTTGCGGCCTCCAGTTTCATCCTGCTCGTGGCCTGCGCAGAAAAGCCCACCGCCGCCGATGCCCTGCCGCTGGCCCCCGCCCAGCCCGCCCCGGTGGTAACCCTGCCTGGCACCACGCCCGACGTCAGCACTGAAATCCAGCCTCTGCAAACCTTCGCCCAATGGCAAGCCGGCTTCCGCCAGCAAGCCCTGCAAGCCGGTATCGCGCCGGATACCTTCGACCGCGCATTCCTTGGCATTACCCCCGACATGGACGTGATCAAGGCCGACCGCAGTCAGCCGGAGTTCACCCGCCCGGTGTGGGAATATCTCGAAGGCGCCCTGTCACCGCTGCGCGTACGCAACGGCAAGAAGCTGCTGGAACAGCATGCAGACCTGCTTGCGCTCATCGAACAGCGCTATGGCGTCGACCGCCAGGTACTGGTTGCCGTGTGGGGCATGGAAAGCAACTTCGGCCAGTTCCAGGGCAACAAGTCGGTCATCCGCTCGCTGGCTACCCTGGCCTATGAAGGGCGTCGCCCGCAATTTGCCCAGGACCAGCTGATCGCTGCACTGCAGATCATCCAGCATGGTGACATCCAGCCTGAGGCCATGCGTGGCTCGTGGGCCGGGGCCATGGGCCAGACCCAGTTCATCCCGACCACCTATAACACCCATGCCGTGGACTTCGACGGCGACGGCCGCCGTGACATCTGGAACAGCACCCCGGACGCCCTGGCATCGACCGCGCACTACCTGCAGAGCTCTGGCTGGAAGCGTGGCCAGCCTTGGGGCTTCGAAGTGCAGGTACCGCCAGGCTTCGATTACTGGCAAGCCGATGGCTCGCTACGCAAGCCGGTGAGCGACTGGCTGGCGCTGGGCGTGAAACTGCCTGCGGGCACCCAGCTGCCGGTGGGCAGCAACCAGCTGTCTGCCGCCCTGCTGCTGCCAGCGGGCGCGCGTGGGCCGGCATTCCTGGTGCTGGACAACTTCCGCGCCATCCTCAAGTACAACAACTCGTCGTCCTACGCGCTGGCGGTAAGCCTGCTGGGTGATCGCTTCACGGGCTGGGGTTTCATCGCCGGCAGCTGGCCGAAGGAAGACTTGCCACTGAGCCGCAGCGAGCGCATGGAGTTGCAGACCCTGCTGAACAGCAATGGGCATGAGGCGGGGAACCCTGACGGTATCATTGGCGCCAATACCCGCAAGGCGATCCGTAATGCCCAGCAGGGGCTGGGGTGGCCGGCGGATGGCTACCCGACCCACAAGCTGCTTGAGAGCCTGCGTCAGCAGTGAGGATCCTGGGGCCGCCGTGCGGCCCCGACAATCTCAAGCCCTGAACAGATCCTGCTCCAGTACCAACGTTTGCTCGACACTATCCAGCCGCACCCTGGCCCCCAGCGGCAAGCACACATTCGGATCACAGTGGCCACTGCGCCACCCGGCCAGCACCGGCACACCCAACGGCCCGAAGATATCCAGCAGCAACGGCGTCAGCGCCGCCGTGGTAATGCCGGCAAAATCCCCCGCCAGCACGCCCTTGATCCCTTCCAGCTTGCCCGCCAGGCGCAGTTGGGTCAGCAGACGGTCTACCCGGTACAACGGTTCGTTGACGTCCTCGATGAACAAGATACAGCCCTGTGTCTCCAGCTCGGCAACCGTCCCCAAGGTCGCCCCCAGCATCGACAGGTTGCCACCTAGCAGCGGCCCGCTGGCCACGCCCGGCAGCACGCTGGTCAAAGCGAAGTCCGCCGGGTGTGCGATCGGCGCGCCGCTGCGCAGCTGCCCGCCCAGTTGCGCCAGCAGCGAAGCCTCGGTCGGCTGCAGCTTGGCCCCCAGCAGGTCGGCATTGAGCATTGCGCCATGGAAGGTGAGCAGCCCGGTGCTGCGGTAGATGGCCGTGTGCAATGCGGTAATGTCGCTGTAGCCGATAAGCGGCTTGGGGTTGCGCCGGATCAGCTCGAAATCGAGCTGGTCGAGCAGGCGCATGCTGCCATAACCGCCACGCATGCACAGGATGGCGTCGATCGCCGGGTCGGCGAAAGCGTCATGCAGGTCTTGCAAGCGCTGCTGATCCGCGCCCGCCAGGTAGCCCTGCGCCTGGAGCGCACCCGGATAGATCCGGCAGCGGTAGCCACGATCGGCAAACCAGCGGGCGGCCTTCTGGGTATCCAGCCGGGCCGGGCCGGCGGGCGCGACGATGGCAAAGCAGGCGTCGCGCGGCAACGCCTTCGGTAAGCGAGGTTCGGTACGCTCAAGGCAATTCACATGCAACTCCTTGCAGGTCCAGGGGCCCTGATTCTGCTGGTGCGGACCGACCTCTGCCACCAGGAAACCCCATCAACAAAAATGCCGATGGCGCCTTTCGGCGCGCATCGGCATGTGTGGCCCAGCCGTTGATCAGAGCTTGATCTTGGCTTCGTGGGCTTGTTGGTCAGCGTGGTACGACGAACGCACCAGCGGCCCGGAAGCGACGTTCTTGAAGCCCATCTTGTACCCTTCCTCGGCGAACCAGGCGAAGGTGTCCGGGTGGACGAAACGCTGCACTGGCAGGTGGCTGCGCGATGGCTGCAGGTACTGGCCGAGGGTGAGCATGTCGATGTCATGTTCGCGCATGCGCTGCATTACCTCGATCACTTCGTCATCGGTCTCGCCCAGGCCCAGCATCAGGCCCGACTTGGTCGGAACGTGCGGCACCAGCTGCTTGAACTTCTGCAACAGGTCCAGCGACCAGTCGTAGTCCGACCCCGGACGCGCGGCCTTGTACAGCCGCGGTACGGTCTCGAGGTTGTGGTTGAACACATCCGGCGGCTCTTGCGCGGTGATTTCCAGGGCAACATCCATGCGGCCACGGTAGTCCGGTACCAGGGTTTCCAGCTGCACGCCCGGCGACAGCGCGCGGATTTCGCGAATGCAGTCAGCGAAGTGCTGGGCCCCGCCGTCGCGCAGGTCGTCGCGGTCCACCGAAGTGATCACCACATACTTCAGGCGCAGGTCGGCGATGGCGATGGCCAGGTTCTTCGGCTCATCCAGGTCCAGCGGCTTTGGCCGGCCATGGCCGACGTCGCAGAACGGGCAGCGGCGGGTGCAGATGTCGCCCATGATCATGAAGGTCGCGGTACCGCCGGAGAAGCACTCGCCCAGGTTCGGGCAGGATGCCTCTTCGCACACGCTATGCAGCTTGTGCTTGCGCAGCAGTTGCTTGATGCGGTCCACCTCGGGCGAGACCGGGATGCGCACGCGGATCCAGTCGGGCTTTTTCGGCAGCTCGTCGGTGGGGATGATCTTCACCGGGATGCGCGCCACCTTTTCGGCTCCACGCAACTTGACCCCGGCTTCCACCTTCTTCGGCGCTGGGCGCGCGGTGGCATCCTGGGTAGGTATCAGGTTCGGCACGGCTTCTTGCACAGTTGTCATATTCAGTCGATTCCGCCCGTGAGGGTCGTCTGCTCAGCGTAGTCGAGGTGCTTGACCAGCTGTCCGCGCAGCCTTGTCCTGACCTCGTCGAGTTCGATCGGACCTGCCAGGTCGCGCAGCTGGGTCATCGCCAGCCCCGCATAGCCGCAGGGGTTGATTCGGCGGAATGGCGCAAGGTCCATGTCCACGTTCAGGGCAAGGCCGTGGAACGAACGGCCATTGCGGATTCGCAGGCCGAGGGAGGCGATTTTCGCTCCATCGACATAGACGCCCGGGGCATCGGGCTTGGCCGCAGCCTGGATATCATAACTGGCGAGCAGGTCGATGAGGGTCTGCTCGATACGGCTGACCAGCTCACGCACGCCAAACCCCAGCCGACGCACGTCCAGCAGCAGATAGGCCACCAGTTGCCCGGGGCCATGGTAGGTCACCTGGCCGCCGCGATCGGTCTGCACCACCGGGATGTCACCCGGCACCAGCAGGTGCTCGGCCTTGCCGGCCTGGCCCTGGGTAAAGACTGCGGGGTGCTCGACCAGCCAGATTTCATCCTGGCTGTCCGGGCTGCGCTGCTCGGTGAAGCGCCGCATGGCCTCCAGCACCGGTTCATAGGGCTGCAGGCCAAGCTCGCGGAAACCGAGGCAAGCGGACATCAGAGCACCATTTTCACGATGCCGGTAGCGCGCAGGGCGCTGTTGATATCGTGCAGCTGGTTCTCGCTTTCGGCAACGATGTGCAATTGCACGGTGGTGTACTTGCCTTCCTTGCTCTGGCGCTCGGCCAGCGTGGAAAGGTCGACCTTGGCGTGCTTGCTGAGGATCTCGATCACCGTGTCACGGAAACCGACCACGGTATCGCCGATGACCTTGATCGGGTAATCGTCGCAAGGGAATTCGATCTTGTGCGACTTGACGTCTGGTTCGCTCATGGCGGAAACGGCCTCGTAAGCCGTGGCAACAACAACGCCCCCGCAGGATTCGCGGGGGCATGCAGGTCACGTATCAGTTGAACAACCCGTAGAAGAATAGACGGATGCTATCCCACATACGGCGGAAGAAACCACCTTCCTCGACGCCGTCAAGGGCGATCAGGTCGGCGCTGTGAACCACTTTCTCGTCCAGTTTGACTTCCACTTTGCCGATCACGTCACCTTTGGCAATCGGTGCAGTGAGTTGCGGGTTCATGGTCATCGAAGCCTGAAGGCGTTTCAATTGGCCTTTAGGCATGGTCATGGTCAGGTCTTCGGCCAGGCCAGCTTTGACTTCGCCAGTGGCGCCTTTCCAGACCGGTGCTTTGGTCAGCTCGGTGCCCTTCTGATAGAAGGTCTGGGTTTCGAAGAAGCGGAAGCCGTAGGTCAGCAGCTTCTGGGTCTCTGCCGCACGCGACTGCTCGCTGTTGGTGCCGAACACCACGGCGATCAGGCGCTGACCGTCGCGAACGGCCGAAGCCACCATGCAGTAGCCGGCTTCGTCGGTGTGGCCGGTCTTCAGGCCATCGACCGTCTTGTCACGCCACAGCAGCAGGTTGCGGTTCGGCTGCTTGATGTTGTTCCAGAAGAATTCCTTCTGCGAATAGATGGCGTAGTGGGCCGGGTCGACATTGATGATCGCGCGGGCCAGGGTCGCCATGTCATGTGCCGACGAGTAGTGGTCCGGGTGTGGCAGACCGGTCGGGTTCATGAAGTGGCTGTTGCTCATGCCCAGGTCGGCAGCCGTCTTGTTCATCATGTCGGCGAAGGCGTCTTCGCTGCCGGCGATGTGCTCGGCCAGGGCGACCGAGGCATCGTTGCCGGACTGAATGATGATGCCGTGCAGCAGGTCGCTGACGGTCACCTGGCTGCCCACCTTGATGAACATGCGCGAACCGCCGGTACGCCAGGCGTTCTCGCTGACGGTAACCGGATCGTTTTCACCGATCTGGCCGCGACGGATGTCGAGGGTGGCGATGTAGGCGGTCATCAGCTTGGTCAGGCTGGCCGGCGGCAGGCGCTCGTCACCGTTGTTCTCGACCAGCACGTTGCCGCTGGACGCGTCCATGAGTACGTAGGACTTGGCTGCCAGTTGCGGTGGTGCCGGCGTCATCTGCTCAGCCGCGAAGGCGGCCGGCGTGATCATCAGCAGTACGGGCAGGCAAAGTCGTTTGGCAAGGTTGGTGATGTTCATCCGTCTCTCGAAAATCGCTAATGGTCTGAATTTCCCTGGGCAAGATCATGTGCCCAGCGCCAGTCAGTCTAGTTTTGTGGCCATAGGCCTGGCCCGGCAAAATGCGGCGTTATGTCGCTGCGGGCAAAAGCCGACATTGTACATGCCTGCGCCCGGCAATTCATGACAAAACCGACAGTTTGGTGTTGCCTTCTTCGCGGGCACGCCCGCTCCCACAGGGTTTCGCATGCCCCTGTGGGAGCGGGCGTGCCCGCGAAGAAGGCAACGCGGTCAGTCAGCTGTGACCAGCTTGGCCTGCCCCAGGTTCGCCAGGCGGATGCTGTCCTGCGCCTGCTGGATCTCGCCCTGGCTGCTGATCGGCCCCAGGCGCACGCGGTGCAAGGTCTGCTGGTTGCGCACGATCGAGCTGATGAACACCGGCGCACTCACCATGCTGCTGAGCTTGGAGCGCAGCAGTTCGGCGGCGTCCGGGTTGGCGAAGGCGCCCACCTGCAGGAAGCTGCCGCCACTGTTGCCCGGCACGTTGTTGCCCCCCACCTGCACCGGCACCACCGGTGCCGCGTGCTGTTGCGGTGGCGGGGTCCATTGCTCGACGCGCCCGGTGCTGGCCGGGTTCGCCTGGGTCTGGGCCACTTGCGGCTCTTTCAGCACCATTGGCGGCGTCTGGCCACGCTGCGCCCACCATTGCTGCGGGTCGATGCCCTCGACACGCACATGCGCCGTGCCGATCTCGGCGTAACCGAGTTTTTTCGCCGCCGCGTAGGACAGGTCGATGATGCGATCGGAATAGAACGGCCCACGGTCATTCACCCGCAGGATCACGCTGCGGCCGTTGGCCAGGTTGGTTACCCGCACGTAGGCCGGCAGCGGCAGGGTCTTGTGCGCCGCACTCATGCCGTAAAGGTCGTAGAGCTCGCCGTTGGCGGTGTTCTGGCCGTGGAACTTGGTGCCATACCACGACGCAGTCCCCTCGGCGCGATAGTTGCGCGCGTCCTGCATCGGGTAGTAGGTCTTACCCAGCACCGTGTAGGGGTTGGCCTTGTAGTTGCCGGTATGCACGGTCGGCGTGGCATCGGGGATCTTGCTCACATCCACGTCCCACCACGGCGCGCCGTCCTTGTGCGCCCGGTTGATGTCCAGGCCGGGCTGGGTGCGCACTACATTACCGCTGCCTTGATGGGCCGGGCGATTGGATGAACAGCTGGCCAGCAGCACGCCAACGGTGATACAGGTCAGCAGCTTGAAAGCGTTGGTAGAGATGATTGCGCGCATTACTTGACGCCCCGTGCTTGAACCAGCTGTTCCGATAGCTGATGCACCGCCATGGCATACATCACGCTGCGGTTGTAGCGAGTGATCGCGTAGAAGTTCTTCAGGCCCATCCAGTATTCGGGGCCATTGTCGCCCTCGAGCCGGAAGGCGGTAACCGGCAGATCATCGCGCAACGAATCATGAACCGACCAGCCAAGCGCGCGCAACTCCCCTACCGTCTTCACCGGCTCGATGCCGGTGGTCAGGCCTTCGTCGGCCCGCCCGCCGTCGACCCAGGCGCGGCTGACCACGCCTTCGCCGGCCACCCAGCCGTGGCGCTTGAAATAGCTGGCAACGCTGCCGATAGCATCGTCCGGGTTGTTCCAGATATTGATGTGGCCGTCGCCGTCGAAGTCCACCGCAAAGTTGCGGAAGCTGCTCGGCATGAACTGTGGCAAGCCCATGGCGCCGGCGTAGGAGCCTTTGAGCGTCAACGGGTCGAGTTGCTCCTCACGTGACAGCAGCAGGAACTCGCGCAGCTCCTTGCGGAAGAACTCGGCCCGTGGCGGGTAATCGAAGCCCAGGGTCGACAGGGCGTCGATCACCCGGTAGTTGCCGGTGTTACGACCGAAGAAGGTTTCCACGCCAATGATCGCGACGATGTACTGCGCCGGCACGCCGTATTCCTGCTCGGCACGGGCCAGTGCCGCCTCGTGCTGGCGCCAGAAATCCACACCACGGGCGATGCGCGCGTCGGTGATGAACATCGGCCGGTAGTCCTTCCACGGCTTTACCCGTTCGGCCGGGCGCGAAATGGCATCGAGGATCGACTGCTTGCGTTGCACCTCACCGAATACAGCCATCAGCTGTTCAGGGGCAAAACCATAGTCACGGCTCAGTTCGCCAACGAACCGGGCCACCTGCGGCGAGTCCCGATAATCGCCGGCGTGGGCCAGCTGTACAGCGCCGAACAGGCCCACCGCGCCGATCCACGGCGCACAACGGGCAGCCCAGTTACGCACTGCTTGCATGAAATTCTTCACCTTATTCAAACCTG
This sequence comes from Pseudomonas sp. BCRC 81390, assembly GCF_030341915.1. Classification (NCBI taxonomy): domain Bacteria; kingdom Pseudomonadati; phylum Pseudomonadota; class Gammaproteobacteria; order Pseudomonadales; family Pseudomonadaceae; genus Pseudomonas; species Pseudomonas sp. BCRC 81390. The sequence goes on along the minus strand of NZ_JATAAG010000006.1, from coordinate 46,019 downwards.
TGCGATCCATTTGCGGTGCGTGTGGATCGACATCAGAACGCCAAACGCTGACAGCAGCGTCACCAACGAAGTTCCGCCATAGCTGATGAAGGGCAGCGGCACGCCCACTACGGGCAGAAGGCCGCTGACCATCCCGATATTGACGAACACATATACAAAGAAGGTCATGGTCAGGCTGCCGGCCAGCAGCTTGCCAAACAGGGTCTGGGCCTGGGCAGTGATCATCAGGCCGCGGCCGATCAGCAGCAGGTAGACAATCAGCAACAGGCAGATGCCGACCAGGCCGAATTCCTCACCGAGCACGGCAATGATGAAGTCAGTGTGGCTTTCCGGCAGGAAGTCCAGGTGCGACTGGGTACCCAGCAGCCAGCCCTTGCCGAACACACCGCCCGAGCCGATCGCCGCCTTGGACTGGATGATGTTCCAGCCGGTACCCAACGGGTCGCTTTCCGGATCGAGGAAGGTCAGGACCCGCTGTTTCTGGTAGTCGTGCATGACGAAGAACCACATCGCCACCGCCACCGGGACCGCCGCTGCCAGCACGCTGAGGATCCAGCGCCAGCGCAGCCCGCCCATGAACAGCACGAAGGCACCGGAGGCGAGAATCAGCAGCGCGGTGCCCAGGTCGGGCTGGCGCACGATGAGGATGAACGGCACGCCAATCAGCACCAGGCTGATCGCCACGTGCTTGAGATGCGGCGGCAAGGTGCGCTTGGACAGGTACCAGGCGATGGTCGCCGGCATGATGATCTTCATGAACTCGGAGGGCTGGAAGCGAATCACCCCGGGGATGTTGATCCAGCGCGTGGCGCCCATGGCGTTGTGGCCCATCACGTCCACCACCACCAGCAGCATCACCCCGACCAGGTAGGCCAGCGGCACCCAGCGTGCCATGAACCGAGGCTCCAGTTGGGCAATGACGAACATCGAGGCGAGGCCGATGCCGAACGAGGTGGCCTGCTTGAGCAGCAGGTCCCAGTTCTTGCCACTGGCCGAGTACAACACGAACAGGCTGCCCGCCGCGAGAGTCAGCAGAATGACCAGCAGAGGGCCGTCGACATGGATGCGCTGCAGAAAGCTGGCGCGCCGACGCATCACATCCTCGCTGGAGAGCATGCGGTCGAAATTGTTCATCACAGGGCGGATTCCTGGGTAACGGTGGCGGGCGCGAACTCGGGCTTGAGCCGGCCGTTTTCGTCGAGCAGCCAGGCGTCCATCACCTGACGTACCACCGGTGCGGCGACGCCCGAGCCCGACTCACCGTTTTCGACCATCACCGATACCACGATCTTCGGATCGTCGGCCGGGGCAAAGGCGACGAACAGGGCATGGTCGCGGTGGCGCTCCTGGAGCTTGTTGCGGTCGTATTTCTCGCCCTGCTTGATCGCCACCACCTGGGCGGTACCACTCTTGCCGGCGATGCGGTACTGCGCACCGATGGCTGCCTTGCGCGCGGTACCGCGGGCGTTGTGCATCACCTGCTCCATGCCATGGGTGACCTTGGCCCAGTCGGACTTGTCACGCAGCACGATGTTGTCCATGGGGTTTTCGTCCACTGGCGGCTGGCCTTCGATGGTCTTGGCCAGGTGCGGGCGGTTCCACACCCCCTTGTTGGCGATCAGCGCGGTGGCCTGGGCCAGTTGCAGCGGCGTGGCCTGCATGTAGCCCTGGCCGATACCAAGAATCAGGGTTTCGCCGGGGAACCAGGCCTGACGGCGGGTGGCGCGCTTCCATTCACGCGACGGCATGAGCCCGGCGGATTCCTCGAACATGTCCAGGGAAACCCGCTGGCCGATGCCGAACTTGTTCATGTAGCTGGACAGCCGGTCGATGCCCATCTTGTGCGCCAGGTCGTAGAAGTAGGTGTCGTTGGAGCGCATGATCGCGGTATCCAGGTCGACCCAGCCATCGCCGGTGCGGTTCCAGTTACGGTACTTGTGGTCGTAGTTCGGCAGTTGGTAATAGCCCGGGTCGAACACCCGGCTACCGGCATTGACCACGCCACTGTCCAGGCCGGCAATGGCCACGGCCGGCTTGATTGTCGAACCCGGCGGGTACAGGCCGCGCAGCACGCGGTTGAACAGCGGCCGGTCGATCGAGTCGCGCAGCTCGGCATAGGCCTTGAAACCAATGCCGGTGACGAACAGGTTGGGGTCGAAGCTGGGCTGGCTGACCATCGCAAGCACTTCGCCAGTACGCGGATCAAGCGCCACCACTGCACCACGTCGGCCACCCAGGGCAGCCTCGGCGGCTTCCTGCAGCTTGATGTCGAGGCTCAGCACGATGTCCTTGCCCGGTTTCGGGTCGGTACGCTTGAGCACGCGCAACACGCGGCCACGGGCATTGGTCTCGACTTCCTCGTAGCCGACCTGGCCATGCAGGGCGTCTTCGTAGAACCGCTCGATGCCGGTCTTGCCAATGTGGTGGGTGCCGCTGTAGTTCACCGGGTCGAGCGTTTTCAGCTCCTTCTCGTTGATCCGCCCCACGTACCCCACCGAATGCGCAAAGTGCGCGCCCTGGGGGTAATGCCGCACCAGCTGGGCCACCACTTCCACACCCGGCAGGCGGAACTGGTTCACGGCCACGCGGGCGATCTGCTCTTCGTTGAGCTCGAACAGGATCGGCACCGGCTCGAACGGCCGGCGGCCCTGGCGCATGCGCTTTTCGAACAGGGCGCGGTCGTCGGCGGTCAGCTCCAGCACTTCGACTATGTTATCCAGCACTTCCTGCCAGTTACCCGCACGTTCGCGAGTTACGGACAGGCTGAAGCTGGGACGGTTGTCGGCAACGATCACCCCGTTCCGGTCGAAGATCAGCCCGCGGGTCGGCGGGATCGGCTGCACATGCACCCGGTTGTTCTCCGAGAGTGTCGAGTGGTAGTCGTACTGGATGATCTGCAGGTAATACAGCCGCGCGATCAGCACGCAGACAAGCAGGACGATCGCCACTGCGCCGACCACGACGCGGTTGCGCACCAGGCGGGCGTCTTTCTCGTGGTCCTTGAGACGGATCGGCTGCGACATCGGGCTGCTTACAGGTTCATTTGTGGTAAGGATGCCCGGACAACACGGTCCAGGCGCGGTAGATCTGCTCGCCGATGAGTATCCTTACCAACGGGTGCGGCAGGGTCAATGGCGACAGCGACCAGCGTTGCTCGGCGCGCGCGCAGACCTCAGGCGCCAGGCCCTCCGGGCCGCCCACCATCAAATTCACCGTGCGCGCGTCCAGGCGCCAGCGGTCCAGCTCGGTCGCCAGTTGCTCGGTACTCCAGGGCTTGCCATGGACTTCGAGGGTGACGATGCGCTCCCCCGGCTGAACCTTGCTCAGCATGGCCTCGCCCTCCTGACGAATCAGGCGGGCGACATCGGCATTCTTGCCACGGGTATTCAGCGGGATTTCCACCAGCTCCAGCGACAGCTCGGCGGGCAGGCGCTTGGCATACTCATGCCAGCCTTCCTCGACCCACTTCGGCATGCGCGAGCCGACCGCGATCAGGCGCAGACGCACAGCGCTTTCCTTATTCCCGGTCCTTGAGCTTTTCGGAGTACTCGTGGGCCTGGTCAGGGCTGTGGTGCTTGCCATCGGCGGCACGGCTTTGCTCGGCACCTTGCCACAGGCGTTCCAGGTCGTAGAACTGGCGGGCAGCGGCGGTCATCATGTGCACGATGACGTCGTTCAGGTCCAGCAACACCCAGTCGCTGTCGCCCTTGCCTTCCTCGCCCAGCGGCTGGGCGCCCTTGGCCTTGACTGCTTCGCGAACCTTTTCCAGCATCGCGTTGATCTGGCGGTTGGAGGTACCGGTGGCAATGATCATGTAATCGGTCAGGCTGTGCTTGTCGCGCACGTCGATGACCTGGATGTCCTGGGCCTTGACGTCTTCCAGCGCTGCCTTGGTCAGGGCGACCAGTTCTTCGCCGTGGATTTTCTGCTTGGTCATATAAAACTCGTTCAACTCGTTGGATGATGCCAGAGGCACCGTCAGTTAGGCGCACGATACAGTTCGTGCGCCTCGATGTAGGCCAGTACGGCGTCCGGCACCAGGAACCTCACCGACTTGCCGCTGGCCAGCAGCTGTCGGATCTGTGTAGCCGACACCGCAAGCGGCGTCTGCCAGACGAACGAAATGTTTCCCGCCGGGCCGGACATGGCGGTGGGATCGCTCTCCGAGCGCGCAGCCAGCAGGTTGCGCAGCTCGTCAGGGGGTTCTACGTCGGCATCCGGGCGTTGCAGTACCAGGATGTGACAGTGTTGCAGCAATTCTTCCCAGCGGTGCCAGGCGGGCAGGCCGCAAAAGGCATCCCAGCCCAGCACCAGGAACAGCTGGTCGTTGGCGGCGAGCTCGGCACGGATCGATTCCAGTGTATCGATGGTGTACGACGGCTTGTCGCGCGCCAGCTCACGGGCATCCACGCTCAGGCAGGGCACGCCCTGCACGGCGCCTTGCACCATGGCCAGGCGGTCCTCGGCGGCCACTTGCGGGGTGTCGCGGTGCGGCGGCCTGGCATTGGGCAACAGGCGCAGCTCGTCCAGCCCCATGAACTCGGCCACTTCCAGCGCGCTGCGCAAGTGGCCGATGTGCACCGGGTCGAAGGTGCCGCCGAGAATGCCGATGCGCCGGACTGCCTGGGCCTTGCTCAACTCAGCAGGACTCCTGGCCGCGCAGCTGGCCATCGCCGATCACCACGTACTTCTCGCAAGTCAGGCCTTCCAGGCCGACCGGGCCGCGGGCATGCAGCTTGTCGGTGGAAATACCGATCTCGGCACCCAGGCCGTACTCGAAGCCGTCGGCGAAGCAGGTCGGGGTATTGAGCATGACCGACGCCGAGTCGACTTCGGCCATGAACTGGCGCGCTTCGCCCTGGTGTTCGCTGATGATCGAATCGGTGTGGTGCGAGCCATAGTGGTTGATGTGCTCGATGGCTTGGTCCAGGCCGTCGACCACACGGATCGACAGGATCGCATCCAGGTATTCGGTGTGCCAGTCGGCCTCGGTGGCCGGCCGGGCGTCGATGATCGCCCGGGTGCGCTCGCAGCCACGCAGCTCTACGCCCTTCTCATGGAAGCGGCGGGCCATCTCCGGCAGGAAACGCTCGGCCACCTGCTGGTCGACCAGCAGGGTCTCCATGGCGCCACAGATGCCGTAGCGGTAGGTCTTGGCGTTGAACGCCACGCGCCAGGCCTTGTCCAGGTCGGCATGCTGGCTGACATAGATATGGCAGATGCCATCCAGGTGCTTGATCACCGGCACGCGGGCATCACGGCTGATGCGCTCGATCAGGCCTCGGCCACCGCGCGGCACGATGACGTCGACGTACTCCGGCATGCTGATCAGCGCACCCACGGCCTCGCGGTCGGTGGTCTCGACCACTTGCACCACCGCCGCCGGCAGGCCGGCTGCCGCCAGGCCACGCTGGATGCAGGTGGCAATCGCGCGGTTGGAGTGGATGGCTTCGGAGCCACCACGCAGGATGGTCGCGTTGCCCGACTTCAGGCACAGGCTGGCGGCATCGATGGTCACGTTCGGACGCGATTCGTAGATGATCCCGATCACCCCCAGCGGCGTGCGCATCTTGCCTACCTGAATACCCGATGGGCGGTAGCTCATGTCGCGGATGGCACCGACCGGGTCCGGCAGGCTGGCGACCTGGCGCAGGCCGGTGATCATGCCGTCGATACGCGCCGGGGTGAGTGCCAGACGGTCGAGCAGTGCCGGCTCCAGGCCGTTGGCGCGGCCGGCAGCCAGGTCCAGCTCGTTGGCGGCAGTCAGCTCGGCGCGGGCGGCATCCAGCGCGTCGGCGGCAGCCTGCAGGGCGCGGTTCTTCTGCGCGGTGCTGGCACGACCGATCACCCGGGAAGCCTCGCGGGCAGCGCGACCCAGGCGGATCATGTAGTCAAGAACGGACTCAGTCATGGGTTCGGTGTCTTGGCGAAGGGGAAATCGGCTGATTATAACTGCCGCGCAGGTATACGCCCAGCGGTGGGTGGCGGATGGTCGAAAATGGGCGGCAGTCTCCTGTAGAAAAGATGTAACCAGGGTTATCGAAAAATCTTCCACCTGTTACGGCAAAGCGGCCGGTGCTAGCGACATCGCATCCGATTCAGCCTCGATTAAGCCATTCATTGCTATCATCCCCGCCTTCCCAGCCGCGAACTGCCCGCATGCCAGTACTGCCCGACAGCTTTTTCGACCGCGACGCCCAGACCCTGGCCAAGGCCTTGCTGGGCAAAGTCATTCGTCACCGCCACGGCAACCTGTGGCTGGCCGCACGGATCATCGAGACCGAGGCCTACTACCTCACCGACAAAGGCAGCCACGCCTCGCTCGGCTACACCGAAAAGCGCAAGGCGCTGTTCCTCGATGGCGGGCATATCTACATGTACTACGCGCGTGGCGGCGACTCGCTGAACTTCAGTGCCCACGGGCCGGGCAACGCGGTGCTGATCAAGTCCGCCTATCCTTGGCAGGATACCGTCTCGGGGCCGAACAGCCTGGCGCAGATGCAACTGAACAATCCCAACGCCAGCGGCAACCTGCGCCCAGCCGAGCGCCTGTGCGCCGGGCAGACGCTGCTGTGCCGCGCCCTCGGCCTGAAAGTGCCGCAGTGGGACGCCCGGCGCTTCGACCCCGAACGCCTGTATGTGGAGGATTGCGGCATCGCCGTGCCGCGGGTCATCCAGACAGCCCGCCTGGGCATCCCGCATGGCCGCGACGAACATCTGCCCTACCGTTTCGTCGACGCCGAATACGCCCGTTTCTGCACGCGGAACCCGTTGCGTCGCGGCCAAGTCGAAGGCCGCGACTTCTTCATTCTCGAACAAGGAAGCTGAACCATGGGCCAATGGCTTGACAGCCTGACCGGCTGGCTCAGCGCCAACCCGCAGTGGCTTGGCCTGGCAATTTTCCTGGTGGCCTGCATCGAATGCCTGGCCATCGCCGGCATCATCGTGCCAGGCACCGTCCTGCTGTTCGCGGTCGCGGTGCTGGCCGGCAGCGGTGCCTTCGGCCTGGGCGAAACGCTGCTGCTGGGCTTTCTCGGTGGCCTGCTCGGCGACGCCATATCCTATGCAGTGGGCAAGCATTTCCACCAGAACATCCGCCGCCTGCCGTTGCTGCGCCACCATCCGGAATGGATTGGTAGCGCCGAAGCCTATTTCCAGCGCTACGGCATCGCCAGCCTGCTGGTAGGGCGCTTCATCGGGCCGCTGCGCCCCATGCTGCCGATGGTCGCCGGCATGTTCGACATGCCGCTGCCGCGCTTCATCGCCGTCAGCCTGGTGGCCGGCGCGGGCTGGTCGGTGGCCTACCTGCTGCCCGGCTGGGCCACGGGCGCAGCCATGCGCCTGCCATTGCCGGAAGGCTTCTGGCTGGATGCTGGCATCATCGCCGGCACCCTGGCAGTGATCATCGGCTTGAGCCTGAACACCAGCATTCGCGACCAACGCCACGGCACCCGGCTGATCGCCGGCATGAGTTTCGTCGCTCTGGCCGGGGTGTTCCTGGGCTGGCCCTACCTGCACGAATTCGACCAGGGCGTGATGACACTGGTGCAGGAGCACCGTAGCCAGGCTATCGATGGCGCCGTGGTAGTGGTGACCCGGCTGGGCGATTTCCGCACCCAGCTGGTCCTGGGCGGCCTGTTGACCGGTCTGCTCCTGCTAGCCCGGCAATGGCGTCATGCCCTGTTCGCCGCAGGCGCGCTGATGGGCACGGCGGTTGCCAACGGCACGCTGAAATGGTTGTTCGCCCGGGCCCGCCCTGAAGTACTCAGCGACCCCTTGACCAGCTACAGCATGCCCAGCGGGCACAGTTCGGCATCGTTTGCGTTCTTTCTGGTGCTGGCCGTGCTGGCCGGGCGCAGCCAGCCGCCACGGATGCGCCTGACCTGGGTCACGCTGGGCTGCATTCCGGCACTGGCGATCGCCCTGTCGCGGGTTTATCTGGGGGCGCACTGGCCGACCGACATTCTCGCCGGGGCCCTGCTGGCATGCTGCGTATGCGCGCTGAGCCTGGCCTTGGTGCAGCGGCAGCAGACCCTGCCGGCCTTGCCGCTGCGGGTGTGGTGGCTGGTACTACCGGCGTGCATCGCGTTGCTGGCGTTCTTTGCCATGCATGCATTGCCGCAGGCTTTGCTGCGGTATCAGTATTGATGTCGGCTTTATCGGCCTCTTCGCGGGTAAACCCGCTCCCACAGGTACTGCATCAAGCCTGAGAACGGCGCTATCTCTGTGGGAGCGGGTTTACCCGCGAAAAGGCCGGCACTGGCAACACACCACTATCAGGCAAACAATTCACCCTGAATCCGCTCCAGCAGCTTCTGGATTTCCCCCAACCGCTGCTGCGGCGAGTCGAGGGTCAGCAAATCCAGCTTGTCCTCTTCCATGAACGGCAACAGGTACGCCAACTGGTTGGCCAGCGCCTGTCGCCCGTCCACTGGGCGCGGCATGTCCAGGGCTTCGACCATCGGGTGCTCGCCCAGCGCTACCAGCAACGCCAGCAGGTCGTCGTCGGCTTCGAGCAACGGGCTGTCTGCCTGCTCCGGCAACCATTGCACCTGCCCCAACAGCAGCTGGTCCTTCTGCACCTCGGTGCTTTCCAGACTGAAGCGCCGCACACCTTCGACGCGAATACCCAACAAACCGTTATCCTGCTGCACGAAATCGCGGACCACCGCCTCGCAGCCGATCGAGGCCACCACCGGCGGCGCCTTGCCGACCTGTTCGCCTTCCAGGATGCACACCACGCCAAAACCTTCGCCCTGCTTCATGCAGCGGCCGATCATGTCCAGGTAGCGCGCCTCGAAAATCTGCAGATCGAGAAAGCAGCCAGGAAACAGCACGGTATTGAGCGGAAACAGCGGTAGCGTCATTACAAGTCCTCAAGCCACCAGGCTGACCGCCAGCGGCAGGAATACTGCCGTGGCCACCCCCATCAGGCTCATCGCCAGCGCGGCAAAGGCGCCGCATTCGTCACTTTCCTGCAGGGCCACCGAAGTGCCCACGGCATGCGCGGTCACCCCCAACGCCATGCCGCGCGCCTCGGGGCTGTGCACGCCGCAGCGGCTCAGCAGCGCCGGGCCGAAGATTGCCCCGATCACCCCGGTGATCAACACGAACACCGCCGCCAGGGCCGCCACCCCGCCAATCTGTTCGGCCACCAGCATGGCGATCGGCGAGGTCACCGACTTCGGCGCCATGGTCATGAGGATCATGTGTTCGGCACCGAACCACCAGCCCAGCACCAGACAGAACAGCGTGGCAAACAGGCCTCCGATTACCAGCGTAGTAAAGATGGGCCAGAACAGCTGCCGGATACGCCGCAGGTTCAGGTACAGCGGCACGGCCAGGGCCACGGTGGCAGGCCCGAGCAGGATGTTCATGATCTCCGTGCTCTTGCGGTATTCGCGGTAGTCGATGCCGAACAACAGCAACACACCGATCACCAGCAACATCGACACCAGCACCGGCTGCAGGAAGATCCAGCGGGTCTTCTCGTAGGCGGCGAGCACCACCTGATAGGCACCGAGGGTAATTCCGATACCGAACAAGGGGTGGTGTACCACCGCGTCGAGCGCACCCTGCCAGTCAAGCATCATGGCCGCTCCTCACGCTGCCCCTGGCGATGGATGAGTTTCTGCATCAGCACCCCGACAAACACCAGGGTCGCCAGACAGGAAAGCAGCAACGCCCCGACAATCGCCCAGAAATCGGCAGCGATAGCCCGGGCATACACCATCACCCCCACGGCTGGCGGCACCAGCAGCAGCGGCAGGTAGCGCAGCAGGCTGCTGGCCGCCTCGTTCAGCGGCTTGCCAACCTCACCGCGAGCCATGAGAAAGCACAGCAGCAACAACAGGCCGATGATCGGCCCCGGCAGAAATGGCACCAACAGGTGGTTGATCGCCGTGCCCAGCAGCTGGAACAACACCAGCCAGGTCAGACCACGCAACAGCATAAGCATCTCCCTCGTGCATGGCCGCCATTATAAGCATGTGGCCGCAATCTACCGATATTCGCCGAAAAGCAGTCAACTTGACTGAAACGGTTCGCCGTGCTGATCTTGTACTTCCGTACCAACTGACACTTTGGAGAGTTCGCGATGCCCCATGTACCGGTTACAGAGCTTTCGCAGTACGTTGGTAAGGAACTGGGCCGCTCGGCCTGGCTGAAGATCGACCAGCAGCGCATCAACCTGTTCGCCGAAGCCACGGGCGACTTCCAGCTCATCCATGTGGACCCGGTCAAGGCGGCGCAGACTCCGTTCGGCTGCACCATCGCCCACGGTTTCCTGACGTTGTCGCTGATTCCCAAGCTGATCGAGGACATCCTGGTCCTGCCCCAGGGGTTGAAGATGGTGGTGAACTATGGGCTGGACAGCGTGCGCTTCATCCAGCCGGTCAAGGTCGACAGCCAGGTGCGGCTGAAGGTGGAGCTGGCCGAGGTGCAGGAGAAGAAGCCGGGGCAATGGCTGCTCAAGGCGGTTGCCACCCTGGAGATCGATGGCGAAGCCAAGCCTGCCTACATAGCCGAGTCGCTGTCCCTCTGTTTTGTCTGATGAATTCTGGGGGCGCTACCCGCCCCCCTACCCAAGCCGATCCACAAATCCCCCGCACTCGCGTAAACTGCCAGCCTTCGCGCAGCCTGGGGCTGCCCCTGTCGATTTACCAAAGGTGCCCGCCATGCCCTGGCTGCAAGTACGCCTGGCCATCAGCCCGGAACAAGCCGAAACCTACGAAGACGCCCTGCTCGAAGTAGGCGCTGTCTCGGTCACGTTCATGGACGCCGAGGATCAACCGATCTTCGAGCCAGACCTCAACACCACCCCGTTGTGGTCGCACACCCACCTGCTCGCCCTGTTCGAGGCCGATGCCGAGCCCGAGCAGGTGTTTTCCCACCTGCGCCTGCTGACCGGTGCCGAGCTGCCCGAGCACCAGGCAGAGGTGATCGAGGACCAGGACTGGGAACGCAGCTGGATGGACAACTTCCAGCCGATGCGCTTCGGCCGCCGGCTGTGGATCGTGCCCAGCTGGCACGAAGCCCCGGAAAAGGACGCGGTGAACCTGCTGCTCGACCCGGGCCTGGCGTTCGGCACCGGCACCCACCCGACCACCGCCCTGTGCCTGGAATGGCTCGACGGCCAGCAGTTGGAAGGCACCCAGGTGCTGGACTTCGGCTGCGGCTCGGGCATCCTGGCCATCGCCGCGCTGCTGCTGGGCGCCCGCGAGGCGGTCGGTACCGACATCGATGTGCAGGCTATCGAGGCCTCGCGCGACAACGCCCAGCGCAACGGCATCGCCGATGAAAAGCTGGCGCTGTACCTGCCCGAGGACATGCCGGCGATGCAGGCTGACGTACTGGTCGCCAACATCCTCGCCGGCCCGCTGGTGTCGCTGGCGCCGCAGCTGTCCGGCCTGGTCCGCCCCGGGGGCCTGCTGGCGCTGTCGGGCATCCTGGCCGAACAGGGTGAAGAAGTGGCCGCGGCCTATGCCGCCGACTTCGAGCTGGACCCGATTGTCGTGCGCGACGGCTGGGTACGCATCAGTGGTCGCCGCCATTAAGCCGGCCTAGAATACTTTTCTGCACAGTTCCCGGATTGCCGCATGACCGACAGTTTCGTCACCCAGTGCCCGCATTGCCAGACTAGCTTTCGCGTCACTCACCACCAACTGAGCGTGGCTCGCGGCGTAGTGCGCTGCGGCCATTGCCTGCAGGTATTCAACGCTGCCAGGCAGTTGCTGGAGCAGAATCGCGCCAGCACGGCGAGTGCACCTGTGGTCGCGGAACCGGCGCCGAAAGTGCCTGACGAGCCGGTGGCCAAGCCAACCGTCTTGCCAGGCGCGGATGTCACCGAGCGCAGCAGTGCGCCAGATCAGGACTGGGCGCTTACGGCCCAGGCGCTGGACGCCCTCGACCTCGACAAGGAGCTGGAGCGCCTGGAGCGTCGCGGCCAGCCAGCAGCGGCGCGCCCCGCCGAGCAGGATGGCGGGCTGCAGGCAAGGCGCGACGAATTGCAGCCGGACGAGCACGCCGACGACCTGTTCGGCACGGCCACCGATGAACCCTTCGAACCACCACAGGCAGATGAGCCGGCCCCGGTGCTGCAGCCGCTGGAGCTGGATCCCGAACCTGCCCCGGGCGAGCGCACCGAGCCGACCCTGGGCGGCAACCTGGAGCTGGACCTCGACGATGAGCCGCCGGTACGCCATGCCGCCGACGATGACCACCCCGCCTTCGCCGAACCGCTGCGTGCCGACGATGACAACATCCCGGAAAAAGGCCTGAGCGCGCGCGACGATGAACCTCTGACGCTGAGCCTGTCGGCGCACGATGACGACACTGTCGAGCCGCTGCCCGGCGAACGCCTGGAACCAGGCTTGGCCGCCAAGCCAGAGCGCCAGACACGCAAGGAGCCGCTGGTCGACGTGGTCGACGACCCATTGCAGCTGGGCTGGGAGAAACCCGCACCGAACTGGGGCAAGCGCCTGCTGTGGGGCTTTCTGACCGTGCTCGCCGCCGGCTTGCTGGCGTTTCAGTACGTGTGGTTCCACTTCGACGAAATGGCCCGTCAGGACCAGTACCGGCCGCTCTTCCAGCAAATCTGCCCGTTGGTCGGCTGCGAAGTCCCGACTCGCGTCGATATCGCCCGGATCAAGAGCAGCAACCTGGTGGTGCGCAGCCACCCGGACTTCAAGGGCGCGTTGATCGTCGATGCGATCATCTACAACCGCGCGCCGTTCGCCCAGCCGTTCCCGCTGCTGGAGCTGCGCTTTGCCGACCTCAATGGCCAGCTGATCGCCAGCCGGCGCTTCAAGCCCAGCGAGTATCTCTCCGGGGAACTGGCCGGGCGTGGCGAAATGCCCAGCCAGACTCCGATCCATATTGCCCTGGACATCCTTGACCCCGGGCCGAAGGCAGTCAACTACAGCCTCAGTTTCCGTTCGCCGGAATGAACATCGTGCCGGTGGGGGCGCTTTGCGCCCCTTCGCGACGCAAAGCCGCCCCTACAGGAGAGCGCGTTCGCCTGTAGCCGCGGCCTCGTGTCGCGAGAGGGCTGCAAGGCAGCCCCAAACCCTGCCTCATACCAAATGGCATAAGCCGACAACTGTTCAGATTTTATCCAAACCCATCTTTATCCGGTCACCGAGAGCGGGTATCATGCCAACCCTTTTTCGAACTCCAAGATTCGGCCCCACAACAGGGATCACCTATGTCGGCGGTACGCATCGGCCAATACACACTACGTAACAACCTGATCCTCGCGCCCATGGCCGGGGTCACGGACCAGCCTTTCCGGACACTTTGCCAGCGCCTGGGCGCCGGCATGGTGGTGTCGGAAATGGTCTCCAGCGACATGAGCCTGTGGAACAGCCGCAAGTCGAGCCTGCGCCGCATCCATGAAGGTGATCCCGAGCCACGCTCGGTGCAGATCGCCGGCGGTGATGCGCAGATGATGGCAGCGGCGGCACGCGCCAACGTCGAAGCGGGTGCCCAGATCATCGATATCAACATGGGTTGCCCGGCAAAAAAAGTCTGCAACAAAGCTGCAGGCTCTGCTTTATTGAGAGATGAAGCCCTGGTCAGCGAGATCCTCCACGCCGTGGTCGGCGCAGTGGACGTTCCGGTGACCCTGAAGATTCGCACCGGTTGGGACCGGGCGAACAAGAACGGCCTGAACGTGGCGAAAATCGCCGAACAGGCCGGCATCCAGGCGCTGGCGGTACATGGCCGCACACGTGCCGACCTGTATACCGGCGAAGCCGAATACGACACCATCGCTGCCATCAAGCAGGCGGTGTCGATCCCGGTTTTTGCCAACGGCGATATCACTTCGCCAGAAAAGGCCCGGGCGGTACTGGACGCCACCGGCGTCGATGGCCTGCTGATTGGCCGGGCTGCCCAGGGGCGGCCGTGGATCTTTCGCGAGATCGAGCATTACCTGCGCACCGGCGAACACCTGCCGGCACCGCAGCTGGAGGAAGTGGAACGCATCCTGCTGGAACATCTGGCCGCGCTGCATGCCTTCTATGGCGATGTGATGGGCGTACGTATCGCCCGCAAGCACGTTGGCTGGTACCTGGCAACACGACCCGGCGGCAAGGAGTTTCGCGCCCGGTTCAACGCTTTGGAAGACACACAAGCGCAGTGCGCCAACGTTCGTGCGTTTTTCAGCGAACGTCGACAGAGCCTTGAGACAGAGGACGGACAAGGGGTGGCCGCATGACGATGATGACCGAGACATTTGTGAGTGGAACAACGCCCGTGAGCGACAACGCCAACCTGAAACAGCACCTGAACACGCCGAGCGAAGAGGGCCAGACCCTTCGCGACAGCGTCGAGAAGGCGCTGCACAACTACTTCGCCCACCTGGAAGGCGCGACCGTCACGGACGTGTACAACCTGGTGCTCTCCGAAGTCGAGGCGCCCCTGCTCGAAAGCGTGATGAACTACGTGAAGGGCAACCAGACCAAGGCCAGCGAGATGCTCGGGCTGAACCGAGGTACCCTGCGCAAGAAGCTCAAGCAGTACGACTTGTTGTAAGCCAGAATCCCAACCAGAAAAGGCGGCTCCCTGAACAGAGGCGCCTTTTTTGCTGACTCCACCGCGTTATTGGAACCCGAAATGACCGACCAGACTACCCGCCTGCCAGTCCGCCGCGCCCTGATCAGCGTCTCCGACAAGACCGGTATCCTCGAATTCGCCCGTGAGCTGCAGCAGCTCGGTGTCGAGATCCTGTCCACCGGCGGCACCTACAAGCTGCTCAAGGACAACGGCGTCAATGCGGTGGAAGTGGCCGACTACACCGGCTTCGCCGAAATGATGGATGGCCGGGTCAAGACCCTGCACCCGAAAATCCACGGCGGCATTCTCGGCCGTCGCGGCGTCGACGACGCCATCATGAACGAGCACGGCATCAAGCCGATCGACCTGGTGGCGGTCAACCTGTACCCGTTCGAGGCGACCATTTCCAAGCCTGGCTGTGACCTGCCGACCGCCATCGAGAACATCGACATCGGCGGCCCGACCATGGTCCGTTCGGCAGCCAAGAACCACAAGGACGTGGCCATCGTGGTCAACGCCAGCGACTATGCCAGCGTCATCGAAGGCCTCAAGGCCGGCGGCCTGACCTACGCCCAGCGCTTCGACCTGATGCTCAAGGCGTTCGAGCACACCGCTGCCTACGACGGCATGATCGCCAACTACATGGGCACCATCGACCAGGCCAAAGAGACCCTGAGCACCGAAGGCCGCAGCGAGTTCCCGCGCACCTTCAACAGCCAGTTCGTCAAGGCCCAGGAAATGCGCTACGGCGAGAACCCGCACCAGAGCGCGGCGTTCTACGTCGAAGCGAAGAAGGGTGAAGCCAGCGTTTCCACTGCCATCCAGTTGCAGGGCAAGGAGCTGTCGTTCAACAACGTGGCCGACACCGACGCTGCGCTGGAATGCGTGAAGAGCTTCGTCAAGCCGGCCTGCGTCATCGTCAAGCACGCCAACCCGTGCGGCGTTGCCGTGGTGCCTGAAGAAGAAGGCGGCATCCGCAAGGCCTACGACCTGGCCTACGCCACCGACACCGAGTCGGCATTCGGCGGCATCATCGCCTTCAACCGCGAACTGGATGGCGAAACCGCCAAAGCCATTGTCGACCGCCAGTTCGTCGAAGTGATCATCGCACCGAAAATCTCCCAGGCCGCCCGCGACGTGGTTGCTGCCAAGCAGAACGTACGCCTGCTGGAGTGCGGCGAGTGGCCAGCCGAGCGCGCTGCCGGTTGGGACTTCAAGCGCGTCAACGGTGGCCTGCTGGTGCAGAGCCGCGATATCGGCATGATCAGCGCTGATGACCTGAAGATCGTTACCAAGCGTGCGCCGACCGAGCAAGAGATCCACGACCTGGTATTCGCCTGGAAAGTGGCCAAGTTCGTCAAGTCCAACGCCATTGTCTACGCCAAGCAGCGCCAGACCATCGGCGTCGGTGCCGGCCAGATGAGCCGCGTCAACTCCGCTCGCATCGCAGCCATCAAGGCTGAGCATGCCGGCCTGCAGGTGCAGGGTGCCGTCATGGCATCGGACGCGTTCTTCCCGTTCCGTGATGGCATCGACAACGCAGCTAAAGTGGGTATCAGCGCCGTGATCCAGCCAGGTGGCTCGATGCGCGATGCCGAGGTGATTGCTGCCGCTGACGAAGCCGGCATCGCCATGGTCTTCACCGGTATGCGCCACTTCCGCCACTGATTTACGGCAATCGGCCGCACTGAAGCAGGCATCTGCTGCGTTGGGGCCGGTTTCGCTGATGCTCATTGCCAGAAGGCAACTCCGCTCATCGAAACCGGCCCCGCCTTGCATCTACCTGCTTCATTGCGACCTCGTACAGCGTGAGGTTTTGCCTCTCGCCCGAAAGAACTCGAGGTTTTGACATGAAAGTTTTGATCATCGGCAGCGGCGGTCGTGAGCACGCCCTGGCCTGGAAAGTCGCCCAGGACCCACGCGTCGAGAAAGTCTTCGTTGCCCCGGGCAACGCCGGCACCGCCACCGAAGCCAAGTGCGAGAATGTCGCCATCGACGTCACCGCGCTGGAACAACTGGCCGACTTCGCCGAAAAGAACGTGCAAATGACCATCGTCGGCCCGGAAGCGCCATTGGTGGCCGGTGTCGTCGACCTGTTCCGCAGCCGTGGCCTGGACTGCTTCGGCCCGACCAAGGGCGCGGCCCAGCTGGAAGGCTCCAAGGCCTTTACCAAGGATTTTCTGGCCCGGCACAAGATTCCGACCGCCGACTACCAGAACTTCACCGAAATCGAGCCAGCCCTGGCCTACCTGCGGGAAAAAGGCGCACCGATCGTGATCAAGGCCGATGGCCTGGCCGCCGGCAAAGGCGTGATCGTTGCCATGACCCTCGAGGAAGCCGAAGCCGCCGTACGCGACATGCTGGCCGGCAATGCCTTCGGTGACGCCGGTTCGCGCGTGGTGATCGAAGAGTTCCTCGACGGCGAGGAAGCCAGCTTCATCGTCATGGTCGATGGCCACAATGTGCTGCCAATGGCCACCAGCCAGGACCACAAGCGCGTCGGCGACAAGGACACCGGCCCGAACACCGGCGGCATGGGTGCCTACTCCCCTGCCCCGGTGGTCACCGCCGAGGTGCACCAGCGCGTGATGGACCAGGTGATCTGGCCGACCGTGCGTGGCATGGCCGCGGAAGGCAATGTCTACACCGGCTTCCTCTACGCCGGCCTGATGATCGACAAGGCGGGCAACCCCAAGGTCATCGAGTTCAACTGCCGCTTCGGCGACCCGGAAACCCAGCCGGTCATGCTGCGCCTGGAGTCGAGCCTGGTGCTGCTGGTCGAGGCGGCATTCGCCAAGGCGCTGGACAAGGTCGAAGCCCAGTGGGACCCACGCCCGAGCCTGGGCGTGGTGCTGGCTGCCGGCGGTTACCCGGGCGACTACGCCAAGGGTGACGTGATCAACGGCCTGGATGCAGCGGCGAAGATCGAAGGCAAGGTATTCCATGCCGGTACTTCGCTGAAAGACGGTCAGGTAGTCACCAACGGTGGCCGCGTGCTGTGCGCCACCGCCATGGGTGCCAGCGTGGCCGACGCCCAACAGCAGGCCTACCGCCTGGCCAAGGAAGTCAGCTGGAACGGCAGTTTCTACCGTACCGACATCGGCTACCGGGCAATCGCCCGCGAGCGCGGTGAGCACCAGCAATAAGCACTACCGGAGCGCCGTGACGCCCCGGGCGGTAAAAACCCGGGCGCACGGCACCCGGCTCGTCGACACGGCCCCGCCCGGGCCTTGCCTTCGACTTGGCGCGCCGCGCATAGTTAGCACCTGGCACCTAGGCTAAGAAGGGATTTCGTTGTGCGTCGGCTTCGGATTGCCTCAGCTCTGATCGTCAGCTTGCTGACCCTGCTCTGCATGTTCCCGGCTGCAGCCGAACATGATGGAGGCTGGACTGTGCTGCTTGACGAACAGGCCAACCTGCAGCTGAGTGACGTGCGCTCCGAGCGTTACCGCAACCAGTTCAGCCCGCTGGCCCTCACCGACCTGGATGCCGCGCCTGCGGACCAAGCCCTGTGGCTGCACTACCGCCTGGACCCCGCTGAACAGGAACAACTGCTGCGGGTTTTTGCCCCGGACCTGTCTGGCCTGGACCTTTACGCCCTTGAAGGCGACCAGTTTCTGCGTCAGCTGCACCATGGTCGCCAGGCTGGCAATGCCAGCCCGACCCTGCGTGGCAGCGACCATGTACTGCCCCTGCCCAACAGCAAGCAACCGCTGGACATTTACCTGCGCCTGGTCTCCGAGCATCAGCTGCGCCCGGCCATCAGCCTGGAGCCTGCGGCCGTGGCCGCTTCCGACCAACGCCAGCCTCTGCTGTTCGGCATGCTGTTTGGCGGCCTGGTGATGCTGATCATGCACAACCTGATCCGCTTCTTTTACAGCCGCTCCAGCACCGCCCTGATTCTGGCGCTCTACCATGGCCTGATGCTGCTCAGCGGCCTGATCCTGCTGAACCTCAGCGGCCCCTGGTGGCACGTCTGGCACAGTGCACAGACCCCTGCCGCCTATCTGACGCTGGTCCTGGCCGGTCTGGCGGGGCTTTATTTCACCCAGCATTTCTTCTCGCCGTGCAACTCGCCGCGGCTGAATCGCCTGCTACAGGGTGACATGCTGGTAGTTGGCGTCAGCGGGTTGGTACTGCTGTTCGTCGACACCTTGCCGCTGAACCTGATGACCTACGCCCTGATGGCCCTGGGCAGCATCAGCATGCTGCTGGTCAGCAGCTACCACTGGTACAAGGGGTATGCGCCCGCGCGGGTGTTCTGCCTGGCCATGGTGGTGTTCAACCTCGGTGGCCTGGTGCTGCTGCCAGCGCTGCTTGGCCTGACCCGCACCCCGACGCCCTGGCTGCTGTGCATCCTGCTGGGCTTGACCGTGGCCAGCGGCCTGCTGCTCAACCTGGCCGTCAGCGAACGCTTGCGGCGCATCAGCGAAGAGCGCTTCAGTGCCAGCCGCGCACTGGCCGCCAGCGATGCCGAGATCAACGCCAAGGCCGAATTCCTGGCCAAGATCAGCCACGAAATCCGCACCCCCATGAACGGGGTGCTGGGCATGACCGAGCTGCTGCTGGGCACACCGCTGTCAGTCAAGCAGCGCGACTATGTGCAGACCATTCACAGCGCCGGCAACGAGCTGCTCACGCTGATCAACGAGATTCTCGACATCTCCAAGCTGGAGTCCCGGCAGATCGAGCTGGATGACGTGCAGTTCGACCTCAACGCGCTGGTCGAGGACTGCCTGAACATCTTCCGCGCCAAGGCCGAGCAGCAGAACATCGAGCTGATCAGCTTCACCCAGCCACAAGTGCCAAGGGTGATCAGCGGCGACCCGACACGCCTGCGTCAGGCCTTGTCCAGCCTGCTGGAAAACGCCTTGAAGAACACCGACCAGGGCGAAATCCTCCTGGTGGTGGCACTGGACCAGCGGGGCGAGGTACCGCGCCTGCGCATTGCCGTGCAGGACAGCGGCGAGCCGATGCCCGCTGCCGACCGCGAAGCCTTGCTGCAAGCCGAACTGCACAGCCACCACTTCCTGTCCAGCAACAAGCTGGGCGGCCACCTCGGGCTGGTCATTGCCAAGCAGTTGATCGGCCTGATGCAAGGCGAGTTCGGCATCAAGAGCAGCAGCGGCATGGGCAATACCTTGTGGCTGGCGCTACCACTCGACCCTTCGCGCCTGGAGCAGCCACCCGCCGATCTCGACGGCCCGTTGCGTGACGCCCGCGTGCTGGTGGTGGACGACAACGATACCTGCCGCAAGGTGCTGGTACAGCAGTGCAGCGCCTGGGGCATGAACGTCAGTGCGGTGCCGTCGGGCAAGGAAGCCCTGGCCCTGCTGCGCACCAAGGCCCACCTGCGCGACTATTTCGATGCCGTGCTGCTCGACCAGAACATGCCAGGCATGACCGGCATGCAGCTGGCTGCGAAGATCAAGGAAGACCCGAGCCTGAACCACGACATCCTGGTGGTGATGCTCACCGGTATCAGCAACGCACCGAGCAAGGTCATTGCACGCAATGCCGGGGTCAAGCGGATCCTCGCCAAGCCGGTAGCCGGCTACACGCTGAAGACCACCCTCGCCGAAGAACTGGCCCAGCGCGGTCGCGAGCCTGCGGTGCCTGCCGGCCTGCCCGGAGCGGCGCAGACGCTGGACCTGCCGGGTGACTTCCGTGTGCTGGTCGCCGAGGACAACAGCATTTCCACCAAGGTAATCCGTGGCATGCTGGGCAAGCTCAACCTCGAGCCCGACACCGCCAGCAATGGCGAAGAAGCCTTGCAGGCAATGAAGGCGCAGCGTTATGACCTAGTGCTGATGGATTGCGAAATGCCGATACTCGACGGCTTCTCCGCCACCCAGCAGTTACGCGCCTGGGAAGCTGCCAACCAGCGCCAGCGTACCCCGGTCGTGGCACTGACCGCGCACATTCTTGCCGAACACAAGGAACGCGCACGCCTGGCGGGCATGGACGGGCACATGGCCAAGCCGGTGGAGTTGTCGCAACTGCGCGAGTTGATCCAGTACTGGGCCACCCATCGGGAAACCAGTGTGGACCCGGCCCATACCCCTAGCTGACACCCGATATGATTGCCGGCGCCTGCTGTCACGATCAGGCGATGTAGCGCCCCCTGGGTCTATGCTACAGGTTGAAAGCCGGGGGCTGCCGTGCAGCCCGATCGCGACACAAGCCCGCTCCCACACGCCCCCATTTTGCCAAGGATCAGTGCTCATGCTGCATGAGTTGTTCAGCGTCTACCTCAAAATGCTCGTGCTCTACAGCCCGTTCTTCGTGTTGTCGTGCTTCATCAGCCTGACCCGTGGCCACTCCAGCAAGGAGCGCAAGCAACTGGCCTGGAAGGTGGCCATTGCCGTGCTCATCGCCAGTGTCCTGCTTTACCTGTTCGGGCGGGCGATCTTCGGCATCTTCGGCATCACCGCCGACGCCTTCCGCATCGGCGCCGGCAGCGTGCTGTTCATCTCGGCCCTGGGCATGGCCCAAGGCAAGTCGGCAGTCCAGGCAGACAACGTGCAGCAGGACGTCACCATCGTGCCGCTGACCATCCCGCTGACGGTGGGCCCCGGTACCATTGGTGCGCTGCTGGTCATGGGTGTGGGCCACCCGCACTGGGACGACAAGGTGCTGGCCATCATCAGTATCGCCCTGGCCAGCTTCACCGTCGGCCTGGTGCTGTACCTCTCGCACCGCATCGAACGCATCCTCGGCGACCAGGGCCTGCAGATCGTCAGCCGGCTGATGGGGCTGTTCGTCTGCGCCCTCGCCGCACAGATCATCTTTACCGGTATCAAAGGCTACCTGGCGCCCTAGAAACCGTACTCCAGTATGCGCTGCAGGCAGACCTGAACCACACGGTCCTGCACCTTGGGCAGGAAACTCTGCTCGAAAGCCAGGACGTTGAAGCGAATCAGCTCCGCCCGCACGTTGGTGTGGCTGCGTTTGTGGCTGATGAAGCCCGTGCGGAACGCCTCGCGCTTGTCCGTTTCGTGGTACAGCACCATGTCGACCCGATTCGCTCCCGCGGGTGCGCAGGGCAGTAGCTGGAAATGCTGCCGCTCATAGGCATAGCGCTCAAGCGATTGCAGCGCTGACGGCTTGGCCAACAAACGCTGCATGGAACGGCTGCTTGCCGAGGCAAAATGCTCGCCGGCAGTTGCCGCGATGGTTGCCAGCACCTGGTCCGTCTGCCTGGCGCGGCTTTCCTCTGGCCAGTGCACCTGTTCGGCAGACACTGCGTCCCAGCCCATGAACTTGAGCTGGTTGCGGTAGTAGGTCAACCAGTCCTTGATCAAGCCTTCCTTGTATGCCGTCTCGGTAGCGCGCTCGGCCATGGCCAAGGCCAGTTTCACCTTGTTTCCCTGCACTGCGGAAACGCCTGGCAGGAACGAAACGATTCCCGCGCCGATCACGGCTGAACTGCTCTCATTCATGATGCGCTCCTGGCCATAGCATAAGGGTCAAGGCGATACCCTTTCTGTGCATCCTTGCTCTTCATCAGTGCCTGCAGTTCCTCTCGATGGGCTTGGAAGCGCCCGTTATCGAGTATCAGAGACACCCCGTTGAACTCGGCTTGGCCCTTGAATGCCTGCTCACCCAGCAACGAATCCTGCGGGATAGCAGCGATTGGCCTATCGAACTGCAAAGTGATACTGCAAAGTTCAAGCACCGGCCCCGGCTTGAGCAAACCAAGCTCGATCACCAGATCCGCCCCTTGCGCGGTGAACTTCAACAGGTGATCAAAACTCTCGATTGAAAGGCCCAGGCCCGCCTTTAAAGCAGCCCATACGGCCTCCTGCCGGATCGAACGCACCCTCAGCCATGCTTCCAGTGGCTGGATCTGCGTGCTACGCGAGGGTTGCCCCAGCTGTTTGCAGTCGTGAGTATTGGCCAGCTTGATCCAGCCCAGCTGGCGATATGCCTCTCGATAGGCGCGGTACCAGCCCTGATAGTCGTCAAAGCGTGAGCCGACGTTCCGGTTGGCCACCAACTGCGCATAGAGTATCGAGTCGAAAGCGGCCTGGCGCTGAATCTCGCCTATGCCTGTGGGGTACAGCAATGCCGTTCCGCCAATCAACATCAGTTGCTCAACTGCTTTATCCATATGTGTTGCCTCGTCATCCTGAAATGAATGAGGCGGCGTCACTACGACGCCGCCCAGCAGTCAGATGTCGTATTGCAGAACGTTCTCGACACTGCGCACGCCGAGTTTGTTTTCCACGGTTTCGCGGACTTTGTCGTAGACGAAGTTGTTGAGCGTGAGTACCGCCATGCCGGCGTAGTAGTTGGCTTTCTCCAGCTTCCACTGGATACCCAGGACATCGTCATCGAGTTTTGGCGCAGATGCCTGGATGCAGCTCACCACCAAAACCACATCGTTGTTTGTGGTTTCGACGCAGGCCGCCATACCGACCATGCCACGCGCCTTGTTCTTGCGTTTGTGGTCGATGATCTTGGTGTCATGTTCGACGGTGCTCAGCTTGTCGAACGCCATCTTTGCCAGCGCCCCCAGCTTGGTACCGCCCAACACCGCATTACCAGCCGCACCGATCGCTCGTACAGCGACAGCGCCTACGGTTACAGACAGTTCTGCCGAGGTTTCCAGCTCGAAGCTACGCCGCGGGATGGTGAAGCCGAGGTCACGCATGACATCGACGAACTTGTCGTACCATTCGCGGCTTTGCGTTTCGGCATCGAAAGCCTTGTCGGCCACCAGGGTGGCGAAATGGAAGGCGTTCTTTACATCATGACGGCTTTGCGCCGACATACCGGCGCCACAGGCCAGCAGGTTGCCTTCAACCAGAATGGCGGCGTCGCTGGTGGTGATTTGCTTTTCATCGGACATGCGGAAACTCCTTGGTGGTTACCCTCGGTTCAGGGGGCAACCACCTTAGCCAGCGCGCTGGCGATGCAGCGCACTGAAGGGTTTCCGCAGCAATCAGCTGGCCGAGGGGTACCAGCGTGGCGTGTACGCCCACACCCCGCCAGACAGGCGAGGAAACACGCAGGTTGTAGAGGAGCCGACCAGCACCATGGTGCGCATGTCGACCATTTCTGGCACCAGCTCGGCCAACGTGACTACCTTCAGCGTCTGCCCCGGCCTACCGATGTCGCGGCCAAGGACTACGGGCGTATTCCCCTCACGGTGCCGACGTACCACGTCCAGGGCCACACCGAGTTGATGCGGCCTGGCTTTGGAAATCGGGTTGTAGAACGCCAGCACCAGGTCGGCCTGCGCCGCCAGGTCCAAGCGCTTTTCAATGATCGACCAGGGCTTGAGGTTGTCCGACAGCGACATCACGCAGAAGTCATGCCCCAGTGGCGCCCCTGCCTGCGCGGCCGTCGCCAGCGAGGCCGATACCCCCGGCAGGATCTCGAGGTCAACGCGATGCCAGGCAGGGTCGCTGGACTCGTGCAGCGCTTCCAGTACCGCAGCCGCCATGGCGAAAACGCCCGGGTCGCCCGATGACACCACCACCACCGAACGGCCCTGGGCCGCCAGTTCGAAAGCATGCCGGGCGCGCTGCATCTCTTCGCGGTTGTCGGTGCAGTGCAGCACCTGATCGTCACGGAACGGGCCGGCCATGCGTACGTAGGTTTCGTAACCCAGCACATCTTCGGCCAGCGCCAACTCGGCCTTGACCGCCGGTACCATCAGTTCGGCAGCGCCCGGGCCCAGGCCGATCACCGCCAGGCGCCCACGACGACGGCCGAGTTGCGCCACCTCGACCGGTGCAGGTGCCACCGCGACGACTATGTCGGCCACCTCGATCAGTTGCGCATCTGGCAACGCTTCGGCCAGCATGCTGGCTACATCCTGCGGCTTGGCGGCAAAACGCAAGGCAACGCCCAACGCTCGCGCGGCCTCGTGCAGTGCGCTATCGGCCATGGCTTGTTCATCCGCCAGCACACAGGCCAGCGAAGGCTCCGCGATACCGGCCTGCTGCAAGGCGGCGCGAATGCTGTGCAGATCGCCGCCTGCCACACCGACTACCACCGAACGCGGGTGAATCAGCAGTTCGTTGCGGCTGGCTGGACGCGCCTGATGCCCCACATGGATGGTACGCCGGGCCTCGTCACTGGCAGGCAGCTGTGCCTGCTGCAACCACGGCGCATCTCCTTCGATGCGCACCGTTTCGCCAGCCAGCAGGTCGGAAACAAAGCGCTTGCCTTGCTCGATATCCGCCAGCGCATAGCCCTGCGGCGGGCTCAGCAGGCAGGTACCGAAACGCAGTTCGCCACTGGTGGTGATCGCCGCAGCAACGCCCAACGCTTCGCCGATTTCGCGCGCCATCCGGTTCACGCCAGCCAGGCCGCCGAGCAGCGGTACCACGGCGCTGCCGTCTTCAGCCACCGCCAGGACCGGTGGTTCCACGCCCTTCTCGCTGAGCAGGCTGGCCAGACTGCGGATCACGATCCCTGCGGCGCACAGGGCAATGATCGGCGTGTCCTGCAGGTACAGCGCACGCAGGGTGTCGCCGAACGCACTGTAGGAAAGGTCGGCGCCTTCGACCCGGCCTTCGAGGCCGTGGATCGACGCTTGTGGATAACATTGCCGGATACGCTGCGCCGTGGCCAGGCTGCCCTGGCCCAGAATGACGATCGCCGGAACCATGTGCGTGTTCAGCCCTGCCATTTTTCACCCGGCACGATGATCAGTGAGAAGTATGGCGACGACTGCGGGTCGACCTGGTCCAGCGGCACGATCTTCTGGTTGGCCATGGTCGCCCGCTCGACATACAGCGCGCGGCCGTCCAGGCCCAGTTCAGCCAGCACATCGCGCACTTTGGGGAAGTTGCGGCCAAGCTTCATGATCACCGCCGCATCGGCGTCGGCCAGGCGGCGCCGAAGCTCTTCGGCGGGCAACACGCCGGACAGCACCGACAGGCTCTGGTTGCGATACACCAGCGGCGCGCCCAGTACCGAGGCACCGCCGAGCATCGAACAGACGCCGGGAATCACTTCGGCCTCGTAACGCTGCGCCAAGCGGTCGTGCAAGTACATGTAGGAACCGTAGAAGAACGGGTCACCTTCGCAGATCACCGCCACGTCGCGGCCGGCATCCAGATGCTCGGCTACTTGTACGCTGGCCTCGTCATAGAAGTCGCTGATCACCTGTTCATAGGACAGCGGCGCCGGCAGGGCTTCGGTAGTGACCGGGTACACCAGCGGCAGCAGGGTCTGCTCGGGCTGCAGGTGCGCCTCGATGATGCCGAAGGCATTGCCGCGCTTGCCCTTGGCCACGAAATAGCCGACCACCGGCGCTTCACGCAGCAGGCGCAGGGCTTTCAGGGTAATCAGTTCAGGGTCGCCAGGGCCAACGCCCAGGCCGAGCAGACGTCCACGCGGCGCCATCATTCCACCTCCGTGGCCAGGGCGTTGACCGCAGCAGCGGCCATCGCGCTACCGCCCAGGCGGCCCTGCATGATCACGAACGGCACGCCACGGCTGTCAGCGGCGAGCATCGCCTTGGACTCGGCGGCGCCGACGAAGCCAACCGGGAAGCCGAGGATCAACGCCGGCCTGGGGGCGCCGGCGTCGAGCATTTCCAGCAGGTAGAACAACGCAGTGGGGGCATTGCCGATCACCACCACGCTGCCTTCCAGGTACGGCCGCCAAAGCTCCAGGGCCACGGCGGAGCGGGTATTGCCGGCGTCTTTCGCCAGGCCCGGCACGCTCGGGTCACGCAGGGTGCAGATCACTTTGTTGTCGGCAGGCAGGCGTGCCCGGGTGATGCCTTCGGCCACCATGTGCGCATCGCACAGGATCGGCGCCCCCCTCTGCAACGCTTCACGCCCGGCGCGGCCGGCACCTTCGGAGAACTGCAGGCCATCGATGGCTTCGACCATGCCGCAGGCGTGGATCACGCGCACGGCAAGCTTTTCGAGGTCTGCGGGAATCCGCTCGAGTCGGGCTTCCTCACGGATGATCCGGAAGGAATTGCGATAGATCTCCTGGCCATCGCGGATGTAGTCAATCATCAAGGTGCTCCGTCGGCAGGTCGAGCATGGCGCCTGCTTCATTCAAGGTAAGGTCGGTGGCGCGCAATGCGCCGAAGCCAGGCTGGCTTGCGTCACGCAAGTACAGGTCATAACGGCCGGGCGAGCGGGCCAGCAGGGTGGCCGGGGCAACATGGGCCACGGCGCAGGATCGGGGGCAACCGGACAAATGCACGCTGCCGGGCGCGCCCGGGCCGAGCAGTGCGGCCAGGGTCACGGCATCGGCCTTGGTTTCGCCAAGCGCCTTGGCGCAGCCACTGCTGCCGGTACAGGCGCGGATACGCGCAAGCGGCTCCTGGTCGTGGCACAGCAGACCCAAGGCGGACAGGGCGGCCTGGGCCTGGCTGACGGCATGCGCCTGGACATTGGTCAGCACCAGGCTCTGCCAGGGACTCAAGCGCAGGCTGCCATCGCCCAGTTCACGGGCGACACGGGCCGCCCCGCGCAGCATGGCCGGGGTCAGGCGGCCCTGCGGCGGGGCAACGCCCAAGGCCAGCCCCTGCGCCTGGGGCAGCACACCCAGCCACGAGGCGTTGTACGCTTCACGTCGCCAGCCAAGCACGGCGGCATCGCGGCGGATGGCCAGGCCAAGGCCGTCGATGAAGTCGCCTGGCGTACACGCTTCGAGCAACTGGCGCATGCGCGATTGGGCCGGGGTGGCCAGATCGAGGAAGCGCTCCAGCACGGCACGCACCAGTATCAGGCCCTGCTCCAGTGGCACCGCGCCGAGCACCTGGCCGTCAGCCGGGCAGCCCGCCAGGCCGAACGCCAGCCAGGCCTGCTGCTCCAGGTGCAGGGCCGACAGCCACAGGTCATGGGGATGTTCGAGCATGGCCAGGCGCTCGCCGGCATCCAGCTGCACGGCGAACTTGGCCGACAGCTGATGAAAGCGCGGGGTACCTTCCAGCAGGCCGAGGATCTGCCCGGCCAGCGGCCGAGCGTCCAGCAGCATGGCCGGATCGTGGCCAGCCAGCGGGCTGAGCATCAGGTTACGCACATCGTCGCCGGCGGCCTCACGCGGGCCCAGGCCGGCTGCGAGCAAAGTCTCGACCAGGCCGTGGGGGTCGCTGCCGATGCCGCGGATCTGCAGGTTGCCGCGATTGGTGGCCTCGATCACACCGCCGGCGAAACGCTCGGCTGCCATCGCCACCGCGTCGGCCTGGTCAGCCAATAACAGGCCGCCCGCCAGCTTGATGCGGCAAATACCGCCATCCCGGGCACTGACGATACGCCACAACCCCGGACAGGCCGAGGGGCGGGGCGCTACATGAGGGGTATGGGCCTGCGTCAATGGGGCATCCGGCAGTCTGTGAAAATGCGCTTGAGTGTAGAAGGCGCGGTATTATGCCTGCTTTGTCCGGCGGCATGAAAAGCCGGTGGTCGCGCATCATTCGAGTTTGCGCTGAAATTCTTGGGGCGCGCAGCGGCCTCCAAGATCCTCAAGAGGTATACATGACACCCTGGCTGACAGTAGTAGGCATCGGCGAAGACGGCTTCAGCGGCCTGGGCAAGCAGGCCCGGCGCGCGCTGCTGGGCGCGGCGCGGATCTTCGGCAGCCCGCGCCAGCTGGCCCTGCTGCCACGCTGCGTGGCCGGCGAGCGGTTGGGCTGGCCGAGCCCGTTCTCCCTCGCCCCGGTGCTGGCCCTGCGCGGCGAGCCGGTGTGCGTGCTGGCCAGCGGCGATCCGATGTTCTACGGCGTCGGCGCCAGCCTGGCGCGCCAAGTGCCTGATGCAGAAATGCACGTGCTGCCAATGCCTTCGTCCTGCGCCCTGGCCGCCGCCCGCCTGGGCTGGCCACTGCAGGATGTGCAGGTGCTGTCGCTGGTCGCCCGCCCGCTGTCTGCACTGAATGCCCAGCTACACGGTGGCGTGCGCCTGCTGGTGCTGAGCAACGACGGCGACAGCCCGGCGGCAATTGCCGCGCTGCTGCGCGAGCGTGGCTTCGGGCCAAGCCGGTTGCGGGTGTTCGAGCACCTGGGCGGGGCAGCGGAACGTGAATTGTCCGGCTCCGCCGAGGACTGGCCACATGCCCAGGTCGCTGCGCTCAACCTGGTGGCCATCGAATGCCGGGCTGCCCTCCACGCCCCTCGCCTGCACCGCCTCGCCGGGCTGCCGGACAACGCCTTCCGCCACGACGGCCAGCTGACCAAGCGCGATGTCCGCGCCATCACCCTCGCCCGCCTGGCGCCACAGCCCGGCGAACTATTGTGGGACGTCGGCGCGGGCTGCGGCTCGGTCGGTATCGAATGGATGCGCGCCCACCCCGCCTGTCGCGCCTTGGCCATCGAGGCCGACGAGGGTCGCCAGGGCTTTATCGAACACAACCGCGATGCACTGGGGGTCCCCGGCCTGCAACTGATTCGCGGCAAGGCCCCGGCAGCACTGCAAGGCCTGGAACAGCCCGATGCCATTTTCATCGGCGGCGGTGTCACCCGCGAGGGCGTGCTCGAGCTGTGCTGGGCAAGCCTGCGCCCCGGCGGCCGCCTGGTAGCCAACGCAGTGACCCTGCAGAGCGAATTGGCCCTGGCGCAGTTCCGCGAACGCCACGGCGGTGAGCTGACCCGCCTCCACGTCGCGCATGCCCAGCCACTGGGCGCCTTCGACACCTGGCGCCAGGCGCTGCCGATCACCCTGCTGGAGGTCGTGAAGCCCGCCGATGCGTGAAGAAACCCGCGAACAGCCTGCGCCCCTGCGCAGCGGCCTGACCACCGGTAGCTGCGCCACCGCCACCAGCCTGGCTGCCGCTCGCCTGCTGCTGAGCGGCACAGGCAGTGATGCCGTGCATATCACCCTGCCCAAGGGCAAGGTAGTGCAGATGCGCCTGGAGTTCTGCCGGCTGAACGGTGACAGCGCCGAGGCAGGCACGCTCAAAGATGCCGGCGACGACCCGGACGTGACCCACGGCGCCCTGCTCTACAGCCAGGTGCGCCTGCTGGACGAAGCGGGCATCCGCTTTGTCGCCGGCACCGGCGTGGGTACCGTGACCCGCCCGGGGC
The DNA here is from genome assembly GCF_030341915.1 of Pseudomonas sp. BCRC 81390. Lineage (NCBI taxonomy): Bacteria > Pseudomonadati > Pseudomonadota > Gammaproteobacteria > Pseudomonadales > Pseudomonadaceae > Pseudomonas > Pseudomonas sp. BCRC 81390. The sequence goes on along the minus strand of NZ_JATAAG010000006.1, from coordinate 16,459 downwards.
TGGTGCTGGCCGTGGGTGAGCCGGCCATCAACCCGGTGCCGCGGCGCATGATCAGCGAACACCTGCAAAGCCTGGCGGACGAATGCGGTTATACCGGTGGCTTCGAGGTCACCGTCAATGTGCAGGGCGGTGAACAGCTGGCGCTGAAAACCATGAACCCGCGCCTGGGAATCCTCGGCGGGTTGTCGATCCTCGGCACCAGCGGCATCGTCCGGCCGTTTTCCTGTGCGGCCTACATCGCCTCGATCCACCAGGGCATCGACGTCGCCCACACCAATGGCTACACGCACATTGCCGCCTGCACCGGCAACGCCAGCGAAGACACCATGCGCCGGGTCTACGGCCTGCCGGAAATCGCCCTGATCGAAATGGGTGACTTCGTCGGCGCGGTGCTCAAGCACCTGCGCAAGGTGCCGGTAGCGCGCCTGAGCCTGTGTGGCGGCTTCGGCAAGATCAGCAAGCTGGCCGCCGGGCACATGGACCTGCACAGCCGCCACTCCAGCATCGACTTGCCGCAACTGGCCGGCTGGGCTGCAGACAGTGGTGCTGACGAAGCGCTGCAGGCGGCAATCCGGGCCGCCAATACCAGCCAGCAGGCCCTGGCGCTGGCGCATGCCGCTGGCATTGCACTGGGCGATGCGGTGTGCGCCCATGCCCTGGCCTTCGCCCGCAGCGTCGTACCGGCCCAGGTGCAGGTGGAAGTGTTCGCCATCGACCGCCAGGGCGGCATCGTCGGCCGGGCGGGTGTGCAATGAACCGGCGCATCCTGCTGCTGGGCGGCATCACCGAAGCCTTGGCCCTGGCCCGCCGCCTCGGCCCGCAGCACGTCTACAGCCTGGCCGGCATCGGCCGGGTGCCGCAGGACCTGCAATGCCAGGTTCGGGTTGGCGGCTTTGGCGGTGCCGAGGGCCTGGCGGGCTACCTGCGCGAGGCGGCCATCAGCTTGCTGATCGATGCCACCCACCCCTACGCCGCGCAGATCAGCCGCAACGCCGCCATCGCGGCACGCAGTGCCGGTGTCGCCTGCTGGGCATTGCGCCGCCCGGCCTGGCAGGCACAGCCGGGGGACGACTGGCGCGAGGTCGACGACTGGGCCGGGTTGATCGACGCTCTCAAGCCGTTTCGCAGGCCGCTGTTCACCCTGGGGCGTGAGCCGCTGCAGCACCTGGCTGAAATTCCGCCCGGGCAGTTCTGGACCCTGCGCGCGCTGGAAGCGTGCCCTGGCAACGAGCGCTGTGAAGTGATTGGCGCGCGTGGGCCGTTCCATATCGACGCTGAGCGGGCCTTGTTCCAGCGTCGTGGCATCGACGTGCTGATCAGCAAGAACAGCGGCAGCGTGGCGACCGAGCCGAAGCTGGAGGTGGCGCGGGAGCTGGGCCTGCCGGTGCTGGTGCTGAAGCGCCCGGTGCTGCCTGGTGTAGACCGGGTATTCGAATCGCTGGCTGACCTGGCCGCAGCACTCGACCTGTAGCAGCGTCACTCTTCAGAAGAAATCCTACAGCCATTTCGGGCTTTTCTTTCAAGGCTTCGGGTGGCCCTCCGCCGCACTGTTGCCATAAACTCGCCTTCTCCCTCTGGAAGGCGCTACCCATATGGACATGCAATGGTGGATCTGGCTGGTCTTCGGCATCGCGCTGATGCTGCTCGAACTGGTTCTGCCGACGTTCTTCATCCTCTGGTTCGGTATTGGTGCCGTGCTGGTTTCGCTCATCTCGCTGGCTGCTCCCGGCCTGCAGCTGGACATGCAGGTGCTGCTTTGGGTGCTGCTTTCGTCAGTCACCACGGCGCTATGGTTCAAGCTGTTCCGGCGCAAGCCGGACGTGCGCTGGACAGCAGACAGCGTGATCGGTGAAGTCGGGCTGCTGACCGCTGCCGTCTCGGAGTTCCACAAAGGCCGGGTACGCTTCCAGAAGCCGGTACTCGGCAACGAAGAATGGACCTGCGTCGCCGACAGCGAGATCGCCGCCGGCGAGCGGGTACGCCTTACCGCCATCGAGGGGAATACCGCCCGGGTCATCCGGGCCTGAACCTGTATCAAAAGGAATTGCGCACCATGACCAGCCTCATCGTCGTCGCCGCCATCGCCCTGTTCGTCCTGATCACCGTGTTCAAGGGGGTGCGGATCGTGCCCCAGGGCGAGGAATGGATCGTCGAGCGCCTGGGCCGTTACCACAGCACGCTCAAGCCCGGCCTGAACATCGTCATCCCCTACATGGACGTGGTCGCCTACCGCCTGCCGACCAAGGACATCATCCTCGATGTGCAAGAGCAGGAAATCATCACCCGCGACAACGCGGTGATCGTCGCCAACGCCCTGTGCTTCGCCAAGGTGGTCGACCCGCAGAAGGCGTCCTACGGCGTGCAGAACTTCTCGTTCGCCGTCACCAGCCTGACCATGACCTCGCTGCGCGCCATCGTCGGTGCCATGGACCTGGACGAAGCGCTGTCCAGCCGCGAGCAGATCAAGGCGCGCCTGCGCGAGGCCATGTCCGAGCAGACCGAAGACTGGGGCGTAACCGTGCGTTCGGTGGAAATCCAGGACATCAAGCCGTCCGAGAACATGCAACTGGCCATGGAGCGCCAGGCGGCCGCGGAGCGTGAGCGCAAGGCCGACGTGACCCGCGCCGAAGGCGCCAAGCAGGCAGCGATCCTCGAGGCCGAAGCACGCCTGCAGGCGGCCAGGCTGGATGCCGAAGCGCAGGTCAGCCTGGCCGAGGCGTCGGCGCGGGCGATCACCCTGGTCAAGGACGCGGTGGGCAACGAGACCGTACCGGCCATGTACCTGCTGGGCGAACGTTATGTCGGGGCCATGGAGAACCTGGCGGGCAGCAGCAACGCCAAGGTGGTGGTGCTGCCAGCGGACCTGCAAGAGACCGTGCGCGGGTTGATGGGGCGTGGCAAGGCTTGAACATGCCGGGGCGCTTGGCGCCCCTTTCGCGACGCAAGGCCGCTGCCACAGGTGTAGTGTAAACTCGAAGCCAGCACAGTACCTGCATGAGCGGGTTTACCCGCGAAGCAGGCGACGCAGTGGATGGCACAGGCTTCGCCCGTGTTCGCGGGGCAAGCCCGCTCCCACAGGAATGGACTGCCCCCAAGAAGTTGGACACCAATCCAACCCTTGGGGGCAGTCCAGGAATAACGCCGGCTTTGGACATTTGAGCAAGACAGCTGCTCCCACCAGGACCGTACATGTTTGACCATGCGGCGATCCACTTCCCGAAACCAGCCGCCTGCGTCACTTCACCGCACCCCGTCATTTTTACCTATACTCGGTCGTACAATAGTCACCACGATTCCTGACCGGATCTCTCCATGCCCCCACGTCGGCACATCGCCTGGATAGCCTGCCTCGCAGTGCTGTTCAACCTGCTGGCCATGCCGCTGTCCTCTGCTGCGCCCAAGGGCCCGGCCGAGCAGCTGCTGTGGGGGGCCTTCTGTTCCAGCATGGCCAACAAGGCCAAGGTCGACGTCCAGGCCTTGGCCAAGATCGACCTCGGCCCGCAGAGCGACGATAGCGCCAGCCTGATGAATTGCTGGTGCTGCTCTGGCGCCGCGCCGCTGCTGGCCCTGCCCAGTTACCCGCCGCAGTTGCACAACCCGCCGATACGCTTCGCCGGGCTGCCGCCACCTGCTGCCGACAATCAACCCACGCCGCGCCAGCTCTGGCCGGCACTAAACCCCCGTGCCTCTCCGCTGGCCTGAGTTCATCACGCTGTCTGCCTGAACCTGAACAGAAACGGAGATTCACCATGCTCAAGCACGCCCTCGTCATGGTCGCCCTGCTGCTGCCCGGCGCCTTTGCCAATGCCCACGAATACAGCGTGGGCGACCTGCATATCGCCCATCCCTGGTCGCTGCAGTTGCCCCCCAACGCGCCCAACGTCGCGGCGTACTTCGTGGTCCACAACAATGGCCAGGCCGACGACCGCCTGCTCGCTGTCGACAGCCCGATCACTGATGATGCGCAACTGCACGAACATGCCATGAGTGCCAGCGGCGCGATGAAGATGCAGCAGGTACCCAGCGTGGTGGTACCCGCCGGCAAGGACCTGACCTTTGCCCCCAGCGCCTACCACGTGATGCTGATGCAGCCCACGGACCGTAGCCTGCTCACTGATGGCAAGCGCTTCCCGCTGACCCTGCACTTCGAAAAGGCCGGCGACATCACCGTTGAAGTGGCTGTGCAGAAGCAGGCGCCAGCGGACCCGCCGCAAGCCCACGAACACGCGCACTGACACACGCTGACAGGCACTCGCCATGAGCCTGCCGCGCCACAGCTCCAGCCGTACCACCCGCCCTGAACGCAGGCGCGCCGGTGGCGTATGGCTGAGCCTGTTCGCCATGTGGATGATCTTCATCGGCCCGCTGATTTCCCAGTCGATGCCGATGGACCACGCTGCCGGCATGAGCATGCCGATGGACATGCCGATGGCAGCCGGTCATCAGCATGCTGGCGACACCCATCACGGCCAGGCTGGCGATGGCCAGCTGCATGTGCTGTGGGAAAAATGCGGTTATTGCAGCCTGTTGTTCAACTGCCCAGCCCTGCCGCAGGCCTTCAGCCCGCTCTGCGCCGGTAGTGTCGTTCCCACCACCCAACTGCTTGCTCCCACGCGCCAGGGCCATGCCCGGCAGGCTGTATTCCCCGGCGCGCGCAGCCGCGCCCCGCCCTTCTCGATCAACGTCTGACCACACTTTTTCTTGCCCGAAGCCAGGAGGCTTCGTGCTGACTCATGACTGATCGACTGGAATCATTATGTCCGGCTGCACCCCTGTTTTTGCCTTGTCCCTGCGTGGGACCCTCGCCGCCGTATGCGGCTCGCTGCTCGCGCCCGTAGCACTGGCCGCAGAACCAGGCCATGAAGGCCATGCCCACGACGCACCTGAGCTGAGCCCGACGGTCATCACCGCCGTGGCCCCGAGTTCGCCGCTGACCGTGGTCACCAACCCCAAAGACCCGCGCCAGCCAGTGCCGGCCAGCGATGGCGCCGACTATCTGAAAACCATCCCGGGCTTTTCCGCCATCCGCGCTGGCGGTACCAACGGCGACCCGGTATTACGCGGCATGTTCGGCTCACGCCTGAACATCCTCACCAATGGCGGGCTGATGCTCGGCGCCTGCCCGAACCGTATGGACGCGCCCACCTCGTACATTTCACCGGAAACCTACGACCGCCTGACCGTGATCAAAGGCCCGCAAAGCGTGATCTGGGGGCCGGGCGGTTCGGCAGGCACGATCCTCTTCGAACGCGAGCCGGAGCGGTTCGGCAGCCTCGGCAGCCGGGTCAACGCCAGCCTGCTGGCCGGCTCCAACGGCCGCTTCGACAAGGTACTGGACGCCGCCGCCGGCAACCGCCAGGCCTATGCCCGCTTCATCGGCAACCAGTCGCGCTCGGATGACTACCACGACGGCAGCGACAACACCGTGCCATCCCGCTGGGACAAGTGGAACGGCGATGTTGCCCTCGGCTGGACACCCGACGAGGACACCTTGCTGGAACTCACCGCCGGCAAGGGCGACGGTGAGGCCCGCTATGCCGGGCGCGGCATGGACGGCTCGCAGTTCAAGCGCGAAAGCCTGGGGCTGCGCTTTGAAAAGTCCAACCTCGGCGAGGTGCTCGACAAGGTCGAGGCGCAGGTCTACTACAACTATGCCGACCACGTGATGGACAACTACAGCCTGCGCACGCCTTCGGGCAGCGGCATGATGAGCATGCCGATGGTCAGCAACGTCGATCGCCGCACCCTGGGCGCGCGCCTCAAGGCCACTTGGCGCTGGGCCGATGTGCAGCTGATCGGCGGCATCGACGCGCAGACCAACGAACATCGCAAACGCGGCGGCATGGGTGTTGACGCGCACAAGGGCCAGGCCTGGACCAAGGACGCCGACTTCCACAACTACGGCGTCTTTGGCGAACTGACCTGGTATGTCAGCGGTGAAGACCGCCTGATTACCGGTGCCCGTCTGGACCGCGCCTCGGCCCGCGACTTCCGCGCAAACAGCGCGACCAACGGTGACACCCGCGCCGACACCCTGCCGAGCGGTTTTGTCCGCTACGAGCACGACCTGGCAGCCATCCCGGCCACCACCTATGTCGGCCTTGGCCATGCCCAGCGTTTCCCCGACTACTGGGAGCTGTTCTCGCCCAAGCTGGCACCACCCGGTGCGGCCAACGCCTTCGACGGTATCAAGCCGGAGAAGACCACCCAGCTCGACTTCGGTATCCAGTACCGCACCGAACGCCTTGAGGCCTGGGCCTCGGGCTATGTCGGACAGATCCGCGACTACATCCTGTTCGACTATCGCAGCGGCATGATGGGCATGAGCACTTCGCAGGCACAGAACATCGACGCCCGCATCATGGGTGGCGAACTGGGGGCGGCCTACCAGCTGACCGACCACTGGAAGACCGACGCTACCTTGGCCTACGCCTGGGGCAAAAACAGCAGTGACGGTACGGCACTGCCGCAGATGCCGCCTCTTGAGAGCCGCCTGGGCCTGACCTACAGCCGCGATGCATGGAGCGTGGGGGCACTGTGGCGGCTGGTGGCGGCGCAGAACCGCATCGCCGAGAACCAGGGCAACGTGGTCGGCAAGGACTACGACAACAGCGCCGGATTCGGTGTGTTCTCGCTCAATGGTGCCTACAAGGTCAGCAACTACTTCAAGCTCAGCGCCGGGCTCGACAACCTGTTCGACAAGACCTACGCCGAGCACCTGAACCTGGCCGGCAACGCCGGGTTCGGCTACCCGGCCGCAGACCCACAACCGGTGGCCGAGCCAGGCCGGACGTTCTGGACCAAGGTCGATTTCAGCTTCTGACAACAACCGCGGGCGCAACCGGTGTTGCGCCCTTCAGCGGGTAAAACTGGAGGTTCCCATGAGAGGGACACGCGTCAATTTCTATAACCTGGCCTGGCGTTGGCACTTCTATGCCGGGCTGTTCGTGGCCCCGTTCATGATCCTGCTGGCGGTTACCGGGATCATCTACCTGTTCAAGCCGCAACTTGACCCGCTGCTGTACCGCGACCTGATGGTGGTCGAAGCCGGCCACCATCGGCAGGGCGCCGACACGATGCTGGCCGAAGTGCGCCAGGCCTATCCCAAGGGTCACGTCGGCCAGTACCTGCCGCCGCTGAACGCCGAACGTAGCGCGCAGTTCGTGGTGCATGACGGCGGGCGGGAACTGAACGTGTTCGTCGACCCTTACAGCGGCAGGATCCTTGGCGCGCAGGACGGCAAGCAGAACCTGCAGGCCATTGCCCGGGCCCTGCACGGTGAACTGATGGTCGGCACGCTCGGCGACCGGCTGGTGGAGCTGGCTGCGGGCTGGGGCATCGTACTGGTGGTGTCCGGCCTGTATCTGTGGTGGCCACGCGGGCGCAACGGCGCTGGCGTATTGTGGCCACGGCTATCGGCGCGCGGCCGTCTGTTGTGGCGCGACCTGCATGCAGTGACGGGCTTCTGGGGCTCGGCCTTGCTGTTGCTGATGCTGCTCAGCGGCATGACCTGGACCGGCCTGTGGGGCAAGCAATACGCCGATCTGTGGAACCGTTTTCCGGCGGCCATGTGGAACGACGTGCCGAAGTCCGACCAGCAGGCGGGCGAACTGAACAACGCGCACCGCCAGACGGTGCCTTGGGCAGTGGAGAACACGCCAATGCCGCAGTCCGGTGCGCACGCCGAACACGCCGGGCATCACATGATGTCGGAACAGCCCGCGACACCGCAGGTGAGCGTGCAACAGGTCGAGGACATCGCCGGCGCGCGCCAGGTCGAGCCGGGTTACAGCATTACCCTGCCGACCACAGCTGACGGTGTATTCACCATCGCGGTGTTTGCCGACGATCCACGCAACGACGCCACCCTGCATGTCGACCAGTACACCGGCAAGGTCCTGGCCGATGTGCGCTGGCAGGACTACAGCCCGGTGGCGCGGGCCACCGAGCTGGGGGTGATGCTGCATGAAGGCAAGATGTTCGGGGCGCTGAACCAGGCCATCATCCTGCTGGTGTGCCTGATGATCCTGCTGGGCTCGGTGAGCGGGCTGGTGATGTGGTGGAAGCGCCGGCCGGCCGGAGGGTTGGGGGTGCCGCCGCTGCGCCATGACCTGCCGCGCTGGAAGGCGGCAGTTGGTGTGATGGTGCTGCTGGGGGTGGTGTTCCCGCTGGTTGGGTTGTCGATGGTGGTGATGTGGCTTGTGGACCGCCTGGTGATGCGACGCCGTCGGGTATTGGCCAGCGCCTGACCCTGGCAGTGGTCTCACTGGCCTCTTCGCGGGGCAAGCCCGCTCCCACAAAGTCCGTAGCGCTACGAGCTCTGTGGGAGCGGGCTTGCCCCGCGAAGAGGCCAGTAAGCGCTCCACAAAGGTCGTGTCGATCTGTCGCGCCCCGAATTGGGACGCCCGTGTTAGCCTACTCGGCTTTCACAAAAAGACTGACCCTCAATGGAATGCAGCCAATGACCCGGACCTCTTCCCCTCCTGCTGAAGACCAGCACCTGCAACGCAACCTGACCAACCGGCACATCCAGCTGATCGCCATCGGCGGCGCCATCGGCACCGGCCTGTTCATGGGCTCGGGCAAGACCATCAGCCTGGCCGGGCCGTCGATCATCTTCGTCTACATGCTGATCGGCTTCATGCTGTTCTTCGTCATGCGCGCGATGGGCGAACTGCTGCTGTCGAACCTCAACTACAAGTCGTTCATCGACTTCTCCGCCGACCTGCTGGGCCCCTGGGCCGGCTATTTCACCGGCTGGACCTACTGGTTCTGCTGGGTAGTCACCGGCATCGCCGACGTGGTCGCCATCGCCGCCTACACCCAGTTCTGGTTCCCCGAGCTGCCACAGTGGATCCCGGCACTGGCCTGCGTGGGCGTACTGCTTTCGCTCAACCTGGTGACGGTGAAGATGTTCGGTGAGCTGGAGTTCTGGTTTGCCCTGGTCAAGATCGTCGCCATTCTCGGCCTGGTCGCGACCGGGCTGTACATGGTCATCAGCGGCTTCACATCGCCCAGCGGGCGCACTGCGCAACTGGCCAACCTGTGGAACGATGGCGGCATGTTCCCCAACGGCCTGATGGGCTTCTTCGCCGGGTTCCAGATCGCCGTGTTCGCCTTCGTCGGTATCGAGCTGGTGGGCACCACCGCCGCCGAAGCGAAGAACCCGGAACGCACCCTGCCACGGGCGATCAACTCGATCCCGGTGCGGATCATCATGTTCTACGTACTGGCCCTGATCGCGATCATGGCCGTGACCCCTTGGCGCGACGTGGTGCCGGGCAAGAGCCCGTTCGTCGAGCTGTTCGTGCTGGCTGGCCTGCCGGCTGCTGCCAGCATCATCAACTTCGTGGTGCTGACCTCGGCAGCCTCGTCGGCCAACGGCGGCGTGTTCTCCACCAGCCGCATGCTATATGGCCTGGCGCAGGAAGGTGATGCACCCGGGGCGTTCGAGAAACTGTCGAGCCGCTCGGTGCCGGCCAACGGGCTGTACTTCTCGTGCACCTGCCTGACGCTGGGTGCAGTGATGATCTACCTGGTGCCCAACGTGATCGAGGCATTCACCCTGATCACCACCGTTTCGGCGGTGTTGTTCATGTTCGTCTGGACCTTGATCCTGCTGTCGTACCTGCAGTACCGCAAGCACCGCGCGGCGCTGCACCAGGCGTCGAAATTCAGGATGCCCGGCGGGCGTTTCATGTGCTACGTGTGCCTGGTGTTCTTTGCCTTCATCCTGGTGCTGCTGAGCCTGGAGGCAGACACACGCTCGGCGTTGCTGGTGACGCCGATCTGGTTCGTGCTGCTGGCGGTGACCTACCAGTTCGTGCGCAGCAAGCGCCATCCGCGCACGGCGGTGCGTAACGGCTGATGGCGTCGGGGGCTGCGTTGCAGCCCCAATCCTGTGCACACCAGTCGCCCAGGCACCAAGCTGGATCCAACCCACGCCCCAACACCTCGCACATCCCCTCTATTGCGCACCTTCCGCCGTTAGGCACACCCCTTGCAACACCCCTCCCCGCCTGCCCAACACCCTAAAAAAACTCAGCGGAGAGAGCACATGAAGCGTCGCAGTCTGATCAAGGCCTTTACCCTCAGCGCATCTATCGCCGCGATGGGTCTGAGCTGGAGTATCCAGGCCGCCGAGACCATCAAGGTCGGCATCCTGCATTCGCTGTCCGGGACCATGGCGATTTCCGAGACCTCGCTCAAGGACATGGCGCTGATGACCATCGACGAGATCAACGCCAAGGGCGGTGTAAATGGCAAGCTGCTCGAACCGGTGGTGGTCGACCCCGCTTCCAACTGGCCGCTGTTCGCTGAAAAGAGCCGCCAGCTGCTCACCCAGGACAAGGTCGCGGTGGTGTTCGGCTGCTGGACCTCGGTGTCGCGCAAATCCGTGCTGCCGGTGTTCGAGGAACTCAACGGCCTGCTGTTCTACCCGGTGCAGTACGAAGGCGAAGAGATGTCGCCGAACGTGTTCTACACCGGCGCCGCGCCTAACCAGCAGGCCATCCCGGCCGTCGAGTACCTGATGAGTGAAGACGGCGGCAGCGCCAAGCGCTTCTTCCTGCTCGGCACGGACTACGTCTACCCGCGCACCACCAACAAGATCCTGCGCGCCTTCCTGCACAGCAAGGGCGTGGCCGACAAGGACATTGAAGAGGTCTACACCCCGTTCGGCCATGCCGATTACCAGACCATCGTCGCCAACATCAAGAAGTTCTCCGCCGGCGGCAAGACCGCGGTCATCTCCACCGTCAACGGCGACTCCAACGTACCGTTCTACAAGGAGCTGGCCAACCAGGGCCTGAAAGCCACCGACGTGCCCGTGGTGGCGTTCTCGGTTGGCGAGGAAGAGCTGCGCGGCATCGACACCAAGCCGCTGGTCGGCCACCTGGCGGCGTGGAACTACTTCGAGTCGGTGGATAACCCGGTCAACCAGAAGTTCGTCGCCGACTGGAAGGCCTACGCCAAGGCCAAGGGCTTGCCGGGTGCCGACAAGGCGGTGACCAACGACCCGATGGAGGCCACCTATGTCGGCATCCACATGTGGGCCCAGGCCGCCGAGAAGGCCAAGTCCACCGACGTCGACAAGGTGCGCGAGGCACTCGCCGGGCAGACCTTCAAGGCCCCCTCGGGCTTCACCCTGACCATGGACAAGACCAACCACCACCTGCACAAGCCGGTGATGATCGGCGAGATCCAGGATGACGGCCAGTTCAGCGTGGTGTGGGAAACCGAACAGCCGCTGCGGGCGCAGCCTTGGAGCCCGTTCATTCCGGGGAATGACAAGCGGCCTGACTATGCAGTGAAAGGTAACTGAGTGCATTGGGGCTGCTTTGCAGCCTATTCGCGGGCGCGCCCGCTCCCACAGGGCCCTCTGCTGTACCTGTGGGAGCGGGCATGCCCGCGAAGAATCCAACCCCGATTTCCAGGATTGCCCGCATGCTCAGACTGCTGCTCACCCTGCTCCTGCTACTACCCCTGGCCACCCAGGCCAACGAGGGCGAATTCTTCTTCAGCGCCAAACCCGCCGAACAGGCCCGCCTGCTCGAAACCTGGGCGGCGCAGCCGGATGCCGCGCGCCTGCCGTTGCTGCAGAACCTGCGCCAAGGCCGCATCGGCGCCGACGACACCCGTAAGGTGCGCCTGAACAACCGCCTGCGCGGCCTGATCGACAACGCCCTGGCCAGCCACCAGCTGCTCAGCGATGACAGCGCCACACGCCTGGCCGCCGCCCAACAGTTACAAAAGAGCGCGCAGCCGGCACAAATGGCATTCCTTGACCGACGCTTCGCCACTGAGCCGGACGCCGCCGTGCACGCCGCCCTCGGCCTGGCGCTGGCCAACCTGCAACTCGGCGCCAGCGAGCCGGCGGTACGCCTGGCTGCCGTGCGCCTGCTCGGCGAAACCGGCGCCCCCTTGGCGCGCACCCGCCTCGAAGCGCTGTTGCAAACGGGCGCGGAAACCGACCCGGGCGTGCGCACCGCCGCTGAAACCAGCCTGGCCCAGGTGCAGCGCAAGCTGTTGGTCGGCGAATTGCTCGGCCAGGCGTTCAGCGGCCTGTCACTGGGCTCGATCCTGCTGCTGGCGGCCCTGGGCCTGGCCATCACCTTCGGCCTGCTCGGGGTGATCAACATGGCCCACGGCGAAATGCTCATGCTCGGCGCCTACAGCACCTACATGGTCCAGGTGCTGCTGCAGCGCTACGCCCCCGGCGCCATCGAGTTCTACCCGCTGCTCGCCCTGCCGGTGGCCTTCGCTGTCAGCGCCGGGGTCGGCATGGCGCTGGAGCGCACGGTGATTCGCCATCTCTACGGCCGTCCCCTGGAAACCCTGCTGGCCACCTGGGGCATCAGCCTGATCCTGATCCAGGCCATCCGCCTGCTGTTCGGCGCACAGAACGTCGAAGTCAGCAACCCGGCCTGGCTTTCCGGTGGCATCCAGCTGCTGCCTAATCTGGTGCTGCCGTACAACCGCCTGGTGATCATCGGCTTTGCCCTCGCCGTGGTGCTGCTTACCTGGCTGCTGCTCAACCGCACGCGGCTGGGCCTGAACGTGCGTGCGGTCACCCAGAACCGCAACATGGCGGCGTGCTGCGGGGTGTCCACCGGGCGCGTCGACATGCTCGCCTTCGGCCTTGGCTCGGGCATCGCCGGGCTGGGCGGCGTAGCCCTGAGCCAGGTCGGCAACGTCGGCCCCGACCTCGGCCAGAGCTACATCATCGACTCGTTCCTGGTGGTGGTGCTGGGCGGTGTCGGCCAGCTGGCCGGCAGCCTGTGGGCAGCGTTCGGCCTTGGCATCGCCAACAAACTGCTGGAGCCGCAGATCGGTGCCGTGCTCGGCAAGATCCTCATCCTTGCGTTGATCATTCTGTTCATCCAGAAACGCCCGCAAGGCCTGTTCGCCCTCAAGGGACGGGTAATCGACTGATGAACCAGCCACTGCTTGTCACTGCTACGCAAAAGGCCGGGCCACGCCTGTCGCTGGCCATCGGCGTGCTCGTCGTCCTGCTGCTGGTGGCCTTGCCGCTGCTGTCGCTGTTGCCGGCGGAGCATGCCCTGCAGGTGTCGGCCTACACCTTGACCCTGGTCGGCAAGATCCTCTGCTATGCCATCGTGGCCCTGGCGCTGGACCTGGTCTGGGGCTATGCCGGGCTGCTGTCGCTGGGCCATGGCCTGTTCTTCGCCCTGGGCGGCTACGCCATGGGCATGTACCTGATGCGGCAGGCCGCCGGTGACGGCCTGCCGGGGTTCATGACCTTTCTTTCGTGGAGCGAACTGCCTTGGTACTGGGCCGGCACCCAGCATTTCGCCTGGGCCCTGTGCCTGGTAGTGCTGGCACCCGGGCTGCTGGCGCTGGTATTCGGCTGGTTCGCCTTCCGTTCACGCATCAAGGGTGTGTATTTCTCGATCATGACCCAGGCCCTGACCTTCGCCGGCATGCTGCTGTTCTTCCGCAACGAGACCGGCTTTGGTGGCAACAACGGTTTCACCAGCTTTCGCACCATCCTCGGTTTCGACATCGCCGCCCAGGGCACCCGGGCCGTGCTGTTCCTGCTCACCGTCGGCCTGTTGTTGGCCAGCCTGTACCTGTGCTGGGGCCTGACCCGCAGCAAGTTCGGCCGCCTGCTCACTGCGGTGCGCGATGCCGAGAACCGCCTGATGTTCTGCGGCTACGACCCGCGCGGTTTCAAGCTGCTGGTATGGGTGCTCAGTGCCGTGTTGTGCGGCCTGGCCGGTGCGCTGTACGTGCCGCAGGTAGGCATCATCAACCCTGGCGAAATGTCGCCGACCAATTCCATCGAAGCCGCCGTGTGGGTAGCCCTGGGTGGCCGCGGCACGCTGCTCGGCCCACTGCTCGGCGCCGGCCTGGTCAATGGCATGAAAAGCTGGTTCACCGTGGCCTTTCCGGAGTTCTGGCTGTTCTTCCTCGGCGCGCTGTTCATCCTGGTCACCCTGTACCTGCCCAAAGGTGTGGTGGGCCTGCTGAAGAAAAGGAGTCAGCCATGAGAGGCGTACCCCCGGTCCACCCGGAATTCATGCTCGAACCTGTGTTCGACACCCTCGGCAGCGGCCGCGATGCGATCGGCCTGGGCCAGAGCCGCAAGGCTGGCCTGGACATGCGCCATGGCACGGTGCTTAGCCTTGAAGACATCAGCGTCAGCTTCGACGGCTTCAAGGCCCTCAACGCGCTGAACCTGTACATCGGTGTCGGCGAACTGCGCTGCATCATCGGTCCCAACGGCGCCGGCAAGACCACGATGATGGACGTGATCACCGGCAAGACCCGGCCCGACACTGGCAGCGCCTTCTTCGGCGACACCCTCGACCTGACCCGCATGAGCGAATACCAGATCGCCCAGGCCGGCATCGGCCGCAAGTTCCAGAAACCCACGGTGTTCGAGGCACTGACGGTGTTCGAGAACCTGGAGCTGGCACTGAAGACCGACAAGTCGGTGTGGGCCAGCCTGACGGCGCGGCTCGGTGCTGAACAACGCCAGCGTATCGAGGAAGTGCTGGCCACCTTGCGCCTGCTGCCCCTGGCCCAGCGCCAGGCGGGCCTGCTGTCGCATGGGCAGAAGCAGTTCCTGGAGATCGGCATGCTGCTGGTGCAGGAGCCGCAACTGCTGTTGCTGGACGAGCCGGTAGCCGGCATGACCGACGCCGAGACCGAGTTCACCGCCGAGCTGTTCAAGGGCCTGGCCGGCAAGCATTCGCTGATGGTGGTGGAACATGACATGGGCTTTGTCGGCAGCATTGCCGACCATGTGACCGTGCTGCACCAGGGCAGTGTGCTGGCGGAAGGGTCGCTGGCGCAGGTGCAGGCGGATGAGCGGGTGGTCGAGGTGTACCTGGGCCGCTAGACCTTGCTGTCTGTGCCGACCTCTTCGCGGGTAAACCCGCTCCCACAGGTACGGCACAGGCCTGAAGAACTGCGCAGTTTTTGTGGGAGCGGGTTTACCCGCGAAAGGGCCGGCACAGGCACGGCAACAATTTCAGGATTACACACATGCTCAAGATCGACACCCTGCACCAGTACTACGGCGGCAGCCACATCCTGCGCGGCCTGTCCTTCGAAGCCAGGGTCGGTGAAGTCACCTGCCTGCTGGGCCGCAACGGCGTGGGCAAGACCACCCTGCTGCGTTGCCTGATGGGCCTGGTGCCCGCGCGCGACGGCAGCATCGAATGGGAAGGCAAACCGATCACCGCGTTCAAGCCCCAGCAACGGGTCCATGCCGGCATCGCCTACGTACCCCAGGGCCGCGAGATCTTTCCGCGCCTGAGCGTCGAGGAAAACCTGCTGATGGGCCTGTCGCGCTTCCCCGCTCGCGAAGCACGCGATGTGCCGGCGTTCATCTATGAACTGTTCCCGATACTCGAGCAGATGAAGCAACGCCGTGGCGGCGACCTGTCCGGCGGCCAGCAGCAACAGCTGGCCATCGGCCGAGCCCTGGCCAGCCGCCCGCGCCTGCTGATCCTCGATGAGCCGACCGAAGGCATCCAGCCCTCGGTGATCAAGGAAATCGGCACGGTCATCCGCCGCTTGGCCGAACGTGGCGACATGGCCATCCTGCTGGTGGAGCAGTTCTATGATTTCGCCGAGGCGCTGGCCGACCAATACCTGGTGATGGCCCGTGGCGAGATCATCCAGCGTGGCCGTGGCGAAAACATGCAGGCGGAAGGTGTGCGCGGGCTGGTAACCATTTAACCTGCGCACAACGAACCTGCGAGATGCTGCCATGATTCACCAAATCCGCGATGCCCTGCCTGCCGACGTGCCGGGCATCCTCGACATCTACAACGACGCGGTGCGCAACACCACGGCGATCTGGAACGAAACCCCGGTGGACCTGGGCAACCGCCAGGCCTGGTTCGAATCACGGGCGCAGCAGGGTTACCCGATCCTGGTAGCGGTGGACGACAGCGGCGTGCTCGGCTATGCCTCGTTTGGCGACTGGCGGCCATTCGAGGGCTTTCGCCATACCGTGGAACATTCGGTGTATGTCCGTGGCGATCAGCGTGGCAAGGGACTGGGGCCGGTGTTGATGGCGGCATTGATCGAGCGTGCGCGTGACTGCGGCAAGCATGTGATGGTGGCCGCCATCGAGAGTGGCAATGCGGCATCGGTGCGCATTCATGAGCGCCTGGGCTTCGTGGTGACCGGGCAGATGCCGCAGGTGGGGGTGAAATTTGGCCGCTGGCTGGACCTGACCTTCATGCAGCTGGTGCTGAACCCGGGCGCAAGTCCAAGCTGAAATGCAATCCCTGTGCGAGCGGGTTTACCCCGCGAAGCAGGCGACGCGGAGGATGGCACCGGCTGCGCCGGTGTTCGCGGGGCAAGCCCGCTCCTTGTATGTTGTGTCTGGCCTGGCGAGAGAGGTTATGCTCGTTCGGCTGAAGAAGCACTTCCGGGGAGGCCGACCGCTCCTGAAGGCGGGCTCGCCCTGACCTTGTAT
>NZ_JATAAG010000045.1:21583-75753 GCF_030341915.1 Pseudomonas sp. BCRC 81390 | reverse complement strand
GATGCATCGCCGATGGTAGTGTGGGGCTTCCCCATGTGAGAGTAGGTCATCGTCAAGATTCATTTCGCAAAACCCCTATCTGCGCACGCAGGTAGGGGTTTTGTCTTTGCGCCGCCCAGGCAACCGCGATCCCTGCAACCCCCATCTCCCTGGCCAACCGCGTCGCCTGTTTCGCGGCTAAAGCCGCGCTTACACCGATCGCGATGCAAGGCCGCGCTTACAGCGCTGGACAACATTAGCCCTCCCGCACCAAGCACGCACAGCGCTCAACCGCAATCATGAAAAGTGCGTCATTTAGGTCTGAGAATCCGCGCACAATGGTACGCTCGTGGAAACACTCAGCACGGAAACCCACCATGGAAATGAACTGGCACCAGGCCCTGCAAGAGAGCCTGAGCTGGCTGGCAATCGCCTCGTTCACCACCTTTGTCTGCTTTGCTGCAATCGCCACGCTGGCCGCCCGCTATACGCGCTGGGGCAGGCAGTTCTGGCAGCTTGCCGGGCCATATCTCAATGTCAGACGCAGCTGGCAACCGCTGTTGGTATTCGCCCTGCTACTCGTACTGACGCTGTTCTCGGTGCGCCTGAACGTGCTGTTCTCGTTCTGGTACAACGGCTTCTACAGCGCCTTGCAGGGCCTTGACCAAGCTGCCTTCTGGTACCTGCTCGGCGTCTTCGCGATATTGGCCACCATCCACGTACTACGCTCGCTGTTCAATTTTTATGTAAGCCAGGCGTTCAGCATCAAATGGCGGGTCTGGCTGACCGAGCGCCTGACCCATGACTGGATGCAAGGTGACGCCTACTACCGTGGCCAGTTCCTCGCCGAGCCGGTAGACAACCCTGACCAGCGTATCGAACTGGACGTCAATGCCTTCGTCAGCAACTCGGTAACCCTGGCGCTGGGCGCGGTCAGTGCGCTGGTGTCGTTGGTGGCTTTCACCGGGATCCTCTGGGGACTGTCCGCCCCGTTGGCGGTCGCCGGCGTGGAGATCCCGCGGGCGATGGTATTTGCCGTGTACCTGTATGTCATTGTCGCCACCTGGATTGCCTTCCGCCTCGGCCGCCCACTGATTCGCCTGAACTTCCTCAACGAGAAGCTCACCGCCAACTTCCGTTATGCCCTGATGCGCCTGCGCGAGAATGCCGAGAACATTGCCTTCTACCAGGGGGCACAGGTCGAGCGTGGCACCTTGCTGGGCCGCTTTGGCGCATTGATCGTGAACGCCTGGGCACTGGTTTACCGAAACCTCAAGTTCAGCGGTTTCAACCTGGGTGTCAGCCAGGTTGCGGTGGTATTCCCGTTCATTCTCCAGGCCCCACGCTTCTTCAGCGGGGCGATCAAGCTGGGCGATGTCATGCAGACCTCCCAGGCCTTCGGTCAGGTGCAGGATTCGTTGTCGTTTTTCCGCGAATCCTATGATGCGTTCGCCCAGTATCGGGCGACTCTCGACCGTCTTACCGGCTTCCTCGATGCCAACGAGCAGGCGAATGCCTTGCCACGTATTGCTACCCAAGACCAGGCGCACGCCCTGGAGATCTCTCGGCTGCAGGTGCTGCGCCCGGACGGGCACACCCTGATCGCCGATCTGGATCTTGACCTGCGCGCCGGCCAGGCCCTGCTGATCAAGGGCCCGTCGGGCAGCGGCAAGACCACGCTGCTACGTGCACTGGCGGGCCTATGGCCCTATGCCGACGGCGTGGTCAGGCGGCCGATGGGCCATCAGGCATTGTTCCTGTCGCAACGGCCTTACCTGCCGCTGGGGGATCTGCGCGCTGTCATTGCCTACCCGGAGGCTGGCAACCCGGAAGACGCAATACGCATGCAGCAGGTGTTGCGCCAGGTCAACCTTGGCCATCTCGCCGAGCGCTTGGAAGTCAATTGTGACTGGTCACACATTCTCTCGGTCGGCGAACAGCAGCGCCTGGCGTTTGCCCGAGTGCTGTTCAATCGGCCCCAGGTGGTGTTCCTCGACGAGTCCACATCCGCCATGGACGAAGGTCTCGAGCATGCCTTGTACTCGCTGTTGCGCTCGGAAATGCCAACCACCTTGCTGGTCAGTGTGGGGCACCGCAGCACGTTGGCCGGGTTCCATACTCATCGTCTGGAGGTGGATGGGCAGGGTGGTTGGTCACTATTGGAGCAGCACCCGGCGCTGGTGTAGTGGGTTTTCAGCGCACAACCGTGAATGGGTCTTCAGCCGGCCTCAGCGCAGCAATGCTATGCCCAGCAGCGTGAAGCCGGCAAACCCCGCCCCGGCCAGGAAGGTTGCATGGAAACCGGCTGCATCCCACAGCAGTCCAGCGACCACGCTGGCCGCCAGCAGCGCCACCCCAGTCAGCAGGTTGAACAGGCCGAAAGCCGTACCGCGCAACTCGGCGGGGGCGCTGTCGGCAATCATGGCGGCAAAAATGCCTTGGCTGAAACCCAGGTGCAGCCCCCAGGCGGCAACCCCCAGGGCCAGCCCGGCCCAGCCTGGCAGCAAGGCCAGCAGCAGGTCGGCGGCGACCAGCAGGCCCAACCCCATCATCAATACGGCCCGGCGACCCATGCGGTCCGACAGGGCCCCTGCGGGGTAGGCCGACAGCGAGTAGGCCAAGGCCATGAGCACCAGCACCGCCGGTGCCCACAACGGCGCCAGGCCCATGTCCTGTGCACGCAGCAGCAAAAACGCCTCGCTGAAGCGGGCGAGGGTAAACAGCGTAGCCAGGCCGATCAGCCGCCAATAGGCTGGCCCCAGGCGGACCAGTGCATGCAGTGCCAGCGGCGAACGCACCGGTCTGGAGGTGGCTGGCGTTTCGGGCTCATGCACGAAGGCGATGAGGATATACACCGCCAGGAACGCCGGAATCACCGCCACCCAGAACACCGTCTGGAAATGGCTTGCCGTGAACCACATCAAGGCGATCGCCAGCAACGGCCCAAGGAAGGCACCGACGGTGTCGAGTGCCTGGCGCAGGCCGAAGGCGGCGCCGCGCAGTTCGACCGGCGTGACATCGGCCACCAGCGCGTCCCGCGGCGCTCCGCGGATACCTTTGCCGACCCGGTCGACGAAACGCGCCGCGACCAGCCACTCCAGCCCCGAGGCCAAGGGGAACACCGGCTTGGTCAGCGCCCCCAGGCCATAGCCCAGCACTGTCAGCAGCTTGCGTTTGCCCAAGCGGTCGCTCAGGGCGCCAGAAAACACCTTGGTAATCGAGGCGGTCGCCTCGGCGATGCCCTCGATCACACCCACTGCTACCACCGAGGTGCCGAGCACCGTGACCATGTACAACGGCAGCAGGGCGTGGATCATTTCCGAAGAAATATCCATGAACATCGACACGAAGCCCAACGCCCAGACGCTGCGGGGAATCTTCAGCAGGTTTTTGCTGGCGCCCATCGGGCGGCTTTGCTCGTGGCTGTGCATCGAGGGTCTCTGCAGGGTCGCTACGCTCCAAACTGTAGGTTCCAGCGCGCAGGATGCAAAGGGTGACCGGCACATACCCGTCAGGCGTTTTGTGTCGCGACGGGGCTGTCGAGCACGATTGTTGCGGCAAGAACTGCCCCGGCATGCTAAACCATGCATCCCCTGCCACGCGTGAGAACAAACCGGTGAAAGCCGTACGCCTGACCCTGATCTGCCATGCCCTGACCCAGGCCCAGAAGACCGGGCGTCTGCATCATGCCGACGACGGTATCCTGCCCTTGGCCGAGCAGCCTTTCGCTGACCTTTCCGGGGTGTCGGTGCTGACTGCGCCGGAGCGGCGGGCCTGCGAAACGGCGGCATTGTTGTCAGGCCAGGTGGAGGTCGAGGCGGCGCTGGCCGATTGCGACCTGGGGCATTGGCACGGGCTGACACTGAAGCAGTTGCAGGCCGAGCAACCGCAGGCGTTGGCCGAGTGGCTGCAGAGCCCGACCAGCAACGTGCATGGGGGTGAATCGTTCGTTGCGCTTTGCCAGCGCATGGCCGCCTGGTTGGCGGCTTTCGACAGGCCGGGAGAATGGCTGGCGGTCACCCACCCGTTGGTCATGCGCGCGGTGCTGGTGGAGGTACTCGGTTGCCCGTTGAGTGCCGCCCAGCGGATCGACGTGTTACCGCTGTCGCGGCTAGCGCTGAGTTTTACCGGGCAGTGGCGCTTGCGCCTCGGGTGAGGTTCAGAACGCCAGCTTGTAGCCGATCAGCAACAGCATCGCCGCCAGGCACGGCCGCAACACACGGTCGGAAATCCGCCCGGTGAGGTGGCTGCCCAGGTAGATGCCCGGCAGCGAGCCCAGCAACAGGTAACCCAGCAGCGACCAGTCCATGTTGCCCATCCCCGCGTGGCCCAGGCCCGCCACCAGGGTCAGCGGCACGGCATGGGCGATCTCGGTACCGACCAGACGGCGCGTGACCAGGAACGGGTACAGCAGGAACAGCGCCACGGTACCCAGGGCGCCAGCACCGATGGAGGTGAGGGTGACCATTACCCCGAGCACCACGCCAGTGAGCACGGTAAGGATGTTGAGGCTGCGGTCGCTGAGGTGATAGTGGTCGCCGGCATGACGGCTGGCGAAGGCTTGCAGGCGCGACTTGAACAGGATGGCCAGCGCGGTGAGGATCAGCACCACCGCCAAGCCTTGCTTGATGATGGCGTTGAGTGCCGAGGTGTCGGTGTGCAGAGTGCTGAGGAACCACAGGGTCAGCGCCGCTGCGGGCACGCTGCCAAGGCTGAGCAGGCCGGTAATCTTCCAGTCGACGTTCTTGTTGCGGGCATGTACCCAGACGCCACTGGCCTTGGTCACGGCAGCATAGAGCAGGTCGGTACCGACGGCTGTTGCCGGGCTGATGCCAAACCACAACAGGATAGGGGTCATCAGCGAACCGCCACCGACGCCGGTCATGCCGACGATGAAACCCACGATCAGTCCCGCAATGGTGAAACCGAAAGAACCTACATCCATACGCTACTCGACTGCCCAACTTTGCCCGTTATCGGATGCAGCCAGCATATAGGTTTTTTTATAGCCAAATAGACTTGTTCGTTATTAGGTTATAACCGAGACGGGCTACGCCCCAGTAGCCTGACAGCGCGGGTCAGCGATCGGTCATCACCACCATCACGTGCGCATCGCCGCCGTCGTCACTTTCCGACAAGTAGATATGCCCCACCTGGCTGTCGAAATACGCGGTCTCCTGTGGCCCGATGCTCACGGCTTCGCCGGTTTCGAATTCAATGCGCACGCGCCCGCACAGTACCAGTGCGAACTCTTGCCCGGGGTGACGGATGAAATCGTCGAACTGGCCGCGCTCGCGCGCGATGATACGCGCGTAGGCCGGCGTCATGCGGCGCTCGGGGAAGTCGCCGGCGATCGGGTGATAATCATAGGTGCCGGTCGAGTAGCCCGCCGCCGCCGGCAGCGAATCGACCACTACGGTCACCGGTACCGGCGCCGTGACCGTGCCACCGGCACGCAACAGCTGGGCGATGTCGACGTTCAGCGCCCGGGCCGCAGCGGCGAGTTTTTCGTAGCTCACCGAAACCTGGGCCAGTTCCATCTTCGACAAGGTGGACACAGGCACACCACTGGCCTCGGACAATTGCTTCAGGGTCATCTGGCGTGTCTTGCGCACCTGGCGCAGGCGCTGACCGACTACGGCACGGTCCAGCAGGGGTAGGGCAGCGGGCATTCGGGTTCTCGGCATGCATCATGGGACGGGCATCTTACCTTGGACACTTGCATCTGCCGAAATTCTCATATATTAGAATTCTCATAAATGATAATTTCGCCGGGAGCGTGCATGACCCTTATCTACGACACCCTGATCATTGGCGCCGGCATCGCCGGAGCATCGCTGGGCTATCGCTTGGCGGGTCAGCAAAAAGTGCTGCTGATCGAGCGTGAAGCCCAGCCTGGCTACCATTCAACCGGGCGTTCGGCAGCGATGTTCATGGAGGCTTACGGAACCCCGCAGATCCAGGCATTGACCCGCGCCAGCCGGGCCTTCTACGACGCGCCACCGCCTGGCTTCTGCGAGCACCCGCTGCTGGAGGCGCGTGGTTGCCTGTACGTGGCCAGCCTGGAGCAGCGTGGGCTGCTCGAGCAGGCCCATGCGCAGAACCTGGCCAACGGCACCGAAGTCAGCCTGCTGGACCGCGACGCCGCCTTGGCCCTGGTGCCGTGCCTGCGTGGCGAAAAGCTGGCCGGCGCGGTGCTGGAACCGGGGGCGATGGATCTGGACGTGCATGCCCTGCATCAGGGGTTCCTGCGTGGCTATCGGGTGGCCGGCGGTGAGTTGCGCTGCAACGCCGAGCTGATCCAGGCCCGCTACCTGGATCAGCTGTGGCAGGTTGCCCTGGGTGATGGCAGCCATGTGCAGGCGCGGCGGCTGGTCAATGCTGCAGGGGCCTGGGCCGACCGCGTGGCCGAGCAGTGCGGCGTGGCGCGTATCGGCCTGCAACCGTGCCGGCGCAGCGCCTTCACCTTCCCCGGCCCGGCAGACCAGGACTTTGCCCGCTGGCCGGCGGTGATTGGCGTCGACGAGAGCTTCTACTTCAAGCCCGACGCCGGCCAACTGCTGGGTTCGCCAGCCAATGCCGACCCGGTCGAACCCCAGGACGCCGCGCCCGAAGAACTCGATGTGGCGTTGGGTATCTTCAACATCGAAGCCATGACCACCCTGGCAATCCGTCGGCCAAGCCACACCTGGGCCGGGCTGCGCTCGTTCGTCGCCGACGGTGACCTGGTGATCGGTTTCGACGCGCACGCGCCTGCGTTTTTCTGGTTGGCGGCACAAGGTGGCTATGGCATCCAGTCCGCGGCAGGGGCCTCGCGTCTGGCCGCCGACCTGCTGCTCGGCCAACCGCTGTGTGCCGAACTTGTCAGCCAGGGCGTGGCGCCCGAGCGCCTGTCCCCGGCCCGTTTCCAGCAACCCTGAAAGGAGCATCACATGAGCAATGAGATCGAGCGTTTCCCCAGCAGCCTGCCATTCCCGTTTTCCCGTGCGGTGAAGGCTGGCGGCTTTCTTTTCCTCTCCGGCCAGGTGCCGATGAGCGCTGCTGGCGAAGTGCTGCGTGGCGACATCCAGGCGCAGACCCGTGCGGCCTGCGAGCGTATCGGCGAAAGCCTGGCGGCCTGCGGCGCGCGTTTCGACCAAGTGGTGAAGGCCACGGTGTGGCTGTCGGACATGAGCCACTTCGCCGGTTTCAACGAGGTGTACAAGGAGTTCTTCGGCGCGGCGCTGCCGGTACGTTCGACCGTGGCCTCGGCGTTGGCGCTGGGGGTGGATGTGGAGATTGAAGTGCAGGCGTTCGTCGGCGAGTCCTGACCTGGCGTGCAGGAGCGGCCAGTGACACAACAACAATAAAATCCAGAGGTGCACATGCAAGAACAGCTGAAGATTGCCGGCGCGTTCGTTGGCGTGATCGTGGGGGCGGGGTTCGCCTCGGGGCGGGAACTGCTGTTGTTCTTCGTCGATTTCGGTGCCTGGGGGCTGGTCGGAGCCCTGCTCAGCACGGCCCTGTTCACCTTGCTCGGCATGGCCCTGGCAGGGTTGGGCAAGCGCCTGCAGGCCACCTCGCACAAGGACGTGATCGAGGCTATCTGCGGCCGTCACCTGGGCCTGTTCGTCGACTGGCTGATCACCTTCTTCATGTTCGCCGTCACCGTGGTCATGCTGGCTGGCGGCGGCGCCTTGCTGGAGCAGCAGTTCGGCATATCGGCACTGGCTGGCAGCGTGCTGGTGACGCTGGTAGTGGTGGGTATCGTGTGCCTGGATGTACGCAAGGTCATCGTGGCGATTGGCGCCATTACGCCGCTGCTGGTCCTGGTGGCGTCGGCAATCGCGTTGTATGCCGTGTTCACCCGTGCGCAAAGCTTCGCCCAGCTTGACCAGCTGGCCAGCCAGCAACAGCCCGGTGCTCGCCACTGGTTGCTGGGGGCATTCCTGTATGTGTCCTACAACGTGGTTGCCGGTGCGCCGATCCTGGCCATTCTGGGCGGCTCGGCCAAGACCGAGAAAAGCGCAATGTGGGGAGGGCTGCTCGGTGGCGTGGTGTTGGGTGGCCTGATGCTGGTGATGAGTGCGGGGCTGCTGTCACGCCTGGACAGCGTGGCCGACCTGCCGATGCCGATGTTGTCGATTGCCAACGAGGTCTCGCCATTGCTCGGGCTGGTGATGTGTCTGATCATCTTCGGCATGATCGTCAATACCGCAGTGGGTACGCTGTTTTCCTTCCTTTCGCGGTTGTTGCCGGCGGGTACCGCGAAGTTCCGTTGGGGCTCGCTGGTGACCGGGGTGGTGGCGTTCGGCTGCAGCCTGGCGGGGTTCATTAGCCTGGTAGGCGAAGTGTATCCGCTGTTCGGCTATCTGGGTTTCGTGCTGATGGCGGCGGTGTTGCTGGCCTGGGTACGGCGGGGCAGGGCTGGGAAAACAGCGGTGGCGTAGCGACGTCCCAGGCGGCAACTGGTTGTTGCCGCCTGGGACCAGGGGGTCAGATCCTGAAGCTGCCCACCAGCTGCTTCAGGCGCCCGGCCTGCTGGGCCAGCTGGTCGCAATGGCGCAGGGTCTCGTTGAGGTTTTCCACCCCTTGCTGGTTCAGCGCGTTGATCTGGGTGATGTCCAGGTTGAGGCTCTCGACCACGGCGGTCTGTTCCTCGGTTGCGGTCGCCACCGACTGGTTCATGCCATCGATCTCGCCAATGCGCTGGGTCACGCTGGCCAGGCGCTCGCCGGCCTGGTTGGCCACTTGCACGGTTTGCTCACTGGAGACCTGGCTGGTGTTCATGGTGTGCACCGCTTCCCGCGAGCCGACTTGCAGGCTGGTGATCATGCGGTGGATCTCTTCCGCCGATTCCTGGGTGCGGTGCGCCAGGTTGCGCACCTCGTCGGCCACCACGGCAAAGCCACGGCCGGCTTCACCGGCGCGGGCTGCCTCGATGGCGGCGTTCAGCGCCAACAGGTTGGTCTGCTGCGAGATGCCCTTGATCACGTCAAGGATCTTGCCAATTTCGTCGGTGCTGGCATTGAGCGTTTCGATTTGCGCGCAGGATTCGCTGATGCGCTGCGACAGTGCGGTCATGGCATTGATCGCTTCTTCGACCACCTCACGGCCCCCGTGGGCCTGCTCGCTGGCGCCACTGGCATGCTGCGAAGCATCGGCGGCATTGCGGGCGATTTCCTGGGTGGCCGCCCCCAGCTGGTTGATTGCCGCTGCGACGCTGTTGGTACGCATGCTCTGCTCTTCAGAGCCGATGATCGAAGCGTTCGAGGCGTTGATCACTTTCTCCGACAGGTCGTGCACCAGGCGGGTGGCCGAGGACACTTCGCTGATCGAGGCGTGAATGCGCTCGACAAAACGGTTGAACGAGCTGGCCAGCTCGCCGAATTCGTCCTTGTTCTGCACGGCCAGGCGGCGGGTAAGGTCACCTTCGCCCTCGGCAATGTCACGCATGGCGCGGCCCATGGTGGTCAGCGGGCTCATCAGCACCGGGATCAGCAAGCCGAGCAGGCCGGCGATGACGGCCACGGCGATCAGCATGGCGATGATTGCCGAGGTACGGAACTGGCTGAGCGCGGCGTAGGCCTTGTCCTTGTCGATCGACAGGCCGATGTACCACTGCGCCGAAGGCAGGCCGGCCACCGGGGCGAAGGAGATGATGCGGTCCTGGCCATTGAGGGTGACATCCTGCATGCCGGTGGCAACCCGCAGGTTACTGCCAGGGTAGATGTCCTTCAGGTTCTTCATCACCTGGTCTTTGTCGGGGCTGACGATCACCTGGCCACTGCTGTCGGCCAGGAAGGCATGGCCGATGCCGCCGAAATCGACCGAGTTGATGATCTCGACCAGGGTGTCGAGGGTCACGTCACCGCCGACCACACCCATGAGTTCGCCATTGGCCTTGCTCTTCACCGGCGTGGCGATGGTGACCATGAGGCCGCCGACAGCACCTTGGTACGGGGCGGTCAGTACCGTCTGCCCGGCGTTGGCTGCAGCGCCATACCAGGGCCGCTGGCGTGGGTCATAACCGGCGGGCATCTGCGCATTGGGGCGCTGGGTGAATGCTCCGTTGGCCTGGCCGAGGTAGGTGAACAGGAAATTTCGCGTGTAGGAAGGTTGCTCTATCAGCCCCGCCAGGTTGTCACCGGCACCTTGCTCGGCGATGTCCTGGGCCAGGTTTTCCAGCACCAGGATGCGCCCGCTCATCCAGTTCTGCACGCTGCTGGCGGTCAGTGCGCCGGACTGCTGTACCGAGGCCTCGATGTTCTGGCGGATGGTGTTGCGCTGCAGGTAGTCGTTGTAGAGCGTGAACAGGGCGAATGCTAGGACCACGACACCGCAGGCGCTGAGCAGGATCTTGTGGCGAAATTTCAGGTTCATGTTTCGAGACCTTGGGCCATTGAGGGGAGGGACGCAGCGCGCTCATGACACACTGCGGAACCTATCGATAGGGATATCGGCGTGCGCGGTAAAAGGTTGAAGCGCCTAAGGAAATTTCTGACAGTCGTATCGACGGACGGTGATCACTGGCTGCACAGCTGCTCGATCAACAGGCGTGCGGCCTGTCGCAGCGGTTGTTGCTTGCGCCAGAGGACGTGTACCGGTAATTGCAACTCGTTGCGCGTGTTGTGAAAATCCAGCCGCACCAGGCGCCCGCTGGCCAGCAATGGCGCGACCCGCGACAGCGGCAGGTCGCCCCAGCCCAGCCCGGCCTCGACCATCTGCAGGGCGAGGTCGAAGCTGTCGGTGGACCAGTGCGTGGTACCGATCAGCGGGCGCGGGTCGCTCAGCGGCAAGTCGCGGCTGCGCACCAGGATCTGGCGCACCCGGGTCAGGTCCTCGAGATACTGGATACGCCCGTCGCGCAAGGCCGGGTGGGCAGGGGACAGGGTGGCCACCAGCGACTCCATGCCAATGTGCTGGAAGCCACGGCGGGCATCGACCTGCAGCCCGGCAAAGGCCACGCAGAGGTCGGCACGCCCGCTGTCCAGCAGTTGCAGGGCTTCTTCCTGCGGGGCGCTGAGCAGGGCGATGTCCAGCAGCGGGTGGCGTTCACCGAGGCAGGCGATGGCGGCCAGTAGTGGGCGCTGGTCGATATCCGGTACCACGGCCAGGGTCAGGCTGCTTTCCAGGCCTTGGGACAGCTCCAGTGCATGCACCTGCAGTAGCCCCAACTGCTCGGCGATCAGCCGGGCGTGGGGTTCCAGCGCCAGCGCCTGTGCGGTCGGGCGCACTTCGCGTGGGCCACGTTGGAAAAGGCTGTAGCCCAGTTCAGCCTCAAGGTTGGCAATGGCCATGCTCACCGCCGACGGCACGCGCTGCAGCATGCGCGCGGCGGCAGAAAACGAACCGCGGTCGAGCACGGCGAGAAACAGCTGGATGTTGTCGCTGGAAAAGTTCATGGCAGCCTCCTATCAGAAGATCTGACAGCTGCTGACTTTTTCTGTCAAGAACGATGAAGCATGATCGCACCCCATCGCTTTTCGACATCTAGAGGTAACCGCGGTGCAGGGACTTAAACGCAAACTGGTCTACGTGGCTTTCTATGAACTGATCGGGTTGTGCATGTCGACCCTCGGGCTGGCCTACCTGTCGGATACGCAGGCTTCGCATACCGGGCCTCTGGCGGTAATGATCACCACCATCGCCATGCTCTGGAACCTGATCTACAACACGCTGTTCGAGTATTGGGAAAGCCGCCAGGCCACGCGCGGGCGCAGCGTGGCGCGACGGCTGGCGCATGCCATTGGTTTCCAGCTGACGCTGGTGGTCTACCTGATCCCGCTGATTGCCTGGTGGCTGGACATGACGCTGCTGCAGGCACTGCTGGTGGACATGGCCTTCATAGTGCTGGTGCCGTGCTACACCTTTGCCTACAACTGGGCGTTCGATCGGCTCTTCGGCTTGCCCAGCTCGGCCATGGCGCCAGCCTGATGCCGGCTGTGATGGCAACAGGGTTGGTGCAGGCGGCGTCTAAGGCGGCAGGCGTATGATCAAAGGCTCCTGCTGTTGTTTCACCTGCTGCTCGACCGCTTGTTCGGCCGGCCGTGGTGCACTCGCCAGCAGGCTGTCCTCGACCTGCCCCGACAGGTAATACACGCCCGCCATGGCGCCACTCTGGCGGTTCTCCATCAGCTCTTGCCATTCCTGGTTCAACGCCACGTTGAGGATCACCCGCAACTGCTCGACCATCTGTGGGTGTTCGCGGTCGTGGGTCATCATCCCGTAGCCGGCCGCTGCTATGGAAATCATAGCCCCCGCCACCTTGCCTACCGCCGACGCCACGGCGCTGGCGATACCGCGTGGAGCCAGGGTTGCGCCGAGCTTCTCGCTGGCCTGCGTGGCCACCGAATTCAGCCCGACCTCGGTCCTGCCGGGGCCTTTGCTGACCTGTTGGTGCAAGTGCTGGCGCAGGGCCTGCCAGGCCGGTTGCTGGGCCAGTGACTTGGCCCGTAGCAGTTGGTACAGGCTGGCGTTGTGCGCATCCGGCGGCCCCAGTGTGATGGCCGGGATGCGGTTGAGGCGTTGGCTGAACTGCTCGGGCGGGGCATTGTAGCGGCCGATGATGGCTGGCAGTTGCTGGCCGAGCAGTTGCAGGTACAGTTCGCAGGCACGGTCGCGAATGCCTTCGGGGTTGATCTGCTCGGCCACCGGCTCGATCACCCGTTTGTGGTACTGCTCCTGCAGGTACAACGCCAGGCGTTTTTCTGCCGGCTCGCGGCCTTCGCCGCTGTCGAGCTTGTACCAGGCCACCTTGAGGGTCAGCCATTGCTGGGTCCAGTAGCCGGTGAACCACGGTATGAAGTCGCTTTCGGTGCGCTGCTGCACTTGTTCCTTCCACACCCGCATCGAGCGCCGGGCATAATCGTTGGCCGAGCCGGCGGCACCGACCGAGGCGTCGATCAGTTCCTGGTCGATGCGTTGCCAGGTGGCAGCGGTGAGTACCACCGGTGGTGGCGGGGCAGGCGGACGCTTGCCCGCGCAACCGGCGAGGGCCAGCAGCAGGCATGGCAGCAGAAGAACTCGAACGCTCACGCAACCGCCTCCCTGGTAGAGGCTGGGGTGGTCATCGCAGTATAGGGGCGCCTGGAGGGGGCTGCTGTGCAGCCCATCAGCTGCTACAGGCTTTATTCCAGATCGAGTTTTTCTTCCAGACGGTCGAGGTGCTGGTGCATCAGCGCCAGGGCCGCTTCGGCATCGCCTTGCTCCACTGCATCAATGATCGCCGCGTGCTCTTGCCACGCGCAGTGGTCGCAGCACGGCGATTCGTAGCGGGCGATGATCAGCGAGGTCATCGGCACCAGCCCATTGAGAAAGCGTGCCAGTGGCGTATTGGCAGCCACCTGCGCCAGCGTCAGGTGAAATTCGCCGCCCAGGCGGATCGCTGCACAGCGCTCGCCGCTTTCATGGTGCTGGCGCTCGCGCTCCACCAGTTGCCGCAGCTGGCGTATCTGCAGCGGCCGGGCGCGCTGGGCGGCGAGGGTGATCAAGGTGGTTTCGGCCAGGCGCCGGGCACTCAGTACCTGGCGTGCCTGCGCCGGGTCGGGCGCGGCCAGGTGCGCGGTGTGGCTGGGGCGCTGCACCACTACCTGCTGGTCGGACAGGCGCCCGAGTACGCGGCGGATTACCGTACGGCTGACACCGAACGCATGGCCCAGCGCCTGCTCGGGCAAGAGGCTGCCGGGGGGCAGGCGCTGTTCAAGAATGGCATCGAACAGCCGCGGGTAGATCTGCTCGGCCGACAGGCGGGTTTCGCCGGCCGCGAGCAGCGCCGGCAAGTGGGGGGCGGCATTCATGGTCGCTCTCCTGGGGTCATGGATGCGGGTGTTCGTCCGGAATGTTCAGGGCGATGCCCATGCGCAAGCCTTCGGCGAGGATATGCTGGCGCATCTGGGCACTGGCCTGGGCGCTGTTGCGTTCGCGGATGGCGCGCACCACCGCTTCGTTTTCCTGCAGCCGGGCGGCGAGGTGCTCTGGCGATTTGCGCAGCATGTCGGCGCTCTGCTTGAGGGCATTGCCGGTCTGCTGCACCACGCTCTGGAAGATCGGGTTGGTGGTCAGGGCGAACAAGGCTTCATGGAAGGCGATGTAGGCACTGACCCCGGCTTCGCTGTCTGCGGCTTCCAGCGCTTCGCGCATGTCCATCAGGGTCAGGCGCAGTTGGCCGATGTCCTGGCTGTTGGCCGACTGTGCCACCAGGCCGACGATGAACGGCTCGAGGGTATAGCGCAGTTCCAGCACGTCGGCCAGGCTGGCCGCCGCGCTGGTGTCCAGGGCGGGCTCCTGAACGGCGGCATCGGCGTCCAGCACCAGCACGCCCTTGCCCGGCAGCGAGCGCACCAGGCCCAGCGTCTCCAGCACGGTCACCGCTTCGCGCAGGCTCGGCCGGCTGATGCCCAGTTGTTCGGCCAGCTCGCGCTGGCCCGGCAGCATGTCACCGCTGCGCCAGTGGCCACGGGCGAGGGCCTGGCGCAGTTTTTCCACCACGGAGTTGACGACGGTCGATGAGCTGATCACGGTTTGCTCCTGGAAGGGCCGACGTCAATGCCGGCCACGTTCGCTCAGAATTCCTGTTGATGGTTGTTGGGCTGCTTGCGCGGCGTGACTGCGAAACCAGGTTTGCCGTCCAGCACGTTGTGCGCCCGCTCCAGGTCGATGTCCTTCTCCCAGCGGGCAATGGCCACGGTGGCCACGCAATTGCCGATCAGGTTGGTCAGCGCCCGGCCGATACCCATGAACCAGTCCACCGCCAACACCAGCACCAGGCCGACCACCGGTATCGCCGGCACGGCAGTCAGGGTGGCGGCGAGAATCACCAGCGCCGAGCCTGGGATGCCATGAGCGCCCTTGGAAGTCACCAGCGACACCAGCAGGATGGTCAGCAGGTCGGTCATTGCCAGCGGTGTACCGGTGGCATTGGCGATGAATACGATGGCCAGGGTCAGGTAGATGGAGAAACCGTCGAGGTTGAACGAGTAGCCGGTGGGGATCACCAGGCCGACGGTCGAGGTGCCGATGCCCAGGTGCTCGAGCTTGCGCATGACCTGTGGCAGCACGGCGTCGGAAGAAGCCGTGCCAAGGACGATGGTCAGTTCTTCGCGCAGGTACTTGATCAGCGGCAGCAGCCTCAGGCCCGACAGGCGCATGACCGTGCCCAGCACGATCAGTACGAAGCCGGCACAGGTCAGGTAGAACAGTGCCACCAGCCCGCCCAGGTGTTGCAGCGATTCCAGGCCGTACTTGCTGGTCGTAAAGGCGATGGCACCGAACACGCCAAGCGGCGCCAGGCGCACGATCATGCCCATGATGCGGAAGATCACGTGGCTCAGCTCGTTGATCAGCCGCGAGATGCCCGCTGCCGAATCGCCGACCAGGTTCAGCGCACTGCCGAACAGGACCGAGAACAGCAGCACCTGAAGGATGTTGTTGTCAGCGAAGGCGCCGAC
Source organism: Pseudomonas sp. BCRC 81390 (assembly GCF_030341915.1). Taxonomy (NCBI): domain Bacteria; kingdom Pseudomonadati; phylum Pseudomonadota; class Gammaproteobacteria; order Pseudomonadales; family Pseudomonadaceae; genus Pseudomonas; species Pseudomonas sp. BCRC 81390. The sequence goes on along the minus strand of NZ_JATAAG010000045.1, from coordinate 60,346 downwards.
TACCGAGGTGGGAATCAGCTCCAGGAAGAACGCCGTGGCACCGTGGATGTGCTGGCCGCGTTCGGCCAGGCTGCTGGCGTCGGCACTGGACAGTTGGTCGAGGTGGATATTGGCGCCGCTGCCGATACCGCTGCTGAAGGCGAACACCAGGCCGATCACCAATGCCAGGGTGGTCAGCACTTCGAAGTAGATCACTGACTTCAGGCCGATACGCCCGACCTTCTTCAGGTCACCAGCGCCCGAAATGCCGCTGACTACCACACAGAACACGATCAGGCCGATGAGCATCTTGATCAGTTTGATGAAACCGTCGCCAAGCGGTTTCAGTTGCAGGGAAAGGTCGGGGAAGCTGAGGCCGCAGGCGATGCCGAGGGCAAGGCCGAGCACGACTTGAAGGAAGATCGAACGCGAGCACCATTTGAGCATGGGAGGAGTCTCTGATCGGTGTCCTTGCTTCGGTAGCCGCACGGGGCGAAAGAGCGCAGGACTTAATTATTGTGGTCATACCGGTTTGTTCAGCGCGAAGCCATAAAAGCGCGAAATATCCCACATTGCAAGGATTTTTGGCCTTACCGGTCTGACCAGTTTGGGGCGTCCCGGTCTGTAGGGCTCTAGTTCGGTGCATGCCGCACATGGCATTTGCACGAATCAAACAGCGTCAGCGGGTGCCTGATACACCCTTAGCAATCCGCTTGCCAGGCTTCAGCCCGACCTCATTTTTTTCGATAACGCCATGATTCATAAGGTTTATTTGCTTTATGCAACTGAACTCGTAGAATCCGCGCGCGACCGGTCAGTCACGAAGCGGCCGATGTTTGGGGTGGTTATCCCAATAATCATCCGCAAGCTGGCGTCTGGCGTTTATATGAATGGAGTCTCACAGTGCGTCTCAATCTCCCGGTTACCCCGGTCGAGCAACGTTTCCCCGCTGATCAGCGGCTGATTTCTGCAACCGACACGGCCAGCCTGATTACCTACTGCAACCCCGAATTCGCCGCCATCAGTGGCTACAGCGAGGCCGAACTGATCGGCAGCCCGCACAACCTGGTGCGCCATCCGGACATGCCGCCTGCGGTGTACGAACTGATGTGGCGCTACCTGAAGGCTGGCAAGAGCTGGATGGGTATCGTCAAGAACCGCTGCCGCAATGGCGATTACTACTGGGTCAATGCCTACGTCACGCCGATCCTCGAAGCCGGGCGGGTGGTGGGCTATGAGTCGGTACGGGTGTGCCCCACGCGCGAGCAGGTGGCCCGTGCCGAGGCCCTGTATGCACGCATGCGTAACGGCCAGGCGCTGCTGCCTTGGTCACGCCGCGCGAGCATGCTGGCGCGCGACCTGGCCGTACCGCTGGCGGGCGGGGGGCTGGCACTGGGGGCCAATCAGCTCTGGCCAGGCCTGGTGGCGCAGGGGCTGACCCTGGGGCTGTTCCTGGCCTATGGCCTGTTGGCTCGCAATGCCGTGGGGCGGCAGATGCAGCGCGTGGTACAGGGCGCCGACGGCACTTTCGCCGACCCGATCGCCGCCTTGACCTACAGCGACCTGCCCGGTGCTGCCGGGCAACTGCAACTGATGTTGATCAGCGAGGAGGCGCGGCTGAAGACCGCCTTGACCCGGTTGAGTGACCTGGCGGCACAGATGGCCGTGGCTGCCCATGATGCCGGTGAGTTGTCACGCGGCACCGAGGCGGCGCTGCTGCAGCAGCGTGCGGAAACCGACCTGAGTGCCACTGCCATGAACCAGATGGCCGCCTCCATCGGTGAGGTGGCCAATCATGTGCAACTGACGGCTGCCGAAGCCCACACCGCGCACCTGCTGGCCGAGCAGGGCAGCCAGGTGGCGGATGCCAGCGGTGCGGCGATTCGCACCCTGGCGGGTACCGTGACGCAGATCAACCAGGCGGTCACCCAGCTGGCTGGCCAGACCGGTTCCATCGCCGAGGCCACCGGCATGATCCGCGGCATTGCTGAGCAGACCAACCTGCTGGCGCTCAACGCCGCCATCGAGGCGGCCCGTGCCGGCGAGCAGGGCCGTGGCTTTGCCGTGGTCGCCGATGAAGTGCGGGCGCTGGCCGACAAGACCCGGCAGTCGACCCTGCACATCCAGGCTATCATCGATGCTTTGCGCAGCGGTGCCGAGCAGGCCGTGGCGATCGCCAGCCAGGGCATCGACGGTGCCGAGCAGGGCGTTGCCCAGGTGCAGGAAGCCCGCCAGGCGCTGCACGGCATCCGAGAAGCGGTGCAACGCATCAGCGCCATGAGCCAGCAGATGGCTACGGCCTCGCAGCAGCAGTCGGCCGTGGCCGAAGACGTCTCGCGGCAGATCAACGGCGTGGCCGGCATCGCCCAGCACAGCGCCCACAGCGCCAATGCCGCCGCCTCGCGCGGCGCCGAACTGGAACAGGTGTGCGCCGGATTGCGTGCCCTTGTGGAGCGTTTCAACCGTTAAGGCAGGATGCTTTATGGATGACAACTATCGCGCGGCCGTGGACGCGGCTGCGATCTTTTCCGAAACCGACCTGCGCGGGAACATCACCTACGTCAACCAGCAGTTTTGCAGCATTTCGGGTTACAGCCGCGAAGAACTGCTCGGCGCCAACCACCGCATCCTCAATTCCGGCTTGCACGAACCGGCGTTCTTCGTCGGCATGTGGCGGGCCCTGGCCGCTGGCCGTGTATGGAAAGGCGAAATCTGCAACCGTGCCAAGGACGGCTCGTTGTACTGGGTCGACAGCACCATGGTGCCGCTGGTCGACCCGCTCAGCGGCCAGGTGCGCAAGTACGTGTCGATCCGCTTCGATGTCACCGAGAAGCGCCAGCTGCTGCATACCTTGCAATGGCGGGTGGGCCACGACGTGCTCACCGGCTTGCCCAACCGCGCCTACCTGTCCGACCTGCTGAACCAGGCCCTGGCCTGTTCGCGCCGTGAAGGCATTGCGCTGGCGGTGTGCATGCTCGACCTGGATGGCTTCAAGGCGGTCAACGACGGCTACGGCCACGCCATGGGTGACCTGTTGCTGGTTGAAGTGGCGCAGCGCCTGAAGCACATCCTGCGCGAGGGTGATGCCGTGGCCCGGTTGTCGGGGGACGAGTTCGTGCTGATCCTGCGGAATGTCGACCAAGGCCACCAGTTGTATGCCGCGCTGCGCCGAGTGCTGCAGGCATTGGCGGCGCCGTATGTGGTGCGTGAACAGTGCCTGTCGCTCAGCGCCAGTATCGGCGTGACCCTGTACCCGCAGGACGACGAGGATGCCGACACCCTGGTGCGCCATGCCGACCAGGCCATGTACGTGGCCAAGCAGCGTGGGCGCAACCGCTACCACCTGTTCGACGTGACCCAGGAGCAGGAACTCAAGGCCACCCACCAGACCGTGGCGCGGGTGCGCCGGGCCCTGCACAACGACGAGCTGTGCCTGTATTACCAACCCAAGGTCAACCTGCGCAGCGGCCAGGTGCTGGGCTTCGAAGGGTTGCTGCGCTGGCAGCGGCCGGGCCGAGGGTTGGTGCCGCCTGGCGACTTCCTGCCATGGGTCGAACAGACCGACCTGATCGTCGAGATTGGCGAATGGGTGCTCGACAAGGCACTGAACCAATTGCAGGCCTGGCAGCGCGAAGGGCGGCCCTGGTCGCTGAGCGTGAATATCGCGGCGCGGCATTTGCAGCGCAGCGACTTCGCCGAGCGCCTGCGCCATTTGCTGGCGGAGCACCCGGAGGTGGACCCAGCGCGGCTGGACCTGGAAATTGTCGAGTCGGTGGCCATCGACAACCTGCAACACGTCAGCCGCTGCCTCGACGCTTGCCGCGCGCTGGGCGTGCGCTTCTCCCTGGATGACTTCGGCACTGGCTACTCGTCGCTGAGTTACCTGAAGCGTTTGCCGACCCAGACGATCAAGATCGACCAGTCGTTCGTGCGCGACATCCTCCATGACCAGGACGACCTCGCACTGACCCGGGCGGTGATCGGCCTGGCGCGGGCATTCGGCCGCGAGGTAATTGCCGAAGGGCTGGAGAGCGTCGAGCACGGCCGGGTGCTGATGGGCCTGGGGTGCGAACTGGCGCAGGGTTACTGCATTGCCCGGCCGATGCCGGCCCGTGAGGTCGGGAACTGGGCACAGGCCTACCGGCAGCCGGCGCAGTGGCGCGACCCTTGAGAGGTGAGTCGGCGCAGCAAGTATTGGCCGGCGGGTGAGCGGCTGGCGCGCTGAGTGGCGCGCTGCGGCGCCATTCGGGTGGCTACAGTTGCCGCAGGCGCTTGTACAGCGTGGTGCGGCTGATCCCCAGCGCACGTGCCACCGCCGACAGGTTGCCATTGGCCTGCTGCACCAGCGCTTGCAGGTCTGCCTCTGCGGCCACCAGCGGTACCGGCACCTGCGCCTCGGCCAGGAAACCCGCAGGTAAGTGTTCCAGGCCGACCGGGCCGTTGCCGGCCAAGGCCAACGCCACCTGCAGCACGCTCACCAGTTCACGCATATTGCCTGGCCAAGGATGCTGGTCGAACAGCTCGACAATGGCTGCCGGCAGCCGTGCAGGTTGCCCGGGCTCGCGGTAGCGGGCATGCACCTGCTCGATCAGCTGGCGCCGGTCGCTGCGTTCGCGCAGCGGCGGCAACAGCACTGCCAGCCCGGCGATGCGGTAGTACAGGTCCTGGCGAAAGCGCCCGGCACGCACCTCTTCGGCCAGGTCTCGATTGCTCGCCGACACCACGCGGACATCCACCGCTACCGGCTCGCCGCTGCCCAGCGGCTGGATGCTGCGGGACTGCAGGACGCGCAGCAGGCGGGCCTGGGTTGGCAGCGGCATGTCGCCGATTTCATCGAGGAACAGAATGCCGTGGTCAGCCTTGCGGATCAGCCCCGGGTTGCCCTTGTGATGGGCACCGGTGAACGCGCCTCTGTCGTAGCCGAACAGCTCCGACTCCACCAGCTCGGCGGGGATTGCCGCGCAGTTCACCGCGACCAGCGGCTGGCCGGCGCGGCTGCTGGCGCGGTGCAAGGTGTCGACGAACACTTCCTTGCCGACGCCGGTTTCGCCCTGCACCAGCACTGGGATGTCCTTCTCCAGCAGCAGGCTGGCCTGCGCCAGGGCTTTCTCCAGGCGCGGGTCGGTGCTGCTGGCGGTGGGGCGGCAGGAGGCCTCCCTGGCAGGCTGCCACTGGCAATGAAAGCGGTTGCGCCCGGTGGCCTGCAAGGCGAAGGGCTGTTGCCGGGGGTGGCTTAGCAGTTGCCCCAGCGGCAGCTGGAACAACTGCTCGACGTTCTGCCCTAGCGGGTTGCCGCCGAGCAGGCTGTCGGCCCGGTGATTGGCCGCCAGCACCTGGCCCTGTTCATCGAACACCAGCAGGCCGGCCCAGGGGCTGTCGAGGTTGTCGGAAGCGCTGTTGAACATCAACTGGGCATGCCGGTCGCCATGTTCGGCAAGGATCAGGCGGTTCTCCAGGCTCTGGCTCATCATGCGTACCAGGCCCAGCGTCTGGCTGGCGGGCAGGTAGCCGTCGCTGGCGACGTCGAGCACCCCGACCAGTTGTCGCGTTGCGTCGAACAGTGGCGCGGCGGCGCTGGACATATAGCGGTTCTGGCGCAGGAAGTGCTCGTCCTGGCCCACGTGAATGGCCTCGGCGCAGACCAGTGTGGTGCCCAGGGCGTTGGTGCCGACGCCACGCTCGTGCCAGTGGGCGCCGGCGCTGAAACCGTGCTGCTGGCGCGGTTCGATGAAGCGCCGCGAGCCCCAGCTATCAAGCAGGCAGCCACTGGCATCGGCCAGCATCACCAGGTAGCTGGCATTGCCCAGCAGGTGTGCGTAATGCGGCAATACCGCCTCGCGCGTCAGGCGCAGCAGCGCCTGGCGCCGCTCCAGCAGGGCGCTCAGCTCGGCGCGGGTCAGGCAGTCGAAATCCGGGGCGTGCTGGGGTTGCAGGCCGTGGTCGCGGCAGCGCGCCCAGGAGGCCTGGATCAGTTGGGCATGGGTCGAAGCGGATGCGGCCATGGGCCTGTCCTGTGTGATTGTTGTAATGGAGCCGACCGCTGTTCAGTGTCGTTCACAGTTGTTCAATGTCAAACCCGCGAGTGTTCAGTTGTTCAGCGCTTGTGTTCACTTGTGAACCTCTGCCTTGACCAGGCTGCCGGGCAGGGCGCGGGCCAGACGGGCGCGGCGTAACTGGCATGAAACTGGCTGTATCCGGCAGACAACAATCACAAGAAGGCCACGCCATGTCCCTGGTGCTGGAACAGGTCAGCCGCAGCGTCGACCACCAGGCCTGGATCGTCGATGCCTCGCTGCGCTTCGAACCCGGCTCGTTCAATGTACTGCTGGGCCGTACCCTGGCTGGCAAGACCAGCCTGATGCGCCTGATGGCCGGGCTCGACCGCCCGGACCGTGGGCGGGTGCTGATGAATGGTCAGGACGTGACCGGCGTGCCGGTGCGCCAGCGCAATGTGTCGATGGTGTATCAGCAGTTCATCAACTACCCCACCCTCAGCGTGTACGAGAACATCGCCTCGCCGCTGCGCCAGGCGCGCATGGCCGAGCCGGAGATTCGCCGGCGGGTGCAGGAAACCGCCGAGATGCTGCGCATCGAAGCCTACCTGCAACGCCTGCCGCTGGAGCTGTCGGGTGGCCAGCAACAACGCACGGCGATGGCCCGGGCGCTGGTCAAGGATGCCTCGCTGATTCTGTTCGACGAGCCGCTGGTCAACCTCGATTACAAGCTGCGCGAGGGCTTGCGCCAGGAGCTGCGCGAGCTGTTTGCGGCGCGCCACTGCATTGCCGTGTATGCCACCACCGAACCCAACGAAGCGTTGGCGCTGGGTGGCACCACGACGCTCGTACACGAAGGCCGGATCGTCCAGAGTGGCCCTACCGCCGAGGTTTACCAGCGCCCCGGCAGCGTGCTGGCCGCCGAGCTGTTTTCCGAACCGCCGATCAACCTGGTGCCCGGTCGTATCAGTGGCAACGAGGTGAGCCTGGCCCAGGCCGTGCACTTTGCCCGCAATGCCGACCTGCAGCCGCTTGCCGAAGGCGATTACCGCTTTGGCGTGCGGCCCAGCCACATCAGCCTGGTGCCGGCCCACGACGATGACCTGGAGCTGGCCGTGCTGGTCGAGCTTGCCGAGATCAGTGGCTCGGAGACCTTCCTGCATGTGCGCAACGACCACTGGCGCATGACCCTGCATTTGCCAGGGGTACACGAATACCAGGTGGACACGCCGATCCGCGTGTTCATTCCCACCCACAAGCTATTCGTGTTCGACAGTGCCGGGGCGCTGGTGCAGGCCCCCGGGCTGCGCCAGGCAAGGAGAGGGTGATGGCCGAAATCCGTCTGCGCCAACTGGCGCACAGCTACAGCCGCCAGCCCGCCAGCGAGGCGGACTATGCCCTGCACGCACTGGAACATGTGTGGGAGCAGGGCGGTGCCTACGCCTTGCTGGGGCCGTCGGGCTGTGGCAAGTCGACCTTGCTCAATATTATTTCCGGGCTGTTGACGCCGTCCCATGGCGAGGTGCTGTTCGATGGCAAGCCGGTCAACCAGTTGCCGCCGCAGGCGCGCAACATCGCCCAGGTGTTTCAGTTTCCGGTGGTGTACGACACCCTGTCGGTGTACGACAACCTGGCGTTTCCGCTGCGCAACCAGGGGCTCGACGAAGCCCGCGTGCGCGCCCGGGTGGAGGAGATTGCCGAGGTGCTCGACCTGACCGCGGCGTTGCGCAAGAAGGCCCGCAACCTCAGTGCCGACGAAAAGCAGAAAGTTTCCATGGGCCGTGGTCTGGTGCGCGACGATGTGTCGGCGATCCTGTTCGACGAGCCACTGACGGTGATCGACCCGCACCTGAAGTGGAAGCTGCGGCGCAAGCTCAAGCAGATCCACGAGCAGTTCAACATCACCATGATCTACGTCACCCACGACCAGCTGGAAGCCTCGACCTTCGCCGACAAGATTGCGGTGATGCACGGCGGACGTATCGTCCAGTTCGGCACCCCGCGCGAGCTGTTCGAGCGGCCACGCCACACCTTTGTCGGCTATTTCATCGGCAGCCCGGGAATGAACCTGATCGAGGTGCGTGCCGAGGCGGACGGGGTGAGTTTCGGCGATATCCACCTGCCACTGCCAGACGGCTTGCGTGAACGCCTGGCGGCGACGGCAGGCGGGCGCTTGCAGGTCGGCATCCGCCCCGAATTCGTGCAGCTGTGGGACAGCCCGTTCGATGATGCCTACCCGGCACGGGTGCTGGATGTCGAGGACCTGGGCACCTACCGCATCGTCACCCTCGAGCTGGGCGGCGTGGCGCTCAAGGCACGTCAGGGCGAGGACCGCCCGGTGCCTGTGGTCCAGGCCTGGGTCAGCCTGCCGGCGCAGTGGCTGATGCTGTATCTCGACGATGTGCTGCTGGAGGTGGCACCATGAACAAGGTGCCCAACAACAAGGCCTGGTGGCTGGTGCTGCCGGTGTTCCTGCTGGTCGCATTCAGTGCCGTGGTGCCGATGATGACCGTGGTCAACTATTCGGTGCAGGACATTTTCGACCAGTCAAACCGTTACTTCGTCGGCGCCGACTGGTACCGCCAGGTGCTGCGCGACCCGGCGCTGCATGACGCGCTGCTGCGCCAGTTCATCTATTCCGCCTGCGTGCTGCTGATCGAGATCCCGCTGGGCATCGCCATTGCCTTGACCATGCCGACCAAGGGGCGCATGGCGTCGGTGTGCCTGATCGTCATGGCGATCCCGTTGCTGATCCCGTGGAACGTGGTCGGCACCATCTGGCAGATCTTCGGCCGTGCCGACATCGGCCTGCTCGGCGCCACCCTGGCCAGGCTGGGGGTCAGCTACAACTACGCCGGCGACCCATTCGACGCCTGGCTCACCGTGCTGGTGATGGACGTCTGGCACTGGACCTCGCTGGTCGCGCTGCTGTGCTATTCAGGCCTGCGCGCCATCCCCGATGTGTATTACCAGGCCGCGCGCATTGACCGCGCCTCGGGCTGGGCGGTGTTCCGCCATATCCAGCTGCCGAAGCTGAAGAACGTGTTGCTGATCGCGGTGATGCTGCGCTTCATGGACAGCTTCATGATCTACACCGAGCCCTTCGTGCTGACCGGCGGCGGGCCTGGTAACGCGACCACCTTCCTCAGCCAGACCCTCACGCGCATGGCCGTGGGCCAGTTCGACCTGGGCCCGGCGGCGGCGTTTTCGCTGGTGTACTTCCTGATCATCCTGCTGGTGTCGTGGCTGTTCTACACAGCCATGACCCATGCCGACAAGGACTAGGCCATGAGCACGCGCAAATCGCTGGCCCTGCTGCTGTACTTTTTCTTCCTGCTGGTGCCGATCTACTGGCTGCTGAACATGTCGTTCAAGAGCAATACCGAGATCCTCGGTAGCCTGACCCTGTGGCCGCAGGCATTCACCCTCGACAACTATCGGGTGATCTTCACCGATGCCAGCTGGTACAGCGGTTATATCAACTCGCTGTACTACGTGTGCCTGAACACACTGATTTCGCTGCTGGTGGCGCTGCCGGCGGCGTACGCCTTCTCGCGCTACCGCTTCCTCGGCGACCGGCACCTGTTCTTCTGGCTGCTGACCAACCGCATGGCACCGCCGGCGGTGTTCCTCCTGCCGTTCTTTCAGCTGTACTCGTCGATCGGCCTGTTCGACACCCACATCGCCGTGGCCCTGGCCCACTGCCTGTTCAACGTGCCGCTGGCAGTGTGGATCCTGGAAGGGTTCATGTCGGGTGTGCCGAAGGAAATCGACGAAACGGCCTACATCGACGGGTACAGCTTCCCGCGCTTCTTTGTGAAGATTTTCATTCCGTTGATCGGCTCCGGCATCGGCGTCACAGCTTTTTTCTGCTTCATGTTTTCCTGGGTCGAACTGCTGCTGGCGCGCACGCTGACTTCGGTGAATGCCAAGCCGATCGCCGCGGTAATGACCCGTACCGTGTCGGCTTCGGGCATCGACTGGGGGGTGCTGGCAGCGGCGGGCGTTTTGACCATCCTGCCCGGCATGCTGGTGATCTGGTTCGTGCGCAACCATGTGGCCAAGGGCTTTGCCCTGGGCCGGGTCTGAGGAGGGTAGGGCATGGAGTGGATGGCCTGGACCTTGCCGACGGCGCTGTTCTTCGCTGCCGTGGGTGTGCTGCTGCTGGGCATGACCTTGCTCGAGCTGCGCCGGCCTTGCGTGGAGCGACGCGGCTTTCTACCGCTGGTCACCAGCCGTGGCGACCGCTTGTTCATCGGCCTGCTGGCCAGCGCCTACCTGCATCTGCTGGTGGTCGGTGTCAGCGATTGGCCATTGTGGGTAGCCTCGCTGCTGTCTCTGGTGTGGCTGCTGGTGGTACTGCGCTGGGGCTGAGCGAGCGGCCCTGTGGGATAACTGAAACGGGAGATCACAATGTTCGACAACAAGTACAACAGGCGACATTTGACCCTGGCCGCGTTGCTGGTGCTGGCCAGCATGCAGGGCACAGCCTGGGCCGACCAGTACGAGGACGCGGCGAAGAAATGGATCGGCAGCGAGTTCAAGCCGTCGACCCTTACCCCTGAACAGCAACTGGCCGAACTCAAGTGGTTCATCAAGGCAGCCGAGCCGTTCCGTGGGATGAAGATCAATGTGGTGTCCGAAACCATCACTACCCATGAGTACGAGTCCAAGGTGCTGGCCAAGGCCTTCAGTGAAATCACCGGTATCCAGCTGACCCACGACCTGCTGCAGGAAGGCGACGTGGTGGAAAAGCTGCAGACCCAGATGCAGTCGGACAAGAACATCTATGATGGCTGGGTTAACGATTCCGACCTGATCGGTACGCACTTTCGCTATGGCAAGGTGGAATCGATCACCGACCTGATGGCCAACGAGGGCAAGGACTACACCTCGCCGACCCTCGACCTGAAGGACTTCATCGGCATTTCCTTCACCACCGCGCCTGATGGCAAGGTCTACCAGTTGCCCGACCAGCAGTTCGCCAACCTGTACTGGTTCCGTGCCGACTGGTTCGAACGGCCCGAGCTGAAGGCCAGGTTCAAGGAAAAGTACGGTTACGAGCTGGGCGTGCCGGTGAACTGGTCGGCCTACGAGGACATTGCCCGGTTCTTCACCGAAGACGTCAAGGAAATCGACGGCAAGCGCGTCTATGGCCACATGGACTATGGCAAGAAAGACCCGTCGCTGGGCTGGCGCTTCACCGACGCCTGGTTCTCCATGGCTGGTGGCGGCGACAAGGGCTTGCCCAACGGCCTGCCGGTGGACGAATGGGGCATTCGCGTGGAGGACTGCCACCCGGTGGGCTCCAGCGTGACCCGCGGTGGCGACACCAACGGCCCGGCTGCGGTCTACGCCACGCAGAAGTACGTGGACTGGATGCGTGCCTATGCGCCCAAGGAAGCCCAGGGCATGACCTTCTCCGAAGCGGGCCCGGTGCCTGCCCAGGGCAACATCGCCCAGCAGATCTTCTGGTACACCGCGTTCACTGCCGACATGACCAAGCCCGGCTTGCCAGTCGTGAATGCCGATGGCACGCCGAAGTGGCGCATGGCGCCCTCGCCGAAGGGGCCGTACTGGGAGGAGGGGATGAAGCTGGGCTACCAGGACACCGGTTCGTGGACCTTCTTCAAGTCCACCCCCGAGAAGCAACGGCTGGCGGCATGGCTGTACGCTCAGTTCGTCACCTCCAAGACGGTATCGTTGAAAAAGACCATCGTCGGCCTCACGCCGATTCGTGAATCGGACATCAACTCCCAGGCCATGACCGACCTGGCGCCCAAGCTCGGAGGTTTGGTGGAGTTCTACCGCAGCCCGGCGCGGGTGCAGTGGACCCCCACCGGAACCAACGTGCCGGACTATCCACGCCTGGCGCAGTTGTGGTGGAGCCACATTGCCGAGGTGGCCAGCGGCGAGAAAACCCCGCAGGAAGCTTTGGATGGGCTGGCCCGCGACCAGGATCGGATGATGGAGCGCTTGCAGCGATCCAACGCCCAGGCCACCTGCGCGCCGAAGCTGAACCCGGAGCGGGATGCCCAGTACTGGTTCGACCAGCCTGGTGCACCGAAACCGAAACTGGCCAACGAGAAGCCCAAGGGCGAGACGGTCAGTTACAGCGAACTGCTGAAGTCGTGGGAAGCAGCCAGGAAGTGACCGGCTGGGCACCGCGCTGGCTTCTTCGCGGGTAAACCCGCTTCCACAGAGAGAGCGCCATCTTCTGGGACGGCGCGCATCCTGTGGGAGCGGGTTCACCCGCGAAGAGGCCGGGTCAGTCATCGGCAAAGGTCAGGCAAAAAAAACGGCACCTGCCAGAGGTGCCGTTTTCATCTCACGCGGTATTACTTGTGCAGCTCTTCCGCCGCATACAGCGTGTTTTCCAGCAGGCACGCCCGGGTCATCGGCCCGACGCCACCCGGTACTGGAGTGATCCAGCCCGCGCGCGGCAGGGCGGTCTCGTAGACCACGTCGCCGACCAGCTTGCCATCGTCCTGACGGTTGATACCGACGTCGATGACGATGGCACCTTCCTTGATCCATTCGCCCTTGACCAGGCCCGGCTTGCCGGCAGCCACGACCACCAGGTCGGCACGCCCGACATGGCCGGCCAGGTCTTTGGTGAAGCGGTGGCAGACGGTCACGGTGCAGCCGGCCAGCAGCAGTTCCATGGCCATTGGCCGGCCAACGATATTGGATGCGCCGACGATGACTGCGTTCATGCCGTACAGGTCCTGGCCGGTGCTTTCCAGCAGGGTCATGATGCCCTTCGGCGTGCACGGGCGCAGCAGCGGGATACGCTGGGCCAGGCGGCCGATGTTGTACGGGTGGAAACCGTCCACGTCCTTGTCCGGGCGAATGCGCTCGAGCAGCAGCGAGGCGTCCAGATGCGCCGGCAGTGGCAGTTGCAGGAGGATGCCATCGACGGCCGGGTCGTCATTGAGGCGGTCGATCAGCTCGGTCAGGGCCTGCTGCGTGGTGTCGCTGGGCAGGTCGAACGCCTGGGAAATGAAGCCGACCTCTTCGCAGTCCTTGCGCTTGTGCGAGACATAGACTTGGGAGGCGGGGTCGGTGCCGACCAGGATCACCGCCAGGCCGGGGGTACGCAGGCCTTGCTGGCGACGCTCCACGACACGTTGAGCGATCTGCTGGCGCAGGCTGGCGGCGATCGCCTTGCCATCGATTAGGTGTGCAGTCATAGACGCGTGATTAACCATCGAGAAGGAAACAATTAAAGAGGGCGCATTCTCGCACGACACGGGCCAAGGGCAAAGGCGGATGGTCGGGCAAATCCCCTAAGCCCTTAAATAATTTAAATTTTTTTGAGAAAGGTGTTGACGACATTCAGGCTCGCCTATAAGATTCGCCGCACTTGTCGGGCACAGCCTAGCACTGGTTGGCGAAGTCGGGCAGAATGAGTGGTTTAGCAGCTATCTGTTAAGGTCTCGTTCGGTTAGGCTTCAAGCTTAAGCGCCCGTAGCTCAGCTGGATAGAGCATCCGCCTTCTAAGCGGATGGTCGCAGGTTCGAGTCCTGCCGGGTGCGCCATTAGGCAGCTTTGGCAAGCAAGTAAGTTGTAATGCGATATGGTGGGCGTAGCTCAGTTGGTAGAGCGCTGGATTGTGATTCCAGTTGTCGTGGGTTCGATTCCCATCGTCCACCCCATATTCTTCAAAGGCGCCGCGATAGTATCTGGCGCCTTTGTTTTAAGCGTTACGCGGACGTGGTGAAATTGGTAGACACACTGGATTTAGGTTCCAGCGGCGCAAGCTGTAAGAGTTCGAGTCTCTTCGTCCGCACCATGTTTCTGTAAGGTTGTATCGCAACATCGCAAGACCGCAATATGGTGGGCGTAGCTCAGTTGGTAGAGCGCTGGATTGTGATTCCAGTTGTCGTGGGTTCGATTCCCATCGTCCACCCCATATTTTTCGAAGGCGCCTTGGTCGTGAGACTGGGCGCCTTTGTTGTTTTGGGGTGTATGCTTCAGGCGCTACAAGGCTCAAGCCATGGACTTCGCAGCCATAACGCAATCCCGCCCTTGCAATCCTCTGGTGGCACCCCAATAAAAGCTGTTAGATTTCAGCCGGTTGAAACGCCGGCCCAGCTGACTGGCAGAGGAACAACCCTATGATCGCAAAAGAAGCCCGTCAGGCACTGGCGCTGCAGCGTTTTGCCGAGGCCAACCCGCAACTGCTCGAAGAGATCCGCGAGCTGGATGCGCGCGAGCAGGCCCAGCAGATCGAATGGGCTTTCGAAGATGCAGCCGAGGAGCAGGGCATCCAGCCCTGGGAGCTGGCCTTGCAACTGATCGCCGAAACCCCGGAGCAGCTGCAGGCCATGCGCCTGGAGACGCACCGCGAGGTGGCTGAAGCGCTGGGAATGGAATGGGAAGAGTACTGCCAGTTCAACGAAATTGATCCTGAATAAAGGAAGCGAATTCGTCGCGGCAGTTGTTTGACAAGGTATTTCGGCTGTTGGGCGCCCATGGCGCCGCGCAGCCCTTTTTGAAGCAGGCCCTGCGGCATGCCGTAGGGGCCTTGAAAGCTAATCGACCGGCGTGGCTTCCCGTCGTCCCGGGTGGGGTGACTTCTGCTGCGCGACTCACTAGAATGCTTGCCCTTGATTCTGGAGTCGGGCTAACGCCGGCTAACGTCTGTGCAACGAGGAATATCCATGCAAGTTTCTGTTGAAAACACTTCCGCTCTCGAGCGCCGCATGACCATCGCCGTTCCGGCCGAGCGCGTCGAGAACGAAGTCAACAAGCGTCTGCAACAGACTGCCAAGCGCGCCAAGGTTGCAGGCTTCCGCCCAGGCAAGGTGCCGATGAGCGTGATCCGTCAGCGCTTCGAGGCCGATGCCCGTCAAGAGGCGTTCGGTGACCTGGTCCAGGCTTCCTTCTATGAAGCCATCGTCGAGCAGAAGCTGAACCCGGCTGGCGCCCCTGCGGTAGAGCCGAAGTCCTTCGAGAAGGGCAAGGACCTGGAATTCGTTGCCACCTTCGAAGTGTTCCCCGAGTTCACCGTTGCCGGCCTCGAGTCGATCAGCGTCGAGCGCCTGAGCGCCGAAGTGGCTGACGCCGACCTGGACAACATGCTGGAAGTGCTGCGCAAGCAGAACACCCGTTTCGAGGCCGTCGAGCGCGCTGCGCAGAAAGACGACCAGGTCAACATCGACTTCGTCGGCAAGGTCGACGGTGAAGTGTTCGCTGGCGGTTCGGCCAAGGGCACCCAGCTGGTGTTGGGCTCCGGCCGCATGATCCCGGGCTTCGAAGACGGCCTGGTTGGCGCCAAGGCGGGTGAAGAGCGCGTTGTCAACGTGACCTTCCCTGAGGACTACCAGAACCTGGATCTGGCCGGCAAGGCCGCCGAGTTCACCATCACCGTCAACAGCGTTGCTGCCCCGGTGCTGCCAGAGCTGAACGAAGAGTTCTTCGCCCAGTTCGGCATCAAGGAAACCACCCTGGAAGGCTTCCGCGCCGAAGTTCGCAAGAACATGGAGCGCGAGCTGCGCCAGGCCATCAAGGCCAAGGTGAAGAACCAGGTCATGGATGGTCTGCTGGCCGCCAACCCGATCGAAGTACCGAAAGCCCTGCTGGAAAACGAAGTCAACCGTCTGCGCGTGCAGGCTGTTCAGCAGTTCGGTGGCAACATCAAGCCTGAGCAACTGCCGGCCGAGCTGTTCGAAGAGCAAGCCAAGCGTCGCGTGGTCCTGGGCCTGATCGTCGCCGAAGTGGTCAAGCAGTTCGAACTGAAGCCGGACGAAGGCAAGGTTCGCGAAATGATCGAGGAAATGGCTTCGGCCTACCAGGAGCCTGAGCAGGTCATCGCCTGGTACTACAAGAACGACCAGCAACTGAACGAAGTCCGTTCGGTTGTGCTGGAAGAACAAGTTGTAGATACTGTTCTGCAGAAAGCGACTGTGACCGACAAGTCGGTCTCGTACGAAGATGCCGTTAAGCCAGCACAGGCCCCTGCCGCCGCTGAGTAACAGGCTTCTCTCGTAGGAAACCCCCACAAGCCAGCCTTCGAGCTGGCTTGTGCGTATTCAAGCCATGACTATTTGGGAGTGAGCGCAGGACATGTCCCGCAATTCTTATATTCAGCAGAGCTCTGACATCCAGGCCGCAGGCGGCCTGGTCCCGATGGTTATCGAGCAGTCCGCCCGTGGCGAACGCGCTTACGACATCTACTCGCGCCTGTTGAAGGAGCGTGTGATCTTCCTGGTTGGCCCGGTAGAGGACTACATGGCCAACCTCGTCGTGGCGCAACTGCTGTTCCTGGAAGCAGAAAACCCGGACAAGGATATCCATCTGTACATCAACTCGCCGGGCGGTTCCGTCACCGCCGGCATGTCGATCTACGACACCATGCAGTTCATCAAGCCGGACGTCTCGACCATCTGCATCGGCCAGGCCTGCAGCATGGGCGCCTTCCTGCTGGCCGCCGGTGCCAAGGGCAAGCGTCACTGCCTGCCAAACTCGCGCGTGATGATCCACCAGCCGCTGGGCGGCTTCCAGGGTCAGGCCACCGATATCGAGATCCACGCCCAGGAAATTCTCAATATCAAGGCCCGTCTGAACGAGCTGCTGGCCTATCACACCGGCCAGGACCTCGAGACCATCAAGCGTGACACCGAGCGTGACAACTTCATGAGCGCCTCGCGCGCGGCCGAGTACGGCCTGATCGACTCGGTCTACGACAAGCGGCAACTGGCCTCCTGAACCGGGGTGCCAGAGCAGGTAGGCGCGGAAAGCGCCTACCTGCGGACTTGAAAAAGCCCGCAATTGCCTTCATCTTGTGTTGCAAGCCTACCGGATTGGATCGATCGAATGACTGACACCCGTAACGGCGAGGACAGCGGCAAATTGCTCTATTGCTCCTTCTGCGGCAAAAGCCAGCACGAAGTGCGCAAATTGATTGCCGGGCCCTCGGTATTTATCTGCGACGAGTGCGTCGACCTGTGCAATGACATCATCCGTGAGGAGGTGCAGGAAGCCCAGGCCGAAAGCAGCGCGCACAAATTACCTTCGCCGAAAGAAATCAGCGGCATCCTGGACCAGTATGTAATTGGTCAGGAGCGCGCGAAAAAGGTGCTGGCCGTAGCGGTGTACAACCACTACAAGCGCCTGAACCAGCGTGACAAGAAGGGTGACGAAGTCGAGCTCGGCAAGAGCAACATCCTGCTCATCGGGCCGACCGGCTCGGGCAAGACCCTGCTCGCCGAAACCCTTGCACGCCTGTTGAACGTGCCGTTCACCATTGCTGACGCCACCACCCTGACCGAAGCCGGTTACGTGGGTGAGGACGTCGAGAACATCATCCAGAAGCTGTTGCAGAAGTGCGACTACGACGTGGAAAAGGCCCAGATGGGCATCGTCTACATCGACGAGATCGACAAGATCTCGCGCAAGTCGGACAACCCGTCCATCACCCGTGACGTTTCGGGCGAGGGCGTGCAGCAGGCACTGCTGAAGCTGATCGAAGGCACCGTGGCCTCGGTACCGCCGCAGGGTGGCCGCAAGCACCCGCAACAGGAATTCCTGCAGGTTGATACCCGCAACATCCTGTTCATCTGCGGTGGCGCCTTCTCGGGCCTGGAAAAGGTCATCCAGAACCGCTCCACCAAGGGTGGCATCGGTTTTGGCGCCGAAGTGCGCAGCAAGGAAGAAGGCAAGAAGGTTGGCGAGTCGCTGCGTGAGGTCGAACCGGACGACCTGGTCAAGTTTGGCCTGATCCCGGAATTCGTCGGCCGTCTGCCGGTGCTGGCGACCCTCGACGAGCTTGACGAGGCTGCGCTGATGCAGATTCTCACCGAGCCGAAGAACGCCCTGACCAAGCAGTATGCCAAGCTGTTCGAGATGGAAAGCGTCGACCTCGAGTTCCGCAGCGATGCGCTCAAGGCCGTTGCGCGCAAGGCCCTGGAACGCAAGACGGGCGCCCGTGGCCTGCGTTCGATCCTCGAGGGCGTGCTGCTCGACACCATGTACGAGATTCCTTCGAAGAAGGATGTCAGCAAGGTGGTGATCGACGAGAGCGTCATCGAGGGTACTTCGCAGCCGCTGATGATCTACGAAAACAGCGAGCCGCAAGCCAAGGCTGCGCCGGACGCCTGATCCAGGCGATAGCCGCTGAC
Source organism: Pseudomonas sp. BCRC 81390 (assembly GCF_030341915.1). Classification (NCBI taxonomy): domain Bacteria; kingdom Pseudomonadati; phylum Pseudomonadota; class Gammaproteobacteria; order Pseudomonadales; family Pseudomonadaceae; genus Pseudomonas; species Pseudomonas sp. BCRC 81390. The sequence goes on along the minus strand of NZ_JATAAG010000045.1, from coordinate 42,249 downwards.
GCTTGCAAGCAAGGAGGGGGCCTACGGGCCCCTTTCTGCTTTTCCTGCGCTAGCGCTTGTAATTTCCCAGGCGTGCCCCCACATTAGGTCCAAGCATCATTTCCACCGTTTTCCGGCCATAAGGCCGCTGTAGAGGCGAAATCATGAAGACCACCCTCGACTTGCCTCTTTTGCCATTGCGCGATGTCGTTGTTTACCCGCACATGGTCATCCCGCTGTTCGTGGGGCGCGAAAAGTCCATCGAAGCCCTCGAGGCGGCGATGACGGGCGAAAAGCAGATCCTCCTGCTGGCCCAGAAAAACCCGGCCGACGACGACCCGGGCGAAGACGCGCTGTATCGCGTCGGTACGGTTGCCACCGTGCTGCAGCTGCTGAAACTGCCCGATGGCACCGTCAAGGTGCTGGTCGAGGGCGAGCAGCGTGGCACCGTTGAGCGCTTCAGCGAAGTGGAAGGGCACATCCGTGCCGAGGTTTCCCTGATCGACGAAGCCGATGCCGCCGAGCGCGAATCGGAAGTCTTCGTGCGCACCCTGCTGTCGCAGTTCGAACAGTACGTGCAGTTGGGCAAGAAAGTGCCCGCCGAGGTGCTGTCGTCGCTGAACAGCATCGAAGAGCCTGGGCGCCTGGTCGACACCATGGCCGCGCACATGGCCCTGAAGATCGAGCAGAAGCAGGAAATTCTCGAAATCGTCGACCTGCCGACCCGCGTCGAGCATGTACTGGCCCTGCTGGATGCCGAAATCGACCTGTTGCAGGTCGAGAAGCGCATTCGCGGTCGGGTCAAGAAGCAGATGGAGCGCAGCCAGCGCGAGTACTACCTGAATGAGCAGATGAAGGCCATTCAGAAAGAGCTCGGCGATGGCGACGAAGGCCACAACGAAGTCGAAGAGCTGAAAAAGCGCATCGAAGCCGCTGGCCTGCCCAAGGATGCCCTGGCCAAGGCCCAGGCCGAGCTGAACAAGCTCAAGCAGATGTCGCCGATGTCGGCCGAGGCCACGGTGGTCCGCTCCTACCTCGACTGGCTGGTGCAGGTGCCGTGGAAGGCCCAGAGCAAAGTGCGCCTGGACCTGGCCAAGGCCGAAGAAATCCTCGATGCCGACCATTATGGCCTGGAAGAGGTCAAGGAACGTATTCTCGAGTACCTTGCCGTGCAGAAGCGCGTCAAGAAGATCCGGGGCCCGGTACTGTGCCTGGTCGGCCCGCCTGGCGTCGGCAAGACCTCGCTGGCCGAGTCGATCGCCGCTGCCACCAATCGCAAGTTCGTGCGCATGGCCCTGGGCGGGGTCCGCGACGAGGCCGAGATCCGTGGCCACCGCCGTACCTACATCGGTTCCATGCCTGGCCGCCTGATCCAGAAAATGACCAAGGTGGGGGTACGCAACCCGCTGTTCCTGCTGGACGAAATCGACAAGATGGGCAGCGACATGCGTGGCGATCCGGCCTCGGCACTGCTCGAAGTGCTCGACCCCGAGCAGAACCACAATTTCAACGACCATTACCTGGAGGTCGACTACGACCTGTCGGACGTGATGTTCCTGTGCACCTCGAACTCGATGAACATTCCGCCGGCGCTGCTCGACCGGATGGAAGTCATCCGCCTGCCGGGCTATACCGAGGACGAGAAGATCAACATTGCGGTCAAGTACCTGGTGCCCAAGCAGGTCAAGGCCAACGGCCTGAAGAAGGAAGAGCTGGAGGTCGACGTCTCGGCGATCCGCGACATCATTCGCTACTACACCCGTGAAGCAGGTGTACGTGGCCTCGAGCGGCAGATCGCCAAGGTCTGCCGCAAAGTGGTCAAGGAACATACCGGGCAGAAGCAGGTCAAGGTCAAGGTGGCCAGCGAGCAGCTGGAGCACCTGCTGGGTGTGCGCAAGTTCCGCTATGGCCTGGCCGAGCAGCAGGACCAGATCGGCCAGGTCACCGGCCTGGCCTGGACCCAGGTCGGTGGCGAACTGCTGACCATCGAAGCCGTGGTCATCCCCGGCAAGGGCCAGCTGATCAAGACCGGTTCGCTGGGCGATGTCATGGTCGAATCGATCACCGCCGCCCAGACCGTGGTGCGCAGCCGCGCCCGCAGCCTGGGGATTGCCGCCGACTTCCACGAGAAGCACGACGTGCACATCCACATGCCTGAAGGTGCCACGCCGAAGGACGGCCCGAGCGCCGGTATCGGCATGTGCACCGCACTGGTCTCGGCACTGACGCAGATTCCGGTGCGTGCCGATGTCGCCATGACCGGTGAAATTACCTTGCGTGGCCAGGTGCTGGCGATTGGCGGGCTGAAAGAAAAACTGCTGGCGGCACACCGTGGTGGTATCAAGACGGTGATCATTCCGGAGGAGAATGTTCGCGATCTGAAGGAGATTCCGGAAAATATCAAACAGGATCTGCAGATCAAACCGGTCAAATGGATTGACGAAGTCCTGCAAATTGCGCTGCAATACGCCCCGGAGCCCTTGCCAGATGTGGCTCCGGAGATTGTCGCGAAAGATGAAAAGCGCGACGGCGATGCTAAGGAAAGAATCAGCACGCACTAGTAGTTTCTGGCTGGGGGGCGTTCCTTGACAGTTTTTTCGGGGCCTTGCTATAAAGCGGCACGCTAGTGTCATCAGGCCACCCAGCGCACGTTTCATAAGCTTTTCATTACATACTTAGAAACAAACTCAATTGAGAAATAAGGGGACTTAGAGTGAACAAGTCGGAACTGATTGACGCTATCGCCGCATCTGCTGACATCCCGAAAGCTGTAGCCGGCCGTGCGCTGGACGCAGTCATCGAATCCGTCACCGGCGCCCTGAAGCAAGGTGACGATGTGGTACTGGTTGGCTTCGGTACCTTCTCGGTCAAGGAGCGTGCTGAGCGCACCGGCCGCAACCCGCAAACCGGTAAGGCAATCAAGATCGAAGCCGCCAAGGTTCCAGGTTTCAAGGCTGGCAAAGGCCTGAAAGACGCCGTCAACTAAGTCGTCTCTTTCAGCCGGACCCGGCTTGGCCAGGTCCGAGCACGCTGACGGCGGGGACGCAAACGTTCCCGCCTGACACGTTTGCTAAGAAAAGGCGCATCCTCGGATGCGCCTTTCTTTTATCAGGTTTCTACCCACGCTCCGCGGTTGTCGACGCAGTGGTACAGCCGTTTCTGGGGGACGCATGCTGCAAAATATCAGGGACAATTCACAAGGTTGGATTGCCAAGACCATCATCGGCCTTATCGTCGTGTTGATGGCGTTGACCGGCTTCGAAGCCATTTTCCAGGCCGCCACTCATAGCCAGGACGCCGCCAAGGTGAATGGCCAGACCATCAGCCAGAACGAGCTGAGCCAGGCGGCCGACATGCAACGCCGCCAGCTGATGCAACAGTTGGGCAAGGATTTCGACCCGGCGCTGCTGGATGACAAGTTGCTGCGGGAAGAGGCGCTCAAGGGCCTGATCAGCCGCAAGCTGCTGTTGCAAGGCGCCGAAGACGCCAAGTTCGCCTTTTCTGAGGCCGCGCTGGACCAGGTCATCCTGCAGACGCCGGAATTCCAGGTGGACGGCAAGTTCAGCGCCGACCGCTTCGACCAGGTCATCCGCCAGATGGGCTACGGCCGCATGCAGTTCCGCGACATGCTCGCCGAGGAAATGCTCATCGGCCAGCTGCGCACCGGCCTGGCTGGCAGCAGCTTCGTCACCGACCAGCAGGTCGATGCCTTTGCCCGCCTCGAGAAGCAGACCCGTGACTTCGCCTCCCTGACCTTCAAGGCCGACCCGGCTGCGATCAAGGTCAGCGACGAAGAAGTCAAGGCGCACTACGACCAGCACGCCAAGGAGTTCATGTCGCCTGACCAGGTGGTGATCGACTACGTCGAGCTGAAGAAGTCGGCGTTCTTCGACCAGGTCAAGGTGACCGACGAAGAACTCAAGGCCCAGTACGAGAAGGAAATCGCCAACCTCGCCGAGCAGCGTCACGCTGCGCACATCCTGATCGAGGTCAACGACAAGGTCACCGACGCCCAGGCCAAGGCCCGTGCCGAAGAGATCGCGCAGCGTCTGGCCAAGGGTGAGGACTTTGCCACACTGGCCAAGGAATTTTCCCAGGACCCTGGTTCGGCCGGCAGCGGGGGTGACCTTGGTTTCGCCGGCCCGGGTGTTTATGACCCGGCGTTCGAGGATGCCCTGTACAAATTGCAGGATGGGCAGGTTTCCGCGCCGGTGCGTACCCAGTTCGGCTATCACCTGATCAAGCTGCTGGGCGTGCAGGCGCCGGAAGTACCGAGCTTTGCCAGCCTCAAGGACAAGCTGACCCGGGACCTGAAGATTCCCCTGGTCGAGCAGCGTTACGTCGACGCCAGCAAACAGTTGCAGGATGCCGCCTACGAGGCTTCCGACCTGGCCCAGCCGGCCCAGGACCTGAACCTGAAGGTGCACACCTCTGCAGCCTTTGGTCGTGAGGGCGGCGAAGGCATCACTGCCAACCGTTCGGTGGTGCAGGCTGCGTTCTCCGAAGAAGTGCTGGATGAGGGTGCCAACAGCACCGCCATCGAACTCGACCCGGAAACCACCGTGGTCCTGCGCGTCAAGGAGCACCGCAAGCCGGAGCAACTGCCGCTGGAAGCTGTGGCCAGTAACATTCGCGAACACCTGGCCAAAGAGAAGGCCACTGCCGAACTCAAGGCCAAGGCTGACAAGCTGATTGCCGGTCTGCGTGACGGTTCCATCAGCACGGCTGGTGTGCACGAAGGGCAGGGCTGGAAGGCTTACGAGGCGGTCACCCGTGGCGAGGACGGTATCGACCCGGCCGAGTTGCAGGCGCTGTTCCGCCTGGCCAAGCCGCAGTCCAAGGACAAGCCGGTGTATGGCAGCGTGGTGCTGCGTGACGGCAGCCTGGTAGTACTGCAGCTCAAGGGCGTCAACGAAGGCGCTACCGCTACCGACGAAGAGAAGCAGCAGATTCGCCGCTACCTCGCGTCGCGTGCCGGCCAGCAGGACTTTGCGGCCTACCGCAAGCAGCTGGAAGCCAAGGCAGACATCACCCGCTACTAAGGTGATGGAAGCATGAACGAACAGGCCGCCCAGTGCGGCCTGTTCTATTTCTGCCGCCTGTTCCGGCCTAGCGCTTCACCCCTTCATGATTGTCCAGCGTATCCCGCGCAATCTCTCGCCCCAGGGCAATCAGCTCAGGCGCCTTGTAGAACTCGAAAAACCGGCATACCCGCTTGGGCACGTTGATCAGCACATCCGGTGGATAGCCGGCGATCTTGTATTGCGCCAACGACGTCTGCATCACCTCGAAGCTCTGGTTGATCAGGTCCAGCAGCGAAGCGGGCCCCACGTTGTCGATGATGAACGAGCCGGTCGCCGACTTTGGCGCGCCCTCGCGTTCTGGAGCCGCTGCCGGCTGCTGGCCTTCCGGGTCGGCGGCATCGGCCAGCCACGGGTTGGGCGGTGCAAGCCCTTCGGCGACGATTTCCTGTTCGATGCGAATCAGCTCTTCTGCCGGCTTGCGCCGGAACGGCAGGCGTGACCCCAGCGAGCTGAGCAATGCATCGAAGCGCATCCTGAATGCCGCTGGCCGTTCTATCACCGGCAACTGGTACTGTTTCTGGTTGGTGGCGTTGAGGTTGACCGCAATGATCAGGTCGCAGTGGCTGGACACCACCGGCACGATCGGCAACGGGTTGAGGATGCCACCGTCGACCAGCATGCGGTTGCCTTGCATCACCGGTGTGAACAGGCTGGGGATGGCCGCCGAGGCACGCATGGCCTGGTGCAGGCAGCCTTCCTGGAACCAGATTTCCTGCTGGTTGGTGAGGTCGGCTGCCACGGCCGTATAAGGGATGCGCAATTGCTCGATGTTGATTTCGCCGACGATCTTGCGGATCTGCCCGAACACCTTGTCGCCGCGAATCGCGCCGAGGCGAAAGCTGACGTCGACCAGGCGCAGCACGTCCAGGTAGTCGAGGCTTTCGATCCAGTTTTTGTATTCGTCCAGCTTGCCAGCCGCGTAGATGCCGCCGATCACGGCGCCCATCGAACAGCCGGCAATGCAGGCGATGTCGTAGCCGCGGCGCTCGATTTCCTCGATCACACCGATGTGTGCATACCCCCGGGCTCCGCCCGATCCCAATACCAGCGCCACGCGTTTGCTCATGAACATTCCCCGGCCCGTGCAAGCATGGTTCTACAATGCACCCATCGTTGCCTGTGCTTCAATGTAGATCGCACTGGGCTACTGTAATTGAACTGGCCACGCAAAGCTGGCCCGGGAACGGCACTTTTGAGCCTTTGGGGCGTCGAACGGCCACTGTTTTTTTTCCATTGAGGTATTTATCGATGAAAGCCTGGATCTGCCTTCCACTGATTGCCCTGGCCCTCGCTGGCTGTGCGGGCAAGACGGCCTATCGCGAAAGTTGCGCGAGCCAACTGGATGCCGCCTGGAAGGAACTGGACCTGGCCAAAGCCGAAGGCTTCGCCGGTGCCGTTAGCTATTCCAAAGCCTTGTCGCTGCTGACCGGAGCCAAGACCCAACAGCAGTTCGAAGGCTATGAAAGCTGCACTCGCAAAGCCGAAAAGGCGCGTTTCTACATTCGTGAGTCGCGCGCCGGGCGCTGATCAGGGAGCATCGTTGAATGCCTGCCATGCTCGATCATGTAGTGGCTCAGGTGCTGGCCTTGCAGGTGCGTCTGCTGGCCTGCCGCGAACGCCTGGCTGCCGACACCGACAGTGAGGCCCTGCACGACCTGCGCACCACGCTGCGGCGTCTGCGCAGCCTGCTGCGGCCCTTGCGCGGGTTACCCGGGGTCGAGCAGCTGGAGGATGCCGCCAGGGCGCTGGGGGCACTGACGACGCCGCTGCGTGACCGCGAGGTACTGGCGGCCGAACTGATCGGGCGCGGTTTTACCGAGGCCGGGCAACGCCGCGTGGAAGGGCGTGACAGGACATTTGCCAGCGTCGCTGACAGCCCGCAACTGGCGCGGGTGCAGGCGATTGTCGACGCGTTTCCGCTGTTCCTGCGTGCGGCCGGCCGCGAAGGCCTGACCAGGTCGCTGGAAAAGCGTATCGACAAACGCCTGGTCAAACAGTGGCGCAAACTGCGCCAGGCCCTGCAGGACCCGGCCCACGATCGTCACCGCCTGCGCTTGCTGATCAAGCGCGTGCGCTACGGCGACGAGGCCTACCCCCAGCTCGGCCATGCGGGCAACACACTGCGGCGCCTGCTGAAGCAAGCCCAGGGCGACCTGGGTGACTGGCATGATCGCCTGCAATGGCTGTTGCAGGCGCGCGAGCAGGCCGATCTGGCGCCTTGCAAGGCCGCCTGGGAGCAGGAGCTGCACGAGGCAGAGCGCCAGTCGGATGTGACGCTGGATGCCCTGCAGCGGGCGCTGGCGCGGCGAAAGCCCGAAAAATGACCGATATGCGGGCTGATCGCCAACGGCTTGCTGGCTAGGATGGGCAGACCTTTTCGCGGCATGCAGGAGCCGGCCTATGAACTTCAATCAATTGCTCGACGCCGTGCGGGCCAGCCCCGATGCGGTCAGCATCCCGCCGAGCTGGGCCCAGGGCCGCGCCGTGTTTGGCGGGCTGATGGCGGCCCTGGTGTATGAGACCATGCGCCGGAAACTCACCGATGGTCGCCCTGTGCGGTCGCTGGCAATCAGTTTTGTCGCACCGGCGGCAGCGGATATGCCAATCCGCTTCGAGGCCGAGGTGCTGCGCGAAGGCAAGGCGGTCAGTACCTTGCTGGGGCGTGCCGTTCAGGACGGCCAGGTGGTGACCCTGGTGCAGGGCAATTTCGGTACCGGACGGCCGTCTGTGGTCAATGTGCCGGCATTGCCGGCCATGGACATGAAAGCGCTCGAGGATTCGGCCCCCGAGTTGCCGCATATCAAAGGCATTACCCCTGATTTCATGCAGCACGTGGCCTTGCGCTGGGCGATCGGTGGCCTTCCGTTCAGTGGCAACCCGTCGCGCCATATGGGTGGCTGGGTGCGTTTGCGTGGGGTGGCTGAAGCGCCGGTCAGCGAGGCGCACCTGCTGGCGTTGGTCGATGCCTGGCCGCCAAGCCTGATGCCGTTCCTCAAGCAGCCCGCTGCGGGCAGTACCCTGACCTGGACCATTGAGTTCGTCCAGCCCACGCCGCAGTTGTCGACCCTCGACTGGTGCCGTTATTGCGTGGAAACCGAATATGCGCGCGATGGTTACGGGCATGCCGCCGCGACACTGTGGACGGCGCAGGGCGAGTTGCTGGCCTTGAGCCGCCAGACCGTGACGGTGTTCGCCTAGTCAGATTTCGGCCGCCGCAGGCCTGCGGCCTGGTCGCAACCGATCACTGACGGTGTTTGTGTCGCTCGCGCCAGGCCTTCCACCAGGCGCCGCTGAGCACGAAGCGTGGAAAAGTGATGAACTGCTCGGTGAGCAGGCGCTGTACGGCGTCCTTGCGGTCCGCGAACGGCTCCGGCTGTTCTGCCTCCAGTCGATGGCCCTGGCGTTGCAGGCCCAGGCCGGCGATCAAGGCGATGATACCGACGGCAAGCTGGCCGAAGTCCAGGCTGAACAGCCCGGACAGGACCAGCAGCGCGCCAAGGATGAATAACGGCACGGCGATCAGGTGCAGCACCAGGTTGGTCGGGTGGCGGTGGTTATGGTGATAGCCGCGCCATTGCCAGGCGGGCAAGTTGGGCAGACGTTTGCTCATGGGCATTTCCTCTCGCTATGCCCAAAGCTTAGTGCGGCCCCCGAACGGGGGCCAATCGAGGCTGGCTATGATGATTATAGCTTGAGCTGGCCAATGGCCTTGTTCAGTTCGCCGGCCAGTGTCGCCAGTTCGCTGCTGGTGGTCGCCGAGCCGACTGTCTGCTGGACGGTCTGCTCGGTGACATCGCGGATGCTCACCACTGCACGGTTCATTTCTTCTGCCACCTGGCTTTGCTGCTCGGCGGCCACGGCAATCTGGGTGTTGCTTTCACGCATCTGTGCCACTGCACCGGTGATTTCGGCCAGGGCTTCACCGGCCTCACGGGCCTGCCTGACACAGTCATCGGCCTTGTACGAGCTTTCCTGCATGAACTCCACCGCATCGCGGGTACCGGACTGCAGGGCCGAGACCATACTGGTAATTTCGTCGGTGGAAGTTTGTACACGCTTGGCCAGGTTGCGTACTTCATCGGCCACCACGGCAAAACCACGCCCGAGGTCGCCGGCGCGTGCCGCTTCGATGGCGGCGTTGAGTGCCAGCAGGTTGGTTTGCTCGGCGATGCTGTGGATCACGTTGACCACGCCGTTGATCTTCTGGCTGTCCTCGGCGAGCTGGCGAATCATTTCGGCTGTCTGCTGCACGCCGCTGGACAGCCCGGAAATCGAATCCTGCACCCGGCTGACCACCTCCTGGCCGCTACCGGCAAGGGTGTCGGCCGTTTGCGAGAGGTCGCGGGTGGCACCGGCATGCTGGGCAATGTGGTGCACCGTCGCCGACATTTCGTTGATGGCAGTAGCCGCCTGGTCGGTCTCGCTCTGCTGGCCAAGCATGCCGTGGCGCACATCGCTCATGCTCGCTGCCAGGCGCGCGGCACCGGAGTCCAGCTGAGCAGCGGTGTGGGCGACGGTGCTGACCACCCGGTGGTAGGTTGCCTGCATGGCGTTGAACGCCCCGGCCATCTGGCCGACCTCGTCACCACAGGCCAAGGGCACGCGGGCTGCCAGGTCGCCGGTTTTTTCCACGTGCAGCATGACGTCCTTGAGCGTGTTGAGCTGGCTGAGCAGGAAGCGGATCAGCAGTTGCGAGGCGCCCAGCATGGCCAGCATCAGGATCAGCACACATACCGCGTAATTGCTGAAACGCTCGAAGAATACCTGGCGCAGGCTTGGCGATTGGGCCAGTACCGCCACTTGTTGATCGCCACGACGCAACACCTGCGCGCCGCGCAACGGGTTGTCGCCTAGGAGCCAGGCGCTTGGCAGTTCGACCCAGCCTTGGGCGTTGCGCAGGCCATCGAGGGGCTCGCCGGCGAAGCTGGGCGTCTGCCCCGCTTGCCAGCTGATGACGTTGGCTGCGCGCGGCAACGGCTGCCCCGCTGGCCAGGCAGCCAGCAATTGCGCTTGCGCGGCGGCCTGGGCCTGCGCGGCTTCGGCGCGGGCGCGCTGCTCGAGGTGCACGGCATAGAGCACCAGCAGCAAGGTCGTGACAAAGGCCACCGCGTTGACGGCCCAGAACTTGTACTTCAGGGAAACATTGCTAAGCCAGGCACCCATGGGCAGGTCTTCTCTGAGTTGAGCGGAAACAATATCGGCAAGGTGCCATCATTGTGCCTGCATCCGCCTGCCCTGGTGTTGATGTGTATCAAGAAAAATCCGACGCCCTCATTGCGTCAGCTCTGAATCTGAAAAAACGCTCGCGCCGTCGCCGTGGTATGTGCGGCCGTATGCTCGGCCGACTCCCCTCGATGCAAGGCGACTTCGCGCAGCACCTCTGGCAGGAATGCCGGCTCGTTGCGCCCGTTCTTGGGCTTGGGACGCAGGCTGCGCGGCAGCAGGTAAGGTGCATCGCTCTCCAGCATCAACCGACCCTCGGCAATGTTGCCCACCAGCGGATGCAGGTGGGTGCCGCGGCGCTCGTCGCAGATCCAACCGGTGATGCCGATATGCAGGTCCATGTCCAGGTAGGCGAACAGGGCATCACGTTCGCCGGTGAAGCAGTGCACCACCGCGCCGGTCAGGTGGTCACGGTAGCCCTTGAGAATGGCCAGCAAACGGTCGCTGGCATCGCGCTCATGCAGGAACACTGGCAGCTGCAGCTCGGCAGCCAGCGCCAGTTGCGCTTCCAGGGCCTTTTCCTGCTGTGGGCGAGGGGAGAAGTCGCGGTTGAAATCCAGGCCGCATTCGCCCACCGCGCGTATACGCGGTTCAGCCAGCAATTGGCGCAACCGATGCTCGCTGGCGGCATCCCAGGCCTTGGCATCATGCGGGTGCAAACCCGCCGTGGCGAACAGGTGCGCAGCGCTCGGATCCAGCTGCTGGCAAAGTTCCAGCGCCTGCTCGCTGACTGCCAGGCTGGTGCCGGTCAGCACCATCTGGGTGACGCCGGCTTCGAGGGCGCGCTCGACGACGGCTGCCTGCTGGTCGTGAAAACTGCTGTTGGTCAGGTTGACGCCGATATCGATCAGTTGCATGGTGCTACCTCGTGCCGCGGGGCGGCCAGCATAGCAAAAACCTTGTTTTTGCGAAAAAACCAAGAACTTCATGCTGTTGCCATGGTCTTTTGCCGTCTTTTCTCACTAGGCGGTGCTTCCCATGGTGTCGCCACCGACCACGGACATTCTGCATGCCGCGATGCTGGCTCATTCTACTGCTGACGCTGGGGCTGGCCTTGACCGGGCCGGCACATGGGCGCCTGCCGGGACCGCAGCAGAACATGCCACCTGCCAAGGTGCGTGACCTGCAACAGATTCGCAGCAGCCAGGTGCTGCGGGTGCTGGTCAACCAGAGCCGCAACAGCTCGGGTGAGGTCAAGGGCGAGCCGGTCGGCATCGAATACTATCGCCTGCGCGCCCTGGAGCATTACCTCAATGCCCGCGCCGCCGACGGCCAGGAGATCCAGCTGAAGTTGATTCCGCGTGCCAAGGAACAACTGCTGGGTGCCCTGGCGCGTGGCGAGGGCGACCTGGCCGTACCGGGCGAGCTGCTCGATCCCAGCGCGGTTCGCGGCGTCAGCAATAGCGCGCCGGTGCTCGACCAGGTGCCGCTGGTACTGGTAGGGCGCAAGGGGGAACGCAGCTTCAGCCACGTCGAGCAGCTGTCCGGGCGCACGGTGGCGCTGACCAGCGCCAGCGCCGCCGGCCCGCTGATCCAGCAGCTGAACCAGCAGCTGGCACTGCGCAAACGTGCGCCGATCAAGGTGGAATGGGTCGACTCGACCCTGGCGGTCGAGGACGTGCTGGAGATGGTCCAGGCCGGTATCTATCACCTGACCGTGATCGAGCAGCCGATTGCCCGGCGCTGGGCCCGGGTGATGCCGCGCCTGCGCGTGGACAGCCGTGTACAGCTGGGGGCGCCGCAAGCCATGCGCTGGTACGTAGGCCGCGATGCGCCACAGTTGCTGGCCACGGTCGACCGCTTTTTACAGGGCTACCGAGCGCCGGACAACCAGGACGCTGCGTTCGAGCGCATCTACCGCCGCCAGTACCGGGTGCACAACCCGCTGGCCAACAAGGACCGTCAGCGCCTGAACGCGCTACGGCCGGTGCTGCAGAAACACGCTGAGGCACAGCAGATCGACTGGCTCAACCTGGCCGCGCTGGCTTTCAAGGAGTCGACGCTCAACCCGACTGCTCGCGGCACCGGCGGCGCCCATGGCCTGATGCAGATCACGCCTTCGGCTGCGCAGCGCGTGGGGGTGAGCAACACAGCCACGGTGGACGGCAATGTTCAGGCCAGCGCCCGTTATCTGGCGCTGATCCGTCGCAAGTTCTTTGCCAGCGCGAAGATCAACGAGCGTGAACGCATGGCCTTCGTGCTGGCAGCCTACAACCTCGGCCCCGAACGGGTCCAGGCCATGCGCGCCGAAGCGCGGCGGCGTGGGCTGAACGGCAACCAGTGGTTTTTCCAGACCGAACGCATTGCCATGGAGCAGGTGGGCATGGGGCCGGTCAATTTCGTCAACAGCGTGAACAAGTATTTCCTGGCCTTCAATCGAGAGCGTGCCGGGCTAGAGCGTGTAGCGAAGCGTTAATAAATCGATTTTGTCGATTGTTATGTTGGGTTTTTTGCGATTTTCATATCTGCATATTTGATTATGATGGCGCCATCCCAACACAACTTCCCGCTACAAGGACGCTTCGACATGAACAACACCACCCTCAACGCACTGCTCTCCACCCGTGCCGGCGCTGGCCTCAGCGTCATCCGTATCCTGGTCGGCATCATCTTCATGGCGCACGGTGCGCAGAAGCTGTTCGGCCTGTTCGGCGGCTATGGCCTGGAAGGCACCGGGCAGTGGATGGAAAGCATCGGCCTGGCCCCGGGTTACCTGATGGCCTTGCTGTCCGGTAGTGCCGAGTTCTTCGGCGGCCTGGCCCTGCTGGTCGGCCTGCTGGCGCGCCCGGCGGCCCTGGCGTTGACCGTGACCCTGGTGGTGGCGATCTTCTCGGTGCACATCGGTAACGGCCTGTTCATGTCCAACAACGGCTATGAGTTTGCCCTGGCACTGCTGGCCGGTACCGTCGCGGTGCTGATCGAAGGCGCCGGGCGCTTCTCGCTGGACCGCCTGATCGCCCGGTAACCCGCCGCGATTGGCAAGCCGCAAGCCGCAGGCAAGAGCAGACCAGGGATCGATCTGCTTCTGCCTGCGGCTTGCAACTTGTTGCTGCTCGCTCTAGCATACCGCCTGCGCCGATTTAAACAGCTACTTGCGGGGCGCGGGACAGCCCCCTCCGGGTCATCCGAAATACCGCTAAAGCGCTGGTTCGGTGACGCCTCCCACCGCTGCCCAGCGGGATTCGCGAGGCGGAGAGAAGCTCCATGAGTTGCCCACGTACCAGTGTCTGTTTGAGCCCTTTGCCAGCCAGCCAGGCGTCCCGCACCCCGCGCATCCTGCTCGGCGGCCAGCATCAGCCCACTCTTTTGCGTCACCTCGAAGGCCTGTCCCGGCGCAAGGGGCAGGCGCGTGCCTTCCTGATCCAGTTCGCCGATACCGGCTGCCACCTCGCGCAGTATGGCGATGACCGTTTCGACCTGGCCGTGATCCAGGCACCGGTGCCGGAAGAGGCCGCCGAAGTCATCGGTCACCTCACCCGCATCGCGCGCCAAGGCCTGATCACCCGCCGCTGAGGAGTGCGCTGTTGAGTACCAACATCATCACCACCGAAGGCCATGAGGCGCTGAAGAAAGAGCTGGATCACCTGTGGCGGGTGTACCGCCCGGAGATCACCCAGAAAGTTGCCTGGGCGGCGTCGCTGGGCGACCGTAGCGAGAACGCGGACTACCAGTACAACAAGAAGCTGTTGCGCGAGATCGACCGCCGGGTGCGCTACCTGCGCAAGCGCCTCGAAGATGTGAAGGTGGTGGCCTACTCGCCACAGCAGGAAGGCAAGGTGTTTTTCGGTGCCTGGGTGGAGATCGAGAACGACGAGGGCGAGGCCATGAAGTTTCGCATCGTCGGCTACGACGAGATCTACGGGCGCAACGACTACATTTCCATCGATTCGCCCATGGCCCGTGCCCTGCTGAAAAAGCAGGAAGGTGATGAGGTGGTGGTACAGACCCCTGCCGGGGAAGCCACCTGGTATGTGAACAGCATCAGCTACGGCCAGTGATTTGTGTTGCCTGGGCCGGCCTCCGCGGCTACAGGCAACCCCTCAACTTTCCCGCAATACTGCCAGCGGGCTGGCGTTCAACGCTCGTCGCGTCCCCAGCACGCCCGCTCCGCCCACCAGCAGTGCGCCCGCCAGGGGCAACACCAGCAGCCACGGATGCGGGCTCCAGTGCAGGTCGAAGGCATAGCGATACAGCACCAGCGTTATCAGTTCGCAGCCTATCGCGGCCAACAGCCCGCTGGCGGCACCCAGCAAGCCGAACTCGATCCGCCGGGCCTTGACCAGCAATGGGCGCGCCGCGCCTAGTGCGCGCAGCAAGGCGCCTTGGCGAATACGCTCGTCCAGGGTCGCCTGCAAACCCGCGAACAATACCGCCAGCCCTGCCGCCAGCACGAACAGCAACACGTATTCCACTGCCAGGGTCACCTGGGCGAGGATGCTGCGCAGCTGTTCGAGCAGGGCATCAACTTGCAGGATGGTCACCGCCGGGAACGCCCGTGACAGCGCCACCACGTCCAGGTCATGGCCTGGCGCCAGGTAGAAGCTGGTCAGGTAGGTGGTGGGCAACCCTTGCAGCGTGCCAGGCTGGAAGATCATGTAGAAGTTCGGCTGGAAGCTGTCCCAATGCACGCTGCGCAGGCTGCTGACCCTGGCCTGGTGCTGCTGGCCGCCGATGTCGAAGGTCAACAGGTCGCCCAGGTGCAGCTTCAGGCTGCTGGCCAGTTCCGCTTCCACCGATACACCGGGGATTTCCTCGGCAGCGGGCAGTGCCTGCCACCAGCTGCCTGCAGTCAGTTCATTACCTTCCGGCAGGTCGGCGGCCCAGGTCAGGCTGAGGTCACGTTGCACGGCGCGCTCGCCGGCCGAATCCTTGCTGACCACCTGCTGCACCGGCTGCGCATTGATCTGCACCAGGCGACCCGGTGTCACCGGGTACAGTGGCGCCGAGGTCGCGCTGACCTGCTGCAACTGGCGGGCGAATGGTTCGCGGTCATCTGGCAGGATGTTCAGGGCGAAGTGGTTGGGCGCATCCTTGGGCAACTGTGCTTGCCAGGTGTCGAGCAGTTCGGCGCGAAGCAGGGCGACCAGCGCCATGGCCAGCAGGATCAGGCCGAAGGCCAGGGCCTGGCCGGCGGCGGCCAGGGGGTGCCGCAGCAGTTGGCCCAGCCCCAGGCGCCAGGTCAGTGTTGCTCCGGCAAGCAACCGGCGCAGACTGCGCAAGCCGAGCAACAGCAGGCCGCCGAGCAGCAGTGCGGCGACCAGGCCGCCGCCCAGCAGGGTGAAGGTGAGCAGCAGGTCGAGGCTGAGGCGCCACATGATCAGGCCAAGGGCGAGCAGGGCAGCGCCATAGACCAGCCAGCTGCTGGTCGGAATCGGCAGCAGGTCGCGGCGCAGTACGCGAAGTGGCGGCACCTTGCCCAGTGCGGCAATTGGCGGCAAGGCGAAGCCGGCCAGGGCTACCAGCCCCGTGGCGCTGCCAGCCAGCGCCGGAACAATGCCACCGCCAGGTACCACATTTGGCAGCAAACCCTGCAACAGACGGAACAGGCCAAGCTGCGCCAGCCAGCCAAGCAGGGCGCCCAGCAGCGCGGCGGCCAGGCCGAGCATGGCCAGTTGCAGGCAATACAGGCCCAGTGCCTGGCGGCGGGACAGGCCCAGGCAGCGTAGCAGGGCGCTGGCGTCCAGCCGGCGTGCTGCATAGCGGCTCGCCGACAGCGCGACCGCGACCCCGGCCAGCAGCACCGCCACCAGGCTGGCCATGTTCAGGTAACGCTCGGCTTTGCCCAAGGCACCGCCGATCTGCTGGTTGCCATCGCGGGTGTCGCGCAAGCGCTGGTTGGCCGCCAGGTCTTTCTCCACGGCCTGGCGATAGCGCGCCAGCGCCTCAGGTTCGCCGCGCCACAGGTCGCGGTAGGTCACCCGGCTGCCTGGCTGGATCACGCCGGTAGCCTGCAGGTCAGCCAGGTTCATCATCACCCGCGGGGTCAGGCTGTAGAAGTTGTTGGCGCGGTCCGGCTCGTAGGTCAGCACGCGGCTGATACGCAGGGTTTTCATGCCGACGTCGATGCTGGCGCCGACCGGCAGCCCCAATGCTGCCAGCAGGCGCGGTTCGACCCAGGCCTCGCCCGGCGCCGGCCCACCGCCCGCGGTTTCCGTGGCATAGGGTTGTGCAGCGCTACGCACCTGCCCACGCAGCGGGTAGGCGCCGTCGGCGGCCTTGACGCTGGACAGCTGGATGCCGTTGTCGCCGCCTACCACGCTGGTGAATTCGACCACCTGGGCATGGCGCAAGCCAAGCGCCTTGCCGGCAGCGAGCTGTTGTTCGCGGGCCGGGGAACTGCCCTGCAGTACCAGGTCGGCACCGAGGAACTCGCTGGCACGCAGTTGCATGGCGCCGTTGAGGCGGGCGCCGAAATAGCCGATGGCGGTGCTGGCCGCGACGGCCACCAGCAGGGCAAAGAACAGCACGCGCACTTCACTGGCACGGATGTCGCGCAGCAACTGGCGCAGGGCCAGGCCGCACAGGCGGGACAGCGGCATGTGGGTCATCAGGCCTCCACCGGCGCCACCAGGCGGCCTGCGTCCAGGCGGATCTGGCGGCGGCAGCGCCGGGCCAGGCGTTCGTCATGGGTAACCAGCACCAGGGTGGTGCCGCGTTCCTTGTTCAGCTCGAACAGCAGGTCGCTGATGCGTTCGCCGGTGTGGCTGTCGAGGTTGCCGGTGGGTTCGTCGGCGAACAGCACTGCCGGTTGGGCGGCGAAGGCACGGGCAATGGCCACGCGCTGCTGTTCGCCACCCGAGAGCTGGCGCGGGGTATGGCTCAGGCGCTTGCCCAGGCCGACCCGTTCGAGCAGCGTGCGCGCCTGTTCACGGGCGTCGCGGCGGCCATCCAGCTCCAGCGGCAGCATGACGTTTTCCAGGGCGTTGAGGCTGTCGAGCAGCTGGAACGACTGGAACACGAAGCCCACGTGTTCGGCACGCACCCGCGCGCGCTGGTCTTCATCCAGCGGCCCGAGGTCGTGGCCGGCGAGCATGACCTGGCCGGCGCTGGGCCGGTCGAGCCCGGCGAGCAGGCCAAGCAGGGTCGACTTGCCCGACCCCGAGGCGCCGACGATGGCCAGGCTGTCGCCCCGGGCCAGGTCGAGGGACAACGCATGCAGGATAGTCAGGTCGCCTTCCGCGCTGGGGACCACTTTGCTAAGGTTCTGCGCAACGAGAATGCTGGGGCCCATGGAGAATCCGATGCGAGTGTGGTGGTTGAGTGCCGGTCTGGCCCTGTATTGCCTGGCCCAGAGCGCGGCGGCGGGAACGCTGCTGGTTGTTGGCGATAGTATCAGCGCCGGTTTCGGCCTGGATACCCGCCAGGGCTGGGTGTCCCTGTTGCAGACCCGGCTCAGGGACGAAGGTTTCGACGATCAGGTGGTCAATGCCTCGATCAGTGGCGACACCAGTGCCGGTGGTCAGGCGCGGCTGCCGGCGCTGCTTGCAGCGCACAAGCCGAGCCTTGTGGTGCTGGAGTTGGGCGGCAATGATGGCCTGCGCGGGCAGCCGACGGCGCAATTGCAACAAAATCTTGCATCGATGATCGAGCGCGCGCGCGAGGCCGGTGCCAAGGTGGTGCTGCTGGGCATGCGCCTGCCACCCAATTACGGTGTGCGCTACACCAGCGCATTCGCCCAGGTGTATGAACAGCTGGCGACGGAGAAACAGGTCCCGTTGGTGCCGTTCTTCCTCGAAGGGGTGGGCGGTGTGCCGGGGTTGATGCAGGCCGATGGCATCCACCCGGCCCAGGCCGCCCAGCAGCGCCTGCTGGAAAATGCCTGGCCGGCGATAAAACCCTTGCTGTGATGCTTTAAACGGCGCCGGCTTTCGGCTAATGTTGCGCCCCCCGTTTCGAGTGCCCCCGATGCCGCGCCCTGCCTGGTCCCTGTATGCCTACCAACTGATCGAGCCCGATGAGCAGCTCGATCTGTTCGCCTGCCAGGAAATCCGCGTCCATCTGGTGGCCCGTCAGCTGGAGCTGGGCGTGCCGGTCGACCGTACCCTGTGCGGTGGCCTGCTGCCGGCGCAGCCACGCTGGTCGGGGGTGCCGCGCTCGATCTACCGCGACGGCCGCCTGTGCGACCTGTGCCGCGCCATTCTCGATGCCCAGCGGCGTGGCATGCGCCCGGTGTGGCCGGAGCTGCAGAGCGGCTGAGCGCCACACCTTTCATCATCTGAAACGCTTGCATGGCGGCAATGCCTCCCGCTTGCATCGGCACAGGTGTACAATCGATTCTCTTGACCCATCTTTCGAAGGATTTACCGGATGTTGCCGCGCTTTCCTGCCGTCACCCGTAGCCTGTCCCTGGCCGCCCTGCTGGTAGCGGGCCCCGCTGCTGCGCTGGAGCTGCCACTGCCACCGCCCGGTGAAGACATCGTCGGCCAGGTGCAGGTGATCAAGGCCAAGTACGAGGACACCTTCGCCGACATAGGTACCGCCAACGACCTCGGCTACCTGGAAATGATCGCTGCCAACCCGGGTGTAGACCCGTGGTTGCCGGGCGCTGGCACCGAAATCATCCTGCCGACGCGCTACATCCTGCCGCCTGGCCCGCGTGAGGGTATCGTCATCAACCTGGCGGAGTACCGCATGTACTACTTCCCGAAAGGGCAGAACGTGGTGCATACCTTCCCGCTGGGTATCGGTCGTGAGGGCTGGGGTTCGCCGATTGCCAACACCAAGATTACCGCCAAGACGCCGAACCCGACCTGGACCCCTCCCGCGTCGATCCGTGCCGAACATGCCGCTGACGGCGACATCCTGCCGAGCGTGGTACCGGCTGGCCCGGACAACCCGCTGGGCCCGTTCAAGTTCACGCTGGGCGTGCCGGGCTACCTGATCCACGGTTCGAACAAGAAGTTCGGTATCGGCATGCGTACCAGCCACGGTTGCTTCCGCATGCTCAACAACAACGTGCTGGAATTGTCGAAGATGGTACCGGTGGGTACGCCGGTGCGCATTATCAACGAGCCGTACAAGTTCGGTATCAGTGGCGGCAAGGTCTATCTGGAGGCGCACACGCCGCTGGACGACCAGGGCAATCCGTCGGTAGTCGACAAACACACGG
Organism: Pseudomonas sp. BCRC 81390; assembly: GCF_030341915.1. NCBI lineage: Bacteria > Pseudomonadati > Pseudomonadota > Gammaproteobacteria > Pseudomonadales > Pseudomonadaceae > Pseudomonas > Pseudomonas sp. BCRC 81390. The sequence goes on along the minus strand of NZ_JATAAG010000045.1, from coordinate 22,854 downwards.
CGGTTATCAATGCCTTGCTCAAGCGCGAAGACCTGGCCAACAACCTGCGCATGAACTGGGACATGGTGCGTGACGTGGTGGCTGCGGAAGATGGCATGCCGGTGGAAATAGCCGTGCCCACCCAGAGCCAGGGCGCTGCACCTATGGTGTCGAGCATTCCTGCCGAACTGCAGTAGGCTAATTGCGACACACCCGGGCCTGCCTTAGTGCAGGCCTTTTCGTTGCTGTCTGGCGCGTTTGCCTTGCGCGCGGGCAATAAAAAAGCCGACCCACAAGTGGGTCGGCTCCATAACAATCCGTGAGGATTATTACTTGCGGCTGGCTTTGTCCAGCATACGCAGAGCGCGCTCGTTGGCTTCGTCAGCGGTCTGCTGAGCCTTCTGAGCGGCTGCCAGTGCGTCGTCAGCCTTACGGTAGGCTTCGTCAGCACGAGCTTGAGCGCGAGCTGCTGCGTCTTCAGTCGCAGTCAGACGAGCTTCGGTTTCTTTGGATACGCTGCTGCAACCGGTAGCCAGAACTGCGGCCAGAGCCAGAGCAGAGAATTTCAGAACGTTGTTCATCGTGTTCCCCTTCAAGGACTTTCTATTAAATAGCCATCTCTCGGAAAAGAGAAACTGGCCGGCGTACATAGTACCCATTACTTGTAGTAAGTAAACTGACTAAGCGCAAGAACTGCAAAAAAAATGTTGCTTGGCGCTGTCCTGACAAGATCCGCGGCAGGTACTGTGTAAAAAACGCGCAGGGCGCGCAAGCATTTGTACTACGGCAACTTTTTTGCTGAACTAACGGTGACTTTAACTGTCCTTCAGCGTCTTAAGCCCTAGTACATCCGGTGTGGCCTGCCGGCATGCGGCCAAGAGTCGCTCTGGCTGCATTTTCGCCATTTTTAGCCGCCACCACCTTGAGCAATCCCGCTTGCGGCGCCTACTATCTTGTGAGTGCCAGAGGCTCCGAACGATCGCAATCGAACGGAGGTCGAAGGGGCAACAGGTGGCGTAGAGGATTCTGTGCCGGATAAACCACCATCGGTTAAGGTATGGGTCTGCCGAGAAGACCTGCGAGGAGTAGTGATGAGCGAAGCGCTGACCATCCACCATGACCAGGCCGGTCATCAGTTCGAGACCAACGTGGACGGTCATCGTGCCTATCTGACGTACATGGATCTGGGCAAGCAGACGCTGGACATCTATCGCACCTTCGTGCCCAACGCCCTGCGCGGTCGCGGGATTGCAGCCGCGCTGACCGAGCGGGCCCTGGAATACGCCGAGCAG
>NZ_JATAAG010000045.1:0-21323 GCF_030341915.1 Pseudomonas sp. BCRC 81390 | reverse complement strand
CCGCGGCCCCGCCTTCTTGTATCAGCCGCGCTTGCGCTGCGGCAGCACATCCTTCAGCTTGGCACGCATGCTGCGCAGGGTTTTCTCGGTAGCCGACCAGTCGATGCAGGCATCGGTGATCGATACACCGTACTGCAGCTCGTCCAGGTTCTTCGGAATCGACTGGCAGCCCCAGTTCAGGTGGCTCTCGACCATCAGGCCGATGATCGACTGGTTGCCTTCGAGAATCTGGTTGGCAACGTTCTCCATCACCAGCGGCTGCAGGGCAGGGTCCTTGTTGGAGTTGGCGTGGCTGCAGTCGACCATGATGTTGGCCTTGATCCGGGCCTTGGCCAGGTCCTGCTCGCACAGGGCGACACTGACCGAATCGTAGTTCGGCTTGCCGTTGCCGCCGCGCAGTACCACGTGACCGTACGGGTTGCCCTTGGTGGTGACGATCGATACACCGCCTTCCTGGTTGATGCCGAGGAAGCGGTGCGGCTTGGACACCGACTGCAGGGCGTTGATGGCAACGGTCAGACCGCCATCGGTACCGTTCTTGAAGCCGACCGCCGAGGAAAGGCCCGAGGCCATCTCGCGGTGGGTCTGCGATTCGGTGGTGCGAGCGCCAATGGCCGACCAGCTGATCAGATCCTGCAGGTACTGTGGGGAAATCGGGTCGAGCGCTTCGGTGGCGGTCGGCAGGCCCATTTCAGCCAGGTCAAGCAGCAGCTTGCGGCCGATGTGCAGGCCATCCTGGATCTTGAACGAGTCATCCAGGTACGGGTCGTTGATCAGGCCTTTCCAGCCGACGGTGGTGCGCGGTTTTTCGAAGTACACGCGCATGACCAGGTACAGCGTGTCGGACACTTCCTCGGCCAGTACCTTGAGGCGTTCGGCGTACTCGTGGGCAGCCTTGATGTCGTGGATGGAGCAAGGGCCGACCACGACGAACAGGCGATGGTCCTTGCCGTCGAGAATATTGCGCACCACTTCACGGCCGGCAGTCACGGTCTGCAGGGCCTTGGCGCTGAGGGGGATTTCCTTCTTCAGCTGATCGGGGGTGATCAGCGTCTCGTTGGAGGCAACGTTCAAGTCATCGATCGGTAAATCAGCCATCGTGTTACTCGTCAGGTCACGGTGCCGGCCGCCAACTGTCCCCGTGCGGCCCAGCAGCAAGAATAATCGCAGCGGGGAGCCGAACCTTAGCGCGTTACTGGTGGCGCGACAATGGGCTGTGCCCCGTCCGTGTGGGGTTTTTCCGAGATGGCAGGGGTTTGCCGCAAACAGGCTGCCCAGCGCTGCGCAACCTGTGTAAAAAGAGGGCTGACTTTTACCTGGAGATCGGCATGCACACGCACACACCACGTATCGGCATTATCGGCAGTGGCGCCATCGGCGGTTTCTATGGCTTGATGCTGGCGCGGGCCGGCTTCGATGTGCATTTTCTGTTGCGCAGCGAGTACCAGGTCATCCGTGAGCAGGGGCTGACCCTGGACAGTGCCGTGCACGGCACCCTGCAGATGAACGTGCAAACCTATGCCAGCGCCGCCGACCTGCCACCCTGCGACTGGCTGCTGGTGGGCGCCAAGGCCACCAGCAATGACCAGCTGGCACCGCTGCTGGTACAGGCGGCAGCCCCCGCCGCCAAGGTGGTGTTGTTGCAGAACGGCCTGGGCGTGGAGGAACAGTTGCGCCCGGCCTTGCGCAACGACATGCACCTGCTCGGCGGCCTGTGTTTCATCTGCGTCAACCGCCAGGCGCCTGGGGTGATCCGTCACCAGGCGCTGGGTGCGGTCAACCTGGGCTACCACAGCGGGCCGGCCGACGATGGCGGTGCCGCGCTGGTCAAGGAGGGGGCGGGGCTGTTCCAGGCTGCGGGCATCGATTCGCAGGCCATGCCCGACCTGGCCCAGGCGCGCTGGCAGAAGCTGGTATGGAACGTACCGTACAACGGCCTGTCGGTGCTGCTCGGCGCCAGTACCACGCCGCTGATGGCCGACCGCAACAGCCGTGCGCTGATCCAGGCCTTGATGGCCGAGGTGGTGCAGGGTGCGGCGGCGTGTGGTCACGTGTTGCCCGAGGGCTATGCCGAGCATCTGTTCGACGTCACCGAGCGCATGCCCGATTACTGGCCCAGCATGTACCACGACCATGCCCACCAGCGCCCGCTGGAACTGCAGGCCATCTATGCCGAGCCACTGGCACGGGCGCGGGCGGCCGGTTGCCAGTTGCCACGCATGGAGATGCTGTACCAGGCGTTGGCCTTCATCGGGCGCGGTGGCCAGGCCGACTGAGCGCGCTTCCGGCCTGACCGGCAGTGCGCCGGACGGCCAGGCGCGCGTTCGGGGCGCTGCTAAGCTGAAGCTTGCTCTGCCGCAGCGGCAGTCGAGGAGGTCGAATGATCCGCTCCATGCTGTACGCCACTGACCTCGGTGTGTACGCCCCTTTTGTCATGCAGCACGCGTTGGCGCTGGCGCGTACCTTCGGCGCCGAGTTGTATGTGATCCATGCGGTGGAGCCCATGGGGCAGTTCGCCGAATCGCTGCTGCAAAGCTACCTCGACGAGCAGACGCTCGACCAGTTGCACAGCCAGGGGGTGAACACGGTGATGGCCAACATCGAGCAGCGTGTGCTGGAGAACTTTCGCGACGAGCTTGGCGAGGAGGCCGACCTGGCGGTGATCAAGGCGGTGCGGGTGCGCCAGGGCGACCCGGCACAGGTGATCCTCGACCAGGCGCAGCGGCTGAGTGTCGACCTGCTGATTTTCGGCAGTCACAGCGCCGGTGCGGGCGCGGACGTGCCCTTGGGGCGCACGGCGGTGCGGCTGCTGCAGCTGTCGCCGGTGCCGGTGTACATGGTGCCGTTGGCACAGCACCTGGGGCGCAGGAAAGCATGAAGGTGGCCGTAGGCCATTTCCGTGGGTATGTAACAAAATAGTTCTAGATTTATTTCCAGAACCACTAATATAGTTATATATCGACGCTGCCTGCTGCCGCGGACTCATTGCTGAACCGAGGGGAACCTATGAAGCTTCAACAACTGCGCTACATCTGGGAAGTGGCGCACCATGACCTCAACGTGTCCGCGACGGCGCAGAGCCTGTATACCTCCCAGCCGGGTATCAGCAAGCAGATCCGCCTGCTCGAGGATGAGCTGGGTGTTGAAGTCTTTGCCCGCAGCGGCAAGCACCTGACCCGTGTCACCCCGGCCGGTGAGCGCATCATCAATACTGCCGGCGAGATCCTACGCAAGGTCGAAAGCATCAAGCAGATCGCCCAGGAATTCTCCAACGAGAAGAAGGGTACGCTGTCCATCGCCACCACTCATACCCAGGCGCGTTATGCCTTGCCGCCGGTGATCAGCAGCTTCATCAAGCAGTACCCGGAAGTGTCCCTGCACATGCATCAGGGTTCGCCCATGCAGATTGCCGAGATGGCTGCGGACGGCACGGTTGACTTCGCCATCGCCACCGAGGCGCTGGAGCTGTTCGGTGACCTGATCATGATGCCGTGCTACAAGTGGAACCGTTGCGTGGTGGTGCCGCAGGGTCACCCGCTGGCGAAATTGCCCAAGCTCACCCTGGAGGCGGTCGCCGAATACCCGATCGTGACCTATGTATTTGGTTTCACTGGGCGTTCCAAGCTGGACGAGGCCTTCAATCACCGTGGCCTGACACCGAAAGTGGTGTTCACTGCGGCGGACGCCGACGTGATCAAGACTTATGTGCGCCTGGGGCTGGGCGTGGGTATCGTCGCTGGCATGGCGGTGGACGCCAAGCTTGACAGTGACCTGGTGGCCCTCGATGCCAGCGAACTGTTCGAAGCCAGTGTCACCAAGATCGGCTTCCGTCGTGGCACCTTCCTGCGTGGCTTCATGTGCGACTTCATCGAGAAGTTCGCCCCGCACCTGACCCGTGAAGTGATGGCCAAGGCGATCCAGTGCCATAACAAGCAGGAGCTGGAAGAGCTGTTCGAGGGTGTCGAACTGCCGGTGCACTGATCCAGCATCTGAGGGGGCCGCGTGGCGGCCCCAGTTGCTTATGCCTTGCTGATCAGGTTGCCTGCGTGCAGCCCGCATTCCTTCTGGGTCGACTCCTCCCACCACCAACGCCCCTCGCGCTCATGCTGGTTCGGCAGTACCGGCCGGGTGCAAGGTTCGCAGCCGATGCTGATGAAACCGCGCTCATGCAGGCTGTTGTAAGGCAGTTCAAGCATGCGGATATAACCCCATACCTCTTCGCTGGTCATCTGCGCCAGTGGGTTGAACTTGTACAAGGTACGCTCGGGGGTGGAGAAGGCGCTGTCGATTTCCAGTGCCGCTACCTGGCTGCGGGTGCCTGGGCTCTGGTCGCGCCGTTGGCCGGTGGCCCAGGCGCTTACGGTTGCCAGCTTGCGACGTAGCGGCTCGATCTTGCGGATGCCGCAGCATTCGCCATGGCCGTCCTTGTAGAAGCTGAACAGGCCTTTTTCCTTGACGAACGGGTCGAGCTTGGCGCGGTCGGGGCTGAGGATTTCGATCGGCAGGTTGTACTGTTCGCGCACCTGGTCGATGAACCGGTAGGTCTCCGGGTGCAGGCGCCCGGTGTCGAGACTGAACACCTTGACCTGCTTGTTCAACTTCCAGGCCATGTCGACCAGCACCACGTCCTCGGCACCGCTGAAGGAAATCCACAGGTCATCACCGAAGTGCTCGAAGGCGAGCTTGAGGATGTCCTGCGGGGACTTGTTGGCGTAGGTCGCGGCCAGGGCGGCGACGTCGAAGGGTTGGCTCATCGGGCGGTTTCCATCTAGGCTGTGGCGCTGTGCGCTCGTAGTAGGCTGATGGTAACAAAAAAAGGCAGGGTAGACGCCGGTCACAAGCCCTGCAGCGTCTCCATCAACACGCGCACCTTGGCAATCGATTCTTCATATTCTGCCTGCCATTCGGAATCGGCCACCACCGCGCCGCCGCCCCAGCAGCAGGCCTGCCCACGCCTGACCAGCAGGCTGCGAATGGCGATCGAGCTGTCCATTTCGCCGCGCACGTCCAGGTAAAGCAGTGAGCCGCAGTACAGCGTGCGGCGCGTCGGCTCCAGCTCGTCGATGATCTGCATGGCGCGGATCTTCGGGGCGCCGGTGATCGAGCCACCGGGGAAGCTGTCGCCGATCAGGTCGAGGGCGTCCTTGTTGCTGGCCAGCCGGCCGGTGATGCTGCTGACCAGATGATGCACGTTGGGGTAGCTCTCCAGGCTGAACAGTTCCGGCACCTTCACCGAGCCGATTTCGCACGTGCGCCCCAGGTCGTTGCGCAGCAGGTCGACGATCATCAGGTTTTCCGAGCGGTCCTTGGCGCTGTGCCGCAGCTGTTCGGCATTGTGCGCATCTTCGACGGGGTTGCTGGCGCGCGGGCGGGTGCCCTTGATCGGTCGGGTTTCCACCTGGCGCTGGCTGACGCGGATGAAACGCTCGGGTGAAAAACTCAGCAAGGCGCTGCCGTCGGCCAGCTGCTGGTAGCCAGAGAACGGCGTCGGGCAGGCTTTGCGCAAGGCCTGGTAGGCGTGCCACGGGTCGCCCTGGCAGGGCGCGCGGAAGCGCTGGGTGAGGTTGATCTGGTAGCAGTCACCCGCCTGGATGTAGCGCTGCACCTGGTCGAAAGCCGCCTTGTACTGCGCGGGTTGCAGGTCGCCGGCCATTGGTGCCAGGAGCTCGAAGCGGCTGCTTGCACTGTTGTCGGCAGCTTCGAACAGGCTGATCAGGCGTTCGCGTTCCTGGCTGGCCAGGCTCGGATGAAACACCAGCTGGCTGGTCGCGCACAGGTGGTCGCTGACCAGCGCCCAGGCATACAGGCCCAGTTGCGCATCTGGCAGGCCGAGGTCGTCAACGGCCAGGCTGGGCAGCTGTTCCAGGCGCCGACCAAAGTCATAGCTCAGGTAGCCGATCAGGCCGCCAGCGAACGGCAGCTCGCTACCGTCGGGCAGTTGCGCATGGCCCAGTTGCGCCAGGCCCATGCGCAAGCGCTGGAGGAAGGCGCGGCCATCTTCGCCAGGTTGCGCCTGCAGCTGTTGCACTGGCCAGGCGCTGAGCAGGTCGAAGCGGCCGCGCTCGGCGCCGGGGCGCGCGCTGTCGAGCAGGATCGCACCGGGGGCCTGGCGCAGGCGGGCGAAATAGGCGGCAGGGTCAGGCTGGTAGGGCAGGGAGTGGAGCGTGCAGGTCGGCATCAGTGTGGACGGCGATGTAAAAGCGAGGAGGGCGATTGTAGACCTGTGTAGGAAATGCGCCTAGCTTTGTGGCGACATTCGCATAGTGTGTTTGGCCCATTCGCGGGCAAGCCCGCCCCCACAGGTACGGCGCTACTGTCAGAGCTGGCGCATTTCCTGTTGGAGCGCCATTGCCCGCGAATCGGCTGCAAAGCAGCCCCGGCGTCTTCAGCGCGGATGCACGTGCCCGAAAAGCCCTTGCGACACGCGGACGCGCTGTTCGGCATCTTCGGTGATGCCGTCCTTTGCCAGCGCTTCCAGGTGGGCCTCGATGGCGTGGGTGCGCTGGGTCAGCCCGCAGTCGTTGGCAATCTGGATGTTCAGGCCCGGGCGGGCGTTGAGTTCCAGAATCAGCGGCCCCTTGTCCTGGTCCAGGACCATGTCGACACCGATGTAGCCCAGGCCACACAGCTCGTAGCAGCCGGCGGCCAGCTTCATGAAGCCGTCCCAGTTCGGCAGCTGCACGCCATCGACCGCGTTGGTGGTGTCCGGGTGCTTGCTGATGATGTTGTTCAGCCAGGTGCCGCGCAGGGTCACGCCAGTGGCCAGGTCGACCCCCACGCCGATGGCACCCTGGTGCAGGTTGGCCTTGCCGCCGGACTGGCGGGTCGGCAGGCGCAGCATGGCCATCACCGGGTAACCCATCAGCACGATGATGCGGATGTCCGGTACACCTTCGTAGCTGATGCTCTTGAAGATCTGGTCGGGGGTTACCCGGTATTCGATCAGCGCGCGGTCACGGTGGCCACCCAGCGAGTACAGGCCAGTGAGGATGCTCGAGATCTGGTGCTCGATTTCCTCATGGCTGATGATCTTGCCCGACACCGTGCGGTAGCGGTCCTCGAAGCGGTCGGCGATCACCAGAATGCCATCACCGCCGGCACCCTGCGCCGGCTTGATGACGAAATCGCTGCGCCCGCCGATGATCTGGTCGAGCTTGTCGATTTCCTTTTCGGTTTCGATGATGCCGTACATCTCCGGCACATGGATGCCGGCCGCCAGGGCGCGCTCCTTGGTGATGATCTTGTCGTCGACGATCGGGTACAGGTGGCGCTTGTTGTACTTCAACACGTAATCCGCGTTGCGCCGATTGATACCCATGATGCCCCGGGCCTCCAGGGCTTTCCACGTCTTGATCAGGCCAAACATCAGGCGTCAGCCTTCTTCAGGAATGCCTTGAAGCGCACGAGCTCGGTCAGGCGGTAGCCGCGGTAGCGACCCATTGCCAGCATGAAGCCCACCAGGATCAGCAGTACGGCCGGGAAGGTGAACACGAAGTACACCAGCTCCGGCACCATCATCAGCAGGTGCGCCAGGGAGGCGGCGAACAGGGTGCCGATGGCTACTTTCATGGCATGGCCACCGCCACGTTCTTCCCAGGTGATGGACAGGCGTTCGATAGTCATGGTCAGGATCACCATCGGGAACAGCGCTACCGACAGCCCGCGCTCCAGGCCCAGCTTGTGGCTGAACAGGCTGATGGCGGCAATCAGCACCACGACGAAGGTCAGCACCACCGACAGGCGTGGCAGCATCTGCAGTTTCAGGTGCTCCAGGTACGAGCGCAGCGACAGGCCCAGGGCGGTAATCACCGTGAACAGCACGATACCGAAGCCCAGCTGGGTTTCGCGGAAGGCCAGGGCAATCAGTACCGGGGTGAAGGTACCCAGGGTCTGCAGGCCGACCAGGTTGCGCAGCACCAGGATCACCAGCACGCCGATCGGGATCATGACCATGATCATGAAGGTTTGCTGGGTCTGCAGTGGCAGGCCGTACAGCGAATACTCGAGGAAGTCGGCGTCGGTATTTTCGTCGGTCAGCTTGGCCAGGCGGATGGCGTTCATCTCGCTGTTGTTCATGCTGAAGGTGACGTTGGCCTTCTTGCCACCATCGACAGTGATCAGGTTGTCATCACCGGTCCACCACAGCAGGCGGTCGCTGGGCAGGCCTTGCTCGCCGGTGTCCGGGTTGAAGTACAGCCAGTCGCTACCGTTGAAGCTGCGCAACCACAGTTCCGGGGTTTGCGGCGTGTCGGCCACCAGGCGGATGGTATGCACTTTCTCCATCGGGACGTGGGCGATCGACAGCAGCAGGTCGATCACCTGGGCCTTCTTCATGGCCGTGGTGTCGCCGGCCAGCAGCAGCTTGACGTTGTCGTCGTTGAGGTTGTTGACCCGCTTGATGGTCTCGCTGACGAAGGTCTCGACGTCGGCCGAGTGCTGGCGGATCGGCGCCATCAGCGCCTCGGCGGCGATCTTCTCGGGGCCCTCCACGGCCAGGCTGTCGCGGAAGGTCGGGCCTTTGACCGTGGTCTTTTCCTTGCTGTAGCGCTTGGTCAGTACCAGGCGGTAGTAGAGGGTCTGGTTGCCGCTGGCGCGGCGCGCCGACCAGGTGACCTTGCGGTTGCCGTCGGCACGGTTGACGCTCACCCCATAGTTGTTGGAGATGAAGCTCTCGTTGAGGCTGACGTAGTCGCGGTTCAGCGGTGGCACGAACATCTGCACCTTGACCGGGTCCTTGGTGCTGGCCACGAACTCGACCTTGGCGTCGATGTTCCACAGGTCGTCGGTTTCATCCTCGGTGACGGGGATGCCGAGTACGAAGATCTGATAAGCCGTCACGGCCACGCCCAACAGCACCAGCACGGTGATCAGGACTTTCAGATGAAGGGTAAGAGAGCGCATCGGGATTACTCTGCTTTGGGAGCTTCGGTGGCACAGGCAGGTTTGCCGGCCGCGTATTTAAGGCTTGGGTCGACCAGCGCGTCGAAGTGCTTGAGCGCCTCGGAGCCGATCAGCAGCGGGAACTGGAAGGCGCTGCGGTCGGTGAGGTTGACTTCGATGGTGCGCACGGCCTGGCCCATGCAGATTTCAAGTTCGATGACCGGGCGTGCCGTGTAGGCCTTGCCCGATTCGGCATCATAGTCACCGGCCCGGCGCTTGATCTTGCTTACGCGCGCCAGCGGGCGTTCGATGGGATGAGAATGGGCGGCGTCGATGGCCAGGTAGAAGCGTACCCAGCTTTCGCCGTTGCGCTTGAAGCGCTTGATATCGCGGGCGCTGAGCGAGGCGGTCTTGGCACCGGTGTCGAGCTTGGCTGCCACTTCCAGGTCCAGGTCGCCCAGGCGTGCATATTCGTTGAGGCCGTAGACGGTCTTGCCTGCGGCCTGGCCAAGGGCCGGCAGCAGGGTGAGGCAGAGCAGCAATAGAACAGGTGTAGGTCTCATATTCCTGGCGCGGTGCAGTGCAAGGTTCGGGGCTTTCTTCGGAGCTCTGTTGAGAGCGATCTTCAGAGCAATCTTCAAGCCGTGTTCAGAGCAAGGCGACTGGCAACGACTGCGCAAGCTTCCTCGTGCATCTGTCAACAACATGAAACGGATGACAGACGGGCTATCCATACTCCAACGGAGGCGCGGCATTCTATCACGCCGACGCCTTGACGCCAGCGGTGCGCGATCTGACAGCGGTGGGGCGCTGTTAGTTCGTTCTTAGACGATTGTCGACAATATTCATTTTGTCTTTGACTGCTGCGCTGGGATTCGCTAGTTTCTGGCGAAGAGATTTACAAGGTGTCGACAATATGCACGACCTCTCCATCCCCAGCCCGGTGCTGACAGACGAAACGGAAACCTTGTCCGAAAACGTCTTCCGGCGCATCCAGGCGGCCATCGTCAAGGGCGAGATCGCCCCCGGCAGCAAGATCTCCGAGCCGGAGCTGGCGCGCACCTATGGCATCAGCCGCGGGCCATTGCGCGAGGCCATCCACCGCCTCGAAGGGCAACGCCTGCTGGTGCGCGTGCCGCATGTGGGCGCCCGGGTGGTGTCGCTCAACCACGCCGAACTGATCGAGCTGTATGAAATTCGTGAATCGCTGGAAGGCATGGCCTGCCGCCTGGCCGCCGAGCGCATGAGCCAGGCCGATATCGACGAACTGCGGCGGGTGCTCGACACCCACGAGCGCGATGCGGCATTCCAGGCTGGCCTGGGTTACTACCAGCAGGAAGGCGACTACGACTTCCACTACCGGATCATCCAGGGCAGTGGCAACCAGACCCTGGTAAAGATGCTGTGCGGCGAGCTGTACCAGCTGGTGCGCATGTACCGCATCCAGTTCTCGGCCACGCCGAACCGGCCGCGCCAGGCCTTTGCCGAGCACCACCGCATTCTCGACGCCATCGCCGACCGTGACGGCGAGCTGGCCGAACTCCTGATGCGCCGCCACATCGGCGCGTCCAAGCGCAACATCGAGCGTCACTATCTGGACGCCCAGAACAACAGCCCACGAGGTGAGAAATGACTGTGAAGAGTACCCCCGGTCAGCGTTTCCGCGACGCCGTTGCCGCTGAACATCCGTTGCAGGTGGTAGGCACCATCAACGCCAACCATGCGCTGCTGGCCAAGCGCGCCGGTTTCAAGGCCATCTACCTGTCCGGTGGCGGCGTGGCCGCCGGTTCGCTGGGCCTGCCGGACCTGGGCATCAGCAACCTCGACGACGTGCTCACCGACGTGCGCCGCATCACCGACGTGTGCGACCTGCCCCTGCTGGTGGATGTCGACACCGGCTTCGGGGCCTCGGCCTTCAACGTCGCCCGTACCGTGCGTTCGATGAGCAAGTTCGGCGCGGCTGCCATCCATATCGAGGATCAGGTAGGCGCCAAGCGTTGCGGCCACCGCCCCAACAAGGAAATCGTCAGCCAGCAGGAAATGGTCGACCGCATCAAGGCTGCGGTCGATGCCCGCAGCGATGACAGCTTCGTGATCATGGCGCGTACCGATGCCCTGGCGGTCGAGGGCCTGAACGCTGCGCTGGACCGCGCCGCCGCCTGCGTCGAGGCCGGCGCCGACATGATCTTCCCGGAGGCCATTACCGAACTGCAGATGTACAAGACCTTCGCCAACCGGGTGAAGGCACCGATCCTGGCCAATATCACCGAGTTCGGTGCCACGCCGCTGTACACCACCGAAGAGCTGGCCTCGGTCGACGTGTCGCTGGTGTTGTACCCGCTGTCGGCCTTCCGCGCCATGAACAAGGCGGCAGAGAACGTGTACACCGCGCTGCGTCGCGACGGCACGCAGAAAAACGTGATCGACACCATGCAGACCCGCATGGAGCTCTACGATGCCATTGGCTACCACGCCTTCGAGCAGAGCCTGGATGCGTTGTTCGCCCAGAAGAAAGGTTGAAGACCAGAGATCCTGACTGTAGCGGCTGGCCTCTTCGCGGGTGAACCCGATCCCACAAGGACACTACGGGCAGCGAATGCTACACAGGACCTGTAGGAGCGGGTTTACCCGCGAAGAGGCCGGCACAGGTTCAACGATCAGGCAGAAATTCCATAACAAGTTCAAGAAAGGAGAAACACCATGGCCGAAGCAAAAGTACTCAGTGGCGCAGGCCTGCGCGGCCAGGTGGCCGGCCAGACCGCATTGTCCACCGTGGGCCAGGCCGGTGCCGGGCTGACCTACCGAGGTTACGACGTGCGTGACCTGGCTGCCGGTGCCGAATTCGAAGAAGTCGCCTACTTGCTGCTGTACGGCGAGCTGCCGAGCAAGGCCGAACTGGCCGACTACAAGCGCAAACTCAAGGGCCTGCGTGACCTGCCGCAGGCCCTGAAGGAAGTGCTCGAGCGCATCCCGCGCGACGCCCACCCGATGGACGTGATGCGCACCGGTTGCTCGGTGCTGGGTACCCTGGAACCCGAGCTGACCTTCGAAGCACAGCGCGAGAAGACCGATCGCCTGCTGGCGCTGTTCCCGGCGGTGATGTGCTACTGGTACCGCTTCACCCATCACGGCGTGCGCATCGACTGCACCAGCGACGAAGACACCCTCGGCGGGCATTTCCTGCACCTGCTGCACGGCAAGAAGCCCAGCGACCTGCACGTCAAGGTGATGAACGTTTCGCTGATCCTGTACGCCGAGCACGAATTCAACGCGTCCACCTTCACCGCCCGCGTCTGTGCCTCGACCTTGTCCGACCTGTATTCCTGCATCACCGCTGCCATCGGCTCGCTGCGCGGCCCGCTGCACGGTGGCGCCAACGAGGCGGCGATGGAGCTGATCGAGCGTTTCCAGAGCCCGCAGGAAGCCACTGCCGAACTGCTGCGCATGCTTGAGCGCAAGGACAAGATCATGGGCTTTGGCCATGCCATCTACAAAGAGTCCGACCCGCGCAACGAGGTAATCAAGGGCTGGTCGAAACAGCTGGCCGACGAAGTGGGCGACAAGGTGCTGTACCCGGTTTCCGAAGCCATCGACAAGACCATGTGGGAGCAGAAGCGCCTGTTCCCCAATGCCGACTTCTACCATGCCTCGGCGTATCACTTCATGGGCATTCCGACCAAGCTGTTTACCCCGATCTTCGTTTGCTCGCGCCTGACCGGCTGGGCGGCGCACGTCTTCGAGCAGCGTGCCAACAACCGCATCATCCGCCCGAGCGCCGAGTATGTCGGTGTCGAGCAGCGCCAGTTCGTGCCGATCGAACAGCGCTGAATTAGATAGAGAGAGGCAACCCGTCTCCCTTGTGGGAGCGGGCTCGCCCGCGAATGCGTCCGACCGGGCAACCCATTTGCACCGGCTGACGCATTCGCGGGCAAGCCCGCTCCCACAGGGGCGGCGGAGACTTCCGAATCCTGTGACCGAGCCTGAATGATGAACACTGCATACCGCAAAGCCCTGCCAGGCACCGACCTGGACTATTTCGATGCCCGCGCGGCGGTCGAGGCAATCAAGCCCGGCGCCTATGATGGGCTGCCTTACACGTCTCGCGTGCTCGCCGAGAACCTGGTGCGCCGCTGCGACCCGGCCAGCCTCGAGGCCTCGCTGGGCCAGCTGATCGAGCGCAAACGCGATCTCGACTTCCCTTGGTTCCCGGCGCGGGTGGTGTGCCACGACATCCTTGGGCAGACCGCGCTGGTCGACCTCGCCGGCCTGCGTGACGCCATTGCCGACAAAGGCGGCGACCCGGCCCAGGTCAACCCGGTGGTGCCGGTGCAACTGATCGTCGACCACTCGCTGGCCGTCGAATGCGGTGGCTTCGACCCGCAGGCCTTCGAAAAGAACCGGGCCATCGAAGACCGCCGTAACGAAGACCGCTTCCACTTCATCAACTGGACCAAGAAGGCGTTCAAGAACGTCGACGTGATCCAGCCAGGCAACGGCATCATGCACCAGATCAACCTGGAGAAGATGTCGCCGGTCATCCACAACGACCGTGGCGTGGCCTACCCGGACACCTGCGTGGGCACCGACAGCCATACCCCGCACGTCGACGCCCTGGGTGTGATCGCCATCGGCGTGGGTGGCCTGGAAGCGGAAAACGTGATGCTTGGCCGCGCCTCGTGGATGCGCCTGCCGGAAATCGTCGGCGTCGAGCTGACCGGCAAGCTGGCACCGAATATCACCGCCACCGACCTGGTGCTGGCCCTCACCGAATTCCTGCGCAAGCAGAAGGTCGTCGGGGCCTACCTGGAGTTCCACGGCGAGGGCGCTCGCGCCCTGACCCTGGGCGACCGTGCCACCATTTCCAACATGGCCCCGGAGTACGGCGCCACTGCCGCGATGTTCGCCATCGACCAGCAGACCATCGACTACCTGCGCCTGACCGGCCGCGAAGAGCAGCAGGTCCGGCTGGTGGAAACCTATGCCAAGGCCACCGGCCTGTGGGCCGACAGCCTGGGCGGCGTGGTGTACGAACGCACCCTGAGCTTCGACCTGTCCAGCGTGGTGCGCAACATGGCTGGCCCATCCAACCCGCATGCCCGGGTCGCCACCAGTGACCTGGCGACCAAGGGTATCGCCGGCAAGTGGGAAGAAGTGCCTGGGCAGATGCCGGATGGCGCCGTGATCATCGCGGCCATTACCAGCTGTACCAACACCAGCAATCCGCGCAACGTGATTGCCGCCGGTTTGCTCGCACGTAACGCCAACAAGCTGGGCCTGACGCGCAAGCCATGGGTCAAGTCGTCGCTGGCGCCGGGTTCCAAGGCCGTGCAGCTGTACCTTGAGGAAGCGGGGCTGGAAAAGGAGCTGGAGCAGCTCGGCTTTGGCATCGTTGCCTTCGCCTGCACCACCTGCAACGGCATGTCCGGCGCCCTGGACCCGGTGATCCAGCAAGAGATCATCGACCGCGACCTGTACGCCACTGCCGTGCTGTCGGGCAACCGCAACTTCGACGGGCGGATCCACCCCTATGCCAAGCAGGCGTTCCTGGCCTCGCCACCGCTGGTGGTGGCCTACGCCATCGCCGGTACCATCCGCTTCGATATCGAGAAGGATGTGCTGGGCGTGGTGGATGGCAAGGAAATCCGCCTCAAGGACATCTGGCCAAGCGATGAAGAGATCGATGCCGTGGTACGCGCCGCGGTCAAGCCGGAGCAGTTCCGCAAGGTGTATATCCCCATGTTCGCCATCGAGGAGGACCGTGGACCGAAGGTGGCGCCGCTGTACGACTGGCGCCCGATGAGCACCTACATCCGTCGCCCGCCCTACTGGGAAGGGGCCCTGGCCGGCGAACGTACCCTGCGCGGCATGCGCCCGCTGGCCGTGCTGCCGGACAACATCACCACCGACCATCTGTCGCCGTCCAACGCCATCATGCTCGACAGCGCCGCCGGTGAGTACCTGGCCAGGATGGGCCTGCCGGAAGAGGACTTCAACTCCTACGCCACCCACCGTGGCGACCACCTGACAGCCCAGCGTGCCACCTTCGCCAACCCCAAGCTGTTCAACGAAATGGTGCGCAATGAAGATGGCAGCGTGAAGCAAGGTTCGCTGGCGCGGATCGAGCCGGAAGGCAAGGTCACCCGCATGTGGGAGGCGATCGAGACCTACATGCAGCGCAAGCAGCCGCTGATCATCGTCGCCGGCGCCGACTACGGCCAGGGCTCGTCGCGTGACTGGGCGGCCAAGGGTGTGCGCCTGGCCGGGGTCGAGGCGATCGTCGCCGAAGGCTTCGAACGCATCCACCGTACCAACCTGGTGGGCATGGGCGTATTGCCGCTGGAGTTCAAGCCGGGTACCGACCGCAAGACCTTGGGCCTGGACGGCAGCGAGACCTACGATGTGTTGGGAGCGCGTACACCACGGGCGACCCTGACCCTGGTGGTGACCCGGGCCGACGGCGAGCGACTGGAGGTGCCGGTGACCTGCCGCCTGGATACCGCCGAGGAAGTGTCGATCTACGAGGCGGGCGGGGTGCTGCAGCGCTTTGCCCAGGATTTCCTCGAAGCCACCGCTTGATTGCAGGGGGCCGCTTTGCGGCCCATCGCCGGCACAAAGCCGTTCCTGCCAGCGTTACGCGGTCCGTGTAGGAGCGACCTTGTGTCGCGATGGGCTGCAAGGCAGCCCCCAGAGGCCATATGCATCTCAAACAGGACAGTACATCCCATGGCACATGCACCCCAGATCAAAATCCCCGCCACCTACATCCGTGGTGGCACCAGCAAAGGCGTGTTTTTCCGCTTGCGCGACCTGCCCGAGCAGGCGCAGATTCCTGGCCCGGCGCGCGATGCCCTGCTGCTGCGGGTGATCGGCAGCCCTGACCCCTATGGCAAGCAGATCGATGGCATGGGCGGCGCCACTTCGAGCACCAGCAAGACCGTGATCCTGTCGCAGAGCATCAAGCCCGATCACGATGTCGACTACCTGTTCGGCCAGGTCAGCATCGACAAGGCCTTCGTCGACTGGAGCGGCAACTGTGGCAACCTCTCTGCCGCAGTCGGTTCGTTCGCCATCAGCAGCGGCCTGGTCGACCCTGCGCGCGTCCCACGCAATGGCATCGCCACCGTTCGCATCTGGCAGGCCAATATCGGCAAGACCATCATCGCCCACGTGCCGATCAGCGAAGGTGAAGTGCAGGAAACCGGCGACTTCGAGCTGGACGGGGTGACCTTCCCGGCCGCCGAGGTGCAGCTTGAATTCCTCGACCCGGCGGCCGACGAAGACGGCGACGGCGGCGCGATGTTCCCCACCGGTAACCTGGTCGATGACCTGGTGGTACCAGGCGTGGGTACCTTCAAGGCGACCCTGATCAATGCCGGTATCCCGACCATCTTCATCAAGGCGGCAGACATCGGCTACACCGGCGCCGAACTGCAGGATGCCATCAACGGTGACCCGCAGGCGCTGCTGCGTTTCGAGGCGATCCGCGCCCATGGCGCCGTGCGCATGGGCCTTATCGCCAACGTTGACCAGGCTGCCGGGCGTCAGCACACGCCGAAAGTGGCTTTCGTCGCGCCACCGAGCACCTACACTGCCTCCAGTGGCAAGGTGGTGCAGGCGGGTGATATCGATCTGCTGGTACGGGCCCTGTCCATGGGCAAGCTGCACCACGCCATGATGGGTACGGCCGCGGTGGCTATCGGTACTGCAGCGGCCATTCCGGGCACGCTGGTGAACCTGGCCGCTGGCGGCGGCGAGCGCAGCGCCGTGCGTTTCGGGCACCCCTCGGGCACCCTGCGGGTGGGGGCCGAGGCGCGCCAAGTGAAGGGTGAGTGGACAGTGACCAAGGCAATCATGAGTCGCAGTGCCCGGGTGCTGATGGAGGGCTGGGTTCGCGTACCTGGCGATAGCTTCTAACGCACCAACTGGCGCTCGGCTTCAAGCGGGGCCGCTGCACGGCAGCCCCGGCACTATTTGAAGGGAGCTGCATATGAGCGCCAACGTAGACTTCAATGACCGCCCGGATTATGACCAGGTGCTGCAAACCCTCGCCGACTACGCGCTCGGCTACCGGGTCGAATCAGCTGAAGCCCTGGACACCGCCCGCAACTGCCTGATGGACACCCTCGGCTGCGGCCTGCTGGCCTTGCGCTTCCCTGAGTGCAGCAAACTGCTCGGCCCGCTGGTGGAGGGCACCGTGGTGCCCAACGGCGCCCGTGTCCCAGGTACCAGCTACCGCCTCGACCCGGTCAAGGCGGCCTGGGACATCGGCTGCACGGTGCGCTGGCTGGACTATAACGACACCTGGCTGGCCGCCGAGTGGGCGCACCCCTCGGATAACCTGGGTGGCATCCTGGCGGTTGCCGACCATCTGTCGCAAAAGCGCGTGGCCGTTGGTGAAGCGCCACTGCTGATGCGTGACGTGTTGGAAGCCATGGTCATGGCCCATGAGATTCAGGGTGTGCTGGCGCTGGAAAACGCCTTCAATCGCGTTGGCCTCGACCACGTGATATTGGTCAAGGTGGCCTCCACCGCAGTGTGTGCAAGGCTGATGGGCGCCAACCGTGAGCAGCTGCTCAGTGCCTTGTCCCACGCCTTCGTCGACGGCCAGGCACTGCGCACCTACCGCCACGCGCCCAACGCCGGTTCGCGCAAATCCTGGGCTGCTGGCGATGCTTCGAGCCGTGGTGTGCGCCTGGCCGATATCGCCCTGCGTGGCGAAATGGGTGTGCCAAGTGTGCTCACTGCGCCCCAATGGGGCTTCTACGACGTACTGTTCAGCCACACCAACAAGGACCTGGCACTCAAGCCCGCCGAGCAGCAGGCGCTGCGCGTGCCGCAGGCCCTGGGTAGCTATGTGATGGAGAACGTGCTGTTCAAGGTCAGTTTCCCTGCCGAGTTCCATGCCCAGACTGCCTGCGAGGCGGCAGTCAGCCTGCACCCGCGGGTGCGCAATCGCCTGCACGAGATTGACCGCATTGTCATCACCACCCAGGAGTCGGCAATCCGCATCATTTCAAAGAGCGGCCCACTGGCCAACGCCGCCGACCGCGACCACTGCTTGCAGTACATGGTGGCGGTGCCGTTGATTTTCGGGCATCTGGTGGCCGAGCAATATGAAGACGCCTTCCACGCCAACCATCCAAGCATCGACCGACTGCGCGAGAGGATGGAGGTAGTGGAAGACCCTCGCTTCAGCCGTGAGTACCTTGAGCCGGACAAGCGCTCAATCGCCAACGCGCTGCAGGTGTTCTTCAAGGATGGCAGCAGTACCGAGCAGGTGGTGGTGGAGTACCCGATCGGCCATCGACGCCGGCGGGCGGAGGGCATACCGTTGCTGGAGGCGAAATTCAGAGCCAACCTGGCGACGCGGTTCGCCCGGCAGCGCTGTGAGGAGATCCTGGCGGTCTGCAAGAACCAGCAGGTGCTGGAGGGGATGGCAGTGCACCGGTTCGTGGACCTGTTCGTAATCTGAGTAGGCCGGTAATCACAGAGCCAAAAAAGTCCTTCTGGATGATAGGTTTTTTGCTGTTATCATTCTTGCTTAGCCTGATGTGTCATGTTGGCCAACAATAAGCCATGGCGCTTTCCCTTAGGCACTTGTGGGCTCAGGGAGCGGTGCGTGATTCCAGATCAATGTCGGCTGGCCAGTTCACCTTGGGTGCCAGGCGCAGGGCGAATTCACACCAGAGCACATCGTCATGGTCCTTCGGTTCGCCGGGGGGCGGCAGGGCTGAAGGGCCTTCTTGCATGTAGGTGCAGATATAAGCCCAGGCATGTTGGTCAGCTCCCATCGTACTCAGGCGAAACCGGTCGATGACATTGTTCGTACCCGGTGCGACGATGGACAGCATGACACCCCATTTGTAAATGACTCCGCCGCTTGGCAGGACGCCGGTTTGTGACCAGCGCTCGGCACGGACCTGGGGCCAGTCGTAGCAAACTGTTTCGACTTTCCAGGTTCCGAAGGGGTTCCACCAACAATGTCTGAAGTTATAGGCATAGATCTTTTTTCGTGCTCGGTTAAAGCGAAGCGGTTCGTCTCGGGGGGGAGCTATGCTTACGCGTAGAAAAATTGCAGATGTCCATATTTCGCAAGCGAGAAATAATATACCAATGAATACAAGTTCGAAGTCTTGACGTTCAAGGCTGTCTTTTATTATATGGGGTGTAAGCAAGGCGAAGACGATCGTTGGTAGTGAGAAGAAAGCTATTATTTCTCTGGTCCAGCCAAGCGTTCTAGATAATTCAAGGTAAATAAAGTCCTGGTGGTTTGGGCTTTTATTACCCAAACTGGCTTCGCTAGTGGTGGGGGCGTCTGGGTGGGAGAGATCTTCTATCCAGCCTGTGCATGGCGGATTAAGGAGCGGACGCTTCATTGGAATAGACTCCTGAAGGACGATAGTCTGTTTTCTCTCATTGTCACTGTTGCATTAAATGACTGCTCATTCTTGTTGGGCCAGTAGGTGAGTGTTAGCTCAATAGCGTTGGCGCTGTGGTTTTCCAGTAGCGGTATTAGGCAGTTGATGTGCAGGGTGTTATTTGTGGTTTGGTAGTGTATGCAGTCGCTGACGCTTTCAGTGTCCGCAAATACATTTATTGTTTCTTCAGGTGTATATTCGATCTTTTCCGGCCATGAACTGTTGCCGTAAAGATGGAGTGGAAGTCGATTGACCCCGGCTTGGTGCACGGTCAGTTGCCATTTGTACTGTGCGTAGTCGGTGCTGAAATTTGGCAGGCTAATGTGTAAGACGAGATAATAACCTACCGCGACAGCAGCGCCATCGCTGATAAAGGCTCCTATTTGGCCTGGAATTTGCCCATCGTGAGATGATTGAAGTCGATTATCGATTGAGGCATGTGCCTGTACACCCAAGATCGCCGCGTTCAGTGCGCCAACTGACGTATCGAGATCTTGCGGATTTATCCAGCGGCGATGCTCCTCTGGTGTTCCCCATCTACTGTGCCGCGACCATAATTCTAATGGTGAAGACTCCTGATTTTTGGCACTCATTGCCAGCGTGTAGGCTGCCAAACCAAGGACCAACGCAATGCCTAAGGGGCCGAGCAGCGTGTTCGCAAATAGCGCAGCGTAAATGCCAAAGACAGCGGAAGTTGTGGCTGTCCCGGCCGCGAACAGGTATCTCCAAGTTGAAGCCCTGTCTCCTTGGCTGTTTGTCCGGAGGAGCGCATTCACATATTGCGCTGCATCCATGACACCCGCGAGCGCGGTGATGGCTCCGCCATACCTGGCCAGGTTCTTTCCCAATGATGCCTCGGTTACCGTCCCGGGCCACGGTATCTTTGGGCGTACTACCGCGACGACACCCCCAGCCACTTCAACCCCAACCCCCAACAACCCAAGCGACGAAGACCAGATCGCCGCCAGCGCTTCCGGGTTGTGCTGATGCGTTTCCTGCAACGCCCGATAGTTCCTGCCCAGGCTGTCCTGATGAAACCACAGGCTGCCCAGGGCAAACAGCAGGCCGGCGCTGCCGCCACTGGCGGTGGCATCGCGCAGGCTGCGCATGGCGTCGCTGGCCACGCTTTGCGCGGCCAGTGAACTGATCTTCAAGCCCTCCGTGACCTGTGTACGCAGCGTACCCGCACCTATCGCGATATTCCGTACCAGCGCCCCGACACCACCGGCTGCTCCCTCCCGCAGCTGTACCAGCCGCGCCTGCAAGCTCTCGGCGCTTTCGAACGCCCACAGCACTACCTCGATCATCTGGTTGCGATTGCCCGGCGCGGCGATATTGATTGCCCCGCTCAGCACCATGGCCCGCACCTTGCGCCCCAGGGGATCGCGAAACTGCTGGTCGATCCGCTGCAAGAACGCCTCGGTGCGGGCCTGCACGGCCTCGTCGAGCAGGCTCATGTATTCGCCCAGGGTCAGCGAGAGCCTGAACGGGGTCACCTGTTGCCCGGCAAACAGCGCAAATGCCGAGCGGTGCACATGGCCGATCAGCGTCCTGGTCCGTTCACTGAGGTGCTGGCTGAGTGCGTTCCCCGCACTGTTGGTCGCGGCCAGCAATTGGCCGACAGCATCCTGGATCGGCTTGATCACCAACAGCTGGCCGTCGTCAGTCCCGGCGATGCTTTTGATGATGTCGTACACCTTGCCGAAGTCGTCCCCGGACAGCGCAGCGACCACGTGCTGCATCAGCCCCGGGTGCTTGGCCAGCAGCGCCTGGTACAGCAGGCTCTGATCATCTTCCAGCAGTTGCTGCCAGACATGCTGGGTCAGCCCGAGCGGCTGGCCTTGTTCGGGCAGGGCTTCAGTAGGGCCACCGGCCAGGCAGGCCGCCATCATCTGAATGAAATATTCGACCGAAACAGGGTCTGCCGCGTCATAGTCGAAATAACCGATCTGCTGGAACGCGCGCGCGGCGTAGTGCCGTGCATACAGCTTGCCGACCTGGTCGATCATTGCCTGCCAGTTCTTC
>NZ_JATAAG010000044.1:0-313 GCF_030341915.1 Pseudomonas sp. BCRC 81390 | reverse complement strand
CACCAATTACGGGTACAAAATCAGCCCCCGTCGACAGTGTATCGTTCAGGTGTTCCCGTCGCTCCTTGTACATCTTGACCGAGCAGGCATCCGAGCTTAACCCGGCGCAGTTCTGCTGCCTGTAGCGTTCGTTCTCTGCCTTGACATGCTCTTCGGCCACAACCTCCGGTGTCTTGCCTGCCGCCAATGCCTCAGCAATATCGCTCAGCGCGTTGTTTTCCGCGGCGTTCCTTCCCGCCTGGCCCGCTGCGACAGCATCTGCCAAGCCTCCGCCCGTTGCAGCACCTGCCAACCCTGATGCAAGCGTTGCCAA
>NZ_JATAAG010000043.1:0-238 GCF_030341915.1 Pseudomonas sp. BCRC 81390 | reverse complement strand
TTGCTCCCCCGCGAAGTCGTTCCTCGCTAGTGTTCTGACCGTTGCGTCAATCACTGGAAAAGGAACGCCTCATGAGCATCAGCAAAGCCATCCACATCGCCATGCAGGAAGAGATTCCCAACACCTACGGGCGCTGTCATTTCTGCGAACGCTCCGGCCTGCCGATCCTGCTGCTGCGCGAAGCCTACGCCCCGCGCCCGGATACCGAGCGCCCCTATCGCCTGGCGCACGACAGCGA
>NZ_JATAAG010000005.1:20905-113232 GCF_030341915.1 Pseudomonas sp. BCRC 81390 | reverse complement strand
TTCACGCTCCAGTTTCAGCTCGGCGTTCTCGGCTCGCAATCGTGCTAACTCGCTGTCCTCTCTGGTGATTGCGCGACGGTCAGGAGAGCTCAATGGCTGGCCGTTGCGGGAAGCATTGACCCAGTTGTCCAACGTCTTCACAGACATCTCCAGCTGGCGAGCAGCTTCCGTCCTGCCAAGCGTTTCAGCCAGCGCAACGGCCTGAATTTTGAACTCATCGGTGTAATTGCGGCGAGTGGTTGGGTACATGACAACCTCCAAGATAGCGATGTAAGTATCGCTTCTTGGCGTCCGTTGTCACGGGGCAGGCCCATGGTTACTTTTTGCCGCGTTTGGCAAAAAGTGACTCGCCGTAAGGGCGAAAAGGTGAGTCAGCGTCGCCATCGCCAATGGACTTTGCGCGCGATAAAAACCGGTGCTACCCCGCTTTTTGCTTTTGCTTTTGCTTTTCTTTTGCTTTCAGGCGTAGGCTTCAACAACAAGGTCAACATTCATTTTCAAAGGTGGCGCTTAATCACCTTTCCGCCCTTACGGCGGGTCACTTTTTGTCAAACGCGACAAAAAGTAACCCGTACATGGCTCCCATCATCCGGCCCCTACGCTACGCTCCGGGGTCCCCTCGCTACGGGCATGCTCCCGGGAGGACGCGCTGCAGGCCCCATCCATGGGGCCTCAGCGCTTGACGGGCATCCATGCCCGTCACCTCCCTCCGCATGCCCTTCGCTCGGCCTCCTGAAGTCGCATTCGGCGGCGCCTGAACTATCGCGCGCTTAGAAGAAAAAGCAAAAAGCAAAAAGCAAAAAGCAAAAAGCAAAAAGCAAAAAGCAAAAAGCAAAAAGCAAAAAGCAAAAGTAACAGTAAAAGTAAAAACCAAGCTGAGACGTGGCAGGACAGGAAATAAAAAACCCGCACTGTCGCCAGCGCGGGTTTTCGGTCAAACCAGAACGATCAACGCTCCAGCAGAATCCGCAGCATGCGGCGCAGCGGTTCGGCCGCACCCCACAGCAGCTGGTCACCGACGGTGAACGCACCGAGGTACTGCGACCCCATGTTCAGCTTGCGCAAGCGACCAACCGGAATGTTCAGGGTCCCGGTCACCTTGGTCGGGGTCAGCTCCTGCATGCTGATTTCACGCTGGTTCGGCACCAGCTTCACCCATGGGTTGTGCTGGCTGATCATGCCTTCGATGTCGGCGAGCGGCACGTCCTTGTTCAGCTTGATGGTCAGCGCCTGGCTGTGGCAACGCATGGCGCCGATGCGCACGCAGATGCCGTCGACCGGAATCGGGCTCTTGAAGCGGCCGAGAATCTTGTTGGTCTCGGCCTGGGCCTTCCACTCTTCGCGGCTCTGGCCGTTCGGCAGTTCCTTGTCGATCCACGGGATCAGGCTGCCGGCCAGCGGCACACCGAAGTTCTCGGTCGGGAACGCTTCGCTGCGCATGGTTTCGGCAACCTTGCGGTCGATGTCGAGGATGGCACTGGCCGGGTTGGCCAGGTCATCGGCCACGGCAGCGTGGGTTGCGCCCATCTGCTTGATCAGCTCACGCATGTTCTGCGCGCCGGCACCGGACGCCGCCTGGTAGGTCATGGCGCTCATCCACTCGACCAGGCCGGCTTCGAACAGGCCACCCAGGCCCATCAGCATCAGGCTGACGGTGCAGTTGCCGCCGATGTAGTTCTTGGTACCAGCGTCCAGTTGCTGGTCGATGACCTTGCGGTTGACCGGGTCGAGGATGATTACCGCGTCATCCTGCATGCGCAGGGACGAAGCGGCATCGATCCAGTAACCCTGCCAGCCGGCTTCACGCAGCTTGGGGAAGACCTCGTTGGTGTAGTCGCCGCCCTGACAGGTCAGGATCACGTCGAGGGTCTTGAGTTCTTCGATCGAATAAGCGTCCTTGAGTGGAGCAGTATCCTTGCCCACGTTCGGGCCTTGGCCACCGACGTTGGAGGTGGTGAAGAACACCGGCTCGATAAGGTCGAAGTCCTGCTCCTCCAGCATCCGCTGCATGAGCACGGAACCGACCATACCGCGCCAACCGATCAGACCTACACGTTTCATCGCAACTACACCTTTGCTAAAAGTGGGCCGCCACCGGGAATTTTGGATGGCGGGCCAGAGAGATTACAGATTCCGCAGCGCTGCGACTACTGCGTCGCCCATTTCCTGCGTACCCACCTTGCGGCAGCCTTCCGAGAAGATGTCGCCGGTGCGCAGGCCCTGGTCCAGGACCACGCTCACGGCCTTCTCGATCGCTTCGGCGGCAACCGCCTGGTTGAAGCTGTAGCGCAGCATCATCGACACCGACAGGATGGTCGCCAACGGGTTGGCGATACCCAGGCCGGCGATGTCCGGCGCCGAGCCGTGGCACGGCTCGTACATGCCCTTGTTGTCGGCATCCAGCGACGCCGAAGGCAGCATGCCGATGGAACCGGTCAGCATGGAAGCTTCATCCGACAGAATGTCACCGAACATGTTGTCGGTCACCATCACGTCGAACTGCTTGGGCGCCCGCACCAGCTGCATGGCAGCGTTGTCGACGTACATGTGGCTCAGCTCGACATCCGGGTAGTCCTTGGCCACGTCCTCGACCACTTCACGCCACAGCTGGCTGGACGCCAGGACGTTGGCCTTGTCCACCGAGCACAGCTTCTTGCCGCGCACGCGGGCCATGTCGAAGCCGACCCGGGCAATGCGACGCACTTCGCTTTCGCTGTACGGCAGGGTGTCGTAGGCCTGGCGTTCGCCGCCCTCCAGCTCGCGCTGGCCACGCGGTGCACCGAAGTAGATACCACCGGTCAGTTCACGGACGATGAGGATATCGAGGCCCGAGACGATCTCCGGCTTGAGCGACGAGGCATCGGCCAGTTGCGGATAGAGGATGGCCGGGCGCAGGTTGGCGAACAGCCCCAGTTGCGAACGGATCTTCAGCAAGCCGCGCTCCGGGCGGATGTCACGCTCGATCTTGTCCCACTTCGGCCCGCCCACGGCGCCCAGCAGCACGGCATCGGCCTTGCGCGCACGTTCCAGGGTCTCGTCGGCCAGCGGCACGCCGTGCTTGTCGATGGCGGCGCCACCGATCAGGTCGTGGGCCAGGCTGAAACCGAGCTGGAACTTGTCGTTGGCCAGTTCCAGTACCTTGACCGCCTCGGCCATGATTTCCGGGCCGATACCGTCACCTGGGAGAATCAGAATCTGCTTGCTCATGCTTTCCTCTATCCATTCACGCGGTGCGGCCAAGCGGGCCACACCGAAAAGTTCTTAACGCTCGGCCCACAACACCAGCACATCCGTGCTGAACGAACCATCGGCCTCGATCTGGTAATACTGCCGTACTTCCTCGCCCATGGCTTGCTGCAACTGGCGGATGGCCACACGCATCGGCTCGGGGGTGCGCATGCGCTCGACCCAGCTGGCGAACTCCAGGCGCAGCGGCTGGCGGGTGTGGCTGCGCACGTGCAGCCCGGCCTCGCTGACCTGGCGCTGCCATTCGGCGGCGGAGTAGTCACGTACGTGGCTGGTATCGCGCAGCACTTCCACCGTTTGCAGGTAGGTGTCGAGCAACGGGCTTCCCGGCGACATGACGTCGATGAAGGCTGCCACGCCGCCCGGCTTGAGCACCCGGCGCACTTCGCGCAGGGCCAGCCCCAGGTCGCTCCAGTGGTGCGCCGAATAGCGGCTGAAGACGAAGTCGAACGAGGCATCGGCGAACGGCAGGCGTTCGGCGGCACCGCGCTCGGTGGTGATATTGGCCAGGCCGCGCTCGGCAGCGGCACTGGCGACCACGTCGAGCATGGCTTGCGAGAGGTCGTAGGCGACCACCTCGGCCACCAGCGGGGCGACCTGGAAACTGACATGGCCGGCACCGCAGCCCAGGTCCAGCACGCGGGCATGGCCCTGCCCCGCCAGCGCGGCCTGCAGCAGGGCGAATTCGCTGCCCTGGGCGTGCACGGTGCTGCTGAGGTAGGCACTGGCCTGTTCGCCGAACTGGCGTTGGACCACATCGGTGTGGGTGGTGCTGGTCATGTCTCGATCCTTTTGGTTTCTTGCCGCCTGTACCGGCCCTTTCGCGGGCATGCCCGCTCCCACAGGTACAGCGCTGCTCTCTGTGGGAGCGGGCATGCCCGCGAAGAGGCCGGTACTGCCACCTACAAACAATCAGGCATCACGGAACAGCCAAGGCTGCGCTGCGCGATGCTTGCTTTCGAAAGCCTTGATCGCGTCGCTGTCCTGCAAGGTCAGGCCGATATCGTCCAGGCCGTTGAGCAGGCAGTGCTTGCGGAATGCGTCGATCTCGAAGTGCAGCACCTTGCCATCCGGGCGGGTGACGGCCTGCGCCTGCAGGTCGATGACCAGCTGGTAGCCCGGGTTGGCTTCGACCTGCTTGAACAACTCGTCGACTTCCTGATCACTGAGAATGATCGGCAGCAGGCCGTTCTTGAAGCTGTTATTGAAGAAGATGTCGGCAAAGCTCGGCGCGATCACGCTGCGGAAACCGTACTCGTCCAGCGCCCACGGCGCGTGCTCACGGCTGGAGCCGCAACCGAAGTTCTCCCGCGCCAACAGCACGCTGGCGCCCTGGTAACGTTCGTGGTTGAGCACGAATTCCTTGTTCAACGGGCGCTTGCTGTTGTCCTGGTAGGGCTGGCCCACGTCCAGGTAACGCCACTCGTCGAACAGGTTGGGGCCAAAGCCGGTGCGTTTGATCGACTTCAGGAACTGCTTGGGGATGATCTGGTCGGTGTCGACGTTGGCGCGGTCCAACGGGGCGACGAGGCCAGTGTGCTGGGTAAAGGCTTTCATGCTGCGCTCCCTTGGATCAACTCGCGGACATCGATGAAGTGGCCGGTCACCGCGGCGGCGGCGGCCATCGCCGGGCTGACCAGGTGGGTACGGCCACCGGCGCCCTGACGGCCTTCGAAGTTGCGGTTGGAGGTGGACGCGCAGTGCTCGCCGCTCTCCAGGCGGTCCGGGTTCATCGCCAGGCACATCGAGCAGCCTGGTTCACGCCATTCGAAACCGGCTTCGAGGAAGATCTTGTCCAGGCCTTCGCGTTCGGCCTGGGCCTTGACCAGGCCCGAGCCCGGCACCACCAGTGCCTGCTTGACGTTGGCCGCGACCTTGCGGCCCTTGGCGATTGCGGCTGCGGCGCGCAGGTCTTCGATGCGCGAGTTGGTGCAAGAGCCGATGAACACGCGGTCGAGCTTGATGTCGGTGATCGCCTGGTTGGCGGCCAGGCCCATGTACTTGAGGGCACGCTCGATCGAACCACGCTTGATCAGGTCCGGCTCGGCAGCCGGGTCCGGTACGCGCTGGTCGACGGCCAGGACCATCTCCGGCGAAGTGCCCCAGCTGACCTGCGGCTTGATTTGCCCAGCGTCGAGCTCGACCACGGTGTCGAACACCGCGTCAGCGTCGGAAACCAGGCCTTTCCAGGCTGCGACCGCCTGCTTCCACTGTTCGCCTTTGGGCGCGTACGGGCGGCCTTCGACATAGGCGACGGTGGTGTCGTCCACCGCCACCAGGCCGACGCGGGCACCGGCTTCGATGGACATGTTGCAGATGGTCATGCGGCCTTCCATCGACAATTCGCGAATGGCGCTGCCGGCGAACTCCATGGCGTGGCCGTTACCACCGGCGGTGCCGATCTTGCCGATCACCGCGAGGACGATGTCCTTGGCAGTAACGCCGGCAGACAACTGGCCTTCCACGCGCACCAGCATGTTCTTCATCTTCTTGGCGACCAGGCACTGGGTCGCGAGCACGTGCTCGACCTCGGAGGTACCGATGCCGTGGGCCAGGGCACCGAAGGCGCCGTGGGTGGAGGTGTGCGAGTCGCCGCAGACCACGGTCATGCCCGGCAAGGTGGCCCCCTGCTCCGGGCTGATGACGTGGACGATGCCCTGGCGCTCGTCGTTCATCTTGAATTCGACGATGCCGTACTCGTCACAGTTTTCGTCGAGGGTCTGCACCTGCAGGCGCGACACCTGGTCGACGATGGCTTCGATACCGCCCTTGCGCTCCGGCGTGGTCGGCACGTTGTGGTCCGGCGTTGCAATGTTGGCGTCGATGCGCCACGGCTTGCGGTTGGCCAGGCGCAGGCCTTCGAAGGCCTGGGGCGACGTCACTTCGTGGATGATGTGGCGGTCGATGTAGATCAAGGACGAGCCGTCATCACGGCGCTTGACCTCATGGGCTTCCCAGAGTTTGTCGTAGAGCGTTTTGCCAGCCATCAGACTGTTCCTCATCAGCGTCTTTCTATGCCAAAGACCCCTTGGCTTGTGCGGTCGATGCTAGGGCGTTAGATTGAATAACTCAAATTCATAATTTTTATGCTTTGGATAACCAACAGGAATTCAGATCATGGACCTGGCCAACCTTAGCGCCTTCATTGCCATCGCCGAAACCGGAAGCTTTTCCGGGGCAGCCGAACGCCTGTTCCTGACCCAGCCGGCGGTCAGCAAACGCATCGCCGGGCTGGAACAGCAACTGGAGGTGCGCCTGTTCGACCGGCTGGGCCGCGAAGTCACCTTGACCGAGGCTGGCCGCGCCTTGCTGCCGCGCGCCTACCAGATTCTCAATGTGCTCGATGATACCCGCCGGGCGCTGACCAACCTGACCGGCGAAGTCAGCGGTCGCCTGACCCTGGCCACCAGCCATCACATCGGCCTGCACCGGCTGCCGCCGCTGTTGCGCGCGTTCACCCGCCAATATCCGGCCGTGGCACTGGATATTCAGTTCATGGATTCGGAACAGGCCTACGATGAAATTCTGCATGGCCGCGCCGAGATTGCGGTGATCACCCTTGCGCCCGAGCCACATCACCTGGTCAAGGCCATGCCGGTGTGGGACGACGCCCTCGACTTCGTGGCCGCGCCTGAGCACCCACTGGCCGCCAACCAGGCGGTCAGTCTGGCCGACGTCGCCCGTCACCCGGCGGTGTTCCCGGGCGGCAACACCTTCACCCACCATATCGTCCAGCGCCTGTTCGAAAGCCAGGGCCTGGCCCCGAACATCGCCATGAGCACCAATTATCTGGAAACCATCAAGATGATGGTGTCGATCGGCCTGGCCTGGAGCGTGCTGCCGCGCACCATGCTTGATGAACAGGTTGCACCCATCACTTTGCCGGGCATACAGCTGTCGCGCCAGCTAGGCTACATTTTGCACACTGAGCGTACGTTATCGAACGCGGCCAGGGCATTCATGGCCTTGCTCGACAGCCACGCGGGGCCCGCCTGACCGGTCGTCAGCCCGGTTTTCATCCCAAAGGACGCGTCATACGCCAAAGGTCTGGTACCGATGCCCAAATCAGCGAACCGTTTTCCGCGCCTGCCGCGTATCCCGGCGGCCGATCCCCAGGAGTCGGAACAGGCCTGGCAGAACGCCCCGCAACTGCTGGCCGCACTCAACGGGGCGCGGCTGGGCGCCTGGCTGTGGGACATACAGACCGGCCGGGTGAGCTGGTCGCGTGGCACCCAGGCGCTGTTCGGCTTCGACCCGCACAAGCCGCTATCCAGCGATATCGACTACCTCGACCTGCTGCCGGAGGAGGACCGCGCCCGTACCCGCCAGCTGTTCCAGGCCGTGGTCAACGGCGAGCCGGCGGAAAAAGCCATGCGTCACCGCATCCGCTGGCCCGATGGCAGCCTGCACTGGCTGGAAATCAACGGCAGCCTGACCCACGACCAGCAAGGTCGCCCGCAGATGATCGGGGTCATTCGTGAAATCACCCGCCAGCGCGAACGGGAAACAGCACTGATCAACTCGGAAAAGCGCTTCGCCACCCTGTTTCACCTCAGCCCCAACGCCATCCTGCTGACCCGCCGTGACGACGGCATGATTTTCGAGGTCAACCAGCACTTCGAAAACATGTTCGGCTGGCCTGGTAGCCAGGTGATCGGCAAGACCAGCCTGGAACTGGGCTTGTGGACCAACCCCGAACAGCGCCAGCAACTGCTGGAACTGGCCCGTAACAACAGCGGCCCGCTGAGCCTGGAAGTCCAGTTCCGCGCCGTCAGCGGCAAGATCCATGACGGCATCCTCTGCACCCAGGGCATAGAGCTGGAGGGTGTGACCTATCTCCTCAGCACGTTCATGGACACCACCGAACGCAAACGCGCCGAGCAGGCCCTGAAGGACAGCCAGGAGCGCCTCGACCTGGCACTGGACTCGGCACAGCTGGGCACCTGGGACTGGCATATCCCCAGCGGCATGCTCTATGGCTCGGCCCGCGCCGCACAACTGCACGGTTTGCCGCCGATCCCCTTTCACGAATCGTTCGACGCGTTTTTCGAAGGCGTGCCGGAGCAGGAGCGCAACGTGATGCGCCAGGCCTACCGCAGCCTGCGCGAGGGGCCTGCCGGCAACTACCAGATCACCTACCAGGTTCAACTGGAAAACGGCGTTTCGCGCTATATCGAAAGCCGCGCCCGGCTGTACCGCGACGAGCAGGGCAACCCGCTGCGCATGGCCGGCACCTTGCTCGACATCACCGACCAGGTGGAACGCGAACAGCGCCTGAGCGCTTCGGAAGAGAAGTTCGCCAGCCTGTTCCAGGTCAGCCCCGACCCGATCTGCGTCAACCGCCAGGACACCGGCCAGTTCATCGAGATCAACCCGGCGTTCACCCAGACCTTCGGCTGGAGCGCAGACCAGGTCATCGGCCGCACCGCCGAGGAAATCGGCCTGTGGGCCGAGACCTTCGAGCGGGCGCAACGCATCGAGCGGGTGATCCGTGAACAGGCCCTGAGCAACGTCGCCGTGGTGGTCAACCACCGCAACGGGGGGCCGTTGACCTGCGTGATTTCCAGCCGCCTCATCACCGTCGACGGCCAGCCCTGCAGCGTGACAACGCTGCGCGATATCACCCAGCAGCAACGGGCCGAGGCAGCGCTCAAGTCCAGCGAGGAGAAGTTCGCCAAAGCCTTTCACTCCAGCCCTGACGCCATCACCATCACCGAACGCTACAGCGGCCGTTACCTGGAAATCAACGACGGCTTCTGCCGCCTGACTGGCTACAGCGCTGCCGAAGTGGTCGGCCGCACAGTGTACGAGGTCGGCATCTGGGCCGACGACAAGCAACGCAGCGCCCTGCTGGCAGAGCTGCGCGAGCGCGGCCGGGTACACCACCGCGAGATGCTCGGGCGCAACAAGCGTGGCGATATCCTCACCGTGGAGGTGTCGGTCGAGCCCATCACCCTCAACGAGGTCGACTGCCTGCTGCTGAACGCCCGCGATGTCAGTCAGCTGAAGAACGCACAAGCGCAGATTCGCCACCTGGCCTACCACGACCCATTGACCAACCTGCCCAACCGCGCCTTGCTGATGGACCGCCTGAGCCAACAGATCGCCCTGCTCAAGCGCCACAACCTGCGCGGCGCGCTGCTGTTCCTCGACCTCGACCATTTCAAGCACATCAACGACTCGCTGGGCCACCCGGTGGGCGACACGGTGCTGAAGATCATCACCGCGCGGCTGGAAGCCAGCGTACGCCTGGAGGACACCGTGGCACGCCTGGGTGGCGACGAATTCGTGGTGTTGCTGAGCGGCCTGGAAGGCAGCCGTGATCTGGTCGAAGAAAAAGTGCGTGAACTGGCCGATACCCTGCGTGAACTGCTGGCCGAACCGATGTCACTGGACGGCCAGCGCCTGCAGGTGACGCCCAGCATCGGCGTCGCATTGATCCCGGACCATGGCGCCACGCCGGCCGACCTGCTCAAGCGTGCCGATATCGCCCTGTATCGGGCCAAGGATTCCGGGCGCAACACCACCCAGCTGTTCCACACCACCATGCAGAAAGCGGCCAGCGAACGCCTGCGCATGGAGAACGACCTGCGCCTGGCCCTGGCCCGCGGCGAACTGGCGCTGCACTTCCAGCCGCAGGTCGATGCTCGTGACAACCGCATCGTCGGCGCCGAGGTACTGCTGCGCTGGCACCACCCGGAGCTGGGCCAGCAGCCACCGGCGCAATTCATTCAGGTATTGGAAGAAAGTGGCCTGATCCTGGAAGTTGGCAGCTGGATTCTCGACGAAGCCTGCGACGCCTGTGCCCGCATGCTGGCCGACGGGCTGGTCGAGGCAGACACTTTCAGCCTGTGCGTGAACATCAGCCCACGACAGTTCCGCCAGAACGACTTCGTCGGACGCGTGCTGCGCAGCCTGGACGACTACCGTTTGCCCCGGCAGATGCTGAAGCTGGAAATCACCGAAGGCATCGTCATCCAGAACCTGGAGGATACTATCAGCAAGATGCGCGAGCTGAAGCGCCACGGGGTGAGTTTCGCGATGGACGACTTTGGCACCGGCTACTCTTCGCTGACCTACCTGAAGCGCCTGCCGGTGGACGCCCTGAAAATCGACCAGACCTTCGTGCGCGATGCGCCGATGGACCCCAACGATGCCGAAATCGTCCGCGCCATCGTGGCCATGGCCCGCAGCCTGGACCTGGCAGTGATTGCCGAAGGGGTGGAACTGAGCGAGCAGCTGGAGTTTCTGGAACGGTTGGGGTGTCACTTGTACCAGGGATACCTGCACAGCCGGCCGTTACCCTTGCCGGAGTTTCGGCAGATGTTGCTGGAGGCTCCGGCAGATTACTGAACCTGACACGCTCGCTGTAGGAGCGCACAAGGGCCATTACAGCGGACACAAAAAAGGGCACCCCTGGGGGTGCCCTTTTTCACCTCGCCGCGATCAGTTTAGCGCTGGCTGTTCGCCGTTGATCGGGATGCGCTTGGCCTTGGCTTCTTCAGGCACGATGCGCAGCAGGTCGATGCTGAGCAGGCCATTGGCCAGGCCGGCAGCCTTGACTTCGATATGGTCGGCCAGGCGGAACGACAGCTTGAAGGCGCGTTGCGCAATACCCTGATGCAGGTAGGTCACCTCTTCGGCGCCATTGTCGCGCTTGCCACCGGACACGGTCAGGACACCTTTCTCGACCTGCAGATCGAGGTCCTGCTCCTGGAAGCCGGCTGCGGCTACCACGATGCGGTATTGGTCATCGCCATGCTTTTCCACGTTGTAGGGCGGGTAGCTGCTACCGGCCTCGTTACGTGCCGCAGATTCGAACAGGTCGTTGAAACGGTCGAACCCTACGGAATGGCGGAACAGTGGAGCGAGAGAGAAAGCAGTGTTCATGGTCATTAACTCCTGAGATTCAGCAAGTAAAGTCACTACGCGACCCGACTTCGGCATCGCGTACTCAAGAGATAGGGGCGGCAGAACGGCTTTCAAGAGGGGCAGCAAAAAAATCTTGCATCAGTGCCCACGCAAACGCCGGATCAGGCAACGCATGCCGTCACCGCTTGCGCTTCAACCCCCAGCAGGCGACTGATACGCGCGCAGTCGTCTTCCCGACGCAACTCGGCGAACAGCACCACCGCCTCCGGGTAACTGCGGGTCAGCATCGCCAACCACTGCTTCATCCGTCCCGGCGCATAACGCGGCGACAGCTTGGCCTGGGCCTGGCGCCAGAATTCGCGCAGCAACGGCAGCAGGTCGTTCCAGGCCAGCGGCAGGTACTCCCGCCCATCCCGCGCCGCGGCTATCTGCAGGCCAAGGTCCGGGCGCGAGACCAGCCCGCGGCCAAGCATGATGTGTTCGGCACCACTGACTTCACGGCAGCGCCGCCAGTCGTCCACGGTCCAGATCTCGCCATTGGCGAACACCGGCACCTTGACCACATCCTGTACCCGCGCCACCCACTCCCAATGGGCCGGCGGCTTGTAACCTTCGACCTTGGTCCGCGCATGCACCACCAGATGCGCCGAGCCGCCCTCGGCCAGCGCGGTGGCACAGTCCAGCGCGCCATCGGGGCTGTCGAAGCCCAGGCGCATCTTTGCCGTTACCGGGATATGCGCCGGCACGGCGCTGCGCACTTCACGCACAATGGCGTGCAACAATTCCGGCTCCTTGAGCAGCACCGCCCCACCGCGCGACTTGTTCACAGTCTTGGCCGGGCAACCGAAGTTCAGGTCGATCACCGGCGCCCCCAGCTCGCAGGCCAGCGCGGCGTTTTCCGCCAGGCACACCGGGTCGGAGCCCAGCAATTGCACACGCATGGGTACCCCGGCGGCAGTTCGGGCACCATTGCGCAACTCAGGCGCCAGCTTGTCGAACGAGGCAGGCGGCAGCAGACGGTCGCACACGCGAATGAACTCGGTGACGCACCAGTCGATACCGCCGACGCGGGTCAGCACGTCGCGCAGGATGTTGTCGACCAGCCCCTCCATGGGGGCCAGGGCAATTTGCATGTCGGGGTCTCGGCGGAAAAAGCCGGCAGTCTAACAAAGATTGCCGGCGTTTCAGGCGCCGATCAGCGCCGGGCCGTAACCGTCGAGGAATTCCGCCGGCATGCGCCTGGGCTTGCCACTGGACAGCTCGATGCAGGCGAAGGTGGTCTGGGCGCGCAGCAGGGTCACGCCGTCGCGCGGGCGCTTGAGCTGGAAGCGCCGGGTCATGCGCAGGCGCTGGTCCCAGTCGATGATCCAGGTGGCCAGCTGCAACTCGTCGTCTTCATAGGCGGCGGCCAGATAATCGATCTCGTGGCGAACAACGGCCATGGCCCGGTCCAGCCGGCGGTATTCGGCCAGGTCCAGGCCCAGGCGTTGCGAGTGGCGCCAGGCGCAGCGCTCCAGCCAGGTCACGTAGACGGCGTTGTTGGCGTGGCCGAGGCCATCGATATCCTCGCTACCGACGCGCAGATCGATGACGAAAGGTGTTGCCAGGTCCCAGCTCATGTTCGCTTCCTTGGCGCAAAAGCGGATTTAGCAGCGACCTGGGCGGGAATGTCCAGACCTTCTGTGCCTGCCTGGAAGCCCGGCGCGTCGATCAGGCAGTTTGCCGCGCTGGCGCAGCGGCCTGGGCCAGCAGTTCGAGCACGGCCTCACCCAGGCGCGGATCAGCCAATACGCGCTGGTGCCCGCCCTCCTCCAGCAGCAACAGCCGGCTGTCGAACCAGGCCTTGTGAATGGCCTGGGCTTCGCTGGCAGGCACCAGTGCGTCATCGGCGGCATGCACCACCAACCCCGGCAACTCCAGCTGATAGCCACTGACATCGAGCCGCGCAATCTGCATGCCGACGTCCCGCTCCACCTGGCGAATGAACGCGGCCCGCGCCCGGGCCGGCAACCCCAGGCGATGGGCAAAACCACGCAGTACGCCGAGCAGTTGCGCCGGCGCAGCAATACTCACCGCCGCTTCGGCGCGCAGTCCCATCTGCAACGCCAGCAACACACTGGCAGCGCCCATGGAATGGCCAATCACCGCGCGCAGCGGCGGCAATTCGGCGGCAGCCTCCAGCAATGCCCGGGCAAACAGCACCACATGCGCCTGCTGGCCAGGTGAACGACCATGCCCCGGCCCGTCCAGCGAGACCACGGTGTGCCCGGCCTGGACCAGGGTCTCGATCAAGGCGGCAAACTGGGTCGGGCGTCCTTCCCAACCGTGCATCAGTAGCACGGTCGGCCCTTTGCCCCAACGCAACGCGGACAAGCCGAAGCGCAGGGTGATGCGTTCGGCGCTGGCCAGCACGGGCAGCTCCCACTGCCTTGGCGGCAGGTTGCGCGGGGTCATGAATGCACGGCGCATCTTGCCCGCAACGTGCTCCGGGGCCAGGTGGCCCAAGGCGCCATTGACACCACGAATCCAGCTCAGGTTCGTCATCGCCATGCTCCCGTCAGAGCACCGCCGATTTGGCGGCGCGTAGAATGCGGTCAGACAGCTCGCTGCTGCCCAGGGCGCGGGCCAGGGCCAGGCCACCTATCATCAGGGCCAAGTCGGCCAGAGCCTTGTCGGCGTCTTCGGGGCGGTCGACCATGGCGGCTGTCATCAATTCGATGTGTTCGGCCAGCACCTCGCGAAAAGCCTCTGGCAGGCGCTGCATTTCACCCAGCGAGTTGGGCAACGGGCAGGCATGCACCTCGGCATCGCGGTGCTTGCGCGACAGGTAGAAGGCGCCGGCCAAGGCCCGTCGCTCGGCACCGTCGAGGCTGGGATCGAGCTGGGCCAGCAACGCCCGGCGCTCGACCAGCAGTTGGCGGAACGCCTCGAGCATCATGTCGTCCTTGCTGTCGAAATGGGCATAGAACCCCCCGACAGTCAGCCCTGCCGCTCCCATCACCTGGCTGACGCTGGGCTCGGCCGGTCCATGCTGGACCAGGGCGCTGCGCGCCGCTTCGAGAATGCGTTCGCGGGTTCTGCTTTTCTTGTCGCTCATCAGAAACTCACCGATGAAATATGATGACCGAAATATTATTCTCGTCATATTTTTTCGCAAGCGAATTCAGCGGCCATTTGTCGGCCAGGCATTTTTGAGGGGAAAAAACAAAAGGCCCATTCAATAAGCGAATGAGCCTTAAAGGTCCCGCAATACGCGGGTAAAAGTGGCGTCCCCTAGGGGACTCGAACCCCTGTTACCGCCGTGAAAGGGCGGTGTCCTAGGCCACTAGACGAAGGGGACGTAACCTTCGCGAAGATTCACGTGCGTGAACCCTGGCAGAAATGGTGGAGCTAAGCGGGATCGAACCGCTGACCTCCTGCATGCCATGCAGGCGCTCTCCCAGCTGAGCTATAGCCCCGAAACAAAAGGCTCATCAATAACCGACGAGCCTTTTTAAGCCCTGCAAAACGCAGGAAAAGTGGCGTCCCCTAGGGGACTCGAACCCCTGTTACCGCCGTGAAAGGGCGGTGTCCTAGGCCACTAGACGAAGGGGACGTAACCTTCGTGCCGATCCGCTTGCGCGAACCGCGGCAAAATTGGTGGAGCTAAGCGGGATCGAACCGCTGACCTCCTGCATGCCATGCAGGCGCTCTCCCAGCTGAGCTATAGCCCCGGATTTCTAGCCTCTCGGCCCAGCGACATCGTGAAACATCGCTTGTGCAAAACTGGCGTCCCCTAGGGGACTCGAACCCCTGTTACCGCCGTGAAAGGGCGGTGTCCTAGGCCACTAGACGAAGGGGACGAACCTTCTACCTTCAAGACCCGGTTGCTGGACCCGGTCTTGCTCGACAGCCTTGGCTGTCAAACGGAATTTGGTGGAGCTAAGCGGGATCGAACCGCTGACCTCCTGCATGCCATGCAGGCGCTCTCCCAGCTGAGCTATAGCCCCACAATGTCGCTCTGAACCGAAGCGCTGGCTGGGTGCCTGACGTTTCGTTTTCGTTCATCGCTGTGGACGGGGCGCATATTAAGATCGGATTGCAGGGCTGTCAAACTAATTTTTCAAAATATTCAAAAAAATTTTCACAGATAACAATCACTTACCGCCCTGCCCTGGTAAATCGAAGGGCAGCGCCCGTGCAGGAGCGGCCTCGTGCCGCGAAAGGGCCGCAAAGTGGCCCCGGCAATTTTTGCGTTAAAGCTGAAAACGCGGGACCGCGTTGCGGTCCCTTCGCGGCACAAGGCCGCTCCTACCGGGCTCAGCCAAGGCCTTTGGAGCGCTATCAGGCGATGGACGCCAGCAGCTTTTCCCATTCCTTGTTTTCTTTCTTCGACACCCCACCCAGCAGGTCCAGGGCCTGGCGCAGGCGGTAGCGGGTCAGGTCCGGGCCAAGGATTTCCATGGCATCGAGCACCGACACCGAGCTGGCCTGGCCGGTGATGGCGGCGAACATCAGCGGCATGGCGTCACGCAGCTTCAGTTCCAGCGCCTCGACCACGGCCTGGATGCACCCGGTGATGCGTTCCTTTTCCCACTGGCGCAGGCTTTCGAGCTTCCACAGGATCAGCTGGATCACCTGGCGCACCTGGTCGGCCGACAGTTTCTTGCTTTCGAACAGCTTGGCGTCGAGCTTCAGCGCACCCTCGAAGAAGAAACCACCCAGCGGGGCAACCTGGCTGAAGGTTTCCACCCGGCCCTGCACGTGCGGGGCGATCTTCATCATGTAGTCGCGGTTGAACGCCCACTTCTGCAGGCGTGCGGCGAACTCTTCGACCGGCAGCTCGCGCAGCCACTGACCGTTCAGCCAGGACAGCTTCTCGATGTCGAAGATCGGGCCACCCAGCGAGATACGCGACAGGTCGAAGTGCTCGACCATTTCCGCCAGCGAGAACTTCTCCCGCTCGTCCGGCATCGACCAGCCCATGCGGCCCAGGTAGTTGAGCATCGCCTCGGGCATGAAGCCCATGCGCTCGTAGAAGGTCACCGAGGTCGGGTTCTTGCGCTTGGACAGCTTGGACTTGTCCGGGTTACGCAGCAGCGGCATGTAGCACAGCTTGGGCTGCTCCCAGCCGAAGTACTCGTACAGCTTGATCAGCTTGGGCGCCGATGGCAGCCACTCTTCGCCGCGCAGCACGTGGGTGATGCCCATCAGATGGTCGTCGACCACGTTGGCCAGGAAGTACGTCGGCAGGCCGTCGTTCTTCATCAGTACCTGCATGTCCATGCGGTCCCACGGGATCTCGACATCGCCACGCAGCATGTCCGGGACCACGCACACGCCTTCGCTCGGCACCTTCATGCGGATCACGTGCGGCTCGCCAGCGTCCAGGCGGCGCTGCACTTCCTCGGCGCTCAGCAACAGCGCGCGGCCGTCGTAGCGCGGGGTTTCGCCACGGGCCTGCTGTTCGGCACGCATCTGCTCCAGCTCTTCGGCGGTGCAGAAGCAATAGAAGGCATGGCCGGCGTCAACCAGCTGCTTGGCATATTTCGCGTAGATCTCGCCGCGCTCGCTCTGCCGGTACGGGCCGTGCGGGCCGCCGACGTCCGGGCCTTCGTTCCATTCAATGCCGAGCCAGCGCAGGGCATCGAAGATCTGCTGTTCCGACTCGCGCGTGGAGCGCAGTTGGTCGGTGTCTTCGATGCGCAGGATGAACTCACCGCCGTGCTGCTTGGCAAAGCAGTAGTTGAACAGGGCGATGTAGGCAGTGCCGACATGGGGGTCGCCGGTAGGCGATGGCGCGATACGCGTGCGTACGGTGGTCATGGAGGGTCTCGAACGAAAGATGAAACAAAGGCGGGATGTTAGCAGGAGGCAGGCACCGGGCTCCAGCAATGGCGCGAACGACACTTGTCGATGCCCCCCATGCCGCTGTTAAATTTGTTTACATTTCTGGAACGATAGTGCTCATGCCTGCCCAACTCAAATGTCGCCTGCTGGCCTTCTTCATCCTGGTGGCAGCCATTGCCCTCGCCTTTTTGGGCCACTGGTACTTCAAGGGGCGCTTCTACGAAAGCACCGACAACGCCTACGTGCAGGGCGAGATCACGCGCATTTCCAGCCAGTTGGGCGCACGTATCGATGCTGTCGCGGTCGAAGACAACCAACACGTGAACAAGGGCGACCTGCTGGTGCGCCTGGAGGCTGCCGACTTCGAACTTGCCGTGCAACGGGCTCGCGCCGCCCTGGCCAGCCGCGAGGCCGAGCAGGTGCAGGCACAAAGCCGCCTCACCCAGCAGGCCAGCCTGATTGCCGCCGGCCAGGCCCAGGTGGCGGCCAGCCAGGCCACCTTCGACCGCTCGCGCCTGGACCTTAGCCGCGCCGAGAAGCTGCGCAAGCCGGGCTTCGTCTCGGAGGAACGGGTCACCACGTTGTCGGCCGACAGCCATGTAGCCGGCTCGCAGGTCGACAAGGCCCGCGCCGACCTGCAAAGCCAGCGCCAGCAGGTCAACGCGCTGAGCGCCGAACTCAAGCGCCTCGATGCGCAAATCGTCAATGCCCGCGCCGACCTCGCCCAGGCCGAACTGAACCTGACCCGCTGTGAAATCCATGCGCCGATCAGCGGCACCATTGGTCAGCGCAGCGCACGCGACGGCCAGGTGGTGCAGGCCGGTGCCTACCTGCTGTCGATCGTGCCGGACGAAGACATCTGGGTGCAGGCCAATTTCAAGGAAACCCAGATCGGCCGCATGCTGCCCGGGCAACGCGCTGAACTGTTGTTCGACAGCTACCCCGACACACCGATCGAAGGCCGGGTCGACAGCCTGTTCGCCGCCTCTGGCGCGCAATTCAGCCTGTTGCCACCCGACAATGCCACCGGCAACTTCACCAAGGTGGTGCAACGCATTCCGGTCAAGCTGACCTTCCGCGCCGACAACCCGCTGCACGGGCGCATCCGCCCGGGCATGTCGGTGACCGCCACCGTCGACCTGCGCAGTGAAGACGAAGGCCGAAATGGCCGGTGACGTGTTGCTCAGGCCCACTGCGGAGCCGACCCGGCGCGACTGGATCGCGGTAATGAGCGTAATGCTCGGCGCCTTCATGGCGGTACTGGACATCCAGATCACCAACTCGTCGCTGAAGGACATCCAGGGTGCATTGTCGGCGACGCTGGAGGAAGGCTCGTGGATTTCCACCTCGTACCTGGTGGCGGAAATCATCATGATTCCGCTCACCGCCTGGCTGGTGCAACTACTGTCGGCGCGGCGCCTGGCGGTTTGGGTATCCGGCGGCTTCCTGCTGGCGTCGCTGCTGTGTTCGATGGCCTGGAACCTGGAAAGCATGATCCTGTTCCGCGCCCTGCAGGGCTTTACCGGCGGCGCATTGATCCCGCTGGCCTTCACCCTGACCCTGATCAAGCTGCCCGAGCACCACCGTGCCAAGGGCATGGCCATGTTTGCCATGACCGCCACATTCGCCCCCTCGATCGGCCCCACCCTGGGTGGCTGGCTGACTGAAAACTGGGGTTGGGAATACATCTTCTACATCAACATCCCGCCCGGCCTGGTAATGATCGCTGGCCTGCTGTACGGGCTGGAGAAGAAGGACGCACATTGGGAGCTGCTGAAAAGCACCGACTACGCCGGTATCGTCACCCTGGGGCTGGGGCTGGGCTGCCTGCAGGTGTTTCTGGAGGAAGGCCACCGCAAGGACTGGCTGGAGTCGCAACTGATCGTCGGCCTCGGCAGCATCGCCCTGGTCAGCCTGATCACTTTTGTCATCCTGCAGTTTTCCAGGCCACAGCCACTGATCAACCTGCGCATCCTCGGCAACCGCAACTTCGGCCTGTCGAGCATCGCCAGCCTGGGCATGGGCGTGGGCCTGTATGGCTCGATCTATCTGTTGCCGCTGTACCTGGCGCAAGTGCAGGGCTACAACGCCCTGCAAATCGGCGAGGTGATCATGTGGATGGGCATCCCGCAGCTATTCCTCATCCCGCTGGTACCGCAGTTGATGAAAGTGGTGTCGCCCAAGGTGTTGTGCGCCTTGGGCTTCTGCCTGTTCGGTGCCGCCAGTTTCGGCTCGGGGGTGCTCAATCCGGATTTCGCCGGGCCGCAGTTCAACCATATCCAGATCATCCGCGCCATCGGCCAGCCGATGATCATGGTGACCATCTCGCTGATCGCCACGGCGTATATCCAGCCGCAGGATGCCGGGTCGGCGTCGAGCCTGTTCAATATCCTGCGCAACCTGGGCGGGGCGATCGGCATTGCGCTACTGGCCACGCTGCTGGATGCACGGACCAAGGTGTACTTCGATTATTTGAGGGAAGCTGTGGTGCCGAGCAACCCGCTGGTGGCCGAGCGGTTGGCGCAACTGGCGGAGCGGCTGGGGAATGACAATGCGGCGCTGGGCAAGTTGAGCGAGATTACCCATAAACAGGCATTGATCATGGCTTACAACGATGCGTTCCACTTTGTGGGGATCGGGCTGGCGGTGAGCATGGTGGCGGTCTTGCTGACCCGGAAGTTGCCGGAGGGATTGAAGGCTGGGGAAGCCCATTGAGCCAAATTCAGAGGCTATGCGATCCCTGTGGGAGCGGGTTTACCCGCGAAGCAGGCGACGCAGTGAATGGCACAGGCTTCGCCCGTGTTCGCGGGGCAAGCCCGCTCCCCACAGGAATAACGCCAGCTTTGAACATGTGAGCAAGACAGTTGCTCCCACAAGGTCAGCGCCAGACTTCAGCTGGTGATCAACCGCTCGCGCAGTTGGGCAATTTCGTCGCGCAATTGCGCCGCGGCCTCGAATTCCAAATCGCGGGCGAACTGCATCATCTTCTCTTCCAGCTGCTTGATGCGCTTGGTGATCTCGCCTGGCGTACGCAGCTCGGCCTCGTAACGGGCACTCTCCTCCGCCGCCTTGGCCATGCCCTTGCGCTTCTTGCTGCGCGCGCCAGGCACGGTCGCACCTTCCATGATGTCGGTGATGTCCTTGACCACGCCCTTGGGCACAATGCCATGGGCTTGGTTGAAGGCGATCTGTTTCTCGCGGCGGCGTTCGGTTTCGTCGATGGCCCGCTGCATCGAACCGGTAATCTGGTCCGCGTACAGGATGGCCCGGCCATTGAGGTTGCGCGCCGCGCGGCCGATGGTCTGAATCAGTGAACGCTCGGAACGCAGGAAGCCTTCCTTGTCGGCATCGAGGATCGCCACCAGCGACACCTCGGGCATGTCCAGGCCCTCACGCAACAGGTTGATGCCTACCAGCACGTCGAAGGTCCCCAGGCGCAGGTCACGGATGATCTCCACCCGCTCGACGGTGTCGATGTCCGAGTGCAGGTAACGCACCCGTACGTCGTGGTCGGCCAGATAGTCGGTGAGGTCTTCGGCCATGCGCTTGGTCAGCGTGGTGGCGAGCACTCGCTCACCCTGTGCCACGCGCTTGCGGATTTCCGACAGCAGGTCGTCGACCTGGGTCAGCGCCGGGCGCACTTCCACCTGAGGGTCGACCAGGCCGGTCGGG
Organism: Pseudomonas sp. BCRC 81390; assembly: GCF_030341915.1. Classification (NCBI taxonomy): domain Bacteria; kingdom Pseudomonadati; phylum Pseudomonadota; class Gammaproteobacteria; order Pseudomonadales; family Pseudomonadaceae; genus Pseudomonas; species Pseudomonas sp. BCRC 81390. The sequence continues at coordinate 92,613 of NZ_JATAAG010000005.1, read as the reverse complement.
CGCACCACCTGCTCGACCACGCGCCCGGCGTGCTCGGCCTCGTAGGGGCCTGGCGTGGCGGAGACGAAAATGGTCTGCGGGCTGACCGCCTCCCACTCGTCGAAACGCATGGGCCGGTTGTCCAGCGCCGAGGGCAGGCGGAAACCGTATTCGACCAGGGTTTCCTTGCGTGAGCGGTCGCCTTTGTACATGGCGCCTACCTGCGGAACGCTGACGTGGGACTCGTCGATGACCAGCAAGGCATCAGGCGGCAGGTAGTCGTACAAGGTCGGCGGCGGCGCACCGGCCGGGCGTCCGGACAGGTAGCGCGAGTAGTTCTCGATGCCGTTGCAGTAGCCCAGCTCGAGGATCATCTCCAGGTCGAAGCGGGTGCGTTGCTCCAGGCGCTGCGCCTCCACCAGCTTGTTGGCCTTGTGCAGGTACTCCAGGCGATCCTTGAGCTCTTCCTTGATGCCCTCGACTGCATCCAGCAGGGTTTCCCGCGGGGTTACGTAGTGACTCTTGGGGTAGAAGGTGAAGCGCGGCAGCTTGCGGAAGACCTCGCCAGTCAGCGGGTCGAAGGCAGCGATGTTCTCCACCTCGTCATCGAACAGTTCGATACGGATCGCCTCGAGGTCCGATTCGGCCGGGAAGATGTCGATTACATCGCCACGCACGCGGAAGGTGGCACGGGCGAAGTCCATCTCGTTGCGAGTGTATTGCAGGTCGGCCAGGCGTCGCAGCAGCGCACGCTGGTCAAGCTTGTCGCCGCGGTCGACGTGCAGAACCATCTTCAGGTAGGTCTCGGGGCTGCCCAGGCCGTAGATGCACGAGACCGTGGTGACGATGATCGCATCGCGCCGCTCCAGCAACGCCTTGGTTGCCGACAGGCGCATCTGCTCGATATGGTCGTTGATCGATGCGTCCTTCTCGATGAAGGTGTCGGACGACGGCACATAGGCTTCGGGTTGGTAGTAGTCGTAGTAGGAAACGAAGTACTCCACCGCGTTGTTCGGAAAGAACGCCTTGAACTCGCCATACAGCTGCGCAGCCAGGGTCTTGTTCGGCGCCAGCACCAAGGTCGGGCGCTGCACCTGCTGGATGACGTTGGCAATGCTGAACGTCTTGCCCGAGCCGGTCACCCCGAGCAATGTCTGGTGCGACAACCCCGCCTCGATACCTTCGACCATCTGGCGGATGGCCTCGGGCTGATCGCCGGCCGGCTGGAAACGGGTGACGAGCTGGAACTCGGACATGAGGGACCTCGCGGTGTTGCAGCAACTGTAAATTTAGCCAGTAGTCTATACCCAAATACGCACGCCCGGGGGTGCTTTCAAGGGATAGCTGTGAGTGCTTGTTACGGTGGACCTGGCATTTAGACCAATGGTCGAAAAATATTTGCGCAAATGGCGGGAAAAGCTGCGCCATAGTGTCGCGGTGACCGGTCGGTATCACTATACTGACACCCCGTTTGTGCACCGCTTCAGTGCATTCGGCTGGAGCGTGTACGTCCTATCACACTCCAATCAGAGCCAAGGTAACAATGAGCCTGTTTTCCGCTGTCGAGCTGGCACCCCGCGACCCTATTCTGGGCCTCAACGAAGCATTCAACGCCGACCCACGTACCGACAAGGTCAACCTGGGCGTAGGCGTTTACTGCAATGAGGAAGGCCGCATTCCGCTGCTGCGTGCCGTGATCGAAGCCGAGACCCAGCGTGCTGCCCAGCACGCCTCGCGCGGCTACCTGCCGATCGACGGCATCGCCTCCTACGACCAGGCTGTACAAAAGCTGCTGTTCGGCGCCGAGTCGCCGCTGCTGGCCGCTGGCCGCGTGGTCACCGTGCAGGCCGTGGGCGGTACCGGCGCGCTGAAGATCGGCGCCGACTTCCTCAAGCGTATCTCGCCGAACGCCGTGGTCGCCATCAGCGACCCGAGCTGGGAAAACCACCGCGCCCTGTTCGAATCGGCTGGCTTCCCGGTGCAGAACTACCGCTACTACGACGCGCCGACCAACGACGTGAACCGCGCCGGCATGCTGGAAGACCTGAACAAGCTGCCGTCCGGCTCGATCGTGGTACTGCACGCCTGCTGCCACAACCCGACCGGTGTCGACCTGAACCTGGACGACTGGAAAAACGTGCTGGAAGTGGTCAAGGCCAAGGGCCACGTGCCATTCCTCGACATGGCCTACCAGGGCTTCGGTGACGGCATCGCCGAAGACGCCTTTGCCGTGCGCCTGTTCGCCGAATCGGGCCTGGAGTTCTTCGTCTCCAGCTCGTTCTCCAAGTCGTTCTCGCTGTATGGTGAGCGCGTCGGTGCGCTGTCGATCGTCACCGCATCCAAGGACGAAAGCACCCGTGTACTGTCGCAGGTCAAGCGTGTGATCCGCACCACCTACTCCAACCCGCCGACCCACGGCGCGACCATCGTTGCCACCGTGCTGAACAGTGCCGAACTGCGCCAGATGTGGGAAACCGAACTGGCCGAAATGCGCGAGCGCATCCACGGCATGCGCAAGCAGATGGTCGAGCTGCTGGCCCAGTACGGCGCCAAGCGCGACTTCAGCTTCGTTGGCCGCCAGGTCGGCATGTTCTCCTACTCGGGCCTGACCGTTGAACAGGTCGCCCGCCTGAAGAACGACTTCGGCATCTACGCCCTGGACACCGGCCGCATCGCGGTAGCCGCACTGAACCAGAGCAACATCCACGTGGTCACCAAGGCCATCGTCGAAGTGCTGTAACTACTTGATGTGCCAGGGGGTGGCTTGACTTCCCCCTGGCAATCAGTAAGATACGCGCAGATTCCGCGATAGCTCAGTCGGTAGAGCAAATGACTGTTAATCATTGGGTCCCTGGTTCGAGTCCAGGTCGCGGAGCCAAATACTGAAAAGCCCCCGGATGCGCAAGCACCGGGGGCTTTTTCGTTGCATCGCCGTCAGCAGCGTCCGATCGGGTAAAACACACCGTGGCTCCACACACCGAGCCACTCCTCACCGTCGATCTCCCGCGGTACCGCCAGCTCCACCAGTTGGTAGAACACATTGCGATGGATCAGGGCATCGAGGTTGCTGCGCATCAGCACATACGGCGACGGCTCCTGGGTCTGCGGGTCGGTCACCACCCGCAGCGGATTGGCAGGCCCGGCCTCCACCTGATCCTCCACATTGCTGGTGAAGCGCAGCACCTGCTGCTCCCCTTCCCCTTGTACGTCCAGCGCCACCGCCACGAACGGCGCATCGTCAACGCGGATGCCCACTTTTTCCACCGGGGTGACCAGGTAGTAGGCATCGCCATCGCGGCGGATGATGGTGGAAAACAGCCGCACCATCGGCTTGCGCCCGATGGGGGTGCCCAGGTAATACCAGGTGCCATCGCGGGCGATGCGCATGTCGATGTCACCGCAGAAATCCGGGTTCCACAGATGCACTGGCGGCAGGCCCTTGACCTTGGGAACCTGCGCCAGCAGATCATTGGCCTTGCCGGAATTGCTCATCACACCTGCCTCACTCACTCATCCCCAGAAGGCTACGAGCGTACTCGCGCATCGGTGCCGCAAGCAAATCCTCCGGGGTGTTGTCATGGAACGTCAACAAACCGCCACGGCTCTTGATACGCGCGGTGTCGATCAGGTAACGGGTGTTGGTCTCGATCAGCATCATCTGCACCACGCCAGTGTCCCAGCCCAAGCGGTCGACCGCCTGTTCGTCGTACCACTCGTCGCCATTACCGATTCGGTCGTCGGTACGGGCAAAGCGGGTGTACAGCACATAATCGGCCCCCACCGAGCGCGCCTGGGCGATGGCCTCTTCCAGGCCCAGCGGGCCCTGGGCACGGCGTACCAGCGGGAAGTATTCGACGAAACTCTTGAACGCCTGCTCGGCCACTGCGTTCTGCCGTGGCACCGGCCCCTTGCCCGGCGGCACGAACGCGCCCTGGCCGATGAAGATGAACGAGTCGGGCTGCAGGCGAATCGACAGGGTGCGACGGGTATCGCTGTGGTCCAGCAAACCGGCATCGCTCAAGTGATAGCGGACGCCCTCGCCCATATCGCTGACATTCATGCAACCGCCCAGCGCCATCAGCGCCAGCAGCAAAACCAGGCTACGCATCTTTCCTCCAGTGGCCGGCGACGAAAAACCGGCGGATAGCCGGCGGATGCAGCTTTTGCGCCAGCTTCAGCCGCCGATCACCTTCATCACCATCACGTCACCGGAAAAGGCTACATCCTGCTTGTCTGCCAGGGCCTTGACCAGCAGGCGTTGCAGGGCCGGGAGCGCCTGGTGGCGGGGCTTTTCCAGCAAGTCGCCAACGAAGTGGCGACTCCCCGAAGACAGGCAGCCATGCAGCCAGCCCGTGGACGACAGGCGCAGCCGGGAGCAGCTGCGGCAGAACGGTAGGCTCTCGTTGGCGATTACACCGAAATGGCCTTTGCCCGGGATTTGATAACGCAGGGCGGTGGCGTCGAGCGGCGCGTCCACCTGGGCAAAGGCATGCTTGTCAGCGATCAGGGCCAGCAACTGATCAAGGCCGACGAATTGCTGCAGGAAGGCGTTGTGGTCACGGGCCAGGTGGCCCATGCGCATGAGCTCGATGAAACGCAGTTCGAACCCGCGCGCCAGGCAGTAGTCCAACAGCGGCAGCACCTGGTCGAGGTTGTGCCCGCGCATCGGCACCATGTTCACCTTGACCTGCATGCCAAGCGCGCCAGCCTGCTCCATACCCGCCAGCACACTGGCCAGGTCTCCTCCTCGGGCAATACGGCGAAAGGCCCGAGGATCCAGCGTATCAAGGGAAACATTGAGCCGGCGAATACCCGCCGCCTGCAGCTGTGGCAATTTGCGCGTCAGCAGCTGGCCATTTGTAGTCAGCGAGATATCGTTGAGCTCGAGCCTGGCCACGGCAGCCAGAAAGTTCTCCAGACGCGGGCTGACCAGTGGCTCACCGCCAGTGATACGCAAGCGCTCGATGCCAGCCGCCTCGATAAGGTAGGCGACGCCACGGGCCAGAGAAGCTGCCGGCAACTCGTCCTGCGCCGCCACCAGGCGCTTGCCGTCGGGGACGCAGTAGGTGCAGGCATAATTGCAGGCAGCCGTCAGGCTGACACGCAGGTTGCGAAATCGCCTGCCTTGACGATCGACGATCATGAATGACTCCGGCATGGGTGATGGGGCCGACAAAACCTGACTCATAAATCAGGTTTTTGCAAGCCCCCCCACCTGATGCCGGTTTCAGGTGGCCTCCTCGAAATGCTTCAGTTCGAGGGTTCCGGGTCGCGTTTGCGCTTGTTGCCCATGCGTACGCCAATGTCCATGAGGAACTGGAAGAAGCCTTCCTGGTCCTCCAGCACGTTGCTCCAGAACGGCGAGTGGTACAGCGCCACGGCGCCATGCACCAGCGCCCAGGCAGCGCAGTAGTGGAAATACGGCGGCACGTCTTCGAGCTTGCCTTCGCTGATACGGCCCTTGATCAGCTGGGTCAGGCGGTCGAAGTTGGAAGCACGGATGCTGTGCAACTGCTCGACCATTTCCGGTACCTGGTTGCCCTTGACCACCTTTTCTTCCAGACGGTCGAACAGCCGGTAACGCTGCGGATCGCGCATGCGGAACTCGAAGTAGGCGCGCGACAGGGCTTCCTTGTCGCGGTCAACGTCGGCCGAATGCAACAGCGCGTTCAGGTCGCGCTCGTAGTCGAGCATCAGGCGCAGGTAGATCTCCGCCTTGGACTTGAAGTGCTTGTAGATCGTGCCTTTGCCGATGCCCACGGCGTCGGCGATCATCTCGACGGTGACGCTGTCTTCACCCTGTTCAAGGAACAGTTTGAGCGCGGTATCGAGGATTTCCTGTTCGCGACGGCGAAACTCACGGACCTTACGAGGTTCTTTCTGCATAGGAAGGACTGGATGACAATCGAAGCGGTTTATTATGCCTAACTTGCGGCAAATTGCACGGATCATCCACGCATGTCTATGTTTCATGATGCATACAGCCATGCGCTGCGGGAGGAATGAAACGCCGGCGTATTCCAAATCTGTTTAAAAAACGACCAACAGGCACTGGCACTGCGCCAAACCTGGCCAATACTTCAAGTGTTGGCGCGGCGCATCCCCCCCAAGTGGCGCGCCGATAAAGGTGCTCAGGGACCGCGTACCTTTGTTTTACTCCTAATGGTCTTAACCCGGATTCCCCCCCCAGAACCCGGGTTTTTTTTGTGCGCTTGCAGGGGGCATGAGGGTGGGCAACGGGCCCCTACCCTTTGTGAATCAAGCCACGCGTGCCAGCGGGAACAAGCGCTTGAAGTTGGCCGTGGTCTGTTCGGCCAACTGCTCATAACTGGCCCCGCGCAACGACGCCACATACTCCGCTACCTCGCGCACGTACTGTGGCAGGTTCGGCTTGCCGCGATGCGGGATCGGCGCCAGATACGGCGAATCGGTTTCCACCAGCAGCCGATCGACCGGAACTTGCCGCGCCACCTCACGCAGGGCATCGGCATTACGGAATGTGACGATGCCAGAGAGCGAGATGTAATACCCCAGGTCCAGCGCAGCCTTGGCCATCGCCCAGTCTTCGGTGAAGCAGTGCAACACCCCCGCCTGCGGCAGAGCAGCCTCGCGCAGCAGCGCCAGGGTGTCGGCGCGCGCCGCGCGGGTATGCACGATCACCGGCTTGCCGGTCTGCCGCGAAGCCTCCAGGTGCAGGCGGAACGAAGCCTGCTGCAGCTCGGCAGCCTCCGGCTCGTAGTGGTAATCCAGCCCGGTTTCGCCAATCGCCACCACATGCGGGTGGGCCAGCTCGCGCAGCAGCCATTCCAGCGCCGGGGTTTCGCCTGGGGCCAGGTCCAACGGGTGCACGCCCACCGAACAGTCGACATCAGCATACCGCTCACTCAGCGCCTTCACCGCGCCGGCATTTTCGGCACTGACGCCGATACACAGGAAATGCCCGACCCCGCGCTCACGCGCCGCCTGCAAGGCAGCATCGAGAGAGCCCTGGTGAGCGCTGAGGTCAAGCCGGTCAAGGTGGCAATGGGAATCTACGAGCATGGGATGACGGCACACATGGAAAAATGAAAATCAGCGGGCGCCCGGCAATTGCAGCCAGTGTGCCAGCAGCGACTCAAGCAACAGGGCGCGATTGAGGTTGGCCTTGCCTAGCACCTTCTGGCGTTGCTCCAGGAGCCACGCCTGCACCTCCAGCACCTTGGCCTGACGGCTCTTCTGCGCCAGGTACTGCACTACCTTGCGCATATCGGCCAAGCCTAGCCCCTCCTCGTCCTGGGTCAATTGGTAGCGCAAGATCAGCTGCGCCCAATCGCAGAACCAGTCGAACAGCAGCAACAGCGGCACGTTGTTCCAGGCCTCGGCCAGCTGGCTGGGCGATTGCTGCTGCTTGAGCAGCTTCTTCACCCCGTCGGTCACCAGGGCCCGCTGCTCGCGCACGCCTTGCGCCTGCAGGCTGACTGCCAGCAACGGTGAGCCGGCAGCCAGCGTCAGCAATTCATCACGCTCGGCCTCGTCACTGTCAGGTAGCGCACTCGCCAGCCAGGCCCGGCTCTGCGCCAGGCTGGGCTGCGGGCAGGCAACCTGCTGGCAGCGGCTCTTGATGGTAGGCAGCAAGCGACTGGGCTGATGGGAAACCAGCAGCAGCACGGTATCGCCGGAAGGCTCTTCGAGGCTCTTGAGCAGGGCGTTGGAGGCGTTGATGTTCATCGCTTCCACCGGTTCGATCAGCACTACCTTGCGCCCACCCTGCTGTGCTGTCTGCACCACGAAAGCCACCAGATCGCGCACCTGGTCGACCTTGATCGGCTTGTCGGCTTCCTCGGGCTCGAGGACAAAATTGTCCGGGTGGCTGCCGGCCTTCAGCAACAGGCAGGACTTGCATCCGCCACAGGCCTCCAGGCCTTGGGGCTGCTGGCACAGCAGATACGCCATGAGGCGCTCGGCCAGGGCTCGTTTGCCGATACCCTGCGGCCCATGCAGCAGGTATGCGTGAGCGTGCTGGCTGCGGCCAGCCAGTTGTTGCCAGAGAGCCTGCTGCCAGGGAAAGGCCTCAGCCACGGCATCGCTCCACGATACCAGGCAGCAGCGCATCGATGGCGCGCTGCACGGTGGCCAGAGGCTGGGCTGCGTCCAGCAGGTTGTAGCGCTGTGGCGCACGCTGGGCGCGCTGCAGGTAAGCCTGGCGCACCGCTTCGAAGAACGCCTGGCCTTCCTGCTCGAAACGGTCAAGACGGCCGCGCGCCGCGGCGCGAGCCAGGCCCACTTCGACCGGCAGGTCGAAGACCAGGGTCAGGTCCGGGCGCAGGTCACCCTGGACGAATTGCTCCAGGCTGGCGATACGCTCCACAGGCAGACCGCGGCCGCCGCCCTGATAGGCATAGGTGGCATCGGTAAAGCGATCACACAACACCACAGCCCCGCGGGCCAGCGCCGGGCGGATCACCTGGGCCAGGTGCTGGGCACGAGCAGCGAACACCAGCAGCAGTTCGGTGTCGGCCGCCATGCTTTCATCGCTGGGCGCCAACAGCAATTCACGCACCTTCTCAGCCAGCGGTGTACCACCAGGTTCACGGGTCAGCACCACGTCCAGGCCGTGCTCGCGAAGGCGCGCGGCCAGGTAGTCACGGTTGGTGCTCTTGCCCGCGCCTTCGGGGCCTTCCAAAGTAATAAACAAGCCGCTCACAGGCAGTCCTTAATGTTGTTCGTCAGGCGTCGGCCGTTCCGCCGCTTGCGCGCCGCCGACAGGGGCATCCTGTGCAGGCGGCTGATCGGGCGCTGGCTGCTCCGCCGGCTCATCCACCGCCGGCGCTTCGGGCGCGGCGGCCTCGTCGGCACCTGGCTGGGGCTGTGGCGCAGGGCTGGAACGGTAGTCGGCACGGCGCTTGAGCTGAAACTCGCGCACCGCCGAGTTGTGGTCGTCGAGGTCGTCGGAGAATACGTGGCTGCCATCGCCACGGGCGACGAAGTACAGGCTGGTGCCATCGGACGGGTTGAGCGCCGCATGAATCGCCTCGCGGCCGACCATGGCGATCGGCGTCGGCGGCAGGCCGGTCATGGTGTAGGTATTGTACGGCGTTGGCTCGCGCAGGTCGGCGCGGGTGATCTTGCCGTTGTAGCGTTCACCCATGCCATAGATCACCGTCGGGTCGGTCTGCAGCATCATGCCCAGGCGCAGGCGCCGCACGAAGACGCCGGCAATCTGCCCGCGCTCCTGGGGGATACCGGTTTCCTTCTCCACCAGCGAGGCCATGATCAGGGCCTGGTACGGGTCGCGGTACGGCAGATCGGTGGCGCGCTCTGCCCACTCCTTGGCCAGCACTTCATCCAGGCGCATGTATGCCTGCTGCAGCAGCTCGACGTCACTCATGCCGCGCACGAAGCGGTAGGTGTCGGGGAAGAAGCGCCCCTCAGGGAACACGCCGGTATGGCCGAGCCGGTCCATGACTTCGGCATCCGACAGGCCATCCAGGGTGTGCTTGATCTTTTCATGCCTGGCCACGGCGCTACGCACCTGACGGAAGGTCCAGCCTTCGACCAGGGTCAGGTTGTACTGGACCACGTCGGCCCGCCGCCAGGCATCGAACAGCTGCTCGACGGTCATGCCGGGGGTCAGGCGGTACTCACCGGTGTGCAAAGGCGTGCCGGCCATGTTGAAGCGCCAGTACAGGCGCAACCAGACGGCGTCGTCCAGCAACCCTTCGCTTTGCATGCGATAGAACATGCGGTTGGGGTTGGTACCATTGGGCACGTCGAGCAGGCGTTCCTGCGTCACGTGCAAGGGCTGCTCCAGCACCGAGTTGACCTTCCAGGCCGACCAGCCCACGGCCAGGCCGGCGAGGATCAGGCTCATTTCCAGCAGCAGCAGGAATTTGCGTCTCACGAATTCAGGTTTCCAGTAACGTACGGGCAACGGCCTGCAGTTTACGAGTGAGCGGGCCCGGCGACCAGTTTAGCGCGGCTACACCACGCACAGGCCAGACACCGTAGACGCTATTGCAAACAAATGCTTCATCTGCCTGCTCCAGCGCCTCGAACGGCAGGTCGCAGACCTGCGCCGGAATGCCCAGCCGCACGGCCTCTTGCAGCAGTGCCGCGCGCATGACGCCGGCGACACCGCAACGGCTGAGGTCAGCCGTGAACAGCTGGCCGTCGCGCACCAGGAACAGGTTGCTGTACACCCCTTCGATCAGCCTGCCGTGCCCGTCCCGCATCAAGCCTTCGGCATGTTCGCTGTCCTGCCATTCGGCACGGGCCAGCACCTGCTCCAGGCGGTTGAGGTGTTTCAACCCGGCCAGCAGGGGTTGCTCGCCAAGCCGGGTCTGGCACAGGAACAGCCGCACACCCTGCTCGGCATGTTCCACAGGATAGCTGGGCAACGGGCTGCCCTGCAGGATACGCCGTGGCACGGCATCGGCAATCGGGGCATAGCCGCGCTGGCTATCGCCCCGGGTAAGGATGAGTTTGGCAACGCCATCACCAAGCTGGCTGGCATAGCGCAGGAGTTCGTCGCGCACCCGTGCCAGGTCGGCATTGATGGACAGACGCTGGCAACCCAGCGCCAGGCGGGCGAGGTGGCCATCCAGCAGGCTGGGCCGGCCACCGTGCACGGCGATGGTCTCGAACAGGCCATCGCCGTAGGCCAGGCCGCGGTTCTGCAGGTTGACTGCAGCTGCGGGCTGGCCGTCGATCCAGCTGTGCATCAACCGGCGAACCGGCGGAATACCAGCGAACCGTTGGTCCCGCCGAAACCGAACGAGTTGGACAGCACCACGTCGATCGGCATGCTGCGCGCCTGGTGCGGCACGAAGTCGAGGTCGCAACCTTCGTCCGGCTCGTCCAGGTTGATGGTCGGCGGCGCCATCTGGCTGTTGATGGCCAGGACGCTGAAGATCGCTTCCACCGCACCGGCAGCGCCCAGCAGGTGGCCGGTCATCGACTTGGTCGAGCTGACCGCCAGCTTGTAGGCATGCTCACCGAACACGCGCTTGATCGCCGCCACTTCGGCCACGTCGCCTGCCGGCGTCGAGGTGCCATGGGCGTTGATGTAGCTGACCTCTTCCGGCTGGATGCCGGCATCGCGCAGGGCGTTGGCCATGCAGCGGGCAGCGCCTTCACCGGTGTCCGGCGGCGATGTCATGTGGTAGGCATCACCGCTCATGCCGAAGCCGACCAGCTCGGCATAGATGGTCGCGCCGCGCGCCTTGGCGTGCTCCAGCTCTTCAAGCACCAAGGCACCGGCACCGTCAGACAGCACGAAGCCGTCACGGCCCTTGTCCCACGGACGGCTGGCCCGGCTTGGCTCATCGTTGCGGGTGGACAGTGCACGCGAGGCACCGAAACCGCCCATGCCCAGGCCGCAGGCAGCCATTTCGGCGCCACCGGCGATCATCACGTCGGCTTCACCGTAGGCAATGTTGCGCGCGGCCATGCCGATGCAGTGCGTGCCGGTGGTGCACGCCGTGGCGATGGCATAGTTCGGCCCCTGCAGGCCCAGGTGGATCGACAGGAAGCCGGAGATCATGTTGATGATCGAGCCTGGCACGAAGAACGGCGAAATGCGCCGCGGCCCCGAGTCGTGCAGGGTACGGCTGGTTTCCTCGATGTTGGTCAGGCCACCGATACCCGAGCCCATGGCCACGCCGATACGCTCGCGGTTGGCGTCGGTGACCTCCAGGCCGGCATTACGCACTGCCTGGAAACCGGCCGCCAGGCCGTACTGGATGAACAGGTCGAGCTTGCGGGCCTCTTTGGCCGACAGGTATTGCTCGACCTCGAAGCCTTTCACCGAGCCGCCAAAACGGGTGGAGTAGGCAGACAGGTCCGTGTGTTCGATCGGACCGATGCCACTGCGGCCAGCCAGAATGCCCTGCCAGGTGCTCGGTACATCGGTACCCAGTGGCGACAGCATACCCATACCGGTGACCACGACGCGTCTACGCGACACAGTACTCTCCTTTTCTAATAACAGAGTCTCTTGCCATTGCATTCAAGCGCAGGAATGGAATGGCAACAGGCTCTTGGTGCGCGGTGAACGAGGCAGCCTGGAAAACACGGGCGCTCGCAAAGAAAAAACCGCACGCCGGCGAAGGCAGTGCGGTTTTCCCCGACAAGTAGCGTCGACTAGAGCGTCTTAGGCCTGGTGGGCTTTGACGTAGTCTACGGCAGCTTGAACGGTAGTGATCTTCTCGGCTTCTTCGTCAGGGATTTCGGTCTCGAATTCCTCTTCCAGAGCCATCACCAGCTCAACGGTGTCAAGCGAATCGGCACCCAGGTCATCGACGAAGGACTTCTCGAGAGTCACTTCCTCTTCCTTGACGCCCAGTTGCTCGGCGACGATTTTCTTGACGCGTTCTTCGATGTTGCTCATACCTAGGTTTACTCCTAATGGATATATGTCAGGCAGCTGGCCGGTGGCTAATTTTATAGAAAGACGTTCGCTTTTCAAGCTAAACGCACTTTCAGGCCAGTCACCGTACCCGCTGCCTGGAATCTGGTTGCAGCTTTATAACGGATTTTAGGCTCGCAGTATGACTCTTTTTTTACGAAATCCGTCACATTGAGTTGCAGTGTTACATGTACATCCCGCCGTTGACCGGCACGGTAGCGCCGGTGACGTAGGCTGCGCCGTCGGATGCCAGGAACGAAACCACCTTGGCGATTTCGTCGGCCTGGCCCAGGCGGCCCAGCGGGATCTGGGTCTGCAGGGCTTCACGCTGCGCTTCCGGCAGTTCGCGGGTCATGTCGGTATCGATGAAGCCCGGGGTCACCGAGTTGACGGTGATGCCACGCGAGCCCACTTCACGCGCCAGGGCGCGACTGAAACCTTCGAGGCCCGCCTTGGCGGCCGCGTAGTTGGCCTGGCCGGCGTTACCCATGGCACCGACGACCGAGCCGATGCTGATGATACGACCCCAACGCGCCTTGGTCATGCCACGCAGCACGCCCTTGGACAGACGGTAGAGGCTGTTCAGGTTGGTATCGATCACGTCGAACCACTCGTCGTCCTTCATGCGCAGCATGAGGTTGTCACGGGTGATGCCGGCGTTGTTGACCAGGATGGCAGGCGCGCCGAACTGTTCGCCGATGGCGGCCAGCACAGCCTCGACCGACTCCGCGCTGGTCACGTTCAGTTCCATGCCGGTACCGGTGATACCGTGCTCTTTCAGGGTGGCCGCGATGCGCTCGGCGCCGGAAGCCGAAGTGGCGGTACCGATCACGGTCGCACCCTGGCGACCCAGCTCGAGGGCGATGGCCTGGCCAATGCCACGGCTGGCGCCGGTGACCAGTGCAACTTTACCTTGCAGGCTCATGCAAGCTTCTCCAAATCAGGCCAGCGCCGCGCGGGTGGCGGCGACGGCGTCAGGGGTGTTGAGGTTGTAGGTGGTCACACCGTCGGCGCAACGCTTGTTCAGGCCGGCCAGCACCTTGCCGGGGCCGCACTCGACCAGGTTGACGGCACCGTTGGCCGCCAGGGTCTGCACGCATTCGACCCAGCGCACCGGCTGGTACAGCTGCGCCAGCAGGTCCTGCTTGAGGGCGTCGAGATCAGCGGCGACGGCAGCGGTGACGTTCTGCACGACCGGGATCTGCGGGGCCTTCCATTCGATGGCGTTGACCGAGTCGGCAAAGCGCTCGGCAGCCGGCTTCATCAGCGCGCAGTGCGACGGTACGCTGACCGCCAGTGGCAGGGCGCGCTTGGCACCCTTGGCCTTGCACAGCTCCATGGCACGGTCCACCGCGGCCTTGTTGCCGGCGATGACCACCTGGCCTGGCGAGTTGAAGTTGACCGCGCTGACCACCTCGTCTTCGGCCGCTTCGGCGCAGATCTCAACCACCACGGCGTCGTCCAGGCCAAGAATGGCGGCCATGGCGCCATGCCCGGCCGGCACGGCTTCCTGCATCAGCTGGCCACGACGTTCGACCAGGCGCACGGCGTCTTTCAGGCTGATGCTGCCCGCAGCGACCAGGGCACTGTATTCACCCAGGCTGTGACCGGAAACGAAAGCGGGCTGTGCGCCGCCTTCTTCCAGCCACAGGCGCCACAGCGCAATGGACGCGGTGAGAATGGCCGGCTGGGTCTTGTCGGTCTGGTTGAGTTGCTCTTCCGGGCCTTCCTGGACCAGCTTCCACAGGTCGTAACCGAGTGCCTCGGAAGCTTCCTTGAAGGTTTCGATGATCACTGGCTTCTCGGCGCCGAGCTCGGCGAGCATGCCCAGCGACTGGGAACCTTGACCGGGAAAGACGAATGCGAGAGATGCAGACATTGAACAAGCCCTTATGATCTTGTCGTCGGATAGGGTGCGCCAGGCCCTGGGCCAGGCGCGGAATCTGAAAGCTTGGATGGAGACGCGGACCAAGCGGTCACATTTAAGCACTTCATCGGCGATATGCCTAAAGTCTTTGTCAGCCTGTACCGGCCCCTGCGCGGGGGTACCCCACGCAGGGGCCGGTACACGTCAAGGCAACAGGTCCTCCAGCCGCCCGTGCAAGCGCTGCGGCAGGTTTTCCTGGATCTCGATCAACGCCCGCTGTATGGCACTCTGGAAGCCCTGCACGCCCGCCGAGCCATGGCTCTTGATGACGATGCCCTGCAACCCGAGGAAGCTTGCCCCATTGTGCCGCGCCGGCGCCAGATCGGCCTGCAGGCGCTTGAGCAGCGGCATCGCCATGGCGCCAGCGGCCCGCGACAACAGGCCACCCTTGAACAACTGCTCGATGCGTGCACCGATCATGGTTGCCAAGCCTTCGCTGGACTTGAGCAGGATATTGCCAACAAACCCGTCGCAGACCACCACATCGGCCTCGCCACGATACAACCCATCGCCTTCGACGAAGCCGACGTAGTTGAGCCCGCGAGCATTCTGCAGCAGGCTGGCCGCCAACTTGACCTGCTGGTTGCCCTTGATGTCTTCGGTGCCGATGTTCAGCAGCGCCACACGCGGCCTGTGCACACCCAACGCCTGCGCGGCCACCGAGCCCATCACGGCGAACTGATAGAGGTTTTCGGCGCTGCAGTCGACGTTGGCCCCCAGGTCGAGCAGCTGACAATAGCCAGACTGGGTCGGGATCGCCGCCACCATGGCAGGCCGATCGATCCCCGGCAGGGTCTTGAGCACGAAACGCGACAGCGCCATCAGCGCGCCGGTGTTGCCAGCACTGACGCAGGCCTGGGCCTTGCCATCGCGCACCAGTTCGAGAGCAATGCGCATCGACGAATCGGGCTTGCCGCGCAACGCCTGGGAGGGCCGCTCGTCCATGCCGACCACCTCGCTGGCGGCCACAATCTGCAGACGCGCGCGATCCGCAGCCGCAAGGCCGCTGACAAGATCTTCAAGGAGGGAGGGTTGACCGACGAGGGTCAGGTGCAGCGAGGGAGTAGCCGAAAGGCAGGCAATGCTAGCCTGGACAATGCTGCGGGGACCGAAGTCCCCGCCCATTGCGTCGATCGCGATGATCTGAGCGGACAAGGATTACTCGTCAGCGCCCTTGTCGATCACTTTGCGACCACGGTATACGCCTTCTGGCGAAACGTGGTGGCGCAGGTGTACTTCACCGGTGGTTTTCTCTACCGACAGCGCGTTTTCCGACAGGGCGTCGTGCGAACGGCGCATGTCACGGGCAGAGCGGGATTTTTTGTTCTGCTGAACAGCCATAATTGATTAACTCCTAAACGTTTGGGTCACGCTTTAACTGCGCCAAAACACTGAACGGGTTGGACCGCGATACCTCGTCCTTGCTCGATTCGGGCTCGTCTGCGCCCGCCGGCTGCTGGCATTCTTCCGGATGGTGAGCAGGCACGATCGGCAAGGCGAGCAGAAGCTCTTCCTCGATCAATGCCTGCAGATCCAATGGATCTTCGCCCAGTTCCAGCACGTCATAGCCTTTCGGCAACGACTGGGTATTCGCACCCTCCTTCACCACGGCGTATGTGCATTCGCTGTGGATCGGCAGGGTGACCAGCTCAAGACAACGCTGGCAAACCATCTTGACCTCGACGTCCAGCTCGCTGTGGATAACCACCACGTGCTGTTCATCTCGTTCAAAATCGAACTTCGCCTGCACCGTACCGACATTGTCGGAAAGCGGGTCGCAGAGTCTTTCCAAATCAGCGAGTTGCAGCGAACCGTTGAGGGTTACGCCACGATCAGCCAATTTGCGCGGGTCAACGTGAGGTGGAATCGGGTCATTCAACATAGGCGCAGCATTCTAGGGATGCCCCCCGCCCCTGTCAAAGGAAATTCGGCGGCATCGTGCGTGATAGAATTTGGTTCAACCGATTCAGGAGTCTACCATGCTTCCCCTGCTACTGGCTTCCAGCTCTGCCTATCGCCGCGAACTGCTCGCACGCCTGCGCCTGCCTTTCACCTGGGCAAGCCCTGACATAGACGAACAGCGCCTGAATGGCGAACCGGCGGCAGAGCTGGTGCGCCGCCTGGCCAGGCAAAAGGCAGAAGCGCTGGCGGGCAGTCACCCCGCGCACCTGATCATTGGTTCGGACCAGGTTGCGGTGCTGGGCGAACAGGTACTGGGCAAGCCGCACACCTTCGAGCGCGCCTGCGAGCAACTGCTGGAATGCAGCGGGCAACAAGTGAGCTTTCTGACCGGGCTGGCATTGCTGAACAGCGCCACGGGAGCATGCCAGGTGGACTGCGTGCCGTTTACCGTGACCTTGCGTGAACTGAGCCGCGAGCAGGTGGAGCGCTATGTGGCAGCAGAGCAGCCGCTGGATTGCGCTGGCAGCTTCAAGGCGGAGGGGCTGGGGGTGAGCCTGTTCCAGAGCACGCACGGGTGTGATGCGACCAGCCTGATTGGGCTGCCTTTGATTCGGCTGGTGGATATGTTGACCAAGGAAGGCGTGGTCATCCCTTGAGGCTTTGGGGCCGCATTGCGGCCCCGACAATCTCGTTCAGCGCAATTGCGGCCCCTGGAACCCCATCCACATCGCCAGGTGCTCGGCCACGCTGGCCCCTACGCGCTTGGAGAAACGGTCGAGCGGCGATTCCTGTACGGTGAAATCCACCAGCTCTTTCTCGCCGACGATCTCGCGCGCCACGTAGCTGGCACTGCCGAGCCCATCGACCAGCCCCAGCTCCTTGGCCTGCTCACCCGACCAGACCAGGCCGCTGAACAGCTCCGGGTGCTCCCTGTCCTTCAGGCGTTCGCCACGCCCCTGCTTGACCATGGCGATGAATTGCTTGTGGGTGGTATCCAGCACCCCCTGCCAGAACCGGGTCTCGTCGGGCTTTTCCGGCGAGAACGGGTCGAGGAAGGCCTTGTGCTCGCCCGAGGTATAGGCACGCCGCTCGACACCCAGCTTCTCCATGGTACCGACAAAGCCGTAACCCGCCGCAGTCACCCCGATGGAACCCACCAGGCTGGCCTTGTCGGCGTAGATCTCGTCCGCCGCACTGGCGATGTAGTAGGCACCGGAAGCCCCCAGGTCCGCGATGACCGCGTACAGCTTGATGGCCGGGTACTCGGCACGCAGACGGCGGATTTCGTCATACACATAGCCCGCCTGCACCGGGCTGCCACCCGGGCTGTTGATGCGCATTACCACGGCCTTGGTCTTGCCGTCCCTGAACGCCTCGCGCAGGCTTTTGACGATATTGTCGGCGCTGGCGGGTTCCTGATCGGCAATCATCCCGCGCACCTCGACCAGCGCGGTGTGGCTGACACTGCGCGACGCGGCCTTGTCCATGTCCATCAGCGGCGTGAACAACGCCAGGATGCCGAACAGGTAGACGAAGGTCAGCAGCTTGAAGAAGATCCCCCAGCGGCGCGACCGGCGATGTTCCTGAACGTTCGCCAGCAGGGTCTTTTCCAGCAACTGCCAGCTTTTGCGCGCTTCGCGCTCCTCGGGTTCGGCCTCAGGAGCTTTCCATTCGTCTGCCATGCTTACCTACCTTGGAAAAGGGATTACGGAACCGCCCAGCCACTCGCGTAACTGGGAAAAGTGATCGAGGCACACCTGCGGCCCGAACTCGGCCAGCGCCTGCAGCGACATGGCGCCATAGCCTACGGCCGCCGAATGCATGCCGGCATTGCTGGCCATCTGCAGGTCAAACGCCGAATCGCCAACCATCAGCGCGCGCCCCGGTTCGACAGCGCAATGGCCGAGAATTTCCTCGAGCATGCGCGGGTGCGGCTTGCCGCGGGTCTCGTCGGCTGCGCGGGTGATGTCGAAGAACTGCTCCAGCCCATTGGCCTTGAGCACCCGGTCCAGCCCACGGCGCGCCTTGCCGGTGGCCACCGCCAGGCGGTAACCCTCGGCACGGAAGGCATCCAGCGACTCCACCACGCCATCGAACAGCGGCGAGGGCTGCTGATCCAGGGCCATGTAGATATCGGCATAGTGCTGACGGAAGCTTTCGACTTGCGCAGGCACCAGGTGCGGGTACAGGGTGTGGATCGCCTCGCCCAGGGCCAGGCCGATGATGCCCTTGATCGCATCATCGCTGCTTTGCCCCTCACCGGCACGCTCGGCGGCGGCGTTCATGGCCTCGACGATGCGCCCGATGGAGTCGGCCAGCGTGCCATCCCAGTCGAAGATCAGTAGCTCATAGCCCTTTTTCATAGGTCAGGACGCACTCAGACGCTCAACGGTTCTGGCCCACACCTCATCCACCGGCGCCTCGAGCTTCAGCTCGCCACCGTCCGGCAGCGGCACGGTCAGCGCATAAGCGTGCAGGAACAGGCGCTTGCCACCCAGCTCGCGAATTTCGCGACTGAAGTCTTCGTCGCCGTACTTGCTGTCGCCGGCGATCATATGCCCGGCATGCAGGGTGTGCACGCGAATCTGGTGGGTGCGACCGGTGACCGGGCGTGCCTCCACAATAGTGGCGAACTCGCCAAAGCGGCGCAGCACGCGGAACAGGGTCAAGGCCTCCTTGCCTTCATCGTTGACCTCGACCATGCGCTCGCCGGAACGCAGGTTGCTCTTGAGCAACGGCGCGCTGACCTGCTTCTTCGAAGTCGGCCAATGGCCACGCACCAGCGCCATGTAGCGCTTGTCGACCCCATCACCGCGCAGTGCGGCATGCAGGTGGCGCAGCATGCTGCGTTTCTTGGCGATCATCAGCAGGCCGGAGGTGTCGCGGTCCAGGCGATGCACCAGTTCCAGCTCCTTGGCATCCGGGCGCAGCTGGCGCAGTGCCTCGATCACGCCAAAGCTCAGGCCGCTGCCGCCGTGCACGGCGATGCCGGCCGGCTTGTTCATCACGATCAGCGCCTTGTCTTCATAGACGATGGCGGCTTCCAGGCGCTGCAGCAGGCCCTGGGCCACCGGCGCCGGCTCGTCGCGCTCGGGCAGGCGGACAGGCGGTACCCGCACGATGTCGCCAGCCTGGATCTTGTATTCCGGCTTGACGCGGCCCTTGTTGACCCGCACTTCACCTTTGCGCAGGATGCGGTAGACCAGCGTCTTGGGCACGCCCTTGAGGGCCGTGATAAGGAAATTGTCGATGCGTTGGCCGGCAAGTTCCGGCGCGACTTCGATCAGCTGAACGCCGGAAGTCGGAGGGGTATTGGTCGTCATGGCGGGATCATAACAATTTTTTATGGAATTGAAGCACTTAATCATTGCTGCTATAGTCGCGAACGCCGCCAAAAGCGGCAGGCCAGTGGCACCAGGCTCGTTGCCGGTCCCTGACCAACGCAATTCTCCAGGACGCGAGGCCGTCCTACGGGGTTTTCGCCAGTTTACCGAATTGCCTGGAATCGCCACCAGCGCCGTGTAGAGAAGACCGAAAAAAAACGACAAGTGCGGTGTTTCACCTGCTTACCCGATTCTTTTCGCTGCACCTCTGCCCGCCCGTCGCTTCCACGCAACGCCCGGCGAATGCTTCGGAAATACCTGCCTTGGACATGAATGGCGCCAGCGCAGAACCTGCGCTGGCGAAAAATGCAACCCGTTGCGGATTCAGCGCGCGGCAGCACCCGAATTATCAGGGATACGTGCAGGGTGGAGATGCACAGCCCTCGGACCGTGTAGCACCGCGTCCGGCCACCAGCCCACTGACGGCTGGCGAGCGGATAAGGTCCTGAACAGATGCCCCCGGGCGTCCACGGCTGAAGGTTGATTCCTCCTCCTGACTGAGTGCACAAGGCCCGCTTGGTTGATTCGGATTCCAATTCGAAGCCACCGGGGCCTTGTTGGCACCGCAGCAAACAGGACGCGTCGTCGCGACAACGGCAGGCTGGGCAACCGGCTGGTGCCGAACGTTGCTCGACACGGGGGTGGCCCGGCCACCCTTTGCGCACCTTGGCACCGACCATGAGACGTCGTGTGTGCCGAACGCCGTTTCCGGCAGCCCGGAAACCGACGGTACAACATGAAAAGAATGCTGATTAACGCAACTCAACCCGAAGAGTTGCGTGTAGCCCTGGTGGACGGCCAACGTCTCTACGACCTGGACATCGAGTCCGGCGCGCGTGAGCAGAAAAAGGCCAACATCTACAAAGGCAAGATCACCCGCATCGAACCCAGCCTCGAAGCCGCCTTCGTCGACTTCGGCTCCGAACGTCACGGCTTCCTGCCGCTGAAAGAAATCTCCCGCGAATACTTCAAGAAGGCCCCCGAAGGGCGGGTCAATATCAAGGAAGTGCTGAGCGAAGGCCAGGAAGTCATCGTCCAGGTCGAGAAGGAAGAGCGCGGCAACAAAGGCGCCGCCCTCACCACCTTCATCAGCCTGGCCGGCCGCTACCTGGTGCTGATGCCCAACAACCCGCGCGCCGGTGGCATCTCCCGCCGCATCGAAGGCGAGGAACGCAACGAACTGCGCGAAGCCCTGAACGGCCTGACCGTACCGGGCGACATGGGCCTGATCGTGCGCACCGCAGGCCTTGGCCGCAGCAGCGAAGAAATGCAGTGGGACCTCGATTACCTGCTGCAGCTGTGGACCGCCATCAAGGAAGCGTCCCAGGACCGCGCCGCGCCGTTCCTGATCTACCAGGAAAGCAACGTCATCATCCGTGCCATCCGCGACTACCTGCGCCAGGACATCGGCGAAGTGCTGATCGACAGCATCGATGCCCAGGAAGAAGCGCTGACCTTCATCCGCCAGGTGATGCCGCAGTACGCCAGCAAGGTCAAGCTGTACGAAGACAGCGTGCCGCTGTTCAACCGCTTCCAGATCGAAAGCCAGATCGAGACCGCCTTCCAGCGCGTGGTCGACCTGCCGTCCGGCGGTTCGATCGTGATCGACCCCACCGAAGCCCTGGTGTCCATCGACATCAACTCGGCGCGCGCGACCAAAGGCAGCGACATCGAAGAAACCGCCCTGCAGACCAACCTGGAAGCGGCCGA
This sequence comes from Pseudomonas sp. BCRC 81390, assembly GCF_030341915.1. NCBI lineage: Bacteria > Pseudomonadati > Pseudomonadota > Gammaproteobacteria > Pseudomonadales > Pseudomonadaceae > Pseudomonas > Pseudomonas sp. BCRC 81390. The sequence continues at coordinate 71,327 of NZ_JATAAG010000005.1, read as the reverse complement.
GGAAATCGCCCGCCAGCTGCGTCTGCGTGACATCGGCGGCCTGATCGTCATCGACTTCATCGACATGACCCCGGCGAAGAACCAGCGTGCCGTGGAAGAACGCGTCCGCGAATGCCTGGAAGCCGACCGCGCCCGCGTCCAGGTTGGCCGCATCTCGCGCTTCGGCCTGCTGGAAATGTCCCGCCAGCGCCTGCGTCCGTCGCTGGGCGAAAGCAGCGGCATCGTCTGCCCGCGTTGCTCCGGCACCGGCATCATCCGCGATGTCGAGTCGCTGTCGCTGGCCATCCTGCGCCTGATCGAAGAAGAAGCCCTGAAGGACCGCACCGCCGAAGTGCGTGCCCAGGTACCGATCCCGGTAGCCGCGTTCCTGCTCAACGAGAAGCGCAACTCGATCACCAAGATCGAACTGCGTACCCGTGCACGCATCATCATCCTGCCGAACGACCACCTGGAAACCCCGCACTTCGAAGTCCAGCGGCTGCGCGACGACAACCCGGAAGTGCTGAGCAACCAGTCCAGCTACGAAATCGCCGCTGCCGAAGCCGAAGAAGCGCCGCAGCCAACCGCGACCCGCACCTTGGTGCGCCAGGAAGCCGCGGTGAAAACCGCCCCGGCACGCGCCAACGCGCCGATTCCGACCGCCGTTGAAGAGCCGCAGCCAGCCGCACCGGCCACCCCAGCGCCGAGCGCGCCGGAGCCGAGCCTGTTCAAGGGCCTGGTGAAATCGCTGGTCAGCCTGTTCGCCGGCAAGGAAGAGCCTGCCGCCGCACCGGTCGCACCAGCCGCCGAGAAACCGGCTACCGAGCGCAGCTCGCGCAACGAAGAACGCCGCAACGGCCGCCAGCAGAGCCGCAACCGCAACGGCCGCCGCGACGAGGAACGCAAGCCACGCGAAGAGCGTGCCGAGCGTGCACCCCGTGAAGAGCGCCAGCCGCGCGAGGAACGTGCACCGCGCGAAGAGCGTGCGCCACGTGAAGAACGCGCCCCACGCGAAGAGCGTGCACCGCGTGAAGAACGTGCCCCACGCCAGCCACGCGAAGACCGCCGTGGCAACCGTGGCGAAGAGCGTGTACGTGAACTGCGTGAGCCGCTGGACGCCACCCCGGCCGAGCGCGAGGAGCGCCAGCCGCGTGAAGAACGTGTAGCCCGCGAAGAGCGTGCACCACGCGAGGAACGCGCACCACGTGAAGAGCGTGCTCCGCGTGAAGAGCGTGCCCCACGTGAAGAACGCACCCCTCGCGAAGAGCGTGCTCCGCGTGAAGAGCGCGCGCCACGTGAAGAACGCACCCCTCGTGAAGACCGTGCGCCACGTGAAGAGCGTGCACCACGCGAAGAACGCGCCCCACGCCCGCCACGCGAAGAGCGCCAGCCACGCACAGCCGAAGAAGCGGCCGTGCAGGCTGCCGAGCTGGCCGAAGAGCAACTGCCGAACGAGGAGCTGCTGCAGGACGACCAGGAAGGCGCCGATGGCGAGCGCCCACGCCGCCGCTCCCGTGGCCAGCGTCGTCGCAGCAACCGTCGCGAGCGTCAGCGCAACGTCAATGGCGAGCTGATCGAAGGCAGTGAAGAAGAAGGCCACGAAGAGCAGCCACAAGCGCATCAGGCCACCGAGCTGGGTGCCGAGCTGGCAGCCGGCCTGGCCGTGACTGCCGCTGTTGCCAGCAGCAACATCAGCGCCGAAGCCGAAGCCCAGGCCAACCAGCAGGCCGAGCAGGCTACCGCTGAAGTCGCCGCCGCAGAAACCGACAACAGCGAAGCTGCCCAGCCTGCAGCGCAGGCCGAAGCAGCCGCCAAGGCGGACGAAGTTGCAGTGGCACCCGTGGTCGAGCAACCGTTCAGCGAGCCTGTGGCCGCAGTCGAGGCAAGCGCCGAGCCAGTGGTTGAGGTCACTCCGCAACCAGTGGTTGATACCGCGCCTGCTGCCGAGCCAGTGGTTACCGAAGCAGCGGTCGAAGCGCCTGCCGTCGAGGCCGGTGAAATCGAACAGGCTCCGGCCGTGGTCGAAGCCGCCCCGGTTGCCGAGCAGCCTGCGCCGGTTGTCGAAGCCCAGCCAGCAGTAACAGCCGCAGAGCCAGCCCCGGTGGTCGTCGAGCCGGCACCGGTCGCAGCCCCTGTCGCGGCAGAGCCTGCTACTGTCATGCTGGCCAACGGCCGCGCACCGAACGACCCACGTGAAGTGCGTCGCCGCAAGCGTGAGGCCGAGGCGGCTGCCAAAGCCGCGCAGGAAGCTGCTGCAAAGGCGGAGGAACCAGCCCTGGAATCCACCGATGAGCAAAAGCCTCATCACGGTTGATAGCCAAGGCTGAATGAAAAAGCCCCGCCAGTGCGAACTGGCGGGGCTTTTTCTTGGGCTTCTGTTACATGGCAGCGCCTGCACGCCTTGTAGGAGCGGCCCTTCGCAACACAAGGCCGCTCCTTCAAAGGGTATCAGTAGAGGTTGGGCTCCATCTCCAGTTCGACGCCGAAGCGCTCCAGGATATCGGCCTGGATCCGCCGCGCCAGCGCATGCATCTGCGCCCCGCTCGCCTGGCCATGGTTGACCAGCACCAGCGACTGCAGGCAATGCACCCCGGAATCGCCCTCGCGATAGCCCTTCCAGCCGGCCTGCTCGATCAGCCAGCCAGCTGCCAGCTTGACCTGCCCGTCGGCCTGGGGATAAGCCACCACACCGGGGTACTGGGCACGAATACGCTCCACCTGCGCCGCCGCTACCACCGGGTTCTTGAAGAAGCTCCCGGCATTGCCCAGCTCTGCCGGGTCTGGCAGTTTCTCGCGGCGAATGCTGCAGATCGTCTCGCTGATCGCCTGCGCGGTCGGCTCGGTCACGCCCTGCTCGACCAGGCGCTGACGCACCGGGCCGTAGTCCAGGCGGGCGTGCAAGGTGCGGCTCAAGGCAAAACGCACACGCAGGATCAACCAGCGCCCAGGGTTGCGCTTGAACAGGCTGTCGCGATACCCGAACGCACATTCCGCCAGACCGAAGTCACGCAGCGCGCCGGTCTCGCGGTCCAGGGCGGTCAGGCCGACAAACACGTCCTTGATTTCCACGCCGTAGGCGCCGACGTTCTGCATCGGCGCGGCGCCAACCGTGCCAGGGATCAGGCTGAGGTTCTCCAGCCCGCAATAACCCTGCGCCAGGGTCCATTGCACGAACGGGTGCCAGGGCTCACCGGCCTCGGCCTCGACCACGATGCGTTCGCCATCGTCACTGAGCACGCGCCGGCCACGACTGGCCATGTGCAATACCCAGGCGTCGATATCCCTGGTCAGCAACAGATTGCTGCCGCCACCAATCACCAGCAGCGGCAAGCCGTGCTGCTGCGCCTGGCTCAATGCCTGGCGCACTTCCTGGTCGTCATGGGCCGGGCTGAAATAGCGCGCCTTCACGTCGATGCCAAAGGTGTTGTAAGGCTTGAGCGATACCTGCTCCTGCCACTGCAGTGTCATAGCCGCCCCTTGATTTCCAGCACCAGCGCCTGGCACGCCGCCTCGACCAGGTCGAGCACCTGCTCGAAGCCGTCGGCGCCGCCATAGTACGGGTCAGGCACTTCATCCAGCGCAGCGCCATAGCGGCGCAGGAACAGGTCAAGCTCGCCGGTTGCGGTGTGCGGGCGCAGGGCGCGCAGATGGCTGAGGTTGCTCTCGTCCATGGCCAGGATCAGGTCATACTCGGCAAAATGCGCCGCCTTGACTTGCTGGGCGCGCTGCTGCGAAAGGTCATACCCGCGCGCGAGCGCCGCCTTGCAGGTACGGCTGTCGGGTGCCTTGCCGACATGCCACTCAGCCGTGCCGGCGGAAGCCACCTGCACCTTCTCGGCAAGCCCGGCAGCCTGCAATTGATGGCGCAGCACGGCTTCGGCCGTGGGCGAACGGCAGATGTTGCCGAGGCAGACGAACAGAACGCGCATCAGGCCTCCAGCAAGCGCCGTACGCGCTCCAGGTCTTCCGGGGTATCCACGCCCACGGCAGGCGCCTCGATGGCGTCCTCGACATGAATGCGCACGCCGTGCCACAGGGCCCGCAGCTGCTCCAGCGATTCAGCCTGCTCGAGCCAGCACGGCCCCCAGCTGACGAAGTCCTGCAGGAAACCGACACGGTAGGCGTACATGCCGATGTGACGGCGGTAAGGCACGCTCGCCGGCAGCTGGTCACGGTCGCTGGCGAACGCATCACGTGCCCAGGGCAGCGGTGCGCGGCTGAAGGTCAGGGCCAGGCCGTGCTTGTCACTGACCACCTTGACCGCATTGGGGTTGAACACGGTTTCCGGCTCATGGATCGGCTCGGCCAGGGTAGCGATGCCAGCCTGCGGGTGCGCGGCCAGGTTGGCTGCCACCTGATCGATGATTACCGGTGGGATCAGCGGCTCGTCGCCCTGCACGTTGACCACGATGGCATCGGCCGGCAGGCCCAGGCGCGCGGCCACCTCGGCCAGGCGGTCGGTACCCGATTCGTGGTCGGCACGGGTCAGCAGCACCTCGGCGCCAAAGGCCTGGCAGGCCTCGACGATGCTGGCATCGTCAGTGGCAATGACCACACGGCCGGCGCTGCTCTTGCGCGCCTGTTCCCACACATGCTGGACCATCGGCTTGCCGGCGATCGGCAGCAGCGGCTTGCCCGGCAGACGCGTGGAGCGCAGGCGGGCGGGAATCACCACGGTGAAGTTCAGGCTCATTTGTCCAGACGCTCGTCGTCGGTCAGGGTGCGTGCCTCGCTTTCCAGCATGACCGGAATGCCGTCGCGGATCGGGTAGGCCAGGCCGGCACCCTTGCTGATCAGCTCGGTCTTGTCGGCACTGAGCTTGAGCGGGCCCTTGGTGATCGGGCAGGCCAGGATATCGAGCAGTTTGGTGTCCATTGGAGGTTTCCTTTAGGCCAGGTGGCCGAAAATTGAAAACGGGCTCAGGGCTTGCGCAGCAAGCGTTGCAACTGGTTGTCGAACCAGGCGCTGAAAGCCGCCGTAGGCTGTGCCTCGACGCCCAGGTACCACCAGTCGTCGGCGGCGAAGGCCCGGCATTTCACCGCGTCCTTCTCGGTCATGACCAGTGGTAACGGCGGGGCGAAGGCGAGGCTTTCGGCACTGAACCGCGCATGGTCGGCAAAGGGATGCGGCACCGGCTGCCAGTTTAGCCCCAGCAGGGTATTGAAGAAACGTTGCGGGTTGCCGATGCCGGCCACCGCATGCAGGCGCTGGCCTGCGGGGAAATGGTCGAGCCCGCGGCGTTCGCCAGTGCGCAAGTTGACCAGGGCGGACGGTTGCAGGCAGAAGCCAAAGCCGTCGGCGCGGTCTTCGCGACTACCGTTGAACAGCACCGCATCTGCGTCACGCAGGCGCTCCGCCGGCTCGCGCAACGGCCCCGCCGGCAGGCAGCGGCCGTTGCCCAGGCCGCGGGCGGCGTCGATCAAAACCAGTTCGAGGTCGCGCGCCAGGCGATAGTGCTGCATGCCGTCGTCGCACAGGATCAGGTCGAGGTGTTCGCTGGCCAGCAATGCCTGTACCGCGCGGGAACGGTCGGGGTCGATCATCAGCGGCACGCCGCTGCGCTGCACGATCAGCAACGGTTCGTCGCCGGCCTGCTCGGCAAGCTGGTCGGCCTGCACGCGCCATGGCAGCTGCGGCGGCTTGGCGCCATAGCCACGGCTGACCACGCCGACCTTGAGGCCCTGCCGGCGGCAGTGCTCGATCAGCCAGAGGATCATCGGCGTCTTGCCGGTACCGCCCACGGTGATGTTGCCGACCACGATGACTGGCACCGGGGCCCGGTAGCTGGCGCTTTCGCCACGCACGAAACGCGCCCGCTTGCGGATGACCACGCGACGGTACAGTGCCTCCAGCGGGCGCAGCAGCGCCAGGGCCGGGTGCCCGGCGTACCAGGCCGCGAGCAAGCGATCGGTGAAGGCCATCAGGGCGTGCCCGGAGCCGCCTCGACCGTGGTCATGCGCAACTGGCTGAAGCCGAGCTTGCCGGCGGCATCCATCGCGGTGACTACAGCCTGGTGCGGGGTCTTGCCATCGGCGCTGATGGCCAGCGGCAGCTTGTTGTCGCCGCCTGATTCACGCTCGATCGCTTCGCTCAGGGTGGCCAGGTCGCTCTTGGGCAACAGATGGTTGTTCACCGAGTACACGCCGTCGGCGCTGATGGTGATTTCCACCAGCTTGCCCTGCTCGGCCGGCGTCGGCTCGGCGCTGGTAGCTTCGGGCAGCTCGACGCGCAGCTGGGTCTCGCGGGTAAAGGTCGTGGTAACCACGAAGAACAGCAGCAGCACGAACACCACGTCGATCAGCGACGCCAGGTTGATGTCGACGTTCTCCCGCTGGCGATTGCGCCGGAACTTCACGCCTTGCCTCCGGCCACTTCCACTTCACGGTCGCCCTGCAGCACTTCCACCAGCTTGATCGTTTCCTGTTCCATGCCCACCACCAGCTCATCGATGCGGCGCAGCAGGAAGCGATGGAAGAACACCGCCGGGATACCGACCATCAGGCCGGCCGCGGTGGTGACCAGGGCCTTGGAGATACCGCCCGCCAGCACTGCCGCGTTGGCCGTCATCTGCGAGCCGATAAAGGCGCTGAAGATGTCGATCATGCCCAGCACGGTGCCCAGCAGGCCCAGCAGCGGGGCCATGGCGGCAATGGTGCCGAGGGTGCTGATGTAGCGCTCCAGCTCGTGGATGACGCGCGAGGCGGCTTCCTCGATGCATTCCTTCATGATTTCGCGGCCATGGCGCGAGTTGGCCAGGCCGGCGGCAAGGATTTCGCCCAATGGCGAATCGGCGCGCAGGGCCTTGAGCTTGTCACTGGTCAGTTGCTTGTCCTTGATCCACATCCAGACCTGGCCCAGCAGGTGTGGCGGGGTGACGCGACTGGCGCGCAGGGTCCACAGGCGCTCGACGACGATAGCCATGGCGGCGATGGAGCTCAGAATGATCGGCAGCATCATCCAACCACCGGACTTGACCAATTCCCACACAGTAAACGCCCCCTCGGAAAAAGGCCGCCACTCTACCATAGGCGCGCCGGGGGCTCATCTGCCGGAGGTCAGGGAATTGTTGGGGCAGAGGAGTATGCCTTGGGTTCGGTATCAGGCGCTGAAAATATAAAGGCAAGCACCTGCAAGCCACTGCACCCTACTGTGCCGAATCCCGCCAAAACCGCCGCTGCCCCCGCACACTTTCAACCTCCCCCTGACGCCCCAACACCAACCGCAACGCCCCCTCCACCGCCGTGTCATGCATCGCCACCCCATGCCGCCGATAACGCTCGACCACCTGCGCATGGGGGTGCCCGAAGCTGTTGTTACGGCCTCGCGAAACCAGTACCCCGCGCGGCGCTGTGGCCCGGATGAAAGCCTCGCTTGAGGAACTCCGGCTGCCATGGTGCGGCGCCTGCAACCAATCGATACGGGGTGTGTCGGTGGCCGCCAACCAGGCCTGCTCGGCAGCGGCTTCCATGTCACCCGCCAGCAGCAGGCGCTCGCCCTGCGCCTCGACCAGCAACACGCAGGATCGGTCGTTGCTGCTCTGCCCGTCAGCCCAGCGCCACAGCGAAAAACGCACGCCATCCCACACCCATTGCTCGCCGCTGCTACAAGGCTGCAACGGGACCTCTTCAAGCGCTTCACCACCGACCGTCCGCCGCACCGGCAAGCCACGTTGTATCGCCGCTGCGCCGCCGGCATGGTCGGCGTGGGCGTGACTGATCAACATCAGGTCAAGGCTACCCACCCCGAGCTTACGCAGGGTAGGCAACACCACCCGTTCGCCCAGGTCGGTTTCGCCCCTGGCCGGACCAGCGTCGTACAGCAGGTTGTGGTGCCGGGTGCGCAACAGCACCGCCAGGCCCTGGCCGACATCCAGTTGCCAGATTTCGACCTGCCCGAACGGTACCGTCGCCCTCGGCACCCACAGTGCCAGCAGCATGACCCCACCCAGGCCACGCAGCGGCACACCTCGGGGCAACAGCAACAGCCAAGTGCCCAGGCAGACCAGCAGCCAGGCCCACAGCGGCAGAGCTGGCGGCTGCCACGCGGAGCGCTGCTGCGCCGCCAGCGCCAGCAGCCGGAACAGCCCGTCCAGCAAGCCGCCCGCCAGCCACAACAGTGCCTCCCCCAACCCACCCAGCGGCAGCAGCAACGTCCCCAGCAACGCCAGCGGCAGCACCGCGATGCTGACCCACGGCACTGCCACAAGGTTGGCCAACGGCGCACTCAGGCTCACCGGCAAGCCGGTGGCCAGCAGCACCGGGAGCAAACCAATGGCAATGACCCATTGGGCGCGCGTCCAGGCCTGCCAGGGGCGCCAGCCGCCCAGCCGCGCGCTGAAGCAATAAACCAGCGTGGCCACGGCCGCGAACGACAGCCAGAAACCAGGCAACAACGCGGCCAACGGTTCAACCAACAACACGGCCACCAGCGCCAGCAGCAACGGCAAGGTCGCGCCAAGTTGACGAAAGCGCAAACGCCAGAGCAGCACCACGGCCAGCATCAGGCAGGCACGCTGCACCGGCACGCCGGCACCGGCCAGCCAGCCGTAGGCCAGCGCCGCGGCCATGGCCAGGCCACACGCCCAGGGCAGCCAGGGCAGCCAGGTCGGCCACAGCCCGTAGCGCGCCAACCCGGCGACAAGGCCATACAGCAAGCCGGCGATCAGGCCGATGTGCTGGCCGGAAATCACCAGCAGGTGCACCGTGCCGGTGGCCTGCAGCGTCTGCCAGTCCTGCCGGGGCAGGCCGGAGCCGTCGCCGAGCACCAGGGCTACCAGCGCTGCCTGGCGGCCATGAGCGTCCACTGCCAGCAGGCGCTGGCGCAGGGTGTCACGCCAGCCACCGACAACCGGTGCCAGCCGTTGCCCGGCCTTGACCGTACCGCTGGCCCCGACCCGCCGCGCCAGCAACCGGGCCTCCGGGTCCGGCCCGTGCGGGTTGAGCAACCCGGTCGGGCGCTGCAAGGTCACCGCCAGCCGCCATTGCTCGCCCGCGCGCAGCGCTGGCCCGTCGAACCAGCTCAATTGCAGGCGCTGCGGCAGTTCGGCCCGCCGCGAGCGGGCCCCTTGCAGCTCGAAGCGCACCCCTTGCGCGGTGCGCGTCGGCAGGCCGACCACGCGGCCCTCCAGCCACAAGGTACGGCCATCCAGCCTGGCTGCCAGGCGATCATCCAGGGCCGCCTGGGCGGAGCCAATGGCCCAGCACAGGCCCAGCAGGAAACAGCCCAGCGGCCACAGGCGGGTAAACAGGCACACACCACCGCCAAGCGCGAGCAGCACCAGCCACCCGACCGACGGCAGCACGGGTAAAAAGCCCAGGCACAACAGCCCGAGCGCGAGCGCAAACATCCCTGTGCGCATGAGGTAGAGCTCCAGAAGCGAAATCACCTTCTGAGGCATAGCCCAATTGCCGGCAGCGCTTGCTCAACAATTGTCACAAACTCTAAACGAGGCTGAACGGGAATCAGGGCATACTGCCCGGATCAACGCTCCGGGAGCCTACATGCCGCGCCGACTGTTCAAACGCTACATGCCGGATCCGACCAGCATTAGGGAACACAAGTCCTTACGCTTTTTCGGCAAGTTGCTGCATGACCCGAACCTTTGGCACCTGAACCGGCACTCGGTAGCGCGGGCCATGGGGGTGGGCCTGTTCGCGGCACTTATTCCCATCCCCATGCAGATGCTGCTGGCAGCCGCGCTGGCGATTCCGGTACGTGGCAACCTGCCGATCGCTGTGAGCCTGGTCTGGCTGACCAACCCCCTGACCATGCCACCGGTGTTCTTCGTCACCTACATGACCGGCGCCTGGCTGATGCAGGTCCCGCCACGCACCCTGCCCGAAGAGCTGACCTTCGCCTGGATCACCGACCAGCTGGCCACGCTGTGGCAGCCGTTCCTGCTGGGCTCGGTGGTATGTGGGGTGGTCCTGGGCATCGCTGCCTACTTCACCACCCTGCTGTACTGGCGCTGGTGGATTGGCCGGCAGTGGCGCCGGCGCAAGCTCCGCTGTTCACGCACGCATGCCGCGGCCGCTGACCAGCAGGCGAACGCACAGCAGGTAGAGCAGCGCAGTGGCGACCAGCATGAAGCTGATCGCCGTGCCAATGCTGATGTCCGACACCCCTAGAATGCCGTAGCGGAACGAGTTGACCATGTGCAGCACCGGGTTGGCCAGCGACACGGTCTGCCAGAACGGCGGCAGCAGGTTGATCGAATAGAACACCCCGCCCAGGTAGGTCAGCGGCGTCAGCACGAAGGTGGGGATGATCGAGATGTCGTCGAAGTTGCGTGCGAACACCGCGTTGACGAAGCCCAGCAGCGAGAAGATGGTCGCCGTCAGCAGCACCACGACCACGGTCACGCCAAGGTGGTGCACCTGCAGATGGGTGAAGAACAGCGACAGGAAGGTCACGATAACGCCTACCGCCAGGCCCCGCAGCACACCGCCCAGCACGTAGCCGACAAGGATGGTGTGCGGCGATACCGGCGATACCATCAGCTCCTCGATAGAGCGCTGGAACTTGCTGCCGAAGAAGCTCGACACCACGTTGCCGTAGGAGTTGGTGATCACCGACATCATGATCAGCCCCGGCACGATGTACTCCATGTAGCTGAAGCCACCCATGTCGCCGATCTGCCGGCCGATCAGGTTACCGAAAATGACGAAGTACAGGACCATGGTGATCGCTGGCGGCAGCAGGGTCTGCGGCCAGATGCGCAGGAAGCGCCGCACTTCGCGGTAGACGATGGTATTCAGGGCGACCCAGTTGGTGCGCAGCTCGACACTCATACCGCCACCTTCGACAGGTTTTTTTCCACCAGGGACACGAACAGCTCCTCGAGTCGGTTGGTCTTGTTACGCAGGCTCTGGACCTCGATGTTCTGCAGCGCCAGCTGGCCGAACAAGGCGGTGATGCCGATGTCCTTGTCCACTTGCACTTCCAGGGTATGCGGGGTCAGCAGGCGGCACGGGTAGCCCTGCAGCGCCGGCGCCGCGGCCAGGTCATGCTTGAGGTCAAGGACGAAGGTTTCGACATGCAGCTTGCCCAGCAACTGGCGCATGCTGGTGTTCTCGACGATGGTGCCGTGGTCGATGATGCCGATGTTGCGGCACAGCTGCTCAGCCTCTTCCAGGTAGTGGGTGGTGAGGATGATGGTGATGCCTTTCTGGTTCAGCTCGGTGAGGAAGCTCCACATCGAGCGGCGCAGCTCGATATCCACGCCGGCGGTGGGCTCGTCGAGAATCAGCAGGCGCGGCTCGTGAATCAGCGCGCGGGCGATCATCAGCCGGCGCTTCATGCCGCCGGACAGCGAACGCGACTGCACGTCGCGCTTGTCCCACAGGCCGAGCTGGGTCAGGTACTGTTCAGCGCGCTCCTTGGCCAGCTTGGGCGGAATGCCATAGTAGCCGGCCTGGGTCACGACGATGTCGAAGGTCTTCTCGAACTGGTTGAAGTTGAACTCCTGCGGCACCACGCCCAGGCAGCGCTTGAGCGCAGCCGGTTCGCGGTCGAGGTCATGGCCGAACACGTTGACCGTACCACTGGTCTTGTTCACCAAGGTCGAGAGTATGCCGATGGTAGTGGACTTGCCGGCGCCGTTGGGGCCGAGCAAGGCGAAGAAGTCGCCTTCGGTGACATCCAGGTCGATGCCCTTGAGGGCCTGGAAGCCGTTGCCGTAGGTCTTGGTCAGCTGTCGGATCGACAGGGCGGAACTCATAGCGGGTCACTTACCAGAGAAAAAGGTGCAGGACACGCCAGGCAAAGTCACTGGCGCAGTGAGTGCGGCCAATGGTGCTTGGCCCGGCCGCACAAGTACAGTCACATGTATTGATAATGACTATCGAAGCATGCGTGGTGTTCGATCAGGTCAGCGCTGTCATCACCGCCGCCTGGTAGGCCGGGCGCGCCTTGAGGCGCTCGTACCAGGCCTGCAGGTGACGCATGGTCGGGCGCTCGATGGGCATCTCGAACCAGGCATAAATGAAGCTGCCCAGCGGAATGTCGCCCATGCCGATGCGCTCGCCGGACAAGTACGGCTGCCTGGCCAGGGTCTCGTCGGCGATGGCCAGCAATGCGGCGCATTGCTTGTGCGCAGCGTTGATCGCCACCCAGTCACGCTGGTCTTCCGGGGTGCGCAGCAGGCCCCAGAACAACGGGCGGAACGGGCCGGCGAAGGACGAGGTGGTCCAGTCCATCCACTTGTCGGCCAGGGCGCGCTGGCGTGGGTCCTGGAGATACCAGCCCTGCTCCGCACCGTACTCGGCGCACAGGTAGCGGACGATGGTATTGGATTCCCACAGGGTCAGGTCACCGTCTTCGAGCATTGGCACCAGGCCGTTGGGGTTGCGGGCCCGGTAATGCGGCTCATTGACCACGCCGAAAGCGCCACCGGCGTCGATGGATTCGAACGCCAGGCCCAGCTCGTGGGCAATCCACAGCGCCTTGCGCACATTGCTCGAATTCTTGCGGCCCCAGATCTTCAGCATGGCAACGTCCTTATGAAATGCGGAGGTGGCACAGTCTACTCCAGACTTCTGTCACCTGTACCGGCCCAATCGCCGGCACAGGACAAGGCGCACTGAAACTCCCGGCGTCCCACCCTTGTCACTGTTCTGACCCTGTCGTCCACAGCGTTGCGTCTAAGCTAACCGGGACGGCTCAAGCCCCTGGTTCCAAGGAGGACCGATTATGTTGCTGTTGTGGTTGGTGGTATTGGTGGTCGGCGCGGCATACCTTACGCACCGGCGCCTGGCGCCCTTGCAGATTCTTGGCATCATGGCCGCCTACGTGCTGCTGATGGGCATTTTCAGCAGTGCCCCCGGCTGGCTGCTGGCCCTGCTGTGGATCGTGCTGGCGCTGAAAATTGCCCTGGTGGCGCTGCCGCAATGGCGCCGCAAGGTCTTCACCGGCCCGGTGTTCAACTGGTTCCAGCGCACCTTGCCGCCAATGTCGCAGACCGAACGCGAAGCGATCGACGCCGGCACCGTGTGGTGGGACGGCGAGCTGTTCAGCGGCCGCCCCGACTGGCGCACCCTGCTCGCCTACCCGGCAGCGCAGTTGACCGAAGAAGAACAGGCCTTCCTCGACGGCCCGACGGAACAACTGTGTGCCATGGTCAGCGACTGGCAGATCGGCCAGGACATGGACCTGCCGCCCGAAGCCTGGGCGCATATCAAGCAGCATGGGTTCTTCGCCCTGATCATCCCCAAGGAATATGGCGGCAAAGGTTTCTCGGCCTACGCCCACTCACAGGTGGCGATGAAACTGGCGACCCGCAGCGGCGACCTGGCGTCCACGGTCATGGTGCCCAATTCCCTCGGCCCGGCCGAACTGCTGCTGCATTACGGGACCGACGAGCAACGCAACCACTACCTGCCGCGCCTGGCCCGCGGCGAGGACATTCCCTGCTTTGCCCTGACCGGCCCGCTGGCCGGCTCCGACGCCGGCGCCATGCCCGACAGCGGCGTGGTCTGCAAGGGCCTGTGGCAGGGTGAAGAAGTACTCGGCCTGCGCCTGAACTGGGAAAAGCGCTACATCACCCTCGGCCCGGTCGCCACCCTGCTGGGCCTGGCGTTCAAGGCCTACGACCCGGACCATCTGCTGGGTGAACAGGAAGAACTGGGCATCAGCCTGGCGCTGATCCCGACCGACACCCCCGGCGTGGACATTGGCAAGCGCCACCTGCCACTGGGCGCCGCCTTCATGAACGGCCCCAACAGCGGCAAGGATGTGTTCGTGCCGCTGAGCTTCCTGATCGGTGGCCAGGCCATGCTCGGCAAGGGCTGGATGATGCTGATGAACTGCCTGTCGGTCGGCCGCTCCATCTCCCTGCCCGCGGTGGGCACCGGCGCGGCCAAGTACACCAGCCTGGTCACCGGCCAATACGCCAACATCCGCGAACAATTCAATGTGCCGCTGGCAGCCTTCGAGGGCATTCAGGAGTCGCTGGCGCGCATCGCTGGCAACGCCTGGCTGATGGACAGCGCGCGCCTGCTGACCGCCAAGGCCGTCGACCTGGGCGAGAAGCCCTCGGTGCTGTCGGCGATCCTCAAGTATCACCTGACCGAGCGCGGTCGCGAATGCATCCAGCACGCCATGGACGTGCACGGCGGCAAGGGCATCATCATGGGCCCCAACAATTACCTGGGGCGCAACTGGCAAGGCGCGCCGATTTTCATCACGGTAGAGGGTGCCAATATCCTCTCGCGCAACCTGATGATCTTTGGCCAGGGGGCCATCCGCTGCCACCCGTTCGTGCTCAGGGAAATGGCCTTGGCCGGGCGCGAGGACCGCGACCAGGCATTGCAGGAATTCGACGACCTGCTGATGCAACACATCATGTTCGCTGCCGGCAATGCGGCCAGCACGCTGGTGCTCAACCTGGGGCTGGGGCGCCTGGAAAGCGTGCCGGGGGACGCCCTGAGCCAAGGCTACTTCCGCGCCCTGAACCGCCAGGCCGCGGCCTTTGCGCTGCTGGCGGACGTGTCGATGATGCTGCTGGGCGGCGCACTCAAGCGCCGCGAGCGCCTGAGCGCACGGCTGGGCGATGTGCTGAGCTACCTGTACCTGTCCAGCGCCGCGCTCAAGCGTTACCACGACCTGGGCGCGCCGGAGCACATGCAGCCGCTGCTGCGCTGGGCCATGGAAGAAAGCCTGGGCCAGGCGGAAAAGGCCCTGGACCGCCTGCTCGACAACTTCCCCAACCGTTTTGTCGGCTGTGCGCTACGGGTACTGGTGTTCCCCTTCGGCCGCCGCCATACCGGGCCGAGCGACGAGCTGGATGCCGAGGTTGCCGCGCTGATCGGCCGCCGCAAAGGCGACCCGGCACTGGAGGAGTTGCTTGCAGGCTGCTTCAGGCCACAGGCCGACGGCGACCCGGTGGCGGCGCTGCAACGCGCCAGCGACTTGCTGGACGAGACCGCCCCGCTGTACAAGGCGCTGCATCAGGCAATCAAGGAAGGCCGAGTGCAACCCGCACCCGGCCAGTCGGCCATCGACGCAGCTGTCGACAGCGCTGTGCTGCAGCCAGGCGAGGGGCAACGCCTGCACGCTGCGGAACAGGCACGCCGCGCTGTGATCGATGTCGATGCCTTCGACAAGGCACAGTTACTGGCGGAACCGGGCAAGGTTCGCTGATCTGCACTTCCGGGAGGGGCTGCTTTGCGGCCCCTTCCCCATCCTGCGTATACTCCGCGCCCGTTTCGACCACACCGAGGACCGCCACCATGGCCAACCCCCATCTGGAATACCACCTGCAACTGCTGAACCACCTGCGCACCATCCTGGTTGCCCTGGGTGAAGCGGACCAGGTACCGGAGGAAAGCCACGCCCTGTTCCTCGAACGCTTCGACGAACTGCTGGCCCTGCTGCCGCAAGACCCGCTGCAAAGCCAGTACCTGGGCCAGGACCTGATCTGCCAGGTGATCCAGCGCTACCCGCAGATCGCCCACCTGGTGCCCCGCGACCTGCTGTGGTTCTTTGCCGGTGACTGCCTGCACTTCATGCCTGACGAAGAACTGGAGCTGTACCAGCAACTGGAAGAACGCCGCTACGAAGCCGAGCAGGCCGGCGAGCCGTTCGACTGGAACCTGGAAAAGCAGCTGCTGGGCGCCCAGCAAGGCCCCGCCAGCACACACTGACCGCAACGCCAGGCTGCGATGAAACATGCGCGGCCTGTTTACCCGCAGCATTTTCGCGAGACGAAAAAAAACGCCACCTCATAAGAGATGGCGTTTTCTGAATTGGAGCGGGAAACGAGACTCGAACTCGCGACCCCGACCTTGGCAAGGTCGTGCTCTACCAACTGAGCTATTCCCGCAATTTGAAGCTTTACCGCTAATCGGCGTGAAGCGCCTTTACGACCTTCACCACCACTGCACCGTGCGAACGCCACAGTATTTAAACTGGAGCGGGAAACGAGACTCGAACTCGCGACCCCGACCTTGGCAAGGTCGTGCTCTACCAACTGAGCTATTCCCGCATTTGGCGTCCCCTAGGGGACTCGAACCCCTGTTACCGCCGTGAAAGGGCGGTGTCCTAGGCCACTAGACGAAGGGGACACACAACACTTTTCAGTGCACCAGAGCATGAACCTCACGATTCAGCCTGGATTTTCTTTTCCTGCCTCGCCGCAAGGCGCTGCCGGATAAACTGGAGCGGGAAACGAGACTCGAACTCGCGACCCCGACCTTGGCAAGGTCGTGCTCTACCAACTGAGCTATTCCCGCAATTTGGCGTCCCCTAGGGGACTCGAACCCCTGTTACCGCCGTGAAAGGGCGGTGTCCTAGGCCACTAGACGAAGGGGACACGCTGCTGGCATCGCTGCCTGCTTTCACTCCCTGCCGCGTTTCGCTGTGTGCTTTACGCTGCAAGTGGCGCGCATTCTATGGATGCTTCGTAGGGGCGTCAACCCCTTTGTAGAAATTTATTTAAATCAACGACTTCCGGGCGCGGGGTGCAGATCTGCAGGCGGCGGCCGATATAAGGAAGGCCTGCCCGTAAAGAGGCCGGTACAGGTACATGGCGGCTGTTCGTCCCCAGGCGAACTTACTACACTCAAGGGTGTGATTCATCTTCAACGAGGCATTAACGGTGACACCACTTCTGATCACCCTGCTCATCGTGGCGGGTATCGCGTTGCTGATCGTGATCGGCTACCTCAACAACGTGGTCGAGAACAGCAAGCTCGAGCGCGCCCGGCTGAAGATCGAGCTGGCCGACCGCCTGCGCCGCTGTGGCGAAATCACCGAGACCTTCCCCGGCCAGTTCATGACCCCGGCGCTGAAGCTGCTGCTGACCCGCCTGGAACTCAACCTCAACCAGCGCCAGCTGGCGCTGGACAAGCACAACGCCGAACTCAAGGCACGCATTGCCGAACTGGAAGGGCTGATTGCCCTTGGCAGCAAGATTCCGGTGAACAACCCGCCCAGCCCGATCCAGACCGAAGTCAAGGCCAAGGACGTGCGCTTCTTGCTGGAAGCGCTGCACAACCAGGTGACCCGCGCCGCCCAGGAAGGCTTCCTGCCCACCCCCGAGGCCAAGCAGTGGGTCAGGGAAATCCGCCATGTCCTGGTGCTGCTGCATATCGAGTTTTTCAACAACCTTGGCCAGCAAGCCTTGCAAAAAGGCCAGCCGGGCCAGGCGCGCCTGGCCTTCGAGCGCGGCGTGCAGTACCTGCGCAAGCAACCGGAGCCGAAGGCCTATGAAGAGCAGCTGACCTACCTGGAGAAACTGCTGGCCCGGGCCAATGCCCAGGTGCTGGAAAAGATGGAGCCGGCGGAGAACGAGCAGAACGAACTGACCCAGGGGTTGAAGACCGATGACGAAGAGACCTGGAAGAAGCGGGTGATCTACGATTGACCCGCAGGCTTTGCCGCTCGAAGCGAGCCCACGACCACCTCGTCCGGCGGGGTGAAGCTGAGCCTCGAATGCCTGGGCAGAAAAGCCAGGTAGAACAGCCTACCGATATCGACCCCTTAAGCAAAAAAACGGCATTGCGGATAAAACCGCAATGCCGTTCGCGTCGATAGCACTCAACTGCCCAAGCACTAGGCATTTGCACACTGAATTCGTGGAGGTTCATACGCCTGGTTGGCGTGGCCCTAGAGCCGGCAACCGAGTCGTTACACTTAAATGGTGCAGTTCTATATCTTCCGGAACGAAATCAATTGCCAGACCTTTTCCTGCGATACCCGACGCCGTTGAAGACCAGTACCTCTTCAGCAGTCCAAACGATTCAAGTCGAGCCCTGCCGAAGCCGGAGTGCAGATGAAGAATAGTATTACTGCCCAACCGAGACTCCTGCCCTTCCGCGAAGGTCGCCTCCGGCAACAGCAAGAACTGGATGACATTGCTGACAACCACTTCATATCCAGCTTGTTGCACCAAGCTGTCCTCGACAGTAATGGTCGCGCGACCATTGCCAAAGGATTCGACCAACCCACTGTTCTCGTCAACACGGGCAATGTCCGGCGCACTGGACCGATACGTCAGGGGCGGTACTCCACCCGTCGCCCGACGAGTCTCGAAGGAGCCGCTCGGTGCTTCGCCTGGCCGGAACAGTTCCGTACCGCTGTAATAGACAAACATCTCGAACCGTGTCTCAAGCAGCATCGGCGTGGAATCAATCTGAAGCGCCGGCACATCCACGATCTCCACCCGCCAGGGCTCGGATTGCGGTTGCGCCCCGTAAATGCCCTTGACCACCAGCGTATGGGGCGCCTTGCTTAACCCCGTCACTGACAGTTGCCAATTGCCTGCTATTGCCGTCGCGGTATCACCCGGTTCGCCATCCACCAGTACTTGCACCTGCTGGCCTGCATGCGCCGTACCTTCAAGCGTCAGATCGGCAAGGTGCGTCTGCCCGCCATTTTCCACCGGCGTACCGCTGCTGTCGGTCACATTGGTAATGATCGGTTTGGTCGCTGCTTCCACAGTGAAGGTGAATGGTTTCGAGCTTGAGCCATCTCCATACTGCGCAACGGCTTGCAATCTGTGCGCGGTAGCTTCGAGGCTGCTGAGGGTGGTGCTCCAGTCCCCATCTGGGTCGGTTTTCGGGTTATCGACAGGCGCCTCCCTATCGTTCAATATGATCTGCCGGTTTGGTGTCGCCTTGCCTGCTACCGTTACCTCGGTGGCAAAAGTGGTACCACCTTCAGTCACTTCACCGTAAGCATCCATCACCCTCTCGATAGTCGGTTCCACCTGCGCGAGGACATTGAACGTCCACACTGCAGACTCACCCTTGTCGCCATACAAAGCTTTGGCCTTGATGGGATGGCTACCCACGACCAAATCGTGCAAGTCGGTTGTCCAGGCCCCTTCGCCGTTGACCTGCACGGTTTCTCCGGCCACGACGCCATCAAAGATCTGTATTTGTTCGTTAGCCTTGGCGCGTCCCGTTAGGGTCACCGTCGTTTCATAGGTGCTCCCTTGATCCGCAATCGGCCCGTCTTCGGCGTCCTCCACCGACGTGATGAGCGGCACAAACATACCCACCCGCAAGGTCAACGGTTCGGAATAGCTTAGCCCTCCATCTACCCTTTCCACACGGTAGGACGCGACCACTTCATGTCCGTCATTGGCGCTGACCAGCGCCTTGCTGATGGTCAGTTCGAACTGTTCGCGGCCAATATTGGAAGCGGTAATAGGGAGCGAATCCTCCAGCGAGGCGTCCTCATCCTTGCCCTTCCAACTGAAGAACAGAACATCCCCCTCTTTGATACGCGCATACCGCTGCACCACCAGCTTGGTACCACCGACCGGTACCTTTTCGGGATCGAGCAGCCATTCTCCATTCCCCTGTTCCTCTGCATAGTTCACAGTTGGCTTGTCTAGCTCAGCCCGTGGCTCGCCAACGCTGAAGGTAACCGTGCGCTCCGACCTGCGCGGCGACTGGCCACCCCGCTCCAGCATGAATAACAGCACCAGCTTGCCGCCCTCGATCGCTTTCAGGTGCTTGCCATCGACCGTGAACCGAATCGGCTCCTTGCGCTCCGCCTCGCCGTTACTGATGTCGTGGACTGGAATCGCTGGGAAGTATGGCGTCAGGTCCGGCTTTTCACCCTCCCAGATCAGGTTGATCACATCGCTCGCTTGCATACTGCTGTCCCAGGGCACCTCGATGGTGGTCTCCAGCAATGCCGGGTCCAGGGTTCCCTGCTCGGCATCCAGCGCTCTCGGCGCGGCGAGGCGTACGGCTTCGCCCTGAATGGTGACGAATTGGCCCCTGGACTGATAACTACCTTCGGCCCGCTGCTGTTCATAACGTTGAAACGCCTGCGCGTCCATGGCCCGGCGCGCCGCCACCGACTTGACCAGCTCATAGCTGAACTTCGCCTGGGTCTTGGCCAGTTGGCGCACGTCTTCATTGGCAATGGTGATTTCAACTATCCCCGGTACACTATCGATGGGCTTGGGCGGATAAGTGATGTTCACCGGGCGCCCGTCCTCGGTCTCGCCGGACAGGTAGGCCACGATAGTGTCGTCCACCGCGAACGGCTCACTGAAAGCCACCACTTGCAAGGTCGCATCGGCATCCCCCAGAAGCTCCAGGTCGAGGACGTTGTTCTTGGCTTCCTTCACAATGCCGGCGGCAAGGCGCGCATTGCCGGTGTCGACAACCACCCGCTGCTCGGCGCTCCAATCCTCGGAGCGGTTGTCAACCAGGTCATAAACCTCAAAAGCTACCGCCAAGCCCTTTTCGTCGGAGTCTCCCGCCTCGAGGATCACCGCTTCCTCGACCAGGATCACAACGGGATTGTCATCATTCGCCTCTGACTGAGTCACGCTATGGTAGACGAACTGCCCGCCCCAACTGAGGCGGATCTTGTCATGCTCGGCCATGAACGGATAAGGCAGGATGGTGACCTCCACGCCCTGCCTGGCGCGTTCCATGTCCACCCCATCCTGGACCACATCGTCCGGCAGGGTGAATTTGAGTTCGGAATGCCCGGGGTTGGAGCCGTCCTGGTCCTGGCCACCGGGGCGCTCGAGCTTGACGTAGATAGCGGTGACTGCCGAGGGCTCCTCGACCTGCCCCAGGCGCTTGACCCGGTAGCTGAGTTCAGCAACACCCGTCTGCAAGTGTACTGGCGGAACGAAGAGCGTCTGGCGCTGGTTTTCCTGCCCCTCCGAAATCTGCGTGCTGTCAACCTCGTCACTACCAAGCAGGAGCCGTACCCGATCACCGCGGCCCATTCGCGGCCACGCCGGTACATATACCTGCAAGCCATTCCTGGGGAAATTTTCATGAGCAGCGGCAAGGTTGACCCCCCACTCACCGCTGGGCACCGGGCCGGTGGCGCCGGGAATGGAGAGTTCGTCGAGCAGCAAGGCCCCGGCATCCGAAGCTGGAGCAGTGGTATTGCCTGCCGTTTGATCAGTGTCCAACATTGCGCAGCTCCTTACCGAGTGATGGATCAGCAAGAGCCATTACATGCCGTGCGGATAAAGCCCGCTACTGGCAAAAATAATACGTACGACAGTACGAAGATTCCGAACATCGCCTCGCCCGGATAAAAAACGGCATGCCGACCAAGGCCGGCAATGCCGATTTTTTGTGACCATTCCATGGCCCACGCAAGCGCATCAAGTTCAGCGTTGTTGGTCCCAGTTGATTTTCAACCTAGCCTGATACCATTAAACAATGGACCTATCTGCGCAGACTTCCCTTCACCGCCGCCGTTCATATCCTTGTGATAGGCCTCGTTTTTCCAGAAAGGAAACGGGTTGAAACCTGCCCACTGATCCCGCGCCCAGTAAACCCCACCCGGCCAGCCAATCTGGCCAAGTCCACCGCCTGCCCTGTACTGATTGAACACTTCGCGCAAGTCGTTCATGAAAATGCGCTGATCCCACCCGACAATGTACTGGGAGGACCCCATCAAATACATGCGAATGACATTTTGTACCGTCACGTTGTAGCTCACCGTTTGCTGGGCCTGGTCGCTCACGGTGATGACAGCACTGCCATTGGCACGCGACCTCACGGTGCCGCTGGCATCGACGCTCGCCACGCCAGGGTTGCTGGAGGTGTAGGTATAGGGTGGTACACCGCCACTGGCCACGCGTTGCCGCGCCGCGTTGGCGGGTGGCGTACTGGGACCTTGGCCATTATCCCCGCGCACGAACACTTTGCCGTTGAGCACCATGGTGCTGGTATCGATGACCAACGGCGGCCTGTTCTCGACCGTGACGAGCCACTCGCCGGACACCGGCTGGTTACCATAGAGGCCTTTCGCCGTGAAGGCGTGACGGCCGATGGCAAGTGCCGAAAGCGATGCCTGCCAGTTGCCTCCCGGCGCGGCTACAGTGGTCTTGGCCGTGCCATTGTCCAGGATCTGCACTTGCAGCCCGGTTTGAGCAGTACCATGGAGTGTGAGCCCGGTTTCATAGGTGCGGCCACCATTGCCGATCGCCTGGCCCTTGCTATCGACCACTCGGCTGATGACCGGGGTCGCACCTTGACGCACTTCAAAGCCATGCCCCCCCGACTCCAGCTGGCTGCCGTACAAGGCCACACCTTGACCAGGTGCTGACCGACCGCCAGGGCAGACACCACAGCGTTCCAGTTGCCGCCGCTGTCAACCGGTGCCTGGACCTTGGGCGTGGTACCGTCGAACAGTTCAACCCGCTGCCCGATACTCGCCTTGCCGGTGACCGTCACACTGGAGTCGAACGTGAAGCCGTTGTTCGCTACATCACCCAGACTGTCCTGCACCCTGACGATGCTCGGTGCCACTTCCACCACCACCGTGAAGGTACGGGCGTCCGATACCAGGCCAGCGCCGTACAATGCCTTGGCCGTCAAACTGTAGGCGCGGCGCTCCAGCCCTGTCATGTCATGACGCCAGTTGCCGCTTGCATCAACGGGGAGCTCACCCAGGGAGCGGCTCCCGTCGAAAAGCTCGATTCTCTGGTTGATGCTGGCCTTGCCGGCCAGGCTGACCTGTTCATGTACAGTGGTGCCGCCCTGGGCCACCTCGCCATCGCTGTCCTGGACACTGGTAATGCTCGGCTTGATTTCCTCATAGACGGTAAACGTCCTGACTGCGGACTCTTCACCTGCACCATACAGAGCCCTGGCCCTGATGCCATAGACCTTGATCGGTAGCTTCTCGAGCCTCAACGTCCAGATACCCGCCGGGCTGACCGTCGGCGTGCCGAGGCTGTCGTTGCCATCGAAGACTTCAACCTGCTCATTGGCACTGCCTTCGCCCGAAAGGGTAAGCGTGGTATCGACCGTCGCACCGCCATCGGGCACCTCGCCTCTGGAATCCACGACACTGTCGATGGTCGGAAAAATGTAGTCGACCACGGTAAAGCGGCGCACACCCGACGCCTGGCCACTGCCGTAGAGCGCTGTGGCCTTGACGGCGTAGCCTTTCACCTGCAGGTTGCGCAAGGTCAGGGTCCAGTCACCCTGGGTATCAGCCTGCGCGGTATCGACGGGCAAGGTGCCATCCAGAATCTGCACCGGCTGCCCGATGCTGGCCTTGCCCGCCAGCACGATCTGCGTATCGACCGTGGTCTTGCCGTCGGCCAGCTCGCCGCCCGAGTCCTGCACACTGTCCAGGGTGGGTGCTTGCTCAGCGACCACCTCAAAGGAACGCGGCGCAGAAAGGTCCCTGTTGCCGTACAAGGCCCTGGCCCTCAGCTCATATTCACGGAGCGTCAAACCATTGAGATCTGTGCTCCAGGCGCCGTCCACACCGACGTCCACGGTCTGCAGGAAGGTTTCACCTTCAAGCAGGTCGACTTGCAGGCCGCGGCTCGCGAGCCCGGTTACCCTCACAGTCGTGTCGATCGTCGTTGCCCCTTCGGCCAGCTCGCGGCGCGAGTCCTCGATGCGGGTGATGCCGGGCACGACATACTCCACCACGGTAAAGGCCCATGGCTCCGATACCAGGCGCCTGCCGTACTGAGCCCTGGCCTTGAGGCTGTACAAGCGCGGCAGCAAGTCGGTCATCGGGAAATTCCACACGCCATCGGCGTCCGCTCCCGCCTGCCCTGCCTCATCGTCACCGTCGAGCATGTCGACACCGAACCTTGCCCGCGCCGTCCCGCTCAAGGTAACTGCAGTGTCGACGCTGATCCCGCCATTGGCGACGGCGCCGTAGCTGTCGACAGCTGCGGTGATGGCCAAGGGGATGGGTGTGCCGATATAGAGTTCGAGGAAGTTCGAGATGTCGACCTGCTCGGTGCCCGCGCGCTTGACGGTGTAATACGCAAGGATCAAGGTGGTGCGCGAAACCTCCACCACCGCAGGGCTGATGCGGAAATCCACCGGTCGCCCCTGTTGACCCAGGGTGATCTCCAGCCAGTCACTGGTCGTGCCGGCCGGGTACACGCTACGCCAGTAGTAGGTCAGCACGTCGTCCGCAACCAGACCGGTGTAGTCAACACGCAGGGTAGCGCCATTGGGATAGATCCACTCCGGGTCCAGCACCTCGCCATCCGACTCGAGCACTTCAGGTGCGGGCAAAGTCTGACGCAGCGAGGTTACCCGGTAGTAACTGCGATCGGATTCACGCAAGTCATAGACCGTCGAACGGTCGTTGGTGACTCGGTAGTACAGCTCCAGCGTACCGTCGGCGAGCGCCTGGACATGCTCACCTTCAACAAAGAACTCCAATGCCTCGCCTTCCTGTTCCTGGGAGACGAGCTTCTCATCTTCGTAAATGTAAGGCCTGCCATCCGCGCGCTTGCCGCGCCAGACCAGGTTGACCACATCGCCGCTGGCCATACGTGGATAAGGCCCGGCAAGCACCCAGGCCGAATCGGTACCACTGTCGATCACGTCTTCGATGGCCTCCAGCACGGTCGGCGCCGGTAGCTGGTAGATGGCCCCTTCGATTCGGGCAAACGCCCGCTTTGACGACAGCGCTTGCGAGCCATCCGCCGGCCGCAGCACATAAGAGGCATCGCCCGAGCCCTGAGCCGTGTCTCGCACCAGGCGATTGGGAACCGTGGCTTCCAGGATCGACGGAACGCTGTCGACCGTCAGCGTCTGACGATAAACAAGCGGCTCGCCGGTAGGCGGTGTACTGACCCAGGTGAATTCGATGCTGTCGTCCACCGCGATCGGCGCCTGGTCCGTGCGGATATACACCGTGACATCACTGGCTTCGAGCTCCACCAGCTTGATCACACCGTTGGACGCCTCCTTGATGATCGGCGCCTCCAGCCGCCAGGCTCCCGCGTCTACCTTGATGACGGTGGGACGCGAGCGGTCGCTGGCAAAATTCCAGACTTCATCATGCGGCCAATGGCTCAGTTGCAGCTCATCGGAGTCACCGGCAGCCAGGATCACCTCCTGCCCAACCAGGATTTCCACCGGGTCGTCTCCTGCCGCTTCGTCTTCGCTGATCGTGCGCTGCACTTTCTCGCTGCCCCAGTGCAACACCACCACATCCTGCGAGGCACGGTCAGGATAGACATCGATGGTAACCGGCACGCCCTTGGCCGCCCACTCCGCCGTCACGCCATTGTCGATGACATCCTGCGGTACTGCGGGCAGTGGCAACTCCGAGTGCCCGGGCAGATGCGGTTCCCTGTCGACGCCGCCCGGGCGGTACAGCTTCACCCGCAGACGCAGCATTGCCGACGGCTCGGGCACCGTCGTGCCCCTGCGCAGCACTTCGAAGTACACCTTGTCCACCCACTCCTTATCCTCACTGAACTTGTCGGCGGGCAGGTAGAAAAAAATCCGTTCGCCCACATCAGCCCCGCCCACCGGGATAGAGTGGACCGGGTCACCTTCGATATACACCGTCAGCTCGTCTCCCTCGTTCATATCCAGATAAGGGTCGATGGCAGACATTAAACCATCGGGGTCGTCTTCGATCGTGGTGATATTGATACCGCCATCGGCTGCCGCGACGGGCGTGGTCATCCCGGCAATCAACAATGGCCGTAAAACCAACGGAACAGAGCCATCGACAGGAGGAGGAAAGAGCCTTGCAGCGAACCGGTTCATGAATATGCCTCTTGCGGAAAGTGATTGCGCGATTGAACGGCTGTTACCTGTCGCCACCCGGTGACGCGGACAAACAACAGTGAACGTTGCAAGCAACACTTTTCCAACTGGCAAAATTACTAGTGCTGTAAACGTACTGGCAGCTTTAGCCTGGGCTGTCTACTGATAAAACTGCCAGGTGGCTGGATACAACTGCTGATTTATCATGGGGAGCAGATTTTTGCAGCCGCAGCAGATAGATTTATTAGGGTGTGTTGCTGATTTTTCCTACAGACCCAATCAGTCTCTTCTATTGGAATGGCGCGCAATTCTCTAGCCCCCATTAGAAGCGTTTGCGGTTTCTGCGCTCAAATACAAACCCTTGTGTAGTGCGACGATTCCCCTGTTATTAACTGCGCCTGTAGCCAGGGTAGCCAGTTGCACACCATTGGACGCCCAAGTGTGAACTTGAAAACTGATAGAAATGCAAAGTGCTTAATGCACCCGCGGCAGGTTAAATGGCTGTGTTCAGCGAAGAGAAAAGGCCCGAAACCGGGCCTTTATGGTGAATGACCTTGCCAACCAATCAGGTCAGTGAACAGTCCGTCAATTGCAGGAAGATCGTTGCCAACCGTTCCAGCCCTGCCTGGTCCGCCTCGCTGAAACGGCCGACCTTCGGGCTGTCCAGGTCCAGTACACCAATCAACCTGCCCTCCTTCACCAGTGGGATCACCAGCTCGCTGTTCGACGCGCTGTCACAGGCGATATGCCCCGGGAACGCATGCACGTCGTCCACACGTTGAGTCTGGCGGGTGGCCGCCGCGGCTCCGCACACGCCCTTGCTGAACGGAATACGGACGCAAGCGACCTGGCCCTGGAACGGGCCCAGCACCAGTTCTTCGTTGCGGTTGAGGTAGAAGCCCGCCCAGTTCAGGTCGTCCACCTGGTTAAACAGAAACGCCGAGAACTGCGCGGCATTGGCGATGAAGTCGCGCTCGTCGGCAAACAGCGCCTGCACTTGCGCCGCCAGCAGGTCGTAGCCGTCGAGTCCGGCGCCACTGGCATTGAGGTCGATCATTTACTTTGCTCCAGCAATTGCAGCCCGACCCAGTAGCGGGCGAACTGATAGGCACAGCGGCCATTACGGTTACCGCGGCCGGTGGCCCAGCGCACGGCGAGGATGTCCAGGGCTTCGTCACGCTGCCAGCGCAGGCCGGCCGGGCGCGCCAGCTGGCCGATCCAGTGCTCGACCACGTTGAGGAAGTGTTCCTGGCTGAAGGGGTAGAATGACAGCCACAGGCCAAAACGGTCGGACAAGGCAATCTTGTCCTCCACCGCTTCGTTGGGGTGCAGCTCGCCGTCGACCATTTTCCAGTTTTCGTTGTCGCTCTGTTTTTCCGGCACCAGGTGGCGACGGTTGGAAGTGGCGTACAGCAGCACGTTGTCCGGGGCTTGTTCCAGCGAGCCGTCGAGCACGCTCTTGAGCACCCGGTAGTCGCCCTCCCCGGCTTCGAACGACAGGTCGTCACAGAACAGGATGAAGCGCTGCGGCAGTTTCTGCAGTTGCTCGACCACCCGTGGCAAGTCGGCCAAATGGTCGCGCTCGATTTCGATCAGGCGCAAGCCGGCACTGGCGTGTTCGGCCAGCAGGGCGCGTACCAGCGACGACTTGCCGGTGCCACGCGAGCCCCAAAGCAGCGCATGGTTGGCGGGCAGCCCGCTGATGAACTGGTGGGTATTGCGGCCCAGCTGGTCACGCTGCTGGTCGACACCGATCAGGTCGCTCAGGCGGATGTCCAGGCTGACTTGCAGGGGCAGCAGGTAGCCGCTGCGGCCATCACGCTGCCAGCGCGCAGCCAGGGTGGTGCCCCAGTCGATATCCGGGCGTTGTGCCGGCAACAGGGGTTCGAGGCGCGCCAGTACCGATTCGGCGCGATCCAGGAAAGCTATCAAGCGGGCGTCCATGAAGACTCCTACAAATTTCAGTTATTAGGGGGCGCAAAGCGGCCCCCGCTTGGCGACCAACTGAAATGAACAGACAGACCCACCAGAAGCCGGATGTGATCGGCTATGCTTGCGCTGCGCAAGGAACGTGGAACCGGCTCGGGACTCATGGATATCAAGTTCACCAATCGTCTGTCATACAAGCAAGCCCGGTTGACAGTCCTGGTCGGCTTCATCCTGGGAACATTGCTCAGTCTCATCCAGATCGGCATCGATTATGCCAGCGAAGACGCATCCATCAACCGCGAAGTGCGCGCCTTGCTGCAAATCAGCCACAACCCGGCCTCACGCATCGCCTACAACATCGACTCGGAGCTGGCCCTGGAGCTGACCAGCGGCCTGCTGCAATCGCCAGCGGTGACCCGCGCGCGGCTGAGCGACAACAACGCCATGGTGCTGGCCGATGTCAGCCGCCCGCGCATGCAGGACCGCTACCGGCCGCTGAGCGACTTCCTGTTCGGCGAGCAGCGCCAGTTCGAGGATCGCCTGTACCTGACCCACATGCCCGCTGACGACCTCGGTACCCTGTACCTGGAAGTGGACACCTATGCCTTCGGCAGCCGCTTCCTCGACCGCGCCGGCATCACCCTGGTCAACGGTTTCGCCCGCAGCCTGGTGCTGACCGGCATCCTGCTGGCACTGTTCTACATGATGCTGACCAAACCCCTGGTGACGGTGATCGGTGCGCTCAGTGGCCGCGACCCGCGCAAGCCTCGGCAAACCCGCCTGGACTGCCCGCATGGGCATGAGAACGATGAAATCGGTGTACTGGTGAAGGTCGCCAACCAGCAGTTCGTCAGCATGGCCACCGAGATCGACCAGCGCCGCAACGCGGAAAACCGCCTGACCCAATACCTCAACGAGCTGGAAGACATCGTCTCGGCGCGAACCAATGAGCTGAAAGCCAGCAACAACAGCCTGAGCCGCTCCAACCAGGAACTGGAAGAAGCCCGCCGCCGGGCCTTGGACATGGCCCAGGCGCGTGCCGCCTTCCTCGCCAACATGAGCCATGAGATCCGCACCCCGCTCAACGGCATGCTCGGCATGATCGCGCTGGCCCTGGACAGCCCGTTGCCCAGCGAGCAGCGCCAGCAGCTGGCGATTGCCCATGACTCGGGCAAGGTCCTGGTGGAGTTGCTCAACGATATCCTTGACCTGTCCAAGTTTGACGCCGGCCAGCTGGAGCTGGAGCGCATCCCGTTCGACATGGGTTCGATGGTCGAAGACACCGCCAACCTGCTGTCGCAGAACACTGCGCAAAGTGTCGAGCTGACCTGCCTGATCGCCCGCGATTTCCCCAGCAGCGTGCTCGGCGACCCCACGCGGGTGCGCCAGGTGGTCAGCAACCTGCTGTCCAACGCCCTGAAGTTCACCCGTTTCGGCCGCGTCGATGTACGCCTGAGCACCATCGTCGGCGGCGTGCGCCTGGAAGTGCGCGATACCGGCATTGGCATCCCCGAGGAAGCCCAGGCACGGATCTTCCAGCCATTCACTCAGGCCGGCGCCGGCATCACCCGCCAGTTTGGCGGCACCGGCCTGGGCCTGACCTTGACCTACAACCTGTGCAAGGCGATGCAGGGCCACCTGCACATCGATTCCAGGCCGGGCTTTGGCAGCCGTTTCAGTGCCGACCTGCCATTGGCCGTGCACACCGAGGCGATTGCACCGGCCCCGCTGCAAGGGCGGGTGGCGGCGCTGAGCATGGCCGGCAGTGGGCTCGATGAACTGCTGCAGGACCTGCTGCCCGCCTGGGGCCTGACCTATCAGCGCCATGACCGCAGCAGCACGCTGGATGCCGCCAGCATCGACCTGGTGATCACCGACGACCTCGACCGCCTGTTCGAACTGCGTCCAGCGTTGAAAACCCCGATCCTGCTGGTGACCGCCTACGGCAATTTCCTGCCCAGCGAACAATCGGTCGCCCTCGCCCCGTTGCATCAGCTGGCCCGGCCGTTGGCGCGCAACGCCCTGTACCAGACCCTGCGCCGCACCTTGCAGGGCTTCGAGCCCGAGCACCCGCTAGCCAGCCCGGCCATCACCCTCGAACAAGGCCGTGCGCGGATTCTGCTGGTGGAGGACAACCCGGTGAACCAGCTGGTAGCCAAGGGCATGCTGGCCAAGCTCGGTTGCCAGGTGCACCTGGCAACCCAGGGCGCCGAGGCCCTGGAAATGCTGGAGCAGGAACCATTCGACCTGGTGCTGATGGACTGCAACATGCCGGTGATGGACGGTTACGAGGCTAGCCGACGCATTCGCCAGAGCGGCCGCTGGCCCGACCTGCCGATTGTCGCCCTTACCGCCAATGCCATGCCCGAAGAGCGTGAGCGCTGCCGGGCGGCCGGCATGAACGACTACCTGGCCAAGCCGTTCCGCCGCGAAGAGTTGCTGGCGCTGATCGACCACTGGGTGCCCGTCAGCGGCTGAGCAGGCGCTCGATGTCCGCTTCCAGGGCCTGCGGCTTGGTGGTGGGGGCATAACGCCTGACCTGGCCGCTGGCCGGGTCGACGAGGAACTTGGTGAAGTTCCACTTGATCTTCTGCGAACCGAGCAGGCCCGGCGCGCGCTGCTTGAGTTCGACGAACAAGCGGTGGGCCCCCGGGCCATTCACCTCGACCTTGCGAAACAGCGGGAAGCTCACGCCGAAATTGCGCTCGCAGAACTGCGCAATTTCCCGCGCATCGCCCGGTTCCTGCTTGCCGAACTGGTTGCAGGGAAAGCCCAGCACCACCAGGCCACGCGCCCGGTAGGCCTGCCACAGTTGCTCCAGGCCCTTGTACTGCGGGGTAAAACCGCATTGGCTGGCGGTGTTGACCACCAACAGCGCCTTGCCGGGGAAGTCAGCGAGCGTCTTGTGCTCGCCGCCCAGGGTCACGCATTTGATATCCAGCATCGATTCAACCATGTGGCGGGCTCCGGTCAGTCGCGCGGGCGCAGGTCGATGCACACCGAGTTGATGCAGTAGCGCAGGCCGGTCGGTGGCGGGCCGTCCGGAAACACGTGGCCCAGGTGCGCATCGCAGCGGGCGCAGGTGACCTCGGTGCGGATCATGCCGTGGGAGGTGTCGCGAATCTCGATCATCGCGCTGTCTTCGATGGGGGCGTAGAAGCTCGGCCAGCCGCAACCGGAATCGAACTTGGTCTGCGCATCGAACAGGGGCAGGCCGCAGCAGATGCAGTGGTAGATGCCATCACGGCGCTCACTGTTGTACTTGCCGCTGAATGGCCGCTCGGTGCCTTTGAGGCGGCATACCTGGTACTGCTCGGGGTCGAGCATCGAGCGCCATTCTTCCAGGGTTTTCTCGATCTTTTGCATGTAGGGACCTCGGCAGGCTGAATTTCACCGCGCACCGTCTTTTCCGGGGCGCGGGTGGCACGTATATTAGTTGGCTTCGTGTGCCAGGCGTTCAGTCTGGCACCCGCTTCCTGCCCTTTCAAACCTTTCGGCGGGGCGTTGCGCGTTTTCTCAATCGGGATCCCATCATGCAGTTCAGCAAATCGAACAAGCTCGCCAATGTCTGCTATGACATTCGCGGCCCAGTGCTCAAGCACGCCAAGCGCCTGGAAGAGGAAGGCCATCGCATCCTCAAGCTGAACATCGGCAACCCGGCGCCGTTTGGCTTCGAGGCGCCTGACGAAATTCTCCAGGATGTGATCCGCAACCTGCCCACCGCGCAAGGCTACAGCGACTCCAAGGGCCTGTTCAGTGCACGCAAGGCGGTGATGCAGTACTGCCAGCAAAAGGGTATCGAAGGCGTCACCATCGAAGACATCTACCTCGGCAATGGGGTATCCGAGCTGATCGTCATGTCGATGCAGGCGCTGCTGAACAACGGCGACGAAGTGCTGATCCCGGCTCCCGACTACCCGCTGTGGACCGCTGCGGTGAGCCTGGCCGGCGGCAAACCGGTGCACTACCTGTGCGACGAACAGGCCGACTGGTTCCCCGACCTCGACGACATCAAGGCCAAGATCACCCCGAACACCAAGGCGCTGGTGATCATCAACCCGAACAACCCGACCGGCGCGGTGTATTCCCGCGAGCTGCTGCTGGGCATGCTCGAGCTGGCCCGCCAGCACAACCTGGTGGTCTTCTCGGACGAGATCTACGACAAGATCCTGTACGACGAAGCCGTGCACATCAGCACCGCCTCGCTGGCTCCCGACCTGCTGTGCCTGACCTTCAACGGCCTGTCCAAGTCGTACCGGGTGGCGGGCTTCCGTTCCGGCTGGCTGATCATCTCGGGGCCCAAGCACCATGCCCAGAGCTACATCGAAGGCATCGACATGCTGGCCAACATGCGCCTGTGTGCCAACGTACCGGCGCAGCATGCCATCCAGACCGCACTGGGTGGCTACCAGAGCATCAATGACCTGGTGCTGCCACCGGGCCGCCTGCTGGAACAGCGCAACCGTACCTACGAACTGCTCAACGATATCCCGGGGGTGAGCTGCGTGAAGCCGATGGGCGCGCTGTATGCGTTCCCGAAGATCGACCCGAAGGTGTGCCCGATCCACAACGACGAGAAATTCGTCCTCGACCTGCTGCTGTCGGAAAAGCTGCTGATCGTGCAGGGGACGGCGTTCAACTGGCCGTGGCCGGACCACTTCCGGGTGGTGACCTTGCCGCGGGTGGATGACCTGGAAGCGGCGATCGGGCGGATTGGCAATTTCCTGAAGGGCTATTCGCAGTAAGGTTCAACGGGATTGGGGGCGAGATCGAGCGCCGCGCGGGCAGCGCTCGATCTCAACGCCGCCGGAGATCTCAAGGCCTGAGCCGTTTCTTACATCCTGCAACGCTCTATCCCACAGCCCCCACGCCATCCTCTGCCATACTCCGCCGTACACAGTTTGAAATAGTCACCCGATTGAATCAGCACGGCAGGCACCTTATATACCCCGCAGTAAGCGACAACTCGTCCGTCAGGAGAACGTAACAACCATGATGCGCATTCTGTTGTTTGTAGCCACCAACCTCGCGGTGGTGCTGGTTGCAAGCATTACCCTGAGCCTGTTTGGTTTCAACGGGTTCATGGCCGCCAACGGGGTCGACCTGAACCTCAGCAGCCTGCTGGTGTTCTGCGCCGTGTTCGGCTTCGCCGGCTCCCTCGTCTCGCTGTTCATCTCCAAGTGGATGGCGAAGATGACCACCGGCACCCAGATCATCAGCCAGCCGCGCACCCGCCACGAGCAGTGGTTGCTGCAAACGGTCGAGGAGCTGTCCCGCGAGGCCGGTATCAAGATGCCCGAGGTGGGTATCTTTCCGGCGTACGAGGCCAACGCCTTCGCCACCGGCTGGAACCGCAACGACGCGCTGGTAGCGGTGTCGCAGGGTTTGCTGGAGCGCTTCTCGCCCGATGAGGTGCGCGCGGTACTGGCCCACGAGATCGGCCACGTGGCAAACGGCGACATGGTCACCCTGGCGTTGGTGCAAGGTGTGGTCAACACCTTCGTGATGTTCTTCGCCCGCATCATCGGCAATTTCGTCGACAAGGTCATCTTCAAGAACGAAGAAGGCCAGGGTATTGCCTATTACGTGGCGACCATCGTTGCCGAACTGATCCTTGGCATCCTCGCCAGCATGATCGTCATGTGGTTCTCGCGCCGCCGCGAATACCGCGCTGACGAAGCCGGCGCCCAGTTGGCCGGTACCGCAGCGATGATCGGTGCCCTGCAACGCCTGCGCGTGGAGCAAGGCCTGCCTGTGCACATGCCCGACACCTTGAAGGCGTTCGGTATCAATGGCGGCCTCAAGCACGGCCTGGCCGGCCTGCTGATGAGCCACCCGCCGCTGGAAGACCGCATCGAGGCCCTGCGCCGTCGCGGTTGATTCACCCAGTGACAGGAAAGGGCGACTTCGGTCGCCCTTTTTTGTGTACGCCACATCGGCAACACAGCAATCAGCGGCTTACCTGATACACCCTCTCCAACAGGCTGCTGATTCCCGCCTGCACAAACCTCGGGCTCTGCTCGATGACCTCTGCAACCTCCAGCTCGTCCACCTGCCACCCGGCCAAGCCTTGACGCAGCTCTTCGTCCCCGACCGAGAACGGCGGCCCGTCCAGCAGCGCCTGGTCATAATCCAGGGTTACCACCAGCCCGCGACACCCCGCCGGCAGCAATGCCGACAATCGTCGCAGATAACCCGCACGCATCTGCGGCGGCAGCGCGATTACCGCCGCCCGGTCATACAGCCCTGAACAGTCGCCGACATCCTCCGGCTGCAGCGCAAAGAAATCACCGCACCACAGCTCCAGATCACCACTGCGCCAGACTTCGAACGCCCCGCGCTGCTGCACCTCGGCATCAAGCCCATGTTCGCGGAAGAAATCCTCCACCGCCCGCCGCGACAGCTCGATGCCCACCACGCGATGCCCCTGCCCGGCCAGCCAGGCCAGGTCCAGGCTCTTGCCGCACAGCGGCACCAGCACGCGGCTGCCCGGCAGCCGCTGCAACTGCGCCCAATACTTTTGCAGGTAGGGGTTCACCTGCGCCTGATGAAAACCGATCTGGTTATCGGCCCACCGTTGCTGCCAGAACGCTGGCTCCATGATCACTCCAGTTTTTTCGATGATTGGTCGGTAAAACTTGGTTTGGATTTCGATCTGTAGTTGACCGAAGATGATTGCATCTTAACCTCCAGGACCTTTGCCATGCTGCCCAGCCTGTTCATTTCCCACGGCTCCCCCATGCTTGCCCTGCAGCCTGGAGCCAGCGGGCCAGCGCTGGCCGCCCTGGCCACCAGCCTGGCGCGCCCAACAGCGA
Source organism: Pseudomonas sp. BCRC 81390 (assembly GCF_030341915.1). Lineage (NCBI taxonomy): Bacteria > Pseudomonadati > Pseudomonadota > Gammaproteobacteria > Pseudomonadales > Pseudomonadaceae > Pseudomonas > Pseudomonas sp. BCRC 81390. The sequence continues at coordinate 37,123 of NZ_JATAAG010000005.1, read as the reverse complement.
TTGTGGTGGTGTCGGCGCACTGGGAAAGCCGCGAATTGCTGGTGACCGGCAGTGAGCGGCCCGAGACGTGGCATGACTTCTACGGTTTCCCGCAGGCGCTGTATGCCGTGCAGTACCCGGCACCGGGCGAGCCCGCCCTTGCCGGGCAGGTCAGCGCCTTGCTGAGCGCTGCCGGGCTGCCGGCCCGCCTGGACCCGCAGCGCCCGTTCGACCACGGCGCCTGGGTACCGTTGTCGCTGATGTACCCGGATGCGAGCATTCCCGTGGTGCAGGTTTCACTGCCCAGCGCTTTGGGGCCGGCATTGCAACTCCGGGTGGGCCAGGCGCTGGCAGGGCTACGCGACCAGGGCGTGCTGCTGATCGGCTCGGGCAGCATCACCCACAACCTGGGTGAACTGGACTGGCACGCCGGGCCGGAGGTGGTCGAGCCTTGGGCACGCGCGTTCAGGGACTGGGTGGTGGAAAAGCTGCAAGCTGATGACCAGGCAGCGCTGCTGGGCTATCGACAGCTGGCACCGAATGCGGTGCGTAACCATCCCAGCGATGAGCATTTGCTGCCACTGTTCTTTGCCATTGGGGCGGGTGGCAAATTTGCGGTGGTGCACCAGGGGTTTACCTTGGGGGCGCTGGGGATGGACATTTATCGGTTCGGCTGAAGGGCCTTGTCGTCGGCAAGCCAGCTGCCACAAGAGTACCCGCAGGCTTGAACATTGTGGGTTGCTGTGCGCGAAGAAGACGCCGTGGTGAATGGCACGGGCTTCGCCCGTGTTCGCGGGGCAAGCCCGCTCCTACAGGGACCGCGCCAGCTTTTGGAAATTGATACAGCGCCGGCCGTGGGAGCAGCTGTCTTGCTCAAATGTTCAAAGCTGGCGTTATTCCTGTGGGAGCGGGCTTGCCCCGCGAACACGGGCGAAGCCCGTGCCATCCACTGCATCGCCTGCTTCGTGGATAAATCCGCTTCAACAAGGCTTCGACTTGTCGCTGTACCGTTAGCCGGCTTGCCGGCGATGAGGCCCTGGCGGGCAAAAAAAATCCCCGACCTGGGCCGGGGATTTTTTCATTGCGCCAGGATCAATCCTCGCGGTAGCGGCGCAGCTTCAGCTGCTTGCCAGCCACGCGGGTGTCCTTGAGCTTGGACAGCAGCTTCTCCAGGCCGTCTTCCGGCAGCTCGACCAGGCTGAAGCTGTCGCGCACCTGGATGCGGCCGATGGCGTCACGCGCCAGACCACCCTCGTTGAGGATCGCACCCAGCAGGTTCTTGGCCGCGATGCCGTCACGGGCACCCAGGGCAGTACGGCAACGCACGCGGCCTTCGGCCAGCGGCATCGGCGCACGGCGCTCGCGGTCACCGCGTTCCGGGCGCTCGCCACGCTCACCACGCTCGGTGCGCTCGCCACGCGGGGCAAAGCTCGGCACCAGCGGCTGCTCACGCTCGACGGCAGCCAGGTCCAGCGCCTGGCCGTTGGTGGCCTTGCGCAGCAGGGCCGCAGCCAGGGCGCGCGCGCTGCAACCCAGGTCGTTGGTCAGGCGGTCGAACAGCTCGCCATGGGTGGCTTCGGCTTCGGCTACCAGCGGTGCCAGGCTCGAGGTCAGCTTCTTGATGCGGGCATCCAGCACGGCCTGGGCATTCGGCAGGCGCGCTTCGGCCACCTTCTGCCCGGTAACACGCTCGATGACCTGCAGCATGCGGCGCTCACGCGGGGTGACCAGCAGCAGTGCGCGACCATCGCGACCAGCACGGCCGGTACGGCCGATACGGTGCACGTAGGACTCCGGGTCGTACGGCATGTCCACGTTGAACACGTGGGTGATGCGCGGTACGTCCAGGCCACGGGCGGCGACGTCGGTGGCGACGACGATGTCCAGGCGGCCATCCTTGAGCGAGTCGATGACGCGTTCACGCTGGTTCTGGGCGATGTCGCCATTCAACGCGGCAGCCTTGTAGCCCTTGGCCTCCAGCGCAGCGGCCAGATCCAGGGTGGCTTGCTTGGTGCGCACGAAGGCGATCAGCGCGTCGAACTCTTCCACTTCCAGCAGACGCAGCACAGCCGGGATCTTCTGGTCGGCGTGGACCATCAGGTGGGCCTGCTCGATCGCGGTGACGGTCTGGGTCTTGCTCTGGATCTTGACGTGCTTGGGCTCACGCAGGTGACGCTCGGCGATCGAGCGGATCGACGATGGCAGGGTGGCGGAGAACAGCACGGTCTGACGGCTGGCCGGGATGGCATCGAAGATCACTTCGAGGTCGTCCATGAAGCCCAGCTTGAGCATTTCGTCGGCTTCGTCGAGGACCAGGTACTGCACGGTGGACAGCACCTTTTCGTCACGGCGCAGGTGGTCGCACAGGCGACCCGGGGTGGCGACGACGATTTGCGCGCCATTGCGGATCGCCCGCAGCTGTGGGCCCATCGGGGCGCCACCGTAGACGGCGACCACGTTCACGCCCGGCATCTGCTTGGCGTAGGTTTCGAAAGCGGTAGCAACTTGCAGCGCCAACTCACGGGTCGGCGCCAGGATCAGGGCTTGCGGTTCGCGCTTGCTCACATCGATCTTGTTGAGGATCGGCAGGGCGAAGGCAGCGGTCTTGCCGGTGCCCGTCTGCGCCTGGCCGATCATGTCGTGACCGGCGAGGATGATCGGGATCGATTGTTGCTGAATGGCGGACGGCTCTTCGTAGCCGGTCGCCAGAACGGCAGCAACAATGTTCGGGTTGAGATCGAGAGCGGCGAAGCCGCCGGTTTCCTGGGTCATGGGTCTGCCTCTAGGTGCATCCGCAAAGACCCATGCTCCAAAGCTGCACAAGCCATGAAAGACCGACAGGTCACCCAGGCAGCTTTGGCGGCGGGGATTTGCGAAAACGATTGAAAAAGAAAACGTGGGAAAGTCCGCCTAGCGGACGCGCAGCCGAAGCTGGACTCGGAGGGTTTGCACCACCTGATTTTGCGGCCCGCTAAAAGACCGGCGCGTACTATACCCGAAATGGTGCAAAGACGTGAGGAAAATTTTCGCAAGATGCGGCCAGTATCGGGCCATCAATTACCGCGAGCTGAATCGATAATCCCCTGGCCCCTGACAGGTCGGTGCAAAAGCGACCGCGACAGCCATCAGGTAGCCGGGCGAATCTCGCGGATCAACCCTTCCAGGCTGTAGCCCAGCCGCGGCGCCAGCGCCTCGGCCCGTGCCCGCAGGCCGCCGAAGTCCAGCGTCTGTTCCAGGTCCGCCGGCACCAGCAGGATCACATTGCCCTCCTTCACCGGCAGTTCCCAGTAATGCCGGTGGTACAAGCCGCGCAGCAAGGCCGCACCCAGCGGCTTGCCGTCATCGGTAGCCCACTGGTTGATCACCAGCCAGCCGCCCGGGTTGAGCTGCCGCTGGCAGTTCTCGAGGAAATTCCATGCCAGGTGCCCTACCCCAGGCCCATGGTCGGTGTACAGGTCGACGAACAACAGGTCGGCCTTTTCCGCCGAGGGCAGCAACTCCAGGGCATCGCCGATGCGCACATACAGCCGCGGGTCGTCGTCCAGGCCCAGGTATTCCATGGCCAGGCGCGGCACGTCCGGGCGCAGCTCGATGGCCTCGATGTCATCCAGCGGCAGGAACTTCATGCACGCCTGGGTCAGCGTGCCGGCCCCCAGGCCGAGAAACAGCGCGCTTTCCGGCTGCTCATGGCACAACGCCCCGACCAGCATGGCGCGGGTATAGTCGTACTCCAGCCAGCTCGGGTCGGCAGTGAACACGCAGCTCTGCTCGATCGCATCACCGAACTCCAGAAAGCGGTAGTCGTCCACTTCGTACACGCTGATGACGCCAAAGGCATCTTCCACCCGTGCCAGTAGCCGCTCTTGCCGTTCCGCCATGCTCACCATCCAACCCGCAAAACGCGCATTGTCCGCCAACGCCCCCGATGCAACAAGCACAGCGCCAACTGTTAACATGGCCATAGCCTACAACTGACAAGACCGAGCCCGAGATGAACCAACCGTGGAGCCCTGACAGCTGGCGCGCCCTGCCGATCCAGCAGCAACCGACCTACCCCGATGCGGCGCACCTGCTGAAAGTCGAACAGACCCTGGCCAGCTACCCGCCGCTGGTGTTCGCGGGCGAGGCGCGCGAGCTGCGCCGGCAGTTTGCCGAAGTCACCGAAGGCCGCGCATTCCTGTTGCAGGGCGGCGATTGCGCCGAAAGCTTCGCCGAGTTTTCGGCGGCGAAAATCCGCGACACCTTCAAGGTGCTGTTGCAGATGGCCATCATCATGACCTTTGCCGCCGGCTGCCCGGTAGTGAAGGTCGGGCGCATGGCCGGGCAATTCGCCAAACCGCGTTCTTCAGGCGATGAAACCATCGGCGACGTCACCCTGCCGGCCTACCGCGGCGATATCGTCAACGGCATCGGTTTCGACGCCAAGAGCCGTATCCCCGACCCGGAGCGCCTGCTGCAGGCCTATCATCAAGCCACCGCCAGCCTCAACCTGCTGCGCGCCTTCGCCCAGGGCGGGTTTGCCGACCTGCACCAGGTACACAAGTGGAACCTGGACTTCATCGCCAACTCGGCGCTGGCGGACAAGTACCACCAGCTGGCCAACCGCATCGACGAAACCCTGGCATTCATGCGCGCCTGTGGCCTGGACAGCGCGCCGCAACTGCGCGAAACCAGTTTCTTTACCGCCCACGAAGCGTTGCTGCTGAACTACGAAGAAGCGTTCGTGCGCCAGGACAGCCTGACCGGTGACTACTACGACTGCTCGGCGCACATGCTGTGGATTGGCGACCGCACCCGTCAACTGGACGGTGCCCATGTGGAGTTCCTGCGCGGCGTGCACAACCCGATCGGGGTCAAGGTTGGCCCCAGCATGAACCCCGAAGAGCTGATTCGCCTGATCGACACGCTGAACCCGGCCAACGACCCGGGGCGCCTGAACCTGATCGTGCGCATGGGCGCCGGCAAGGTCGGCGACCACCTGCCGGGGCTGATCCGCACGGTCGAGCGCGAGGGGCGCAAGGTGCTGTGGAGTTCCGACCCGATGCATGGCAATACCATCAAGGCCAGCAGTGGCTACAAGACCCGCGACTTTGCGCAGATCCTCGACGAGGTCAAGCAGTTCTTCCAGGTGCACCAGGCCGAGGGCAGCCATGCCGGCGGCATCCACATCGAGATGACCGGGCAGAACGTGACCGAATGCATCGGCGGTGCGCGGCCGATTACCGAAGATGCCTTGTCGGACCGCTATCACACCCACTGCGACCCGCGGATGAATGCCGATCAGTCGCTGGAGCTGGCGTTCCTGATCGCCGAAACCCTCAAGCAGGTGCGGCGCTAGAAGCGCTCGCGGGCTCGCCCGTTCCCACAGGTGGGGCACACGCTTCGAGAGCAGTGCAGTACCTGTGAGAACGCGCGAGGCCGCGAAGGGACCTGCACCGGTCTGCCCTACTTGCGCAGCGGATCATCCCAGAAATGCCGCTCGGCCTCCTGCTGGATGTCGGCCCGGCTCAACCCCAGGTCGTGCAGGGTCGCATCGCTGAGGCTGGCCAGCTGCTGGCGCTGGCGGTACAGCTGCAGCCACCGCGCCATCTGCTGTACGGCGGCATGCAACAGGTGGTTCAGGGAAAAGGCAGGTTGCTGGATGCTGCTGACATGACCTTTCATCGTGAAGCCCTCCGTGTTGATGGCTCCAGTCTGCCGCCGGGCATAAGATCAATCCAACGAATGTTTCTGATGCCATGCATCTCGGAGATTGATGCAATGTCCCAGTACCAGAGCCTCGACGCCGACGTCCTGCGCACCTTTGTCGCCATTGCCGAGCAAGGCGGCTTCACCCGCGCCGGCGAGGTGGTCAACCGCACCCAGTCGGCGGTGAGCATGCAGATGAAACGCCTGGAAGAAGACATCCTGCAGCGGCAGCTGTTCGAGCGTGACGGCCGCCAGGTACGGCTGACTGCCGAAGGCCAGGTGCTGCTGGGCTATGCCCGGCGTATCCTCAAACTGCACGGCGAAGTGTTCAATACACTGCGCATGCCGCACATGGTCGGGATGGTGCGGATCGGCACGCCGGACGACTACGCCATGCGCTTTCTACCGACCATCCTGTCGAGCTTTGCCCAGGCCTACCCGCTGGTGCAGGTAGAGGTGCATTGCGAGTCGTCCAAGCAACTGATGCTGCGCCAGGACCTCGACCTGACCATCGTCACCCGCGAGCCAGGCAACGAGATTGGCCAGCTGTTGCGCCAGGAGCGCCTGGCATGGGCTGCCGCCGAGGGTTTCTGCCCACAGGAGCAACGGCCCATCCCGCTGGCATTGTTCAACAGCGATTGTTTCTGCCGGGCGTGGACCTGCAACGCCCTGGAGGCCCAGGGCATCGATTACCGCATCGCCTATACCAGCCCGAGCCTGGCAGCGATCTTCGCCATCGTCACGGCCGGGCTGGCGGTAACGGCGCAGTTGCAAAGCCTGATCGGCGGGAACCTGCGCATACTGGGCGAGAGCGAAGGGCTGCCGCAATTGCCGGTGGCCAATGTGATGCTGGTGCGCAGCACCCAGAGCGCATCGCCGATTACCGATTGCATGGCCGATTACATCATCGAAGGCTTCAAGTAAGCCGGGCTGCCGCAACAGCTGTTTCGCGTCGCGTCAGGGCCGCAAAGCGGCCCCAAGCCTTCAAAGCTCAAACCCGAGCATCACCGCACACACCACCAGGAACACGCAGAACATTGCCCGCAGCGCCTTCTCCGGCAACGCATGGGCCAGCTTCACGCCCCAGCTGATACTGAGCAAGCCGCCCACCGCCAACGGGATGCCCACGCTCCAGTCGACGCTGTGGTGCACCCCATAGGTGAGCAAGGTCACCAGGGTGCTCGGCGCCGCCAGCGCCAGCGACAGCCCCTGCGCGACTACCTGGGTTGTGCCGAACACACTGGTCAGGATCGGCGTGGCCACCACCGCCCCACCCACCCCGAACAAGCCGCCCATGGTGCCGGCGAAGCTGCCCAGCACCCCCAGCCACGGCCAGGCATGACGCAGCTCGGCGCTTGGCGGCGAGACTTTCATGAACATCCGCGCCACGTTCCACACCGCCAGCGCCACCAGGAAGCCGACAAAGCCCAGGCGCATGGAATGCGCGTCCAGCCCCACTGCCCAGATCGACCCCAGCCAGGCGAACACGAAGCTGCACAGTGACAACGGCACGGCATGGCGCAATTCGATACGGTTACGCTGGTGATAGCGCCACAGCGCCAGCAGCACGTTCGGCACCACCATCACCAAAGCCGTACCCTGGGCCAGCTGCTGGTCCAGGCCAAACAGCACGCCCAGCGCCGGAATCGCGATCAACCCGCCACCAATGCCGAACAGGCCACCCATGGTCCCCAAGCCAGCGCCCAGCACGATATACAACACCCACTCGATCATCAGGGCCTCACTGCCTGTTCATGATGCGAGCATGCTAACCACTGTGGGCTGGCGGGGAAACGCACAGCAGCGCACAATGGCTGTGCGTTATCCGCACAAGCAAGGCAGCCATGAGCCCCGATACCCTGACCGACCAGCTGAGCCTGTTCCTCGATGTGCTGGAAACCGGCAGCTTTTCTGCTGCCGCCCGCCGCCACCCGCTGACGCCCTCTGCGGTAGCCCGGCGTATCGACAACCTGGAAGGCGCCGTAGGCAGCCGTCTGTTCACCCGCAGTACGCACGCCGTACGTGCCACGCCGGCGGGCAACGCCTTTGCCGAACGGGCCAGGCGTATCATCGAAGAGCTGCGCCTGGCGCGCGCCGAAGCGGTGTCGCTGAGCAATGCCCCTGAAGGCCTGATCCGCATCGACGCCCCTGCCGCATTCGGCCGACGCCACCTGGCACCGGCCATTGCCGACTTTCTTGTGGCCTACCCGGGGCTGGACGTGAAGTTGCGCCTGATCGACAGCTTCGTCGATCTGCATGGCAGCCACCTCGGCGAAGTCGACCTGGTGCTGCGCGCCGGCCCCCTGGCCGACACCCGGCTGGTCGCCACGCCACTCGCGTTCATGGTGCGTATCGCCTGCGCCAGCCCCGCCTACCTGGCCAGCCGCGGCATACCCAGCTGCCCCAGTGAACTGCCTGGGCACGATGGCCTGGACTGGGATGGCCTGGCGCCGCCCTTTGCCTGGCGCTTCAATGTAGCCGGGCAAACCCGCCTGTACCGCCCGGCGCGCATGCGCATGGCCGCGAACAACGCCGAAACTTTGCTGTTCGGTGCCCTCGCCGGGTTGGGCATCGCCCACCTGCCCACCTGGTTGATCAGCGAATACCTGCTGCGCGGCGAGCTGATACCGCTGTTTTGCGACGGCGGCTTGCCGCAAGCCGAAAGCAGCGGTATCTACGCGCTACGCCTGGAACATGAAACGAACTCTCGCAGCCGTTTGCTGCTCGAATTTCTCAAGAGCCGATTCAGCCCGATTCCACCCTGGGACCTGGCTTTGCGCAGTGGACTGCACGAGTAGTGCGCGCACTGATGATCAACGTGCCAGACTTACCCATTGATTACTTTCAAGGACCTGCATGAACGCCGACACCCAAGCCTCCTGTGACGAGCTGCTGCTGGACAACCAGGTCTGTTTCGCCCTGCACTCCACCTCGTTGCTGATGACCAAGGTCTACAAACCGCTGCTACAGGCCTTGGGCCTGACCTACCCGCAGTACCTGGCCATGCTCGTGCTGTGGGAGCACGATGGCCTGACCGTGGGCGAGATCAGCCAGCACCTGCTTACCGACCCCGGCTCGCTGACGCCGTTGCTCAAACGCCTGGAAAGCGAAGGCCTGCTGCAGCGCAACCGCAGCCGCGAAGACGAACGGGTGGTGCTGGTGCAACTGACCGACAAGGGCCGCGCCCTGCAACAGCGGGCCAGGGAGGTGCCGCATTGCATCCTCAAGGCCAGTGGCCACAGCCTGGAACAACTACAACAGCTGCAGGCTGACCTGCTGAAATTGCGCGAGAACCTGCAGAAGACCCTCTGACAACCTGGCTGTGGATAGCCGTTCGGACGAACGGCGATAATTTATCTTGCGCACAAACTAATTGCGCGCTAATTTAACTCCCACACCAACCCGCGCCCTTCCCCGAGTGGAAGCGCACAACACGTTAGCGAGGCTCAAGATGCAAAAGGTCAATCCGCTGTACATCGCAGAAGCTACCTCCACCGGTGGGCGCGACGGCAAGTCCCGCTCCAGCGACGGCAAGCTGGAAGTCAAGCTCAGCACCCCCAAGGAACTGGGCGGCGCAGGCGGTGACGGCACCAACCCCGAGCAGCTGTTTGCCGCCGGCTACTCGGCATGCTTCATCGGCGCCTTGAAGTTCGTGGCCGGGCAAGAGAAGAAAGCCCTGCCAGCGGATGCCTCGATTACCGCGAAGGTCGGCATCGGCCAGATTCCGGGCGGGTTCGGCCTGGACATCGACCTGCACATCAACCTGCCGGGCCTGGCCCAGGCCGAGGCCGAAGGGCTGGTGGAGAAGGCGCACCAGGTGTGCCCATACTCCAACGCCACCCGCGGTAACGTCGACGTGCGCCTCCATGTCACCGTCTAAAGCTCAATTGTAGGAGCGGCCTTGCGCCGCAAAGGGCCGCGAAGCGGCCCCAGGAGTGCCCTGCAAAAGCCAGTATTCCTGTGAGATCGTGAGGCCGCTTTGCGGCCCATCGCGGCACAACGCCGCTCCTGCAAAGCCTGCGTATGCGGTAACGATCCAGATACGAAAAAACCCGGCCAAGGCCGGGTTTTTTGCGTTTCACAAGAAGAATTACTTCTTGGAACGGCCCTTGAAGGAGCCATCACGGGTGTCGATATCGATCCACTCGTCGATTTCGATGAAGTCGGCAACCTGGACTTCAGTACCGTTGGCCAGCTTGGCAGGCTTCATGACCTTGCCCGAGGTGTCGCCGCGAGCAGCGTTCTCGGTGTAGGTAACCTGGCGGCTGATGGTGGTCGGCAGTTCGACCGAAACCACTTTCTCTTCGTACATGGTCAGCGCGCAGACGTCCTGCATGCCTTCTTCGATGTACGGCAGAACGGCGTCGATGTCTTCGGCGTTCAGCTCGTACATGGTGTAGTCGGTGGTGTCCATGAAGGTGTACGCGTCACCGCTGATGAAGGACAGGGTCACTTCCTTGCGGTCGAGGATCACGTCGTCCAGCTTGTCGTCGGCGAAGTAGACGGTTTCAGTCTTGTAGCCGGTCAGCAGGTTCTTCAGCTTGGTCTTCATGATCGCGCTGTTGCGACCCGACTTGGTGAATTCGGCTTTCTGTACCAGCCACGGGTCGTTGTCGATCCGCAGTACGGTGCCGGGTTTCAGTTCTTTACCAGTTTTCATTACGCAGTATCCGAATCTGGATGGATTTATAAAAATCGAGGCCGCGTATCATAGCCAATTTCGGTAAAACTGTACCAGCGTCATGGCAAGGTCCGGCTGAGCGGCCTGTTTGGCACACCAGTGTCGGGCATGTGCCTGCAGCTCGTCCCAATGCGCCAGCACCTCGGTCCAGGCCGCGTGCATGTCGCGCTGCGTGCGGCTGTCGAGGTTCCAGGCGCGCCACAGGTCGACCAGGGCTTCGGCGGCAGCGTCCGACAAGCCTTGGCGATAAAGCGCCAGGAACGCTTCGAGTTTTTCCCAGTGAGCGTTCTCCTCCTGCACGTAGATGTGCCACAGCAGTGGCCGCCCCGCCCACTGCGCACGCACGAACGAATCCTCGCCGCGCACGGCATTGAAGTCGCAGCACCAGAGCAGGCGGTCGTAATCGTCCTGGCTGACGAAAGGCAGCACCTGCACGGTCAGTGCACCACGCTGGCGTACCGCACCCAGCGGCAGCGACGGCTCGTCCAGCCAGGCACACAAGTCGCCGAGGATGCGCCCTTCCGGCACCAGCAGGTGGCTGGGCCGGGTATCTTCGGCCAGGGCCTGCAGCCAGCCAGCCAGGTGCGGGTTTTCGTAGGCGAACAGCGAGATCAGCCGCGCGCCGTCCTGCACCTGTACGCCGAGCCCGGCGAGAAACGCGGTGCGCTGCGCCGGGTCGGCCTCGAAAGCGGCGCGGCGGGCCAGCAGTGGCGCCTCGCGCAGCAGGCCGCCGGTCCCGGCGGTAAAGCCGGGGAAGAAGAACACCGTGCGCAAGCCGTTGCCTTGCGGCGACGGCAAGCCGTGGCAACCCTCCACCCAGTCTTCGGCACTGAGGTATTCCAGGTTCAGCCATAGCGCTGGCAGCGGCCGTGTGGCCAGCGCTTCGATATAGCCAGCCGGCAAGCGGCAGCCGAAGGCGCCAATGACCACGTCGGCAGTGGCCACCGGTTGCCAGTCGGCAGGCCAGTGGCGTATCTCGACGCCCTGCTGCCACTGCTGGTCGAGTGCCGCATCGGCCCCCGGGCACAGGCGCTCGAACGCGCCCAGGTCGTCCACCCACAGGCGCACCGCCAGGCCATGCTCAGCCACCAACTGGCGGGCGAGGCGCCAGGTCACGCCAATATCGCCGTAGTTGTCGACCACGGTGCAGAAAATGTCCCAGGTGGCTTTCATGTGCCTTGCCCTCGCCCAGCGGAAAAACCGCGAATTCTGCGGATAAATTGTCGCCGACAAAAGCACCGGCGGGGAAAAAAGCCCAGGCGCATGCGACAATGCCCCGACCCACCCCGCCAGGACAGTGCCATGCCCCGCCACCGTGAATTGAAGATTACCCTCAAGCCGTTGCCGTTGATCCTGTGCGTTGCCCTGGGCCTGTGGCTAGGCGCCGTGGCTATCGCCGCCAGCCTGTGGCTGGCCTTGCAGCTATGGCCAGAGCAGGTGCAGCCGTTGGCCCAGGCGGTAGCGCCCGGCGTTTCCCGGTCGGTTGTACCGCCAGCCCCGGCGGCGGATACCCAGGCTGAAATGTTCCAGCGCTACCAGGACATCCTGCACAAGCAGGAGCAGCAACAGGCCGCCGAGGCCGCTCAGGGTAACCCGCGCAACCTCAACAGCCCCAAGTGCCAGTTCTGGCTGCAGCAGAACCGCACTGCACCCACTGACAAAAGCCAGGCCAATGTGCTGGAGTTCTGTTACTGATCATGGACAAGACCCGCCTGCTGGCGCAGATCGTCGCCACCCTCGAGCATGACCTGGATGTGCTGACCCGCGCAGCCCAGACTGCGTATGAAGCGGCCACCGCCGAGGAGAACATCGCCGAGAACAAGTACGATACCCTGGGCCTGGAAGCCTCGTACCTGGCCACCGGCCAGGCCCGCCGCAGCGCCGAGATACGTACGGCGCTGCAGACCTACCAGCAATTGCTGCTGCGCGATCATGACCCGGCGCGCGGGGTGCAGATGAGCAACCTGGTGACGCTGGAAGATGAAGATGGCGGGCAGCGCCGTGTTTTCCTCGGGCCCGAGGCAGCGGGGTTGAAGATTGGCGAGGGGGATGGGCTGGTCACGGTGATCACCCCACGATCACCGCTGGGGCAGCAGTTGCTTGGCAAGCACGTGGATGATGAGCTGCGGCTGGGGCCGCAGACGTTGTTGATTGTCGCTGTAGCCTGACAGCCGCGCAGTACCTTCAAAGCGCCTGCAAGGCATCGAACCGCCCGGCCAGGCCCTGTTGGGCAAACTGCTCCACCACAAAATCGACAAACGCCCGGGTCTTGCCCGGCAACAGCTTGTGCTCGGCGAAGTACAGGCTGATGTGCCCGTCGTCCACATACCAGTCCGGCAGCACCCGGCGCAGCCGCCCACTTTCCAGGTACGGGACCGCGAACGGCAGGCTCACCAGGGCAATCCCCAACGCTTGCTCGGCCACCGCACACGCCGCATCCGAATCGCTCATGGTAATCGCCTGACGCAACGCCAGCGGCTGCTGCTCCTGCCAGCGGCTGGTCAACGGCCACGACCGCACCCGGCCGGTCTGCGGCGAGCGGATCAAGATACCGTCATGCCGCTGCAGGGCTTGTGGCTCCGTGACCGGTGCATGGCCAGCCAGATAAGCCGGCGCCGCCACCAGCACCCGGTGCGCCGGGGTCAACTTGCGCGCCACCACCCCTGGCGGCAGTTCGAAGCCGCCGCCAATCGCGGCATCGAAGCCTTGGCCGATCAGGTCGACCTGGCGGTTGTCGAAATGCCAGTCCGGGGTAATGGCCGGATAGCGACGCAGGAACTCGCCCAGCAGCGGCAGCACGTACAAACGCCCGAACACCGTGCCCATGCTGACCCGCAACAACCCGGCCGGCTGGCCCTCGGCACTGGCCAGGTTGGCCACGGCGTACTGGATGGTGCGGAAACTGTCACTGACCTCCCCGAGAAATCGCTGCCCCGCCTCGGTCAGAGTCAGCTTGCGAGTACTACGCTGGAACAACCGCACCCCCAGGCGCGCTTCCAGCTGGGCTACATGCTTGCCTACCGCAGCCGGGGTGAGGCTCAGGCGTCTGGCAGCCTCGGCAAAGCTGCCGACCTCGGCGCTGCGGATGAAACACTCCAAAGCGTTGAACGACTCCATGGCCATGATTAGCAACCAAAGGTTTACTCTGCTGATAGTGATTGCCATCTTATCAGCAGCTAATCGAGCGCCGATACTGCGCCCATCCAAGGCATTCCAGCCTGGCTTCCAGCAGGAGATCAGCATGTCCAAGCAACACACCCTCGAAGGCAAAGTGGCCCTGGTACAGGGCGGTTCCCGCGGCATCGGCGCAGCCATCGTGCGGCGCCTGGCCCGTGAAGGCGCGCAGGTGGCTTTCACCTATGTAAGTTCCGCCGGCCCGGCAGAAGCACTGGCGCGGGAAATCACCGAAAACGGCGGCCGAGCCCTGGCACTGCGGGCCGACAGCGCCGACGCGGCGGCAGTACAACTGGCTGTAGATGACACGGTGAAGGCCTTCGGCCGGCTCGATATCCTGGTCAATAACGCCGGTGTACTGGCGGTGGCGCCCGTGACCGAGTTCGACCTGGCCGACTTCGACCACATGCTGGCGGTGAACGTGCGCAGCGTGTTCGTCGCCAGCCAGGCGGCGGCGGGCTACATGGGCCAGGGCGGGCGCATCATCAATATCGGCAGCACCAACGCCGAGCGCATGCCGTTTGCCGGTGGCGCGCCCTACGCCATGAGCAAGTCGGCACTGGTCGGCCTGACCCGCGGCATGGCCCGTGACCTGGGGCCGAAAGGCATTACCGTGAACAACGTGCAACCCGGGCCGGTGGATACCGACATGAACCCGGCCAGCGGTGAATTCGCCGACAGCCTGATCCCGCTGATGGCGATCGGGCGGTATGGCGAGGCCGACGAGATCGCCAGCTTCGTGGCTTACCTGGCGGGGCCCGAGGCCGGCTACATCACCGGGGCCAGCCTGACTGTCGATGGTGGCTTTGCCGCCTGATTGAAGGCCCGCCTGTGCTGGCCCCTTCGCAGGCAGACCCGCGAAGAGGCCAGCTCGGCTGTCGCAATTCGCTCACTCAACTCGCTCCGTGGATAATTCGCCTTTACCTGCCCGTAACGAGAACCGCATGCATACCCCAACCTTGAGCCGCGCACTCATCCTGCTGATGGCCACCGCCACCGGCCTGGCCGTGGCCAGCAACTACTATGCGCAACCCCTGCTGCACAGCATCGCCCTACAGTTTGGCCTGAGCACCGCCAGCGCAGGCAGCATCGTCATTGCCGCGCAACTCAGCTATGGCGCCGGCCTGTTGCTGCTGGCACCGCTGGGGGACCTGTTCGAGCAGCGGCGGCTGATTACCGTGATGACCGCAATTGCCACCCTGGGCCTGGTCATCAGTGCCTGCGCACCGAGCCTGCCCTGGCTGATCCTCGGCACCGCGCTGACCGGGCTGTTCTCGGTGGTGGCGCAAATTCTGGTGCCCATGGCTGCGGCCCTCAGCGAGCCTCATTCACGCGGGCGCGCGGTCGGCACGCTGATGAGCGGCCTGCTGCTGGGCATCCTGCTGGCGCGCACCGCCGCCGGTTTCATGGCCGAGCTGGGCGGCTGGCGCAGCATCTATGTGCTGGCTGCCGTGCTGATGGCCATCACCGCCGTGGCGCTGTACCGCAGCCTGCCGCAACACCACAGCCATGCCGGGCTGAAATACCCGGCGCTGATCGGCTCGGTGTTCCGCCTGTTCGTCGAAGAGCCGGTGCTGCGCCTGCGCTCGCTGCTCGGCCTGCTGGCATTCAGCCTGTTCGCCCTGTTCTGGACACCGCTGGCGTTTTTGCTGGCAAAAGACCCGTACCACTATTCCGATGCAGTGATCGGCCTGTTCGGCCTGGCCGGTGCGGCGGGTGCGCTGTCGGCCAACTGGGCCGGGCGCCTGGCCGACCGTGGCAAGGGCGCACTGGGCACCACGGTTGGCCTGGTGGTGTTGCTGCTGTCCTGGGTACCGCTGGGCTTTGCCGAGCAGTCGTTGCTGGCCTTGCTGCTGGGCGTGCTGATGCTCGACCTGGCGGTGCAACTGGTGCACGTGAGCAACCAGAATGCGGTGATCGCCCTGCGCCCTGAAGCGCGTACGCGGCTGAATGCCGGCTACATTACCTGCTACTTCATTGGCGGGGCGCTTGGGTCGTTGCTCGGTACGCAGTTGTTCCAGTACCAGGGCTGGATGGGCATCGTGGTCGCAGGGTTGGTGATTGGTGCGCTGGCGTTGCTGGCGTGGGGGGTAGCCGAGCGCAAGCGCAGGCATCTGTTGCAGGTGGCCTGAAAAACCGCGTTGGGTCGTTCGCGCGTATCAACCATGGCGACAACGTACCGCACTACCCTCCGTCGTCTGGCCGTTGACTTGCCGGGCTGGCCAGCGCTCAGTAAGCGTTGGTCAATGCCCTTTCACTGACAGGACGACGTTATGACAAGACTCACGGTGCAATCCGGCGATTTCTTGCAAGGTGAAGGCGAGTATCGCAACGGATCGCTCACACTCAAGACCCCGCGCAGCCCTTCCCCGGGCGAGCGTATTTCCCTGGCCCGCATCAGCGACCTGCGGTTGGCCAGCCTCGAATCCAGCCGTAGCCTGGGCAGTGCCCTGGGCTGGGGCGTGGCCGGCGCCCTGATGGCCGGGCCAGTGGGGCTGCTGGCCGGGCTGTGGCTGGGCGGCAAGGAAGAAGAAGCCACCTTCCTGGCAACTTTCAAGGACGGGCGCAAGCTCATGGCCAGTACCGACGGCAAGACCTGGTCGAAGATCGATGACAACTGGCGCCAGCACCGGCGGCCAGCCAGCAAAGGCTGACTGAGTATCGCAACACCCGGATCGTTTTATGGGCAAGGCGGC
>NZ_JATAAG010000005.1:0-20757 GCF_030341915.1 Pseudomonas sp. BCRC 81390 | reverse complement strand
GTGCCCGCTCCCACAGTGATATCACTGCACCTGAGAACAGTGAGTTTTCTGTGGGAGCGGGCACGCCCGCGAAAGGCCGGCACAGGCGCAGCGCATCCAGGAGCCCCACCGCATGCCCCCGCGTCAACCCCGCCTGCCCCTGAGCCTGCTCAGCCTGGGTCTGGCCCTGCATTGCCCCCAGGTGCTTGCCGAAGACAGCGTGCTGCTGGCCCCGCTGCAGGTGTCCGACACCTCTGCCAACGATGGCTACCAGGCCCGCGAGGCCGCAGTGGGCGGTTTCCAGCCCGCGCCATTGCTCGACACCGCCGCTGCCATCAGCGTTTTCAACCAGCAACTGCTGGAAGACCGCCAGGTACGCCTGCTCAGCGAAGTGCTGCAAAGCGATGCCTCGGTAGGCGAAAGCTATGCCCCCATCGGTTACTACGAAAATTTCAACGTCCGTGGCTTCGAGCTCAATGCGGCCAGCAGCTACCGCATCAACGGCCAGACCATCGCCGGCGAGCAGAACGTGGCCCTGGAAAACAAGCAGCAGGTGGAATTGCTCAAAGGCCTGTCGGGGCTGCAGAGCGGCGTGTCGGAGCCGGGCGGGCTGGTCAACTACGTGACCAAGCGCGCCGAAGACGTGCGCAACGTCACCGTATCGACCAATGAACAGGGCGAACGCTACCTGGCCACCGACCTGGGCGGCTGGTTCGGCAGCGAGCGGCAATTCGGCCTGCGCGCCAACCTGGCCCATGAAGACATCCGTTCCTATGTCGACCACGCCGATGGCAAGCGCGACTTCGCCTCGCTGGCCTTCGACTGGCAGCTCAACCCGGATGCCACCTTGCAGCTCGATGCTGAATACCAGCACCGGGAACAGCGCTCGGTACCGGGTTATCAATTACTGGGCGGTAGCGAAGTGCCCCACGGCATCGACCCCGACGACCGCCTTGCCTACCAGCACTGGGCCAAGCCGGTACAGAACGACGCGCTGAACCTCGGCGGGCGCTTCGAGTACCGCTTCAACGAGGCCTGGAGCGGCACCTTGAGTGCTTCGCGTAGCAAGGTGGTGATCGATGACTACAGCTCATTTGCCTGGGGTTCAAGCCAAGGCGCGTTCTTCGCCAGCAACGGCGACTATGATATCTACGACTTCCGCAGCCCCGACGACACCCGTCGCACCGATGAGGCGCAGGCGGTGCTCAATGGGCGTTTCGACGCGCTGGGCGTGGCGCATGAGCTGACCGTAGGCAGCAGCGCGCAGCGGCGCACCCTTGATCAGCGCCCGTATTACAACGAGTGGCTGGGCACCGGCAACATCTACACCGGTACCCCGGTGCTCACCCCGTCCGACAAACCTGTCGGTGCCAGCGAACGCCGCCTGGACAGCCGCCAGTACGGCCTGTTCGCCAGTGACCGCATCAGCTTCAGCGAGCAATGGCAGACTGTGCTGGGCGCCCGTGAAGTGCGCCTGGATGAAAAGACCTGGGACGAAAACGGTGTGGCGGGCCGCCATACCCGGCAGTACCAGTTGCTGCCCAATGCCGCGTTGATCTACAAACCAATGCCGGATACCACGGTATACGCCAGCTACGCCAAAGGCCTGTCTGCCGGCGGCACAGCCCCTTGGTTCGCCAGCAACGCCGCCGAAATACTCGCGCCGACCACGTCGCACCAGCTGGAACTCGGCGTCAAGCACGACTGGCAAGGCTTGAGCCTCAGCGCCGCGCTGTTCCAGATCCGCCAGGCGTACCAGTACGCGCGACCGGACGGTGCTGGCAACTACACCTATGTCCAGCAAGGCCAGCAGAAGAACACCGGCCTCGAGCTGGGCGCCAGCGGCTGGGTAACCTCGAACCTGCAGGTGCAGGCCAGCGCCGCCGCCATCCGAGCGCGGGTGCAGAACAGCGGCACCGATGCCTACGAGGGCCATCAGGCGATCAACGTGCCCAGGTTGCGGGCGGCGCTGCAGGCCGAATACACCCTGCCGGTGCCAGGCCTGGCCTTGCTCGGCGGCGCCCGCTACAGCGCCAGCAAGTTTGCCAGCCAGGCCGGGAACGTGGAGGTTAACGGCTACACCGTGTTCGATCTCGGCAGCCGATACCGGCTGCAGGTCGGGGGGTATGACACCGTGCTGCGGCTGACCGTGGATAACCTGTTCGACAAGCGCTACTGGCGTGACGTGGGCGATTACCTGGGCGACAACTACCTGTTCCAGGGGGCTCCGCGCACCGCCCGGCTTTCGGCTTCGGTGAGTTTCTGAGATACCGGGGCCGCCTGGCGGCCCCGAACTCCCGGAAAATAAAAAGCCCCCGGGCTTTTCAGCGCGGGGGCTCTTCGTAGAATGTGGCGGTGAAGAAGGGATTTGAACCCTTGATACGATTTCTCGTATACACACTTTCCAGGCGTGCTCCTTCGACCACTCGGACACTTCACCGTTTTCTCTCCAAGCCTTTCAGCCTGTCGAGGCGCGCTAATTTAGTGGAAGGTCTTTTCTTTGGCAAGCATTTTTTTCAGTTTTTTCATGTATTTGCATTTACGTCGCGGCGTACGCTGACCGACCGGTCAGCCTTGCCGCTTTACCTTGCCCCTGACGCTGGGTAACGTCGTCGCCACGCCAACAAAAGGACTCTGCCATGAGCGAGCTGATTACCTACCACGCCGAAGACGGCATCGCCACCCTGACCCTGAACAACGGCAAGGTCAATGCCATTTCGCCAGAGGTCATCGCCGCGTTCAACGCCGCGCTCGACCGCGCCACTGAAGCACGCGCGGTGGTGATAATCACCGGCCAGCTGGGGATTCTGTCCGGCGGTTACGACCTCAAGGTCATGACCAGCGGCCCGCAACAAGCCATCAGCTTGGTCACCGCCGGTTCCACCCTCGCCCGCCGCCTGCTCGCGCACCCGTTCCCGGTGGTGGTCGCCTGCCCGGGCAATGCCGTGGCCAAGGGCGCCTTCCTGCTGCTGTCGGGCGACTATCGCATTGGTGTCGAAGGGCCCTACAAGGTGTGCCTGAACGAAGTGCAGATCGGCATGACCATGCACCACGCCGGTATCGAACTGGCCCGCGACCGCTTGCGCCGTTCGGCCTTCCACCGCGCAGTGATCAACGCCGAGGTGTTTGACCCGCACGGCGCGGTAGACGCCGGCTTCCTCGACAAGGTGGTGCCGGCCGAGCAACTGCAGGAGGCCGCACTGGCGGCGGCGCGCGAGCTGAAGAAGCTGAACATGCTGGCGCACAAGAACACCAAGCTGAAGGTGCGCAAAGGGCTGCTGGAAGCCCTGGACAAGGCGATCGAGCTGGACCAGCAGCACATGGGCTAGCCACACGGGCCCTTCAGGGTACCGACTCACAGCGGGTTTGCCCCAGCCAGTGCACAGCCGTACACTGCGCGCGACTGTCTGGTGTGAGTCGTACCATGCTCTACTCCCTTCGCATGCTTCTGCTGGCGCTGCATTTTCTTGTGGTTGGCGCCGTGGGTCTGGTCATTGGCCTGTGCCGCCCGTTCAACCCCGACAACAGCCGCGTGTTCGCCCGCCTCTACAGCCTGCCGGCCACCTGGCTGATGCGAATCAAGGTCAAGGCCGAAGTCGGCCCGCTGTGGGACCAGCCGCCCGGCTGCGTGATCATTGCCAACCATCAGTCCAACTTCGACCTGTTCGTGCTGGGCCAGGTGGTGCCCCAGCGCACCGTGGCCATCGGCAAGAAGAGCCTGGGCTGGATCCCGCTGTTCGGCCAGCTGTTCTGGCTGGGCGGCAACGTGCTGGTCGACCGCAACAACGCCTACCAGGCACGCAAGGCGTTGCAGAAGACCACCCGGGTGCTGCAGGACGCTACCTCGATCTGGATTTTCCCCGAAGGCACGCGCAATGCCGGCGAGCAACTGCTGGCGTTCAAGAAGGGCGCATTCCACATGGCCATCGAGGCCGGTGTACCGATCGTGCCGGTGTGCGTCAGCCGCTATGCAGGGCGCCTGAGCCTGAACAGCTGGCGCCGGCGCACGGTGATCGTGCGCTCGCTGCCGCCGATCGCCACTGCCGGCATGACCCTGCAGGACCTGCCGGTATTGATCGACCAGTGCCGGGTGCAGATGCAGCAATGCATTGACCGTATGGACGGCGAACTGGGCAACGGCTAGGTTGCTCTTGCGCCAGGTACAGCCCAAGCTGTACAGCATGTCCAACCGGAATAAGCGAACAACCATGGGTCGAGTCGTGGCATCGGCGGTGTACAGCGCCGGCAGAAAGGTCACCAACATCAGCATCGACGAAGGCAGCGAGTGGGCACGCAAGCCGGGGCATTTCGTGTGGATCGGCCTGGAGGAGCCCAACGCCGAAGAACTGGCCAACCTGCAGCGGCAGTTCAACCTGCACGAACTGGCCATCGAAGACGCCCTGGAAAAGCACAGCCGACCCAAGCTGGAAACCTTCGGCGACGCCCTGTTCATCGTCACGTACTCGCCCGTGCGCCACGAAGGCAAGCTGGAGTTCATCGAAACCCATATCTTCGCCGGTAACGGCTACATCATCACCTGCCGCAACGGCCACTCGAAATCCTATGCCCTGGTGCGCCAGCGCTGCGAAGCGCGGCCATTGCTGCTCGAGCACGGCGAAGATTTCGTGCTGTACGCCCTGCTCGACTTCGTCACCGAGAACTACCAACCGGTCAGCGAGGCCATTCATGGCGAAATCGAAGAGCTGGAGCAAAGCGTGCTCGGCGGCTCGCTGCAAGAGGACGATATCCGCCGCCTGCACAGCCTGCGCCGCGACATCCTGCGCCTGCGCCGCTACGTGGCACCGATGGTGGAGGTGAGCGAGGAACTGCAGCGCCTGAGCTTCCCGTTCATCGACAAGAACATGCGCCCGTATTTCCGCGATGTGCAGATCCACGTGACACGGCAGATGGAAGACCTCGCCGGCATCCGCGACATCGCCAGCCAGACCATCGAGATCGGCATGCTGCTGGAGTCGTCGCGGCAGAGCATCGTGCAGCGCAAGTTCGCCGCCTGGGCGGCGATCCTGGCATTCCCGACGGCGATTGCCGGGATTTACGGGATGAACTTCCAGAACATGCCGGAGCTGGGCTGGCACTACGGCTATTTTGCGGTGCTGGGCGTGATCGGCTTGGGCTGTAGCGGGCTGTATGCCAGCTTCAAGAAGTCGGGCTGGCTGTAGAAAGCCAGGGCCGCGCTGCGGCCCCCGGCCGTTACGCCGCGTCGTGCTTGCTGATAGGGTGCTGGATGAAGCGCAGCATCCACTCCCCGACCAGGTCCCCCTGATGCTCGGTGGCCAGGCTGGCCACCGCCTTGTGGTATACCTCATCCCCCAGGTACTCCTGGCGCGCATCCAGTAGCGCACGGGAGTAGTCGTGGACGAATTCCGGGTGGCCCTGGAAGCACAGCACCTGGTCGCCGATGTGATAGGCCGCGTTCGGGCAGAAGTCGCTGGAGGCAATCACCGTGGCCCCCTCGGGCAACGCGGTCACCTGGTCCTGGTGGCTGATCAGCAAGGTCAGCTCCGACACTTCCGGGTCCATCCACGGCGCATGGGCCGCCAGCGAATAGCGATGAATACCCACGCCCCAGCCCTGCTCGGCGCGTTCGGCCTTGCCGCCCAGGGTCAACGCCAGCAACTGGTGGCCGAAACATACTCCCAGCAGCTTCTCGCCACGTTCGTACAGCTTCAGCAGGTAGGCCTTGAGCGTCTGGATCCACGGATCGGTACCAAAGGAATCGGCCTTGCTGCCGGTCACCAGGTACGCATCGAACACTTCCTCATCGGCGGGGTAATCGCCATTCATCACGTTGTACACACGAAACTCGGCGGCGATCGGCTGACGCGAGAACAGCTGCTCGAACATCCTGCCATAGCCCTGATACTGCGCGATCAACTCCGGTCGCAGGACATCGGTTTCAAGGATGCAGATGCGTAACGACATAGGGATAGTCCTGAACGACATAGGTGGAAATCTGCTGTAGAGACTGACGCGAAAGGCACGTACAAGCAAGTGGGGCGCACTGACGAACGGTCACATTTCGTCGGCGCGCTGCTGGCACCTGCGCCCCTGTCTAGCGAGAGGATGCCAGCCGGATGGCACATGGCCTCATAGCTGGAAAAGTTTACATCGGCAATTCTTAGAACAAAGGGTTCTCAAACATGGATGACGCACACCCTACTGTTGGTTGTATATCCACTTTCAAGAGGCAGGCAGGTCCGGCGTCACGCAACGCCACTGCGATCGACCCGACGCTCGACAGGGAAGCCAACGGGTATTCAGGAATAACAACAAGAAGGCGGTCCGCCATGTTCACACAATCGAAAATTCGCCAAGCTGGGCTCATTCTCTTCGCCACGACGCTGCTGCTGATCCTGCCGAACCTGACACGGTTGTTCGGCTGATTGCCGCTGTGGCGTCAACAGGCAACGCACAGGTAACCTGCTGGCCTTGATGGTCGGAGATTACCCATGCGCCACTGCCTTGTACTGTTAGCGTTGTTCCTTAGCCTGCCGCTTTCGGCGGCGCAACTGCAGCTCGAACTGGGCGCCACGCCGCGCCAGTGGAGCAGTGCCGACCTGCTGGCCCACCCGCAGGCGCGGGACATCAGGATTGACCAGGACGTGTCCTATCAGCGGCCCATGCGCTATCGGGCGGTACCGCTGGCCGTGCTGCTCGAGGGTGTCGGCGCCAGCGACCATCTGCAGGCGGTAGCGCTGGACGGGTTTGCTGCCGAGATGCCCGCCGCGCCGCTGCTGCAAACAGGCCCGGCACAAGCCTGGCTGGCAGTGGAAGACCCGGGCAAGCCGTGGCCTGCACTGGGCCAGGGCAAACCGAGTGCCGGGCCGTTCTACCTGGTGTGGACCACGCCGCAGGCCAGCGGCATCCGCCCGGAACAGTGGCCGTTCCAGATTTCCACGATTCGCAGGCTCGCCTCTGTCGAGGCGCGCTTCCCGGCGCTGCTGCCCGACCCGAAGCTGCCTGCCGACAGCCCGGTACGCCAGGGATTTGCCTTGTTCCAGCAGAATTGCCTGGCGTGTCACCGGCTCAACGGCGCGGGTGATGCACAGTTGGGCCCGGACCTGAATGTGCCGCACAACCCGACCGAGTATTTCCAGCCGGGGTATCTGCGGCAGTTGATTCGCGACCCGCAGAGCCTGAGGCAATGGCCGCAGGCGAAAATGCCGGGGTTTGCACAAAGCGTGTTGAACGAACAGGAACTGGATAACCTGCTGGCCTACCTGGCGCACATGGCCAAGCGCAAGCCTTGAGCACTGCGCGTACTGCTTCGCGGGCCAACCCGCGAAGCAACGGCACAATACGCTCAGGCGATGACCCGCTCCTGCTTGACTCCCCAGCCTTCCACCTCGCCGCCATAGGGCGTTATCAGCTGTTCGAAGGTCTCTTCGAAGTCACCTATCCCACCGTAGGTGGCATACATGACCTTGCTCAGTTCCAGGTGCCAGGCCCCGTCACCCAACTCCTTGACCTGGGCGTTGAGGGACTCGCCGCGAAACTGCCCGGCAGCGCGACGGGCCCCGTCCTCGTCGGGGAATACCGCGTAGAACTCGATGGGGTGGATCTGGGTGAAGTCAAAACCGCCTGCTTTCATCTGGCGCAGGACGTTGCTGCTGATATCGTCGTTCTGGCTGCTCATGAATCGTCCTCCTGAATAATGCGATGGATAGACTTTCCGTGCACTACGCACCTGCCGGCAGCGGCCGGGCAGTTCGAGCTGATGCAAGACGCGAAGAGATGCGGTGCCTACCTGCAGAACAACAGGCACCTTCCACCAGCGTAGTGCCTGCCAGGGCACCACGCAAACGAGCGGATCAGGGCGCTTCGTGGATACTGGTGATGGTCACGCCGCTCTGCTCCTTGAGCCAGCGGGCGGTGGGGGAAATGGTGCGGTCCTGGAAGTCGTTGAGGTCCAGCTCGTCCATCACCGGGAACAGGTGCGAGCGTATCGCCCGGGCGGCGTCCTCTTCACTGGGACAATGCTCGGCATGCAGCACCAGCGAGGACGGTTCGCCTTTCTGGTCGGCAAAGATGACTTCCCACTCTTTCATTGAACGAGCCCTCTCAATTCAAGGAACACAGGTGTGTGATGCCTGAATAAATGACCCTGGGGCAGGAAGAATGTTCAGTCGGGGGAGGCTTGCCGGCGAATGGGCCGCAAAGCGGCCCTGATTGCGCCTTACTTCGGTGTACCGTGCACGACACCAGCGGTGTTATCCAGCAGGCTCTTGGTTGCCGTCTGGATATACGCCTCGAGCTTCTTCAGCATTTCCGGCTGGTCCGGGCTTTCGATCAGTTCAGCCTTGAACTCGCGACCCAGCTGGTAGCGGTACATGCGCGGGGTCATGTCCTTGGACTCGATGAGGATGCGGTCGCCTTGCACCAGGCCGACGATCTGCTCGCTGCCGGATGGCTTGATCATGCCCACGCCCTGGTCGCCCTCAGGCAGGTTGAGCAAGTCGCGACCCCAGCACTGATGCCGGGCTTGGCCACCCAGGCGGCCCATGATGGTCGGCACGATGTCGACCTGGGTACCCACGGTGTGGTTGACCGCACCGAACTTCTCCTGGATGCCCGGAGCAATCAGCAGCAACGGCACGTTGAAGCGGCCCAGGTCCAGCTCGGTGACCTGCTGGTGGTTGCCAAAGCCATGGTCGCCGACGATGACGAACAGGGTCTCCTTGAAATACGGCTCCTTGCGCGCCTTCTCGAAGAACTGCCCCAGCGCCCAGTCCGAGTAGCGCATGGCGGTAAGGTGTTCGTCCAGGCGACCTTGCCCGGTGACCTTCTCCACCGGCAGGTCCTTGGGCAGTGCGTACGGCGTGTGGTTGGACAGGGTCTGCAGCAGCGCATAGATCGGCTTCTTGCCGTCGCGCTTGGCCAGCTCTTCGGCGCCACGGTCGAACATGTCCTGGTCGGACACGCCCCAGGTGGGGTCGGAGAACACCGGGTTGACGAAGTCGTTACGGCCAATGAAGGTGGTCATGCCCTGGTTGCCGAAGAACCCGGACTGGTTATCCCAGGCAAAGTCGCCGTTGTAGACGTACATGTCGTCGTAGTCACGGGCGCTGAGCAGAGCCGGCAGGCCGGACAGCTTGTGGCCGCCTTCCGGGGTCTGCATCAGGTATTCGAAGCCTGGCAGGTTGGGGAAACAGGCCATGGTGGCGAACATGCCCTGGTGGGTATGGGTGCCGTTGGAGAAGAAGCGATCGAACAGCAGGCCCTCTTTGGCCAGCTTGTCGAAATACGGGGTGATGTTGTTGGGGCTGCCTAACGCACCGACCGAGTGGCCGGCGAAGCTTTCCATGAGGATCACCACCACGTTCTTGATCGGCAGGGTGCGTTCGGCCGGCGGCACGAAGTCGCGGCGGATGGCTGCCTCGTCGGCATCGACCAGCGTATCGTGGGCGGTCAGCAGCTGGTCGCGCACGCTTTGCGTGGCCACATCCTGCTTGAGCACCGGCTTCCAGATGTTGGCGCGGTCCTCGCCGAAACGGCTCTTGGCGGCATCGATCAGGGTCAGGGTGCCGTTCAGGCCCAGCTGGTTGACGAAGTTGGAGTCGGTGGTGAAGGCATCACCCCAGCGCATCGGCGGACCCTGGCGCAGGGTGCCACGCGCGGCAATCACGGCCACCAGCAGAATCACCATGAACACTGCCAGGCGGTTGTACCACGGCGCCACGCGGCGCTGCAGGGTGACCTCGCCGCTGCCAGCGCCACGGGTGATGCGGTCAACGCCCTTGAACAGCAGGCTCAGCAACCACGTGCCGAACAGCCAGGCCAGCAGGTAGCGCACCACCGGGAAGCCGTACCAGAGCATGCTCAGCACGGTCTTCGGGTCTTCCTTGATGTACTGGAAGACCAGGCCGTTGAGGCGCTGGTGGAACTCGCGGTAGAAGTCCATTTCCATCAGGCCGAGGAACATCACCACGCTCGAGGTGATGGTCAGCCAGAAACGGAACACGCCACGCCGGGCCATGGCCCAGGGGCTGAGGATGGCCAGCAGCAGTGGAATGCTCAGGTACACCACCACCCGCAGGTCGAAACGCAGGCCGTTGAGGAAGCCTTCGGCGACAGTCGCATAGGGCGTTTCGCCGATCATGTCGCTGTTGTAGACCAGCAGCGCCAGGCGCACGAGGCTGAGCATCAACATGATCACCAGGCCGCTGAGCAGGGTGAAGGCCAGGTGGGATTTCAGGGTCGGCGTGAACGGCGCTCGCGCGCCCCGTTGCTTCAAGGCGTCAGGGTTGGCCATGAATGGGAAGGTCCTAGGATGGCGGGTTTGCGAAGATGGCGCAGGAGTTTACCAACGCAGCTGTGTGCGGTGGCGAATTCTCTTTAACCCAATGTGAAAATTTTGTCACCAAGCTGTTGCCGGTCTTGTCTGTTACGGCGCTCAGATACGCACATTTCCCCGCGGCCCGGCTATCGCCCAGATCACCAGCCCCACCACCGGCAGCAAGGCGATCAGCAAGATCCACAGCACCTTGATACCCACTTCGCTGCCGCTCTTGAGGACATTCAGAATGGCCCAGATATCCAGGGCCAGGATGATCAGCCCGACCAGGCTGTTGAAAGTCGACCCCATGCCCAAACTCCTGTCCAGAGGCTTTACT
Source organism: Pseudomonas sp. BCRC 81390 (assembly GCF_030341915.1). Taxonomy (NCBI): domain Bacteria; kingdom Pseudomonadati; phylum Pseudomonadota; class Gammaproteobacteria; order Pseudomonadales; family Pseudomonadaceae; genus Pseudomonas; species Pseudomonas sp. BCRC 81390. The sequence goes on along the minus strand of NZ_JATAAG010000005.1, from coordinate 10,144 downwards.
GCACAGCATAGCCAGCTATCACGTCGATAGAAGGGAATCCTTGGCCGTTTGCGCGGGTCACTGCATAAACTGCCCCATCCACCGATTCGAGGTTGCCATGCCACCCGCACACACCCACAGCGTCACCCCGCCTTCACCCGTCAGTGCCTGGCGCCAGCAGATGCAGAGCAGCCCGTGGATCGGCGCCGGCCTGGCCCTGAGCCTGCTGGCGCTGCTGGTACTGCTGGGGGCAAGCCTGTGGAACGCGATCAATGGTGACCATGCCCAGCACCTGCATTTGGCAGCGCTGGGCGGCTTGTCCGGCTTCGGCGCGACCGCCCTGGGTGCGGTGCTGGCAGTGGTCCTGCGTGATGTCAGCACGCGCAGCCAGGACGTGATGCTGGGTTTTGCCGCCGGCATGATGCTGGCGGCCAGTTCGTTCTCGCTGATTCTGCCGGGCCTGGACGCTGCCCGGGAAATTACCGGCAACGGCCCTGCTGCGGCGTTTACCGTGGTCGTGGGCATGGGCCTGGGCGTGCTGCTGATGCTCGGCCTGGACCGTTTCACCCCGCACGAGCATGAACGTGTCGGTGTGGCCGGGCCGGAAACCGAACGGTTCAGCCGGGTGTGGCTGTTCGTGCTGGCGATCACCCTGCATAACCTGCCGGAAGGCATGGCGATTGGCGTCAGCTTCACCAACGGTGACATGAATATCGGCCTGCCGCTGACCACCGCCATTGCCATCCAGGACATCCCCGAGGGCCTGGCCGTGGCGCTGGCCCTGCGGGCCACGGGGCTGTCGAACCTGAAAGCGGCACTGGTGGCGATCGGGTCGGGGCTGATGGAGCCGCTGGGCGCGGTGATCGGGCTGGGCATCTCGACCGGCTTTGCCCTGGCCTACCCGATCAGCATGGGGCTGGCGGCGGGGGCGATGATCTTCGTGGTGAGCCACGAGGTGATTCCCGAAACCCACCGCAACGGGCACCAGACCACGGCGACCCTGGGGCTGATGGGTGGCTTTGCGGTGATGATGTTTCTGGATACGGCGCTGGGCTGAGGTCACCCACTGCCTGGGCCGGTCTCTCGCGGATAAATCCGCTCCTAGAGGGCCAGGACCGGCCCTGTAGGAGCGGATTTATCCGCGAACAGGCAAAAGATGCAATCAGACGTGTACTGCCACCTTCAACGCTTCCAGGGCCGGCTCGACCCTGATGCCGAGTTCCGCCCCCAGCTCCAGCACCCGTGCCAGGTCGTTCTGCCCCACCATCACCATCTGCAGCTCGTCATCCAGCAACTGGCTGAAATTGAGCAGTACATAACCCCCCGCTTCCTTGTTCAGCGCCCCCATCTGCACCTGAATGCGGTTGAGCGCGGTCAGCGGCTCGGTGCGGGCCAACTGCTTGGGCTTGAGGGTGAACGGTACGCTCTGGTCGAACGAAGCGCTGATCTGCTGGAACAGGTCCTGGTAGCTGTCGGCCTGGAACACCACGGTGTCCGGCAGGCTGCCCAGCACCACCCATTCGCCCAGCGGGATGGGGAAGCTGTCGTCGTAGTTGATATCGGGGTTGGCGGCGAGGAAGGCGGCCGGGTCGGCGTAGGCCTGGGCGGCCTCGTCGGCGATGCGCTCGATGTCTTCCTCGCGCATGCAGCCAGCGCCAATGAGGCTGATGAATTCGCGCAACTGAGTTTTCATGAAAGGGGCCTGCGACGGGTGAAAAGACGCCAAGGATAGCCGCAAACGCCCCCTGGCGGTTAGCCGGCCAGCGCTTGCAGGCGTGCTGCGGCGTCCACTGCGCCCATGGTTTGCGCTGCCATCAGCGCGGTAGCCCCACGGGCATCCTGGCGCGCCGGGTCGGCGCCCTGGGCCAGCAGGTAATCGAGAATCTCACCGCGGTTGAACATGGCCGCCAGCATCAAGGCGGTGCGGCCGTCCTGCGCGGCGGCATCCACCGGCACGCCGTGCTCGAGCAGCAGGCGGATCATGGCCAGGTCGCCCTTGAACGCGGCACCGGCGATGGGCAACTGGCCGTTGTCATTGGCAATCAGCGGGTCGGCGCCGTGTGCCAACAGCACCCGCACGGCGTCATGATGGCCGTGGTAGCTGGCCAGCATCAGCAAGGTGTCGCCCTTGTGGTTACGCAGGTTGGCCGGCAGGCCACTGGCCAGCAGGCGCCCGAGCATCTCGGCATCGCCCTGGCGGGCGCGCTCGAATACCTGCTCGGCGAATGCAGCCGCTTCGTCTTCGGTCATGGTGGCGGGGGCGGTTTGGGTGGACATCGGGAACCTCCTGGCATCAGTCATTGCCCAAGTGTTTGTCAGGCCCTGGTTGCCGGTCAAAGGTTCAGTTTCTATCGAGCCGATAGGCAACCGGCGCACCGTGCAAAATGCACTGTGCAAAATGCACGACCTTGCAGATTGCACGGCCCACTGGCTTCCCAGCTAAAGCAACTTACTGATTTAAAAGGATTTTTCCAAAACAAAACTCTTGGCACGCTCACTGCAATCTATCTGTTCACGATTGCTACCAAACCTGCCAGGAGTTGATATGGACCTCATCCAGGAAAAGTTCGTCTCGGTATTTCCGGCCTACCAGGTCACTACCCAGCCCCGCCCGGACGGCGGCATCCTGCTGACCCTGCGCGCGGCCGACGGCAAGGTGACCCGTCGGGTGCTGACCTATGGCCAACTGCACAGCGCCGAACAGCTGTCGTGGGCGATCAGCGCCATTCGCCGTGACCTGGCCGAACAGGCCAGTGAGTTGCCAGTGATTTCCATGCTGCAAAGCCAGCAGCGCTTCGCCTTGCCAACCTATCGCTGAGTCTTGGATTGGCTTCACCGGCCGCCGCGCGGGCAAGCTCGCGGACAGGCCGGTGAACAGGCCGATACAGCCATTACAGTTCGTCGATCCCCAGAAACGCCCGGGCACTTTCATCCCCGGTAAAGCGCGGCTGTGCACCTGGCTCGCTGGCATACAGGCGCAGCGCCAGGCAAAACGGTGTATCTCCCAGCTCCACCCAGCGCCGGGCACCCGCCGGCAGCACCAGCTGGTCACCCTTCTCGCACAGCAACGAATACACCCAATCGCCCAGACGCAGGCCAACCTGCGCCCGCCCGCTGATCACGGCGAACACCTCGTCAGCGTCATGCACATGCTCATCGCGCACGTCTACCTGCGCCGGGTCGGCACCGTCACGGTTGAGCACCACGAAGGCTTTGCTGCCATGTGTTGTCATCAACTGGTCCAAGTGTGCCCGACAGACGTTCAATACCTCTTCCCGGGCAGTGCCCGGGCGTACCCGCAGACCATGTTCGGCATGGGCAAAACCCGCGCCCTGTTCCGCCAGGGTGGCAGCGATGTCATCGTGATGGGTCAACACCTTGTTCGGCAGTTCCGGGCTGGAAGTGTGGAAAACGCTGAGAATGCTCATCAGGGGCGGGTCCTGGTCGGTTGCGAACAAAGGGCAATGATAACGGCTGCAGCCAAGGCTGCGGCACTGGCCATACCAAAGGTGAAGGTGGGCCCCAGCAGTTTCCAGCTGTAGCCCGAATACAACGCCCCCAGCGCCCCGCCGGTGCCGGACAGCGCCGCATACAGCGCCTGGCCCTGGCCCTGCTGGCGGGCGCCGAAGCTGGCCTGGACGAACGCGATGCTGGCGGCGTGGAAGCAGCCGAAGGTGGCCGCATGCAGCAACTGGGCGAATACCAGTACTGCCGGCTCGCCGGCCAGGTTACCCAGCAACAGCCAGCGCAGCGCCGCCAGCACGAAACTGGCCAGCAGCACCCGCTGCACGGAGAAGCGCGCGAAGATCTGGCTCATGAACATGAATACCAGCACTTCGGCCACCACGCCCAGAGCCCACAACAGGCCGATGGCACCGCGGCTGTAGCCCAGGTGTTCGAGGTGCAGGGTGAGGAAGGTGTAGTACGGCCCGTGGCTGAGTTGCATCAACGCCACGCAGGCATAGAACGCGATCACCCCGGGGGCACGCAGCTGCTGCAGGAAGCCGCCGGCGCTGCGGCGCTCGCCCTGCTCCAGCGGCTGTGCATTGGGCACCCACAGGCTGGCGGCGACGATCCCGGCCATGATCGTGACCAGGGCCACCGGGTAGATATCCAGGCTCAGCCACTCGAACAGCCGGCCCAGGCCGACCACGGTGAGGATGAAGCCGATCGAGCCCCACAGGCGTACCTGGCTGTAGCGCGCGGTCTGCCCATGCAGGTGGGCCAGGGTGATGACCTCGAACTGCGGCAGCACCGCGTGCCAGAAGAACGCATGCAGGGCCATCACCAGCGCCAGCCAGGCATAGCTCTTGCCAAAGAAGATCAGGGCGAAGGTGGCCAGGGTCGACAGCGCGCCCAGGCGCACGATCAGCAGGCGCTGGCCGGTAAGATCGCCCAGCCAGCCCCACAGGTTGGGGGCGACGCAACGCATGAGCATGGGGATGGCCACCAGCTCGCCGATACGCGCCGGAGAAAAGCCCAGGTGATCGAAGTACAGCGCCAGAAACGGCGCGGTGGAGCCAAGCAGGGCGAAGTAGAACAGGTAGAAGCTGGACAGGCGCCAGTACGGAATTGCTTGCATGGGGTGGCCTTGTGGGGACCTGTGCCGGCCTCTTCGCGGGTAAAACCGCTACCACAGGAATATCACTGGGCTTGAGGGCCGTGAGGTACCTGTGGCAGCGGGTTTACCCGCGAAAAGGCCGGTACTGGCGAATCAGAGCTGGCCCAGCACCGGGGTGTTCACCTTCACCTCGGCATTCTGCGCGCGGTGACGCAGCAGGTGGTCCATCAGCGCAATGGCCATCATCGCCTCGGCGATCGGTGTGGCGCGGATGCCTACGCACGGGTCGTGGCGGCCTTTGGTGATGACGTCCACCGGGTTGCCGTCGATGTCGATGGAGCGGCCCGGGGTGGTAATGCTGGAGGTTGGCTTCAGTGCCAGGTGGGCAACGATCGGCTGCCCCGAGGAGATGCCGCCGAGGATGCCGCCAGCGTTGTTGCTGAGGAAACCTTGCGGGGTCAGCTCGTCACGGTGCTCGGTACCGCGCTGTGCCACGCTGGCGAAGCCGGCGCCGATTTCCACGCCCTTGACCGCGTTGATGCTCATCAGCGCATGGGCCAGTTCGGCATCCAGGCGGTCGAAGATCGGCTCGCCCAGGCCCGGCATCACACCTTCGGCGACCACGGTGATCTTGGCGCCCACCGAGTCCTGGTCACGGCGCAGCTGGTCCATGTAGGCCTCCAGCTCCGGTACCTTGCTCGGGTCGGCGCTGAAGAAGGCGTTCTGCTCCACCGACTCCCAGCTCTTGAACGGGATCTCGATCGGCCCCAGCTGGCTCATGTAGCCACGCACGGTGATGCCCTGGGTGGCCAGGTACTTCTTGGCGATCGCGCCTGCGGCCACGCGCATCGCGGTTTCGCGGGCCGAGCTACGCCCACCGCCGCGGTAGTCGCGGATGCCGTACTTGTGGTGGTAGGTGTAGTCGGCGTGGGCCGGGCGGAACAGGTCCTTGATTGCCGAGTAGTCCTTGGACTTCTGGTCGGTGTTACGGATCAGCAGGCCGATCGAGCAGCCGGTGGTGCGACCTTCGAACACGCCGGAGAGGATTTCAACCTCGTCGGCTTCCTGGCGCTGGGTGGTGTGCCGGCTGGTGCCGGGTTTGCGCCGGTCGAGGTCGTGCTGCAGGTCGGCAAGGGAAATTTCCAGGCCCGGTGGGCATCCATCGACAATGGCGACCAACGCCGGGCCATGGCTCTCGCCTGCGGTGGTGACAGTGAACAGCTTGCCGTAGGTATTGCCGGACATGGACGCTCCGCGAGATCTGCCTGAAGTGAACGAAAGCGGCAGTATACAGATGGATTGCTCGCCTGTGCTGGGCATCGTCAACCTGTGGCAGCGGGTTTACCGGCGAAGAGGCCGAGCCTGCCATGCACAGGCCGAGAACCTTCGCACGGCCATAAGGTCAAAGTGACACCTCCCTACTGTAGTACCGCATGATGTCGCGCCTCGTCGCCCTGTTCTTCCTGCTGTGCACCAGCCTGGCCCAGGCCGCCCCCAGCGTGCTGCAACGGCCGATCGACCTCGATACCGGCCAGGGCGTGCTGCACGGCAGCCTGCTGTTGCCGCAGCAAGCCACCCCGCCGCCTGTCGTGCTGATCATCGCCGGCTCCGGGCCCACCGACCGCGACGGCAACAACCCGGCCTCGGGCCGGATCGACAACCTCAAGCGCCTGGCCCTGCTGCTGGCCAACGAGCACATCGCCAGCGTGCGCTACGACAAGCGCGGTGTCGCCGCCAGCCAGCCGGCCACCCCCGACGAGCGTGACCTCAGCGTGGAGCGCTACGTGGCTGATGTGGTCGCCTGGAGCCACAAGCTCAAGGCCGACCCGCGCTTTGGCCCGCTGATCCTGGTCGGCCATAGCGAAGGTGCGCTGATCGCCAGCCTGGCCGCCGAGCAGGCCGGTGCCAGTGCGGTGATTACCTTGGCTGGCAGTGGCCGACCGCTGGCCGAGGTGCTGCGCGAACAGCTGGCCCAGCGCCTGCCGCCGGCGCAACTGGCCGGTGGCAGCGCCCTGCTCGACCGCCTGCAGGCCGGGCAGACCAGCCTGGAAGTACCGGCACCGTTGCGCCAGGTGTTCCGCCCCAGCGTGCAGCCCTACCTGATTTCGCTGTTCCGGCAGAACCCGGCGGCGGCCTTCGCACGCCTGCCCATGCCCGCGCTGATCGTGCAGGGGCGCAACGACGTGCAGGTGGATGTGGACGATGCCGAACGGCTGAAGGCAGCCAAGCCGGATGCCCAGCTGGTCCTGATCGACGGCATGAACCATATGTTGCGCATCAGCCCCAAGGGCATGAGCCAGCAGCGTGACAGCTACCTCAACCCTGAGCTGCCGCTGGCGCGCGAGCTGGGTGAACGGATCGTGACGTTTATCCAGCATTTGCCTTCGGCGTGAGGGCAACGGGCTCAGGTCTGCGGGCTGCCTGCCGATACAGCGGGCATAGCCGAGGACAAGCCCTGATGATCACCACCCCCGCCGCCGCAGAGCCGGCCGAAGAATCCCAGGAAAGCCCGGCCCTGCCTTGGGCCGAGCTGACCACCGAACATTTCCAGCTGCTGCGCCTGGCCGCCCTGCCCACCGACCGCAGCACCGGCGCACGGCCGCTGCGCTTTGTGCAGTTCGGCTACGCCGAGCGCCATGACAAGGCCCACAGCCTGCTGCGCATGGAAATCAGACTGCCGGGCCAGAAGGTGCACAAGGAACAGAACCGCCTGGACATTCGCGTCGACCACACCGAACGCCTGGTGCGCATGGGTGCTGAAACCGGCCTGCAACTGGAACCGTTGAACCGTGGCCTGGGCCGCTTCCTGCTGGCCCAGGCCGTGCAGTGGCTGCAGCGCAACTGGTCGCATTACCGCGTCGAGGGTGTGGCGCTGCCAAGCAAGGATGCGTTGAACGAAGACTCGCGCCTGCGCCGCGACCACTGCCTGCGCGCGATGGGCATCGAGGTGGAGTACGAGGACAGCCAGCACCTGAAGGGCCGTACCGTGGAAACGACGGTGGGCCAGCTCAAAGGGGCCTGGAACAGCGAGCATGTGCAGCGGGTGGAGATCCTGGATGCTGCCGGCCTGCTGCAGCAGGCTGACCAGCAGTTGCAGGAAAAGGAAGGGCAACTGCGTGAGCGTGATGAACGGGTGGCCAAGTACCAGCGTGAAGACAGTGGCCTGCGCTTTACCATTACCTGCCTGGTGGCCTTTGCGGTATTTCAGGCCGGGTTGCTGATCTGGATCGCTACCCGCTGAGACTGCAGCGCGGGTAAACCCGCTTCCCCAGTTACCGCACTGCATTCAACGGCAGCGCGGTAACTGTGGCGGCAAGGGCCTGGTGTCAGACCCGGGCCTTGAACAGTTGCTGATGCTGGCGGCACTGCTCGGCGGTCAGCATGAACACACCGTGCCCGCCGCGCTCGAACTCCAGCCAGGCGAAGTCCACTTCAGGGTACAGCGCCTCGACATGCACCTGGCTGTTGCCCACTTCGACAATCAGCAAGCCCTTGTCGGTCAGGTGGTCGGCCGCTTCGGCCAGCATGCGCCGAACCAGGTCCAGGCCGTCGTTGCCGCAGGCCAGGCCCAGTTCGGGTTCGTGGTGGTACTCGGCCGGCATGTCGTTGAAGTCCTCGGCATCGACATACGGCGGATTGGACAGGATCAGATCGAAACGCTGCCCAGGCAAACCGGCAAAACCGTCGCCCTGCACGGTGTACACGCGCCCGTCCAGGCCATGCCGCTCGATGTTCTGGTTGGCTACCTCAAGCGCGTCGAAGGACAGGTCGGCCAGCACCACCTCGGCGTCGGGGAACACATCGGCGGCAACGATACCGATGCAGCCCGACCCGGTGCACAGGTCGAGAATGCGCGCCGGCTCGCTGGCCAGCCACGGCTCGAAGCGTTTCTCGATCAGCTCGCCAATCGGCGACCGCGGCACCAGCACGCGCGGGTCGACGATGAACGACATGCCGCAGAACCAGGCCTCGCCCAACAGGTAGGCGGCCGGTACGCGTTCTTCGATACGGCGCTTCAGCAGGTGCTGCAGGCGCACCCGCTCGTCGTCCTCGAGGCGGCAGTCCAGGTAGCTGTCGGCCACCTCCCACGGCAGATGCACCGCGCCGAGCACCAGCAGGCGGGCCTCGTCCCAGGCGTTGTCGGCACCGTGGCCGAAGAACAGGTCGTGCTCGTGGAAGCGGCTGACCGCCCAGCGGATGTAGTCGCGCAGCGTGCGCAGACGGGATGTGATCACGGGGTACTCCTAATTCAGACCGGACAAAAGTCTAACAGCCCCGACCGCACATTTGTTCCCTCGGGCTGCCTGCCGACCGGCCACAGGCCAGTAATCATGCCGCTTGCATTGTCAACCATTCCCATTGGCGCCAAGGCAGGGGACAATAGGTATACAAAAGCCCTATCCAAGGAGCCCTTGATGTCCGTTCCAACCACGATGTTCCGCCTCACTGGCCGCGATTACCCGCCGGCCAAGCTGAGCCACGCCAGCCTGATCGTCATCGATGCGCAAAAGGAGTACCTCAGCGGGCCCCTGGCGCTGTCGGGCATGGACGAGGCCGTGGCCAACATCGCCAGGTTGCTCGACGCCGCGCGCAAGAGCGGCCGTCCGATCATCCATGTTCGCCACCTGGGCACCGTCGGTGGCCGCTTCGACCCACAGGGGCCGGCTGGTCAGTTCATACCCGGGCTGGAGCCGCTGGAAGGCGAAATCGTCATCGAAAAGCGCATGCCCAACGCGTTCAAGAACACCAAGCTGCACGAGACCCTCCAGGAACTGGGCCACCTGGACCTGATCGTGTGCGGTTTCATGAGCCATTCCAGTGTCAGCACCACCGTGCGCCGGGCCAAGGACTATGGTTACCGCTGCACCCTGGTGGAAGACGCTTCGGCGACCCGCGACCTGGCATTCAAGGATGGGGTGATCCCGGCCGCGCAGATTCACCAGTGTGAAATGGCCGTGATGGCCGACAACTTCGCTTGCGTGGCTCCTACCGCCAGCCTGATCTGAACGCGATGGTGAGCCGCAGGTCGAATTCCGGATATCCACAGAGGAGAGCGGAATGAAGCTCAAAGGCAGTTTCGACGCCAAGCGCCTGCGCCCGCGCGAACCGCGTAACTGGGGCGCGCGGCTGGCGGCCGGCCTGTCGGCCTTGCTGGCCACCCTGGGCGTGCTGCTGGCGATGGCCGGTGTCGCCGGCCTGCTGGGCAACTACCCTGCCCTGGCGGAACTCAATGCCAACAAGCCGTTGTCCGGGGTGTTGAGCGTGGCTGGCTTGTTGCTGTTGTGGCTGGGCGTGCGCTTCTGGCGGCGCAGCCGCATTCGCCTGCGGCGTGGGCGCGAGCTGAACCTGGCGCCGCACCTGATGAAAAAGCATGACTGACCGTTTTTTATCGCCTGTGCGGGCCGCTTCGCGGGACAAGCCCGCTCCCACAGGTCAAGTGCACCGCCCGGAGATAGCGCTGTAACCTGTGGGAACGGGCTCGTCCCGCGAAGAAGCCCGCGCTGACGACGCTCCCACAGGTCAAGTGCACCGCCCGGAGATAGCGCTGTAACCTGTGGGAGCGGGCTTGTCCCGCGAAGAGGCCCGCACTGACGACGCTCCCAC
>NZ_JATAAG010000042.1:0-288 GCF_030341915.1 Pseudomonas sp. BCRC 81390 | reverse complement strand
GGCCCCGGCGCGACCAACCTGGTTACCGCCAGCGCCTACGCCTACCTGGGTGGCATGCCGATGATGATGATCACCGGCCAGAAGCCGATCAAGAAGTCCAAGCAAGGCCGTTTCCAGATCATCGACGTGTGCGGCATGATGGACCCCATCACCAAGTACACCCACCAGTTCGCCTCGGCCGACAACATCCCGGCGCGCATGCGCGAAGCCTTCCGCCTGGCTGAAGAAGAAAAGCCCGGTGCCGTGCACCTGGAACTGCCGGAAGACATCGCCGCCGAGCAGACCGAC
>NZ_JATAAG010000041.1:0-959 GCF_030341915.1 Pseudomonas sp. BCRC 81390 | reverse complement strand
TCCGGTGAAACCTTCGAGTGCCTGAGCCCGGTCGACGGACGCTTCCTGGCCAAGGTTGCCAGCTGCGACCTGGCCGACGCCAACCGCGCTGTGGAAAACGCCCGTGCCACCTTCAACTCCGGCGTGTGGTCGCAACTGGCCCCGGCCAAGCGCAAGGCCAAGCTGATCCGCTTCGCCGACCTGCTGCGCAAGAACGTCGAAGAACTGGCGCTGCTGGAAACCCTGGACATGGGCAAGCCGATCGGTGACTCCTCCAGCATCGACATCCCGGGCGCTGCCAATGCCATCCATTGGACCGCCGAAGCCATCGACAAGGTCTACGACGAAGTCGCCCCGACCCCGCATGACCAGCTTGGCCTGGTCACCCGCGAGCCAGTGGGCGTGGTCGGTGCCATCGTACCGTGGAACTTCCCGCTGCTGATGGCCTGCTGGAAACTTGGCCCGGCCCTGGCCACCGGTAACTCGGTGGTGCTCAAGCCGTCCGAGAAATCGCCGCTGACCGCCATCCGCATCGCCCAACTGGCCATCGATGCCGGTATCCCGGCTGGCGTACTGAACGTGCTGCCAGGCTACGGTCACACCGTGGGCAAGGCCCTGGCCTTGCACATGGATGTCGATACCCTGGTGTTCACCGGCTCGACCAAGATTGCCAAGCAACTGATGGTCTATGCCGGCGAATCGAACATGAAGCGCATCTGGCTGGAGGCGGGTGGCAAGAGCCCGAACATCGTCTTCGCCGACGCCCCGGACCTGCAAGCCGCTGCCGAAGCCGCAGCCAGTGCCATCGCCTTCAACCAGGGTGAAGTGTGCACCGCAGGTTCGCGCCTGCTGGTCGAACGTTCGATCAAGGACAAGTTCCTGCCCATGGTGGTCGAGGCCCTGAAAGGCTGGAAACCGGGTAACCCGCTGGATCCACAGACCACTGTCGGTGCCCTGGTCGATACCCAGCAGATGAACAC
>NZ_JATAAG010000040.1:0-229 GCF_030341915.1 Pseudomonas sp. BCRC 81390 | reverse complement strand
CGTGGTAGCCTGCGATAAGCTTTGGGGAGTCGGCAAACAGACTGTGATCCAGAGATCTCTGAATGGGGGAACCCACTCAGCACAAGCTGAGTATCTTGTACTGAATACATAGGTACAAGAGGCGAACCAGGGGAACTGAAACATCTAAGTACCCTGAGGAAAAGAAATCAACCGAGATTCCCTTAGTAGTGGCGAGCGAACGGGGACCAGCCCTTAAGTTGATTTGAGA
>NZ_JATAAG010000039.1:0-506 GCF_030341915.1 Pseudomonas sp. BCRC 81390 | reverse complement strand
GTATTCTCGATCTCGGGTCGTGGTACCGTTGTTACCGGTCGTATCGAGCGTGGTATCGTCCGCGTTCAGGATCCGCTGGAAATCGTTGGTCTGCGCCCAACCACCAACACCACCTGCACCGGTGTTGAAATGTTCCGCAAGCTGCTGGACGAAGGCCGCGCTGGCGAGAACTGCGGCGTTCTGCTGCGTGGTACCAAGCGTGACGAAGTTGAGCGTGGTCAGGTTCTGGTCAAGCCAGGTTCGGTCAAGCCGCACACCAAGTTCACCGCAGAAGTCTACGTTCTGTCGAAGGAAGAAGGCGGTCGTCACACTCCGTTCTTCAAAGGCTACCGTCCTCAGTTCTACTTCCGTACCACTGACGTGACCGGTAACTGCGAACTGCCGGAAGGCGTTGAAATGGTAATGCCAGGTGACAACATCCAGATGACTGTCACTCTGATCAAGACCATCGCAATGGAAGACGGTCTGCGCTTCGCTATCCGTGAAGGCGGTCGTACCGTCGGCGC
>NZ_JATAAG010000038.1:0-331 GCF_030341915.1 Pseudomonas sp. BCRC 81390 | reverse complement strand
GGTGGTGTTGGTGGTTGGGCGCAGACCAACGATTTCCAGCGGATCCTGAACGCGGACGATACCACGCTCGATACGACCGGTAACAACGGTACCACGACCCGAGATCGAGAATACGTCTTCGATCGGCATCAGGAACGGCTGGTCAACGGCACGAACTGGCTCAGGGATGTAGGCATCCAGAGTCTCTACCAGCTTCTTGACAGCGGTAGTACCCATTTCGTTGTCGTCTTTGCCTTCCAGCGCCATACGAGCCGAACCGATGATGATCGGGGTGTCGTCGCCTGGGAAGTCGTAGGTGGACAGCAGGTCGCGAACTTCCATCTCGACCAGT
>NZ_JATAAG010000004.1:0-148572 GCF_030341915.1 Pseudomonas sp. BCRC 81390 | reverse complement strand
GATTTCTCGCATGGCCACTTGTGATGCTGATAATCTTTGTGACTATCAGTCCGTACTCACAAGCACCCACACGAATTGCTTGATTCGATTTGTTAAAGAGCGTTTGGTTAAGAGTGTTTCGCCTCAACCGAGGCGCGCATTCTACGCTTTCCTCATTGGCTGTCAAGCGTTTATTTTGAAGTTTTTTGCGAGAAACTCGTTTAGCTTCAAACACTTGACTCGCTGCGATCACTCGTAGCGGGAGGCGAATCATACAGCGTTTAAAACCGCTGTCAACCTTCATCTCAACCGCTGCCGATCATGCGACCGTAGCCCTTCCAACCTCTTTGCCACTACTTAACTCGTTGATTAGCAAGGAGTTTTTCGTTCCAATGTCGCTGGAAGTGGGGCGCATTATAAGGGGATTCGGAGAGGGGTCAAGGGTTAATTTCAAGAAATTGAAATGGACGCGAAAAAGACCGTATCACGGCTGCCAAGTGCCCGCCACGACGCATTCAGCGACTGTAAGACCGAGCGCTGCCCAAGCGCACACCCCAAAAACAAAGTGGGGAGGCCTGACGGCCTCCCCGCTTCTGTTCATTGCTTACAAGCTAGGGAAGGCAAACTGCGAAGCCTCATGGCTGGCGCGTTGCGGCCAGCGCTGGGTGATCGCCTTGCGACGGGTATAGAAACGCACCCCGTCCGGCCCATAGGCATGCAGGTCACCGAACAGCGAACGCTTCCAGCCACCAAAGCTGTGGTAAGCCACCGGCACTGGCAACGGTACGTTCACACCAACCATGCCCACTTCGATCTCGTCGCAGAACAGGCGCGCCGCTTCACCGTCACGGGTGAAGATGCAGGTGCCATTGCCGTATTCGTGATCATTGATCAGCTGCATGGCCTGCTCCAGGCTGTTGACGCGCACCACGCACAGCACCGGGCCAAAGATCTCTTCCTTATAGATGCGCATCTCCGGCGTCACCTTGTCGAACAGGGTGCCACCCACGAAGTAGCCATCCTCATTGCCGGCTACACGGTAGCCACGGCCATCCACCACCAGCTTGGCGCCAGCAGCAACACCCTCGTCGATGTAGCCCACCACCTTGTCACGGGCTGCAGCAGTCACCAGCGGGCCCATGTCCAGACCACACGAGGTGCCAGCACCGATCTTCAATGCCTCGATCTGCGGTACGAGCTTGGCAATCAGCGCATCCGCCACCTGATCACCCACGCACACCGCTACCGAAATGGCCATGCAACGCTCGCCGCAAGAACCATAGGCCGCGCCCATCAGCGCGCTGACCGCATTGTCCAGGTCGGCATCGGGCATCAGCACTGCGTGGTTCTTGGCACCTCCCAGGGCTTGCACGCGCTTGCCACGCTTGGTGCCTTCGGCATAGATGTACTCGGCGATCGGGGTCGAACCGACGAAGCTCAGGGCCTTCACCTCCGGCGCTTCGATCAGCGCATCCACCGCTTCCTTGTCACCATGCACCACGTTGAGGATGCCGTTCGGCAGGCCGGCTTCGTGCAGCAGTTGGGCGATGTACAGGGTGGAGCTCGGGTCACGCTCGGAAGGCTTGAGGATGAATGCGTTACCGCAGGCGATGGCCAGCGGGTACATCCACAGCGGCACCATGGCCGGGAAGTTGAACGGGGTGATGCCGGCAACCACGCCCAGCGGCTGGAAGTCGGACCAGGCGTCGATGTTGGGGCCGACGTTGCGGCTGTACTCGCCTTTCAGCACTTCTGGCGCTGCACAGGCGAACTCGACGTTCTCGATGCCACGCTTCAGTTCCCCGGCGGCGTCTTCCAGGGTCTTGCCATGTTCTTCGCTGATCATTTGCGCGATGCGGGCTTCGTTCTGCTCCAGCAACTGCTTGAAACGGAACATGACCTGGGCACGCTTGGCCGGTGGGGTGTTGCGCCACGCCGGGAAGGCCGCCTTGGCCGAGTCGATCGCCTGCTGCACGGTCGCGCGGCTGGCCAGCTCGACCTTGCGTACAGCCTGGCCAGTGGACGGGTTGAAAACATCGGCGCTGCGCTCACCCTTGGTAACCAGCTCGCCGTTGATCAAATGCTGAACAATGCTCATGCAAAACTCCAGATAAAGAAGGTTGAGCCAGGCGCGCGATCTGCTCGCGCACCTGACATCAGAATCGGACAGATCAGTCGATCAGGTTCAGGGTCTCGCCCACTGCATCGAACAGGCGGTCCAGTTGCTGCGGCGTGGTGTTGAAGGTTGGGCCGAACTGCAGGGTGTCGCCACCAAAGCGCACATAGAACCCGGCCTTCCACAGCTTCATCGCCGCTTCGTACGGACGCACAATGGCATCACCATCACGGGCAGCGATCTGGATCGCGCCGGCCAAGCCGTAGTTGCGGATATCGACGATGTTCTTCGTACCCTTCACGCCGTGCAGCAGCTTCTCGAAGTGCGGTGCCAGCTCGGCGGCCGACTGCACCAGGTTTTCCTTCTGCAGCAGGTCCAGTGCCGCGATGCCGGCGGCGCAAGCTACCGGGTGGGCCGAGTAGGTGTAGCCGTGCGGGAATTCCACGGCGTATTCCGGAGTCGGCTGGTTCATGAAGGTCTGGTAGATCTCGCTGCTGGCGATCACCGCGCCCATCGGGATAGCACCGTTGGTTACCTGTTTGGCGATACACATCAGGTCCGGGGTCACACCGAAGGCTTCGGCACCGGTCATTGCCCCCATGCGGCCGAAACCGGTGATCACTTCGTCGAAGATCAGCAGGATGTTGTGCTGGGTGCAGATTTCGCGCAGGCGCTTCAGGTAACCCTTAGGCGGCGGCAGTACACCGGCTGAACCCGCCAGTGGCTCGACGATCACGGCAGCGATGTTGGACGCATCGTGCAGTTCGATCAGCTTGAGCATTTCGTCGGCCAGGGCGATGCCGCCCTCTTCCGGCAGGCCCTTGGAGAAGGCGTTCACTGGTAGCACGGTGTGAGGCAGGTGGTCGACATCCAGCAACTGGCCGAACAGCTTGCGGTTACCGTTGACGCCACCCAGGCTGGTGCCGGCGATGTTCACGCCGTGGTAGCCGCGGGCACGGCCGATGATCTTGGTCTTGGTCGCCTGGCCTTTCAGGCGCCAGTAGGCGCGCACCATCTTCAGCGCGGTGTCGGCGCACTCGGAACCGGAGTTGGTGTAGAACACATGGTTCAGGTCGCCCGGGGTCAGTTCGGTGATCTTCTCGGCCAGCTGGAATGACAGCGGGTGGCCGAACTGGAAGGCCGGTGAGTAGTCCAGGGTACCGACCTGGCGTGCTACCGCCTCGGTGATCTCCTTGCGGGTGTGCCCGGCGCCACATGTCCATAGCCCCGACAGCGCATCGAAGATCTTGCGCCCCTTGTCATCGACCAGGTAGTTGCCTTCGGCCGCCACGATCAGGCGTGGGTCGCGCTGGAAGTTGCGGTTGGCGGTGTAGGGCATCCAGTGGGCATCCAGCTTGAGCTGGCTGGCGATACCGGCGGAAGCGGTTTCGGGCATGTTCATCGGCGGTTCCTCGGAAGACGACTAGGCAACGATGGATGTTGTTGCAGCTAAGGTGGCACGGCGATAAAGTCTGAAAAAGCCAACATTTCTAACCTTCAGACAGGCCACGACTAAACTGATGAGCAGACGCCCCGACCCACTCGCCCAGGTCAGCGATTTCGACATCCGCCTGCTGAAGATCTACCGCAGCGTTGTCGAGTGCGGGGGCTTCTCGGCTGCCGAGAACGTCCTGGGCATAGGTCGCTCGGCCATCAGCCAGCAAATGAACGACCTGGAACAGCGCCTGGGCCTGCGCCTGTGCCAGCGCGGTCGCGCCGGGTTCTCGCTGACCGAGGAAGGCCGCGAGGTCTACCATTCGGCCCTGCAATTGCTTAGCGCCCTGGAAAGCTTCCGCACCGAAGTCAACGGCCTGCACCAGCATTTGCGGGGCGAGCTGAACATTGGCCTGACCGACAACCTGGTCACCTTGCCGCACATGCGCATCACCCATGCCCTGGCCGAACTCAAGGACCGCGGCCCCGATGTACGCATCCAGATCCGCATGATCGCGCCCAGCCAGGTCGAACACGGCGTGCTCGACGGTAGCCTGCACGTCGGCGTGGTGCCGCAGACCAGCCCGCTGTCGGGCCTGGAGTACCAGCCGTTGTACAGCGAGCGCTCGCTGCTGTACTGCGCCGTCGGCCACCCGCTGTTCTATGCCGATGACCAGCAGATAGACGACGACCGCCTCAACAGCCAGGAAGCCATCGCCCCCACCTTCCGCCTGCCGGCCGAGATCCAGGCGCATTATCAGGCCCTGAACTGCACGGCAAGTGCGTCGGACCGCGAGGGCATGGCGTTTCTCATCCTTACCGGGCGCTATATCGGTTACCTGCCTGACCATTACGCCACGTTCTGGGTACAGCAAGGTCGCTTGCGTGCGCTCAAACCCCGGCAGCGCTTCTATGACCTCAGCCTGAGTTGGGTAACGCGCAAGGGCCGGCGGCCCAACCTGGTGCTGGAAAGCTTCCTCGAGAGCCTGGCTGCGACACGCTGATGCCAGTCTTTGCCGCAAACGCTTGTCACATCGGCGCAGGCAGGTAATCTTGTCCGACAGCCGCAGCCATTGACCCGTACGGAATCGTCCATGACCCTAGAAGTCCCTGCGCATCGCCTCGCCACCTCGGGCAAACCCGCGGGCCGTATTCGCCAGAAAAACGAACAGGCCATCATCCAGGCCGCCGAAGACGAGTTCGCCCGCCACGGTTTCAAGGGCACCAGCATGAACACCATCGCCCTCAAGGCGGGGTTGCCCAAGGCCAACCTGCATTACTACTTCACCAACAAGCTCGGCCTGTACATTGCCGTGCTCAGCAACATCATCGAGTTGTGGGACAGCACCTTCAACGCCTTGAGCGTCGATGACGACCCGGCCGAAGCCCTGAGCCAGTACATCCGCACCAAGATGGAATTCTCCCGGCGCAACCCGCAAGCCTCGCGAATCTTCGCCATGGAGGTGATCAGCGGCGGCACCTGCCTGACCGAATACTTCAGCGCCGACTACCGCGAATGGTTCCGCGGCCGTGCCGCGGTATTCCAAGCCTGGATCGAGGCCGGCAAGATGGACCCGGTCGACCCGGTGCACCTGATCTTCCTGCTCTGGGGCAGTACCCAGCACTACGCCGACTTCGCCACGCAGATCTGCCAGGTTACCGGCCGTAGCCGCCTGACCAAGCAGGACATGGAAGACGCCAGCAACAACCTTATCCACATCATCCTGAAAGGCTGCGGCATCAAGCCGGCTGCCTGACCGTCATTTATGCCCTCTACCCTGCTCGACCTGTGCGAATACCGCGAGGAAATCCGCAAAAGCCGCTTCATCACCCTCGCCGGGCCCATCAGCAGTGCCGCTGAAGCGATGAGTTTCATCGAACGCCACAGCGACCTGGCCGCTACCCACAACTGCTGGGCCTGGAAGCTTGGCGCCCAGTACCGCAGCAGTGATGACGGCGAACCGGGGGGCACTGCCGGGCGACCGATCCTGGCAGCCATCGAAGCGCAGGACTGCGACCAGGTGGTGGTGCTGGTGATCCGCTGGTACGGCGGCATCCAACTGGGCACCGGAGGCCTGGCCAGGGCCTATGGCGGCGGTGCCAACAAGTGCCTGCAACAGGCCCCCAAACGGTTGCTGGTGCAACGCAGCGAATTCTCCTGCAGCTGTGGTTTCAGCGAACTGGCGCTGGTGAAGTTGCGCCTGGCGGAGGTTGACGGATTGGTGCTCGACGAGCAGTTCACTGCCAATGGCGTTGATCTGCTAATAGCCCTCGGCGATGCCCACCTGACGTCATTGCAACAGCAACTGGCCGACCTGAGCCGCGGACGCATTCTGCTCGAAGCGCGTTGAACATTGCCCACAACAACTGTGGGCCGGCCTGTGGATAAGCTTGGGGCACTCGCCTGCAGGCCAATATTTTCAAGGCACACAGAGCATTGACTATTTTTTGAGCGCAGCTTTGGGATAGCCTCGAGCGGCTGCATGCCTGCAAGTTATCCCCAACGCAACGCCAAAAGTCTCAGTCTTCCCTCTCAGCTTTCACACAATAACTGTGGAACAGCCTGTGGATAACCCGTGCGCCAACCGGCCAGGCGCCCAGCCACGTAGGACCGCGGAACACTGATCAAATTTTATCCACTCACAGGACGGGCACCGGTGCCCACAGTGACGTATGCTCATTACCTTTTCATACACCGATAAAGGAATGATCCTATGGCTTCTTCAAGATCGGCCCTCATCATCGGCGCCTCGCGCGGGCTGGGCCTGGGCCTGGTGCAACGCCTGCATGAGGACGGCTGGAACATCACCGCCACCGTGCGCAACCCGCAGCAGCCTGGGGGCCTGGCTGATGTGCCGGGCGTGCGTATCGAACAGTTGGAAATGAACGACACAGCCCAGCTGGATAGCCTCAAGCAGCGCCTGCACGGCCAGGTGTTCGATCTGGTCTTCGTCAATGCCGGCATCATGGGGCCTTTGCCACAAGACCTGGAAGCGGTGCAGAACGAAGACATCGGTGAGCTGTTCATGACCAACGCCGTGGCCCCCATCCGCGTGGCCCGCCGCCTGGTTGGCCAGGTACGCGAAGGTAGCGGTGTGCTGGCCTTCATGAGTTCGATCCTGGGCAGCGTGACCATCCCCGACGGTGGCGAGATTTGCCTGTACAAGGCCAGCAAGGCAGCGCTCAACTCGATGATCAACAGCTTCGTCGTCGAACAGCAACGCCCCGACCTGTGTGTGCTGGCCATGCACCCGGGTTGGGTCAAGACCGACATGGGCGGCGAAAATGCCGAGATCGATGTGCTGACCAGCACCCGCGGCATGCTCGAGCAGATCAAGGCCCAGAGTGGCCACGGCGGCCTGCGCTTCATCAACTACAAGGGCGAACCCCTGGTCTGGTGACTCACCAGGTTGCAATCTGGCCGGGCACATTGCACGGCCAGGCCCTGTAGAATGGCGGCAACCGTACCTGATCGAGATGACCCACTATGTATGACTGGTTGAACGCCCTGCCCAAGGCCGAACTGCACCTGCACCTGGAAGGCTCGCTGGAGCCCGAGTTGCTGTTCGCCCTGGCCGAGCGCAACAAGATCGCCTTGCCGTGGGCCGACGTGGAAGCCTTGCGTGCCGCCTATGCCTTCAACAACCTGCAGGAATTCCTCGACCTGTATTACCAGGGTGCCGACGTGCTGCGTACCGAGCAGGACTTCTACGACCTGACCTGGGCCTACCTGCAACGCTGCAAGGCGCAGAACGTCATCCACACCGAACCGTTCTTCGACCCGCAAACCCACACCGACCGCGGTATCCCCTTCGAAGTGGTGCTCAATGGCATCGACCAGGCGCTCAAGGATGGCCGCAAGCAACTGGGCATCAGCAGTGGCCTGATCCTCAGCTTCCTGCGCCACCTCAGCGAAGACGAAGCCCAGAAAACCCTCGACCAGGCATTGCCGTTCCGTGATGCGTTCATCGCCGTTGGCCTGGACAGCTCGGAAATGGGCCACCCGCCCAGCAAGTTCCAGCGTGTGTTCGACCGCGCTCGCAGCGAAGGCTTCGTCGCCGTCGCCCACGCCGGTGAAGAAGGCCCACCCGAGTACATCTGGGAGGCCCTGGACCTGCTGAAGGTCAAGCGCATCGACCACGGCGTGCGCGCTATCGAGGACGAGCGGCTGATGCAGCGCATCATCGACGAGCAGATCCCGCTCACGGTGTGCCCGCTGTCGAATACCAAGCTCTGTGTGTTCGACCACATGAGCCAGCACAACATCCTCGACATGCTCGAGCGCGGCGTGAAGGTGACGGTCAACTCGGACGACCCGGCCTACTTCGGTGGCTACGTCACCGAAAACTTCCACGCCCTGCACACCCACCTGGGCATGAGCGAAACCCAGGCCCGTCGCCTGGCCCAGAACAGCCTGGATGCGCGGTTGGTGTGAATGAGTGACGGCGTTGCGGTCAACCGACCTGCAACGTCGCCACGCGGGCGATGCGATTGATCTGCTGGATGCCCAGCGCCGAAATATGCAAAGCCCGTGTGTCTTCGGCCTCGCGCATCCAGCCGGATTGAAGGAACAGCCTGAACAACGCCTGCCCCAGCACGCCACCCAGATGCGGCCCTTGGTCGTTGCACTCGGTGCAGTGACAGATTACACAGCCACGTTGCTGGTGAGGCGCCAGCGCATCGATATAGACCCCCACCAGCGCCAACTGCGCCCGCCCTTCATCACTGACCATCAACTGCCGACCACTGCCCTCCAGCCAGCCGGCGACCACCAGGCGGTGATACAGCTCACTGGCCAGCTCCCCGCCCAGGTGATCACCACAGCGGCGCGCCCGGCGTACCGACATTGGCAACGATGTCACCGGTGCCTTGGCCTGCGTCGCCTTGGCACTTTCCAGCTGGACACTGGCCAGCGCCTCCACTGCAGCCCCGACCTGGGGGGTGGCCAAGCGGAAGTAGCGTTTGCGGCCCCGCGCTTCATGCCGGAGCAAGCCGGCAGACGACAACAGGGAAAGATGCGCGCAGGCCGATGAGGAGGTCAGGCCGGTCATCACCGCAAGCTCTTTGGCCAAGCGTGGTGTGCCATCGATCAATGCCCACAACATGGCACTGCGCTTGGGGTCGGCCATCAGGCTGGCGATCTGGCTGATACTGCTGGCTGCGTTCATGTCCCTGTAACTCCCTGCAAGTTCACTGTGTGGATGCGATGGCCAACCCTGGCAGGGAAGCGCCTCTCGCTGGCACTGGCCTGGTTCGCCAGTATAAGCCGCAAAAAACGCCACTCAGGCAGCCCTACCGCGGCGGCACCTTCGTCCGCAAACAACTGGGTAGGTGTACCCATGGTGAATCGAGAACAAACCTGCAAACCCAGCCCAAGCCGCGCGCTGAAGCAGCCAGGTCGCACCCACTGCTGGTCAGGGAGTTCCCACGGTAGAAACACCAGACACAACTTCGGATGTGCCCGACAGCTAGCTTCCACAAATAACGCGAACCAAAGCGAAGGTTCTACACGCTCATGGGCATTGTGCCCCGGGGTGAAAAAGGTGCAGACCAGCCTGCCCGACCGTCAGTCAGGACACTGTTGCAGGGTCATGGCAGGCAGAAGGGGCGGCGCTACACTACAGCGGCTGTTTCCCTGTAGAGGTATGCCGCGATGAAGATTGTCGTCAGCCCGTCGAGCCGGAACCCGGCCTGCCCGTGGCAAGTCCAGCTCGATCAGCACGTGGTCAGTTTCCGCAGCGAGGCCGAAGCGCGTGCCTTCGTCGCCACCCTGGAAACCCGCCTGCAGGCACCTCACCCGCTCATGCGGGGGCCCTGGCCTGCAAGCGCCGGGTCAACAGCGCGACACTGACGACCAGCGCGCCGCACAGGCTGATCACCAACGCCATCGGTATCGCACTGCCGTCATGCAGCAGCCCGACCAGTGCCGCCGCGCCGGCAGCGACACTGAACTGCAGGCAGCCCATCAACGCCGAGGCACTGCCAGCCCGCGCGCCCTGCCCGCTCATGGCGCAGGCCGAAGCGTTGGGGATGATGCAGCCGAGGCTGGCGATGCAGATGAACAATGGCACCAGCAGTGGCCACAACTGCGCCGGATGCAGCGCCGCCACGCCCAGCAGCACCAGGCCAGCCGCCAGGTACAGCCAGACCGCCCGCGCCAGCAGGAATGCCGGCCCACGTCTGGCCAGCAAACGGGCATTCACCTGCGCCACGAGGATGAAACCGGCAGCGTTGGTGCCGAACAACCAGCCGTAATGCTCGGCCGGTACGCCGTAGAGCTTGATGAACACGAAAGGTGAACCGGCAATGTAGGCAAACATGCCGGCAATCGCTATCCCACCGGTCAGGGCATGACCGAGGAACACCCGGTCAGCGAACAGCCGCAGGTATTGGCGCACGGCGCCAGACAGTGGCTGGCGCGGCATATCCTCGGGCAAGCTTTCCGGCAGGCCCAGGCCGACTGCCAGCAGGCAGCCGGCACTGAACAGGCTCAGCGCGAGGAAGATCGATTGCCAGCCAGCCACGTTCACCAGCACACCGCCCAGCATGGGCGCCAGGATCGGCGCCAGGCCCATTACCAGCATCAGTTGCGAAAATACCTTGGCCGAGGCCACCGGGTCGCACTTGTCACTGACGATGGCCCGCGACAATACCATGCCGGCGCAACCGCCCAGTGCCTGGACAAAGCGCGCCAGCACCAGGGTGTCGAGGTTGGGCGCATAGGCACAGGCCAGTGACGCCAGGGTGAACAGGGACACGCCGAACATCAGCGGTTTGCGCCGGCCAAAGCGGTCAGCCACCGGACCATAGGCCAGTTGCCCGATGGACAAGCCAAGGAAATAGGCGGCCAAGGTGGTCTGGACGTGTTTTTCATCGGTAGCGAACGCTTGCGCCATGGCCGGGAAGGCGGGCAGGTAGAAGTCGATCGCCAAGGGCCCGAACGCACTGAGTGCACCCAGGATGAGCACTATTCGCAGGTTCATCAGGAATCCATAGCAGGCTAAGCAAGTAATTGATTCTACCTGCTATGCACCCCGTCAGTACGAAAACATTTGCAACAATCTGGCCTGTTCGATACGGCTGCGCCGGAGGGACGCCAGCATTGGCCCGGTCATGCCACCTCGGCTTGATAGCCTTCTTCCCGAATGGCGCTGAGGATCTGCTCCTGCGCCAGCTCACTCTGCACCCGTACCTGCCTGGCCGCCAGGTCGACTTCCACCTTGGCCGCCGCATCCTGCTCTTGCACGGCCCGGGTTACGGCCTTCACACAGTGGCCACAGGTCATGCCTTGTACATTGAACACTTGCATGGGGTTACCTCCTTCAGTTTTGGCCAGTCTCAAGCTTGCCACCGGGGCAAGGTCAAGTCCTGGCGACAACTGCCGGGGTGGAAATCCGCGCGCGCGTCGGCCAAGCTGCGCCTTTGATGATCAGGCAAGCAGGAGATTCTTCATGTTCAGGGCAGTATTGGGCGTCGTCGGGCTGTTGAGCACGCTGGCTGCGGTGCCACCGGCCAGCGCCGAGGGCAACGCGGACTACAGCGTACTGATCATTTCCCGCGAGCGCCTGGAAGTGGCCACCAGCTGCGAAATCGGCATCTATCTCAACGACCAGCTCTCCGGGCGCGTATTTCAGGAGCAGTCCACCTCGTTCAACCTGCCAGCAGGCCCGGTGGACGTGCGCCTGCGCGTACTGCCCGGGCAAATGCCGGGCTGCGCGCCGGGTATCGAGGACCAACGCAGCACACGATTGAACCTGCAGGCGGGCCAGATCAACAAATACCGCATCGCCATGGGGCAACATGGGCTGGAGTTGCAACGAGCCGGCCTGGGCTATTGACCTTACCCGCGTGGCAAGGTTGATGCTGGCGGCATGCCCAAGGAGGAGAGCCCATGTCCGCATCTACCACTTACGACCTGCCGATCGCCGGCATGACCTGCGCCAGCTGTGCCGGCCGGGTCGAGCGCGCCCTGCGCAAGGTCACCGGCGCCGAGCAGGTCAGTGTCAACCTCGCCACCGAACAGGCGCGGGTCCAGGCCCCGGCCAACAGCCTGCCGGCCTTGGTCAATGCCGTACGTGACGCCGGCTACAGCGTGCCCACCCGCACCATCGAGCTGCAGATCGGCGGCATGACCTGCGCCAGTTGCGTCGGGCGGGTGGAGCGTGCCCTCGCCAGGCTGCCAGGCGTGGAACAGGTCAGTGTCAACCTGGCCAGCGAACGGGCACACCTTGCAGTGCTCCCGACCGTCGACGACAACCTGCTGATCGACGCGGTGCAAAAGGCCGGCTACAGCGCCAGCCTGCCGCACACGGCCAGGGACGACCAGGCTGCTGCCGAGCGGCGCCTGCGCAACGAACGCCTGGCCGTCGCTGCGGCCCTGTTGCTGGCCTTGCCGCTGGTGCTGCCCATGCTGCTGCAACCTTTCGGTGTGCACTGGATGCTACCCGCCTGGGTGCAGTTCGTGCTGGCCACGCCTGTGCAGTTCGTGCTCGGCGCTCGCTTCTACGTGGCGGCCTGGAAGGCCGTGCGTGCCGGCGCCGGCAACATGGACCTGCTGGTGGCGCTGGGTACCAGCGCCGGCTACGGCCTGAGCCTGTACCAATGGGCGCAGGCTTCGGCGGGCATGGTGCCGCACCTGTATTTCGAAGCCTCGGCCGTGGTGATTGCCCTGGTACTGCTGGGCAAGTACCTGGAAAGCCGTGCCAAGCGGCAGACCGCCAGCGCCATTCGCGCCCTTGAGGCCCTGCGCCCGGAACGAGCCGTGCGCGTAGTCGATGGCAGGGAAGAAGACGTAGCCATCGCCCAGCTACGCCTCGGCGACCTGGTGCTGGTCAAGCCTGGCGAGCGCTTCCCGGTCGATGGCAGGGTCGAGGACGGCAGCAGCTATGCCGATGAAGCCTTGATCAGTGGCGAAAGCCTGCCGGTGCCCAAGCAGCCTGGCGACAGTGTCACCGGCGGCGCTATCAATGGCGAAGGCCGGCTGCTGGTACGTACCCAGGCACTCGGCACCGAGACCGTGCTGGCACGCATCATCCGCCTGGTGGAAGACGCCCAGGCCGCCAAGGCCCCGATCCAGAAGCTGGTCGACCGGGTCAGCCAGGTGTTCGTCCCGGCCGTGCTGGTGCTGGCACTGATCACCTTGGTCGGCTGGTGGCTGGCCGGTGCGCCACTGGAAACCGCATTGATCAATGCCGTTGCCGTGCTGGTCATCGCCTGCCCCTGCGCCCTCGGCCTGGCCACCCCTGCCGCGATCATGGCCGGCACCGGGGTCGCCGCCCGCCACGGCATCCTGATCAAGGATGCTGAAGCCCTGGAACGTGCGCATGCAGTCAACCGCGTGGTGTTCGACAAGACCGGCACCCTCACCTCCGGCAGCCCCCGGGTAGTGCACAGCCAGGCGCAGGTAGGCAGCAGCGCCGACCTGCACCGCCTGGCTGGCGCCCTGCAGCGCGGCAGCGAACACCCGCTGGCCAAGGCGGTGCTGGCTGCCTGTGCCGAACAAGGGCTGGACGTACCCAGCGTCAGCGACAGCCAGGCGCTGGCCGGGCGTGGCATCGCTGGGCGCGTGGAAGGCCGCGAGCTGGCCCTGGGCAACCGCCGCCTGCTCGACGAAAACGCCCTGCTAGCCGGAGACCTCGCTACCCAGGCCCAGGCCTGGGAGGCCGAAGGGCGCACCTTGTCGTGGTTGATCGAACGCGGCACGCAACCCCGTGTGCTGGGCCTGTTCGCATTTGGGGACAGCCTCAAGCCCGGCGCCGCGCAGGCGATCGAGGCCCTGCATGCACGCGCTATCAGTAGCCACCTGCTGACCGGTGACAACCGCGGCAGCGCCAAGGTGGTCGCCGACGCGCTGGGCATCGACGATGTGCATGCCGAAGTGCTGCCGGCCGACAAGGCGGCAACCGTGGCCGCATTGAAGCGCGATGGCGTGGTCGCCATGGTCGGCGACGGCATCAACGATGCGCCGGCGCTGGCCGCCGCCGATATCGGCATTGCCATGGGCGGCGGCACCGACGTGGCCATGCAGGCCGCCGGCATCACCCTGATGCGCGGTGACCCGCGCCTGGTGCCAGCTGCGTTGGAGATCAGCCGCAAGACCTACGCGAAGATCCGCCAGAACCTGTTCTGGGCGTTCATCTACAACCTCATCGGCATCCCGCTGGCCGCGCTGGGTTACCTCAACCCGGTACTGGCGGGCGCCGCCATGGCCCTGTCCAGCGTCAGCGTGGTGAGCAACGCGTTGTGGCTCAAGGCCTGGAAACCCAGCCGTGATACCCAGGAGGCTTCATGAACATCGGTCAGGCCGCCCGTCGCAGCGGGCTCAGTACCAAGATGATCCGCTACTACGAGTCCATCGGCCTGCTCAAGCCCGCCACGCGCAGCGACAGCGGCTACCGTCTGTACCAGGCGGAAGACCTGCACAGCCTGGCATTCATCAAGCGCTCCCGCGACCTGGGTTTTTCGCTTGAGGAAGTTGGCAAGCTGCTGACCTTGTGGCAGGACCGCCAACGTGCCAGCGCCGATGTGAAGGCGCTGGCCCTGCAACACATCGATGAGCTGAACCGGCGTATCGAGGAGCTGGTGAGCCTGCGTGACACCCTTGCCGAGCTGGTTTCGCACTGCCAGGGCGATGACCGCCCGGATTGCCCGATCCTCAAGGACCTGGCAAATGGTGCTGCAGGCAGCTGTTGTCACTGATTATCGGCGCGTTTTTGGTATGCCATATACGTCAGAGAAGACCGAATAGTCACCAGTCGCGACGAAGTCCCATAAATACGGGCATTTTTCCTACATTAAACCCGGACGCTGCCGATGCAGTTATTACCTGCTTCGAGTAGCAACAATAAAAAACCGGGGGCGTCGATGAGCATCAAACAGAAACTGACCTGGGCATTCGCGGTCATTGCCGGCTTGCCCATCGTCCTGGTGGCCACGTTGGTGGTCCTCAACCTGCGTGGCGAGGCACGCGACGGGTTCCTCGACGGCAGCAGCCGGGAAATCCGCCAGGTCGGCAACGCGATGAACATCTTCTTCCAGGGGATCAACCAGAACGTCGAGTACATGGCATCGCAGCCGCTGGTCGCCGCCACCGGCAGCGAACTGAACAAGTACATGAGCGCAACGCCGTCCTACGAACTGGGCGACCAGGCCAGCAAAGTGCTGGAGTTCATGACCCGCCTGGCCACCTCGCACCCCGCCTATGCCTACTTGTCCTACGGGGTGAATGACGGTGGCTACGTCGGCTGGCCAGCCGGGCAGAAGTTCGTCAATTATGACCCCCGTACCCGTCCCTGGTACCAGCTGGCCATGGCCAACCCTGGCAAGACCCTGCGCACCGAAGCCTACTACTGGGCACCCGACGACGCCGTGCTGGTCAGCACCGTGCGCACCGTGGCCAACCAGCTGGGCAACCCCGGCGGCGTGGTCAACATCGACGTTTCGCTCAAAGGCCTGACCGAGATCGTGCAGCAGATCAAGCTGGGCGACAGCGGCTACGTGCTGCTGGTGGAAAACAACGGCAACGTGCTGGTCGACCCGCGTGACGCCAAGCACAACTTCAAGCAGCTGGCGAGTTTTGGCGACGGCTATGCCGAGTTGGCCAAGCATGGCAAGGGGCTGGCCGAAGTGGAGCTGGGTGGCGTGCGCTACATGGCCAACATCTACCCGGATGAACAGCTGGGCTGGACCTTGATCGGCCTGATCGAGCAAAGCGAAGTGATGCAGACCACCACCCGCCTGACCTGGCTGATCGGTATCGTGGCCGTGGTGCTGGCGGCACTGTTCGCCGTGGTCGGTGCAACCTTCGCCAAGCTGATCGTACGGCCGATCAACAGCGTCACCAGCGGCCTGGAAGACATCGCCCAGGGCGAAGGCGACCTGACCCGCAACCTGGAAATTCGCGGCCGCGACGAAACCGCACAGCTGGCCAACTGGTTCAACCAGTTCCTCGGTGCCATTCGCAGCCTCATCCAGCATATCGGGGCAGCAGCCGGCAAGATTCTCAGCACCTCGACCAGCTCCACCCGCGTGTCCAGCGACATGGCCGAAGCGGCGGGCCGCCAGCGCGAAGCCGTGGACATGGTCTCTACCGCTTTCCACGAAATGGTCGCCACTGCCAACGAAGTGGCACGTTCCTGCAGCCAGGCGGCGCAATCGGCCGACAGTGGCCAGCAGCAGGCCCGTGAAGGCCAGCAGCAGATCGACGCAGCGGTGCACAGCGTCGACCGCCTGAGCCAGGAGATCGAGCAATCGGCGCAGTCGATCCAGCAACTGGAGCGCGACAGCAATGCCATCCAGTCGATCCTGGGCACCATCCGCTCGATTGCCGAGCAGACCAACCTGCTGGCCCTCAACGCCGCCATCGAAGCGGCCCGCGCCGGTGAGCAGGGCCGTGGCTTCGCCGTGGTCGCCGACGAAGTGCGGGCGCTGGCCAAGCGCACCGCCGACTCCACCGCCGAGATCGACGGCCTGCTCGGCAACCTGGCCAGCCGCACCGCCGAAGTGGCTGCGCAGATGCACGCCAGCCTGGAAGTGTCGCAGCAATCGGTCAGCCGCATCGGCATGGCCCGTGACAGTTTCGGGCAGATTCGCGAATCGGTGGACGTGATCCGTGACATGAACACCCAGATCGCCACGGCGGCCGAGGAGCAGCATCAGGTCGCCGAGGACATCAACCGGCACATCAGCCAGATTCACGGGGACGCGCAGCTGGTCGCCGAACTGGCCCAGGCGGCACGGGTGGATTCAGAGAGCCTGGCCGGGCTGTCCAACGAACTGGATGCGCTGGTGCGCAGGTTCCGTACCTGACGCGTTGCCGGTACTGGCTGCTTCGCGGGATCAGCCGCGAGGCAGCCAGTACCGGCGACCACGATCAGAGTTTCAACTCACCCGGCGTCGCACCGAACAGCTGCTTGAACGCCGCGATGTAGGCTGAAGTGGAATCATAGCCACAGCCCAACGCCGCCTCGGTGACATTCTCCCCCGCCTCCAGCAACGCCAGCGATGACAACAGCCGCATGCGCTGGCGCCAGTTACGAAAGCTCAAGCCCGTTTCCCGCTGAAACAGCCGCATCAGGGTCTTTTCCGAACAGCCCAGCTGGCGCGCCCATTGCTGCAAGGTCTGCGGCTGTTCCGGGGCAGCGATCAAGCCGTTGCACAATGCCAGCAACCCCGGATGGCGCGGTAACGGCAGCGAGAAGCCGACCTCGGGCAGCGTGCGCAACTGGTCGAGCAGCACCGCCACCAGCCGCGCTTCGGCGCTGTCGCCTTCCGGGTAATCTGCCGGGAACAGGCAGAACTGCTTGATCAGTTCGCGCGCCAACGGTGTCACCTCCAGCACCCGGCATCGCTCCGGCGCCCACGCGCAGGCGTCACGGCGCACGTACAGGCTGCGCATTTCGGCCTGCACCGAGGTGACCACTTCATGTTCGGCATCGGCGGGTATCCACACCCCCCACTGCGGCGGGGCGAAGTAGCTGCCTTCTTGGGTATAGACGCCTAGTACACCACTGATGGCGTAGGAAAATTGCACCCAGTCGTGTTGGTGGCGAGTGGTCCAGGAGCCGGCGCCAAGGCTTTCGGCACGGGCATACAACGGCCTGGGCAGGCGGTCCAGCGCCGGGAGGGCACGGGGTTGTCCGATGGTCGGCATGGCGATTTCTTGTAGTTCCGAGCAGACAAGCCTAACAGCTCGTTCACCGCTCGACGATGACCGTCACCCCCTGCCCGCCCGCGGCACAGATCGAAATCAGCCCTCGCCCCTGGCCCGCCTGCGCCAGCAACTTGGCCAGGTTGGCCAGTATCCGCCCCCCGGTCGCGGCGAACGGGTGCCCGGCCGCCAACGAACTGCCCTTGACGTTGAGTTTGCTGCGGTCGATTGCCCCGAGCGGCGCATCCAGCCCCAAGCGCTGGCGGCAATAATCGGCATT
This sequence comes from Pseudomonas sp. BCRC 81390, assembly GCF_030341915.1. NCBI lineage: Bacteria > Pseudomonadati > Pseudomonadota > Gammaproteobacteria > Pseudomonadales > Pseudomonadaceae > Pseudomonas > Pseudomonas sp. BCRC 81390. The sequence continues at coordinate 131,115 of NZ_JATAAG010000004.1, read as the reverse complement.
CTCCCAGGCTTTCAGCGTACACAGCACCTGGGCTGCAAAGGCTTCGTGGATTTCGTAATAGTCAAAGTCCTGCAAGCTCAACCCGTTACGCGCCAGCAGGCGCGGTACCGCATACACCGGCGCCATCAGCAGCCCCTCGCGGCCGGTGACGAAATCCACCGCAGCCGTTTCGCCATCGACCAGATACGCCAGCACCGACAGCCCTTGCTGCGCCGCCCACTCCTCAGTGCCCAACAGCACCAGCGAAGCACCGTCGGTGAGCGGTGTGGCGTTACCGGCCGTCAGCGTGCCCTGACCGCTGCGGTCGAAGGCCGGCTTGAGCCTGGCCAGTTGTTCAAGGCTCAGGTCGGGGCGCAGGTTGTTGTCGCGGGTCAACGCCAGGAACGGGGTCAGCAGGTCATCCTGCCAGCCTTCGGCGTAGGCAGCAGCCAGCCGCTGGTGGCTGTGCAACGCCAGCTGGTCCTGCGCGGCACGGTCGATGTGCCAGGCCTGGGCCATGCGTTCGCAGTGCTCGCCCATCGACAAGCCGGTACGCGGCTCGCCATTGCGCGGCAACTCGGGTTTCAGATGGCGGGGGCGCAGCTTGAGCAGCGGCTTGAGCCGTTCGCCCAGGCTTTTGCCACGGTTGGCCTGCAGCAGGATGTGGCGCAAGCCTTCGTTGACCGCAATCGGTGCATCGGAGGTGGTATCCACGCCACCGGCAATGCCGCAGTCGATCTGCCCCAGGGCAATCTTGTTGGCCACCAGCAGCGCCGCCTCCAGCCCGGTGCCACAGGCTTGCTGAATGTCATAGGCCGGGGTTTGCGGTGACAGGCGCGAACCCAGCACGCATTCACGGGTCAGGTTCATGTCGCGCGAGTGCTTGAGCACCGTACCGGCGACCACTTCGCCCATGCGCAACCCATGCAGGCGGTAGCGTTCGATCAGCCCCTCGAGCGTGGCAGTCAGCATTGCCTGGTTGCTGGCCGTGGCGTAGGCACCATTGGAGCGGGCGAAGGGAATTCGGTTGCCGCCCAGGATCGCGACCCGGCGAGGTGAACGCATGCGCTGGTTCCTCCTGAAACAATTTGATCCGTACAGCCTAGGTGTTTTTACCGCATTCGAACGACCTTGGCACAAACTTGGTCCACACTTTCAAGCTTGCCTTCCGGGAGACCACTCATGAGCGATCGCTACCTCGGCTTTGCCAATTCCAACCTTGGCCGCCGTCTTGTGGATGCCCTTGGCCTGCCGCACCCGGCTCCGCTGGAGCGCTGGCCGGCCGGCCGCCTGCGCCCGGTGGAGGGTGCCCTGGTGCTGGGTGGCGGGCCCCTGGCAAGCCAGGTCGAAACCCTCGCTCCGCGCCTGACCGACAAGCTTTACAGCTTCAATACCGACAACCTCCAGGCCGAGCCGTGGGTGGCCGGCCTGGGGCCGAAAATCAAGGCGCTGGTGTTCGATGCCACGCACTTGTCCGACAGCGACGCATTGAAGCAGTTGCGCGAATTTTTTCAGCCGCTGCTGCGCAGCCTGGCGCCGTGCGCCCACGTGGTGCTACTGGGGCGCGCCCCGGAAAGCCTTAACGACCCGCTGGCCAGCATTGCGCAACGGGCCCTGGAAGGCTTCAGCCGCTCGCTGGCCAAGGAACTGCGCAATGGCGCGACCGCACAGCTGCTGTATGTCGCCCCCGGTGCGGACCACCAGCTGGAAGGGGCACTGCGTTTCTTCCTCTCGCCAAAAAGCGCCTTCATTTCCGGCCAGGTGCTGCGCCTGGAAGCCTGTGCCAGCCAGGTCGAGGACTGGACCCGGCCGCTGGCGGGCCGCCGTGCGCTGGTGACCGGTGCCGCACGTGGCATTGGCGCGGCCATTGCCGAAACCTTGGCGCGGGACGGCGCCGACGTGCTGTTGCTGGATGTACCGCAGGCCCGCCAGGACCTCGACGCCCTGGCCGCGCGCCTGGGTGGCAAGGCGCTGGCGCTGGATATCTGCGCAGGCGACGCGGCAAGCCGCTTGCTTGCAGCCCTGCCGGACGGCATCGACATCGTGGTGCACAATGCCGGCATCACCCGCGACAAGACCTTGGCCAACATGACCCCGGAATACTGGGATGCGGTGCTGGCGGTGAACCTCAAGGCGCCGCAGGTACTGACCCAGGCGCTGCATGACCACGGCGCCCTCGGTGAAAACGCGCGCATCACCCTGCTGGCCTCGGTCAGCGGCATCGCCGGTAACCGCGGGCAGGCCAACTATGCCGCCAGCAAGGCCGGGTTGATCGGCTTGGCCCAGGCCTGGGCGCCGCGCCTTGCCGAGCGTGGCGGCAGTATCAATGCGTTGGCCCCCGGTTTCATCGAAACGCACATGACCGCCGCCATGCCCATGGGCCTGCGCGAAGCCGGACGACGCTTGAGTTCGCTGGGCCAGGGTGGTCGCCCACAGGACGTCGCCGAGGCCATCGCCTGGCTCAGCCAGCCCGGCTCCGGGGCCATCAACGGCCAGGTGCTGCGCGTTTGCGGCCAGGCCTTGATGGGGGCCTGAACATGAGCCGACACTGGCACGACCTGCACAGCCCGGCTTCGCGCGCCAGCCTGTACCTGCGCGCCGCCAGCAAGCGCAAGATCAGCGGTGACCGCCTGCCGGGCGATGGCCTGCGCTGCCTTATCGGCGTTCAACCGGGCAACCTGGCGGCCTATCGCCGGCTGTGCCATTTCGCCGACGATGGCCGGCTGCCGGCGACCTACCCTCACGTGATGGCGTTCACCTTGCAGCTGCAACTGATGACCGGCGACGACTTCCCTTTCCCGCTGCTGGGCCTGGTGCACCTGCATAACCGCATCGAAGTGCTGCGCCCGCTCGGCGCTGTCGAAGCGCTGCGCTTTGCGGTGTATACGGAAAACCTGCAACCCCACGCCAAGGGCGCCACCTTCGACCTGGTCAGCGAAGCCGAAGACGGCATCGGCCTGCTCTGGCGCGAGAATAGCCGCATGCTGGTGCGTGGGCTCAAGCTCGAAAGCGAGGCAAATCAACCTGTCGAGGACGAACCGACTGCGCTGCCGGAAGCGACCCGCTGGTACGCCGACAGTGATATTGGCCGGCGTTATGCCAAGGTCTGCGGGGATTACAACCCGATCCACCTCAGCGCTGTCAGTGCCCGGCTGTTCGGCTTTCCCACCGCCATTGCCCATGGCATGTGGAGCAAGGCCATGGCCCTGGCAGCGTTGGGTAGCCACCTGCCGCAAAGTGGCTACGCCTTCGAGGTGGGGTTCCACAAGCCAGTGCGGCTGCCGTCGGAGGTGGTGCTCAGTGCCAGTGAAGCGGGAGCGAAGGGGGCGCTGCGGCTGGATGGCCAGGGCGGCGTGCTGCATATGCTCGGGCGCTGGGATTCGCTTTAGGGTTTCCTCGCCGGCAAGCCGGGAATCCTGCGGGCGCTGGCCCTTCGGCGATTGGGCCGCAAAGCGGCCCCTTGCTTTGCATCGGGCCTGCGCTGAAGCTATGCAGCATTAGGAGACCCCGATGAACCTGCAAGAACTCACCCAACGCCTGCACCACATCCGCGACAAAAACGACTGGCGCGGCTTCCATAGCCCGAAGAACCTGGCCATGGCCGCCAGCGTCGAAATGGCCGAGCTGGTAGAAATCTTCCAGTGGCTGAGCGAAGACCAATCGCGCCAGCTGCCCGCCGACCAGCTGGCACATGCCGGCCAGGAAATCGGTGATGTAGTGCTCTACCTGTTGCTGTTGTGCAGCGAGCTTGGCCTGGACATGGACCAGGTGGTGCGGGCCAAGCTGGCCGACAGCGAGAGGCGCTTCGCCCGATGAACGACCGTCACTTCGATGAGCTGGCAACCCGCTTTGCCGAGAAGATCTATGGCGGCGCCAAGGGCGCGATCCGCCTGGCCGTGCTCCAGGCCGACCTGGCCGAGGCCTTGCCCGACCGCCCCCTGCGCATCCTCGACATTGGCGCCGGGTTGGGCCACATGGCCTTGTGGCTGGCACAGCGCGGCCACCAGCTGACCCTGGCCGAACCCGCCGCGCCAATGCTCGATGGCGCCCGGGCACGCTTTGCCGAAGCAGGCCAGGCGGCCACCTTCATCCAGGCCCCTTGGCAAGACCTGCTTGGCCAGCTCACCGAACCCTACGACCTGGTGCTATGCCACGCCGTGCTCGAATGGCTGGCCGAACCGGAGAGCATCCTGCCTGTGCTGCATCAGCTCACCGCCCCTTCCGGGTGGCTGTCGCTGGCTTTCTACAACCGGGACGCACTGGTCTATCGCAACCTGCTCAAGGGCCATTTCCGCAAGTTGCGCAGCAACCGGCTGGAAGGCGAAAAGCAGAGCCTCACGCCACAAAAACCACTTGATCCGCGCCAACTCAGGGCGCAACTTGAGCCTATGTGGCAGGTTGAAAGCGAAAGTGGCGTGCGCGTGTTCCATGACTACATGCCCAAGGAATTTCAAGGCAAGGCCGAGTTGCTCGACCTGCTGGAAATGGAACTGGCCTACCGTCGCCACCCCAGCTTCGCCGGGCTTGGCCGCTACCTGCACTGGGTTTGCCGCCCGCGCTGACTGCCCCGCCGGAGGACTACATGCCGTACCGTCTGTTGTGCCTGGCGCTGCTGCCGCTTGCCCTGGCTGGCTGCCAGGGTAGCAACCCGTACGTGGCCAGCAGCCGCCCATTACCCCCCGCCCCTGCCCAGGCGGCCACCACCTTCGATGCCAGTGCCTACCCGGCACCTACGCGAGACTATGGGCATTACCGCAGTTGGAGCTGGCGCAACGGCCAGTTGCCCAGTAGCTCGGCGGATACCGACCCGGCGCAACTGGCCGATGCCGTCAGCGGCGCGCTCGACCAGCATGGCCTGCGCCCCGCCCGGGGTGGCCCCGGCGACTTGCTGGTGAGTGCTGACATACGCTTGGAAAAACGCTTGCGCCAGGTGCGGGACTACGATGCCTACGACCCTTACTACGGCCCGTACCCCTACGGCGGTGTCGGCTATGGCGGTTACCGCAATGGTTATGGTGCATATGCCAGCGTGCCCATCGTACGAACCTACGAAGTACAGGTGATGGTGGTACGCATCGACTTGTACGACGCCCGCAACGGCCAGCCGGTATGGAGCGCCAGCGCCGAAAGCGGCAGCGACAAGGACTCGCCGCGAGAACGCGAAAGTGCCTTGCGCAACTCAGTGTACAAGGCGCTCAGCGGCTATCCTCCCAGTTAATGCCTAACGGAGAACCATCATGTTGCGCCGTCTCGTTCTACTGTCATTCGCGTTGCTGCTGGCCGCCTGCTCCAGCAATAACGTCCAGCAGGATTTCGACGCCAGCCGCGATTTTGCCGCCTACCGCAGCTGGGCCTGGCAGGAACCGGGCCTGCAGTATCGCCCCGACGATCCACGCATCAAGAGCGACCTGACCGAACAGCGCATTCGCCAGGCGGTCGCCGACCAGCTGGACCAGCGCGGCCTGCGCCCGGTTCGAGGTGGCGCGCGGCCCGACCTGAGCGTGCGCGCCTACCTGATCGTCGAACAGCGCCAGCAACAGATCACCACCAACTACGGCGGTGGCTGGGGCGGCTACTGGGGTGGCTATTGGGGCGGGCCGATGTACAACGAAACCCGTAGCGTCGACTACAAGGTCGCCACTATCCAGATCGACCTGTTCGACGGGCGTGACGGCAAGCTGGTGTGGCGCGGCAGTGCCGAGCAGATCATGAACAACTACCCGCCAAGCCCGGAGGAACGCAACAGCGCCATCCAAAGCACGGTGGCCAAGGTGCTGGGCAACTATCCACCCGGCAGCAGGAAGTGATGCATGGCCGGAACGGGCAAGCCGACTCCTGCAGGTCTATCTTCACTTGAGGAAACCTGACTGATCGGGTAGTTGTGTTCAACATTGTGAAAGGCGACCTGCCAATGCAAAGCATTGTTCTCCTGCTGTGGCTTGCCTTGTGCTCCGAACAGGATGTGCGTCAACGCCAGATCTCCAACCTGCTGACCCTGGGCGTGGCAACCTGCGCCCTGGTCTGGCTGTTCGCCACTGGCCGCAGCTGGATCGGCGCCGAAGCCAGCGATGCCGGCTGGGCCCTGGCCATCGTCATGTTGCTGACCCTGCCCGGCTACATGCTCGGCCGTTTCGGCGCCGATGACGTCAAGCTGATGGGTGCCTTGGCCCTGGCCACCAGCCCGCACTACGTGCTCGGCACCTTCATCGGCGCCGGCGTCAGTGTGCTGGTGTGGTTGCTCACCCGTCGACGCCTGTGGACCTTGCTCAACCCCAAGGTGAAAAAGCGTCTGCAGGCCCTGACCGAGGAGATGGGCGACAAGCAGGCGTTCGTCCCCTATGTGCTCAGCGGTTTTCTTCTGACTGCTGTATGGATCCAATGAGCAATCTATCGGTCTGATACCTGTACAGAAGTTGTACAAATTCGTTCCTGACGTCTATTTTTACCTTGCCGCAGCGTCTGGCCCGGAGCAGGACCGTACAAGAACAGGGAGTCGATTGTGTCCAGAGCATTCAGCGAAGTGAAAATATTGGTGGTCGATGACCAACCCGTGATCGTCGAGCAACTGTGTGAATTTCTCGAAACCCAGGGTTATCACTGCCTGCCAGCACATTGCGCTGATGAAGCCATCGAACGCTATCAGGCCGACGCGGCCATAGGCCTGGTCATCTGTGACCTGCACATGCCCGGGCGAGACGGTGTCGACCTCGTCCGTGCCTTGAAGGCTTTGGGCGAGCAACGTATTTTCGAAGCCATCATGCTCACCGGCCGTGCCGAAAAGCAGGACGTCATCCGTGCGCTGCGCGAAGGTTTTGCCGACTACTACCAGAAGCCCATGGACTTCGATGAATTGCTCGAAGGGGTGCGCCGGCAGGAAGAGATCGTGCTTGAGCGCCAACGCAACTTCCGCAACCTGGGCGGGTTGAACCAACGCCTGCAGGAGCTGGCCGACTCGGTGGACGAGCTGTACCGGGACCTGGAAAAGGCCCGAGGCCAGGGTGTGCACCGGCGCGCCAACGACGTCGAAGAAAGCGAAAGCGAGCTGCCAGCGGCGTTCGAGAAGCTGTCACCGCGCCAGCTGGAAGTGGCGCGGCTAGTGAGCACCGGCAAGACCAATTACCAGATCGCCTGCGAGCTGGGCATTACCGAAAATACCGTGAAACTGTATGTGTCACAGGTGCTGCGCCTGACCCACATGCACAACCGCACGCAGCTGGCGCTGGCGCTCACGCCCAGTACATCACCGATACACCAGCGCTTCACCGCCCATTGAGGCCAGCGCTACTCGCTGACCTGGAACGCCACCCGCGCCGTCTCGCCGCTTTCATCCAGCGCGCTGATCTCGGCCTGGCCGACCTGCTGGAAGCGAACCAGCAAGCTGTCCTGGCCCTGGGTTTCGCCCAATGGCTGGCCGTTGAGGAACCACCAGCGCCGGCCGCCGCCACCCAGCGCCGACACATGCAGCTGCAACGGCTCGCTGCTGGTTGCCGGACGACGCAGGTTGTCGCCCGGGCGCACGCCCACGATCGACAGCGGCGGCGCACTGGCCGGCACCTGCGGCGGGCAGGCCGGGTCGATGGCCGGCAGGCGCGCCGCACGCCGCTCGACACGAGGCAACCAAGGCTCCAGGGGGGCCGGCCACAAAGCGATGTCGCGGGCCTTGGCGCCCGGGCAGCTAGCATCGACGCGTAGCCCTTGGTCGTTGACCCACACGCTTTCACGAAGGCCCAGGCCGAGCGGCTGGTCGGCCGCCTGCAGGGTCGGCGGCGTAGTGCCGTCCAATGTCCAGGCGAAACGCTGACGCCGGCAATTCGGGTCCTGCTTGTGCAACGGCTGGCCCAGCGGCCAACAGATCGCCGCCACACCGACATTCGCCGGAACCCGCTCGACCGGTACACTGATACCGCGCTGGCTGTCGCGGTTGCTCAGCAAGTCGTGCACCTGCAGCATCAGCGGTGCCGCCGAGGCCAGGCCGAACTGACCGGGTACTGGCGTACCGTCGGGGCGGCCGATCCACACTCCGATCAGGTAGCGTGGCCCCACGCCGATCGACCAGGCATCGCGAAAGCCGTAACTGGTGCCGGTCTTCCAGGCCAGTTGCGGGCGTTGCACCAGCTCGGCATGCGGGTCACGGTCGGGGCGCGCCTGCCCGCTGAGGATCCGCCGGATGATCCAGGCCGCCCCGGGGGACAGCAGGCGCCGTTCCAGCAACGGGTCCTGCGGTTGCAGGCGCACCCGCGCACTGTTGCCACCCCGTGCCAACGCGGCATAGCCACCCACCAGGTCTTCCAGGCGGCTGCCCGCACCGCCGAGGATCAACGACAGGTTGGGCTCGGCCAAGGGCGGCAAGGTCAGCGGCATGCCCGCCATGCGCAACTGCGCGGCAAAGCGTTTCGGGCCGTAGGCTTCGAGCAACTGCACGGCCGGCAGGTTGAGCGAAAGCGCCAATGCCGAACTGGCCGACACCGGCCCGCTGAAGCCCATGGAGAAGTTGCCGGGGCGGTAGTCGCCATAGCGCCGCGGCACATCCTGCAGCAGCGACTCGGAATGGATCAGGCCGTCATCCAGCGCCATGCCGTAGAGAAATGGCTTGAGCGTGGAGCCTGGCGAGCGCAGCGAACGCACCATGTCGACGTGCCCGAAACGGCGCTCGTCGGCGAGGTCGATCGAGCCCAGGTAGGCGCGCACCGCCATGGTCTGCGCCTCGACCACCAGGATGGCCGCGGAGGTCCGCTCCGGCAGCCGTGCGCGCCAACCCAGCAGCAGGTCTTCGAGGCGCCGCTGCAACGCGGCGTCGAGCGTCGTGCGGATCAGCGGCGGGCTGTCGGCGCTGTTCAATCGCCGCGCCAACAGCGGCGCCAGGGCCGGTTCCTGGCGTGGCGCCAGCACCAGCGGCTCTTCGGTTGCCTCGCGGATTTGCCGCTGCGGCCATACCTGGTATTCGGCCAGGCGTTGCAGCACCTTGTCACGGGCGCGCTGGGCGCGTTCGGGGTGGCGGTCCGGGCGCAGGCGGCTGGGTGCCTGCGGCAGCACGGCCAGCAGCGCCGCTTCGGCCGGGGTCAGGTGCATGGGTGACTTGCCCAGGTAGGCCCAGCTGGCCGCGGCAACGCCCTGCAGGGTGCCACCGAAGGGCGCGCGGTCGAGGTAGATCTGCAGGATCTCGCGTTTCGACAGATGCCACTCCAGCTGCGCGGTACGCCACAACTGGCGCAGCTTGCCGGCCAGGGTGCGGTCATGCGGGTCAAGCAGGCGTGCCACCTGCATCGACAGTGTGCTGCCGCCCGACACCACCCGCCCGCCACGCAAGTTGAGCCAGGCGGCGCGGGCCAGGGCCAGCGGGTTGACCCCCGGGTGGCTATAGAACCAGCGGTCCTCGTAGGTCAGCAGCGCCTGCAGGTACAACGGCGAAACTTCGTCGGGGCTGACCGGGTAACGCCACACGCCGTCGGCATCGGCGAAGCGCCACAACGGCGTGCCATCCTCGGCCAGCACCACCCGGGCCAGGTCATCGCCTGGCATGGGCAGTGGCCACAGGCGGTCGGCCAGCCACAACAGGCCGAGCACCATCAGCATGCCAGGCACGGCAATGCGCAACAGCCTGCGCGCACGGCTACTCGGCCGCGTTAAGCTTGGCATCGGGAACCGACCTGGCCAGGTGATGGCCAAAGGCTGGGAAACGGTAACCTCGCCGATTCGTTCATCAGGAAGCAACTATGCATGTAGAAGGTTTTTTCGAGTGGCTGGGCCAGGCACTGGGCTCGTTGATCCGCTTCATCGTCGACATATTCAGCGGCTTGTTCAACCTGCTGGCCAATGCCGGTGGCAATTTCATCGATGGCCTGGCGCGCACCTTGGGCATGGACACCTCGTTGCTCAGCATTCTCGCCCTGATCATCGGGCTGATGCTGCTGTACTCGGCCATCCGTGCGTTCATGCGTGCCTCGATCATCCTCGGGATCATCTGGCTGATGCTGGGGTTGTGGGTGATGAGCTGGGTGATTCACTGATTGATGCAGCGATCGTGTAGGAGCGGCCTTGCGTCGCGATCGGGCGCGCAACGGCCGCACAACCTGGCGACGCGGTCTATCTGCCGTTCCGCGTACACAGGCAATGGGGCCGCGTTGCGGCCCTTTCGCGGCACAAGGCCGCTCCTACAGCAGAGCGCATCGCCCTAGCGGGCTCTGACGGTCATTTCCCCTTGCCCATCGCCCACGGCCTGCAGGTTAGGCCGGTACATCGACTCGACCTGCGGCGGTGGTACGCGGTAGGTACCCGGGGTTACCGCCCGCGCCAGGTACAGCAGGTGGGTGGTGCCGTAGCCATCGAGCTTGAGCGCGGCGACGTAACGGTCATCACGATACTCCTGGTGCACCAGGCTGGCGTTCTGCATGGAATCGCGCCATTCCTTCACCGCGCTGCTGGCGTTATCCAGGCTCGCGGCACTCTGGGCCAGGTTCTGGTTTTCCAGCTCCAGGCCAGCCGGCAACAAATCCACTACCAGCGCATCCGGTACCGGGTTGTCGGCCTTGAGCGCCAGGTGCACCAGCACCAGGTCGCCGCTGCGCAGGCTGTGCAGGTCCAGCGGCTGGCCATTCATGCCCAGGTACTCACGGCGGATCTGCATGCCGTTGCCACCCGCTGGCTGTGCCTGGCGCGGGTAACCCGACAGGGTCAGTTGCTGGTACAGCGTCTCGCTGCCCTGGTTCTGCACAGTCAGCGGCGAGGCCAGCAGCGGGCCCTCCAGCTTCATGCCGGACTCGGCATTATTGAACTCACGCACCTCACCCGCGCTGTCCAGGCGTGCCTGCCACTGGCCTTCCGGCTTGCCCAGCAGGCCACGGCCCGCCAGGAACAGCGCATTGCGCTCCTGGGTAGACAACCAGCGGTTGGCTGCCAGCTCGTCCGACAAGGCGAACAGGCGCTGGTCGACCTTGCTGCTGGCCATGTCGTTCTCCTGCAGCAGTGCCAGGATCAGCGCCTGGTCACGCAGCGGGCTGCCGTAATCGGCCATCCAGCCCTTGCTGCGGCTGATGGCCAGGCCAGCCTGCAAGGCTTGGTTGGCACGTGGCTTGTCGCCCATCTTCTCCAGTGCCACCGCCAGCTGTACCAGGGGCAGGCCGGAGCGGGCGTCGGCGCGGCGCTCGAACAGGCCACGCAGGGCGCCCAACGGTGCCTGCTGGCTGCGCGCCAACACCAATGCGGCGTAGGCCTGCACGGCAAAGCGGGTGTGCTCGGCGTCGTCACTGTAGTCGACTTCGATCAGGTTGCGCTCCTGCACATAACGCAGCAGGCGCTCGCTGGCCTTCTTCAAAGCTTCGGCCGGCACACCGTAGCCCTGGTCACGGGCACGCAGCAGGAAGTCGGTGACATAGGCGGTCAGCCAGTACTCTTCTTCGCTGTCCGAGCTCCACAAGCCGAAGCTGCCGTTATAGCGCTGCATGCCCAGCAGGTGCTCGATACCCATCTCGATCTTGCGCTTGCGCACATCTGCCGGTTCGCCCTTGATGCCCAGGCGCTTGAGGCTCTCGGCGTCCGCGTACAGCGATGGGTACAGGCCACTGGTGGTCTGCTCCAGGCACCCGTAGGGGTAGGCTTCGAGAGCACGGATCTGTTCGCCCAGGTTCAGCGGTGGCCGGCTCGACAAGGCCAGGGTGGCTTCCAGGCCGGCAGGCTCGAAGGCGGCCAGGTCTGCTTCAGGCAGGCTCCACGGCTGGTCTTTCAAGGCCACACGGTAATGCTTGAGCATCGCCGGGTAGGCCGGGCGCACGCCCAGCGTCCACTCACGCTCGAACGCGCCGGTCGGCTCGTTCGGCAGTTGCAGGCCAGTGACCCGCACATGCACCTTGCCCTGGCCCAGGCCACCCTGGGCCTGTACCGGGATCATCAGCGTCGAGCGCTGGCCTTCGGCCAGGGTGACGTTCTGTTGGGCACTGGCCGCCAGGCTCAGCTGGCCTTCGGTAGTGATTTCAACGTTCAGTTGCTGGGCGCGGCCGGACAGGTTGGCCAGGTCCAGCGCCAGGCTGGTGCGGTCGCCACCGGCGAGGAAGCGCGGCGCCGACAGCTCGGCAATCAGTGGCGCGGCGACCACCGTCTTGCCTTCGGCCATGCCGAAGTGTTCATCGGTCCAGGCCTGGGCCATCAGCCGCAGCTCGCCGTTGAAATCGGGGATATCGACCGTGGCCTGGCCCTCGCCCTTTTCATCCAGGGTCACCGGCAGGCTCTGCTGGGCAACGATGGTCACGGTGGTATTAGGGCGCTTGCCACCCTTGGCCATTGCCGCGTCACCGCCGAATGCCAGGCTGGCCAGACGGCCCTGGCCGGCTTCGATCAGCTGGCCATAGATATCCAGCTGGTCGGCGCCATAGGCCTTGCGCCCGAACAGGCTGGTGAACGGGTCAGGGGTCTTGAAGTCGGTGATGTTGAGGATGCCTACGTCCACCGCCGACAACAGCACATGCACCTGCTTGGGGATACTGCCATCGGCATTGGCGGCCTTGACCTTGACCGTCAGCGGCTGTTTCGGGCGCATCTTTTCCGGTGCCTGCAAGCTCACCGCCAGCTTGCGCTCGGCACGGTCCAGCGGCAGGTGCAGCACGCCTACCGCGCGTTTCGGCGTGGCATTGGCCTTGCGCTCACCAGGGCGGATAACCAGTGCGCTGATGTACAGGTCATGGCGCGCCCACTTCTCGTCCAACTCCACGTCGAAGGTCTTGCCTTCGGCGGGCACGTCGATCTCCTGCCACCACAGCGGGCCGTCGCTGGACTCGATCATCAGGTAGCCACTGCCGGCGGCCGGCGGGGTAACGGTGACCTTGGCGGTGGCGCCGTCGGCATAGGAGGGTTTGTCCAGTGCCAGTTTGACCTGGTCCGGGCGCACTGCGCCGCCTTCGGCGTTGTCCTGGGCACGGTAGCCAGCCCAGAAGCGCTCGCTGGACACCAGGCCGGTCTGCGGGTCTTCCACCTCGACGCGGTACGGGCCCCATTCAACCGGGAAGCTCAGCTTGGCGGTGGAGCCGGCCTTGACGCTGATGGTCTCCTCGCTCTGGGTGAGGAACTTCTCGTTGTAGGCGTAGCTCCAGCCATCGCTCTGCGAGTAGTTCCAGTAATAGTCGCGGCGCTCGCGGATCAAGCGCACCTTGAGGTCTTCGGCGGCCAGCTTGTTGCCGTCGCGGTCGGCCACCAGGAACTCGAATTCCACCGGCGCGTCGCTGTCGGTTTCCTCACCGTCGAACAGGCCACGCAGGCCTGGCAGGCGCTCGGCCGGCCAGATGGGTTGTTCCAGGCGCCGGGTAATCGGCCGACCACCCGACTCCTGCAGGCTGGCCTGTACGGTCAGTTGCAGCGGCGAGCGGGCTTCAGCCCAACGGCTTTCGATTTCGACCACGGCCTTGCCAGCTTGGTCGAGGGTCACTTCGTCCAGCTCCAGGTCCTGGTTCAGCTCGGTTTCGGTGACCGAACCGAACTGGTAGCCGGGCAACGCAGGTACCGCCTCGCGCAGCGGGCGAACATAGGCCTGGCCGCTCAGCCGATTACCGGCTGCCGGGGCGCCGTAGAGGTAACGGCCATTGACCCGGATGCGCGCATTCTCGTCAGGCGACAGCGGTGTGCTGCTGCCCTTGAGTTCCAGCGCCAGGCGCTCGGGCAGGAAGTCTTCGACGAGGAATTCATACACCTGCTTGCGCCCGCCGCCGAGGTCCAGCAACAACTGCCAGCGGCCGGTCGGGGCCTCGGTAGCCAGTTGCAACTGGTACTGGTAAAGGCCATTGCTGTCGGCCTCCCAGACGAACTTGCGGCTGACCTGCTCATCCGGTCGGCGCACTTCCACGCTCACCGGCTGGGCTTTGACCGGCTTGCCGTCCTGGTCGCGCAGCAGGCCATTGAGCAGCACGGTTTCGCCCGGGCGGTACAGGTCGCGCGGGCCGAAGATGAAGAACTGCAGCGGGTTGGCCTGGGGCCCGGTGATATCGAACTCGGCCAGGTCCAGCGCCGCAGTATTCAGGCGCAACAGGGTGGTGTGCACGCCCTGGGTGGCGATCAGGGTATCGGCCTTGGGCGTGATCGGCAGCTGGGCGTGGCCATCGCCATCGGTGCTGGCCTGGGCCAGCAGCTTGCCCTTGTCGTCATGGATTTCCAGGTTGACGCCGCTCATCGCCTTGCCGCCTTCCAGGGCCTGGGCGAACACATCGAGGCGGTCGTGGTAACGGTGCGCGGATACGCCGATGTCGCTGAGGGTGAACAACGTCGCCGGTTGCGAGTAGTCGTAGGTCCCCGAGGCACGCATCACCGCCAGGTACACACCGGGCTCCTGCAGCGGCTTGATGCCGGCGATCGGCAACAGCACGGTCTCGCGGGTGTTACGCGCGGGGTTGAGGTCGAAGCGGCCGCTGTACACCAGCTCGGCCATGTCCAGGGTTTCCTTGGACTGGTAGTAGTACAGGCTGCTGTTGCGCCCCCAGTTGGCGAGGAAGGTCGAGAGCATTTCCGGTTTGACCCGGAAGAACTCGACATCGACCTTGTCGACATTCAGGGCGATCACCGGCAGGCCCTCGGCCAGGCGGGTCGGCAGCAGCGAACCGCGGCTGGCGAAGCCGATGGTCGGCTGCATGTCGCGGGTTTCCAGACGGGTGATCGACTCCTCTTCCAGTTGCTTGCCGTTGACGGCCAGCAGGCCTTTGTCGACGGTCAGCACCAGCTTGCGCTGCGGCTCGAGGTGACGCAGGCGCAGCTCCATCTGGTTATCGGAGAGTTCCCAGGCGCCGTCGAGCTTGCCTTTGACGGTATCGACCAGGTGCACCTTGGTGGCCAAGTCCTGCTTGGCATCCAGCGGCGCGGAGAAACTGATCGACAAGGTGGCAGCGCCATCGAGCTGCACTTCGGAAACATCCAGCACCGTGAGCTCGCGGCCCTCGTAGCGCTTGGCGAGCAGGGCCGGGTCTTCGCGCTGGGCTGCCGGGGCAGCGGCGGGTGCGCTGGCCGCTGGTTTTTCGGCCGGTGCAGGTTTGTCCGGTGTCGAAGAGTCACAAGCACTGAGCAAGGCCAGCGCACAGGCCAGCAACAATCCTTTGTTGAACATGGAGTAGAAACTCTTTGGCAGGGTGTACGTGAGGGCAGCAACTATAGCGCAAACACAAGCGCAATACCCGGTGTCGCGCGTGAGGTGTGACCCGGGTCGCGCAGATGACTGGCGCGACCATTACACTGTCGCCATTCCTCGCAGCGCCCCCCTGATTGAACAAGGACTCCAATGTCGCAACTGAGCACCGATTGGCGCCATCGTCCCACCCATCACAAGGTCTGGGCACTGGCTGCGCCGATGATCCTGTCCAATGTCTCCGTCCCGTTGGTAGCGCTGGTCGACAGCACAGTCATTGGCCACCTGCCCCATGCCCATCAACTTGGCGCTGTGGCCGTGGGCGCCACGCTGTTCACCTTCATGGTCGGCCTGATGGGTTTCCTGCGCATGGGTTCCACCGGCTTCGCCGCCCAGGCTGCCGGGCGTGCCGACGGTGCGGCGCTGCGCCAGGTGCTGGTGCAGGGCCTGCTGCTGGCCGTGGCGTTTGCCCTGCTGATCGGCCTGCTCGCCCTGCCCTTCAGCCAGCTGGCGCTGCACGCCATGCAGCCAAGCGAGGCGTTGCAGCAATCCACCGAAGACTTCTTCCACACCCGCTTGCTCGGCCTGCCGGCAGCGCTGGCCAGTTATGCGCTGGTCGGCTGGTTCCTCGGCACACAGAACGCGCGGGCACCGCTGGCGATTCTGCTGACCACAAACCTGCTGAACATCGCTCTCAACCTGTGGTTCGTGTTGGGCCTGAACTGGGGCGTGCTGGGCTCGGCACGGGCCTCGGTGATCGCTGAATGGAGCGCCGCGTTGCTCGGCCTTGCCCTGACCCGCCCGGCCCTGCGCGCCTACCCTGGGCAGGTTGCCTGGGCAGCACTCAAGCGCTGGCAGGCCTGGCGACCATTGCTGGCGGTGAACCGCGACATCTTTCTGCGCAGCCTGGCGCTGCAGCTGGTGTTCCTCCTGATCACCGTGCAGGGTGCGCGCCTGGGTGAAGCCACGGTGGCAGCCAATGCCCTGCTGCTCAACGGGCTGCTGCTCACCGCTTACGCCCTCGATGGCCTGGCGCACGCAGTGGAGGCGCTGTGCGGGCATGCCATTGGTGCGCGGGACCGGGATACCTTGCGCCGCTCGCTGGTGGTGGCCTGTGGCTGGTCGCTGATCATCAGCCTGGGGTTTGCCGGTGTGTTCCTGCTCGGCGGGCACCTGTTCATCGACTTGCAGACCGATATCAATAGCGTGCGGGCGGCGGCTTATCCGTACCTGCCGTATCTGGCGCTGCTGCCGTTAATTGCGGTGTGGAGTTATCTGCTGGACGGGTTGTTCATTGGTGCGACCCGAGCGCGGGAGATGCGTAATGCGATGTTGCTGTCGGTGCTGATTGCGCTGCCCTTTGGGGTGGGCATGAGCGGGCTAGGCAACCATGGGTTGTGGTTGGCCTTTCTCGGATTCATGGCGTTGCGGGCGGTGACGTTGGGGTGGTTTGGGTGGAAATTGAACCTGCAAGGCAAGTGGGTGGCGGAGCAGGCGAACACAATATGAAAGAATTGCTCAGTTGACTGCATTAGATGGCTCAAGGCAAAAAAAGAGCTCTGCCCAGGGAGGGGTCGTCATCTTAGCCATGCCATGAGCAAGGAGCCATCATGTACCCCCCACCTGCACCTTCTGGCGTCTGTGTAATGAGCAACATGCATGCTGCCAGCCTAGAGCGTGATTACTTCAAAAATGGCGGCACCGGCTTTCTAATATCGTGGTTCTATTCCATGGTTCGAAATGGAGGTAAGTGGGATTACAAGCAACAAGGAAGGAAGTATGAGGCCTTGGGAAATTTCAATTACGGCGCAACCGGAACTGCTGCTGGTCTCTCGGAAGAATTCTTGTTGAGAGGCGCCGGGTGGGCGCAAAGCCGTGCAGGCACCAGTACCTCTACATTTGGCTCGTGGTGGGGGGACCCGCCTTACGGTGACGATCCCGAAGATCAGGAATGGATCAAGGCAGGTATCAGATATGCGAAGACGTTCGGCTACTAAATGGCTGATAGCCGCCTTGCTTCTGCTCGCCCTCGGACAAGCCCTATGGATTCTCACCTCAGGCTCCAAACCTGTGTTGACCAAGGTTGTTTCTGTCACGCCGATCGGCAAACACAGCGCAGTCTATGAAGTGCTAAGCAATGACGGTGGGGCGACGGTGCCGCTGATTTATTTGTACTTTGTGGCTGAACAAACCCAGCGAGATGAGCAAGTACTACCGAATCTAAAGAGACTTGAACCTTTTCTGGTGACACGGCAATCTGGCGCGATAGAGCACGTGGAGGGTTTGAAAATAGCGGCCCGAACTCAGGATACGGTGTACAGCTATTCGAGCACATCGATTCTCAAAGAGAATGGTGCTGTTGTGCCAATCACCATCGAGCTCACGGCAACAGCTCACCCAAAGTAGAAAAAGAAGGGGCCGCATAGCGGCCCCTCTTGCAGTCAGGAAGACAGGTACGAAGACCGGGTCAACCCCAGGCGCAAGGCATCCAGGTACTGGGTCCGCTCACGTGCAGTGATCCTGGCACTGGCCACCTTGTCGCGGTAATGAGTCATCAATTCCTCCGGCGACAGGTGCACGTAGCGCAGCATGTCCTCGATGGTGTCATGGGTCTCGATACCGGCGTGGTACACGCTGCCGTCGGCGTTCTGGTAGATGTTCACCGAGTCGGTGTCGCCGAACAGGTTGTGCATGTCACCGAGGATTTCCTGGTAGGCCCCCACCAGGAACACGCCCAGCAGGTAGTCCTCGCCTTCCTTCACCGCATGCACCGGCATGCTGGTCTCGATGCTCTGCTCGTCGACATACTGGTTGATCTTGCCGTCGGAGTCGCAGGTCAGGTCCTGCAGCACGGCGCGGCGCATTGGCTCCTCGTCCAGACGGTGCAGCGGGATGATCGGCAGCACCTGGCCGATAGCCCAGGTGTCCGGCAGGCTCTGGAACACCGAGAAGTTGCAGATGTACTTGTCGGCCAGCTTGTCGTTGAGTTCGTCCAGCACCTGGCGGTGCGAGCGCTGGCGGGCTTTCAGCGAGTTGTGCAGGCGGCGGCACACGGCGAAATAGCACTGCTCGGCCAGGGCCTTTTCGGCCAGGCTGATCTTGCCATCGGCGTACTGCGCGGCCACGTCTCCCATGTAGTGGGTTGCACGCCAGTAGGTCTCGGTCACCATCTCGATGTCGGTCGGGCCGAGCAGGTCGACCAGCCACTGCACGGTCTCGGGCAGGGACTCCTTGTTTTCGATGGTCGGCACGTCGTCGTTGTGTTTCTCGACATCGGTTACCTGGATCACCAGCATGGCGTGGTGCGCGGTCAGCGAGCGGCCACTCTCGGAGAAGATGTGCGGGTGCGGCAGGCCTTGCGCGTCGCAGAACTCCTTGAGCATGCCGACAACCACGCCGGCATAGTCGTCCATGTCGTAGTTGATCGAGCTGGCATTGCGCGAGTGGGTACCGTCGTAGTCCACGCCCAGGCCACCGCCGACGTCGATATGATCCACCGGCAGGCCCAGTGCACGCAGCTCGCCGTAGTAACGGATGGCTTCCTTGAAACCGTGCTGGTAGTCGGCCAGGTTGGCGATCTGCGAACCCATGTGGAAATGCAGCAGGCGAATGCCCTGGTCCAGGCCGGCATCGCGGAAGCGCTGCACCACCGAGATCAGCTGGGCGGCGGACAAACCGAACTTGGACTTCTCGCCACCGGTGTCGGCCCACTTGCTCGAGGCCAGCGACGACAGGCGCACACGCAAGCCAACCTGTGGCTTGACCTTGAGCTCGGCGGCCTCGTCGATCACCAGGGCCACTTCCGACTCTTTCTCGATGACGATGAACACGTTGTGGCCAAGCTTCTGGCCCATCAGCGCCAGGCGGATGAACTCGCGGTCCTTGTAACCGTTGCAGACGATGGTGCCGCCCTTCGGCGCCAGCGCCAGCACCGCCAGCAGTTCGGGCTTGGAGCCGGCTTCCAGGCCGATGGAAACGTTCTGCGTGGCGATGATGTTTTCCACCACCGCCTCCTGCTGGTTGACCTTGATCGGGTACAGCGCGGTGTACTTGCTCTGGTATTCCAGGCGCGCGATGTTGGCATCGAAGGCGCCGGTCAGTTGGCGCACGCGGTCTTGCAGAATGTCGGGGAAGCGCACCAGCAATGGCAGCGACAGGCCACTCTGGCGCAGTTCGTCGACCTGTTCGAACAGGTCGATCGGTGCGCTTTGCGGGCCGTTGGGGCGCACTTCGACGCGCCCGGCGTCATTGATGGCGAAATAACCAGCGCCCCAATGGCGGATGCCATAAACACTGCGGCTGTCGGCCACGGTCCATTGGCTACCATCGTCTTTGCGTGTGCGTCGTACGGACATTCAAGTCCCCTATAGATAAGTCGAAGACACTGCCCCGCAAGGAGGCGGGCGCAGTGTAAAAGCCAAAAATGACGATTCATCCGTGCCCAAGGTAGACCCTGGTCACGGCAACGAGTTTAGAAAGCACTGGGCAAAAAAGCGCGTGGCCGCATCAGCCGCCGGACTTTTTCGCCTTGAAACCCTGCTTGATCAGTTCGCCGATCAACAGTTCGACATGGTCGCCCTGGATTTCGATGACCCCATCCTTCAGGGCGCCACCGGTACCGCAGCGGCGCTTGAGGGTAGAGGCCAGCTCCTTGAGCTGTTCGAGCGGCAGCGGCACGCCGCTGATGGTGGTCACGGTCTTGCCGCCGCGGCCTTTGCTTTCACGGCGCACACGGGCAATGCCATCCCCTTCGGGGACAGCCTGCTGCTTGCAGATACAGGCATCCACCGGCTGGCTGCAGTCGGGGCAATGCCGACCGGCGTCGGTGGAGTAAACAAGACCGCCAAGGGCGGCGAAGGAAGAAGCTTTCTTGGCCACTTTTGTTCCTCTGTGCTGAGGACAAAAACTGGTCGGCCCCAGGGGGTTGAGCCCGACCGCGAAGCCCCACTCTGGCAGGGGCGGCGCTACTGCCGCAAGACCTGCGGCAGCCCGAAAAGGGCGCGCAGTTTAACGATAAATGCGGCCGTTGCTAAGTACCGGATTGCGCCATTTTGCGAAAGTTTTGCGACTACCCGCGGGCCGGTGCTGCCAACACTGCTATCCCTGGCTGGCCTTGTAGCGCTGCAGCGCCGCCAGCGAGTCCGGGCAATACGGCTTTGCCTGGCGCTCTTGTTCGACCTGCTCCAGGCCGATGAAGCGCGCCTCGCTCACTTCCTCCGGCTGCAGCCGCAACGGCGCATCCGACACCGCCGAATACACCGCACACCACAAGCGGTTATCCGGCTGGTCAAAATAGAACCGCTCATGAAAGCGCAACTCGACGCCGTCGATCCCCAGCTCTTCGGCCAGCTCACGCGCCGCCGAATCGGCGTAGGTCTCCCCGGCCGTGACCATGCCGCCTGCCGCCACATCCCAGTAGCCCGGGTACAGCGCCTTGCTCAGGGTACGCCGGTGCACGCACAGCTCGCCGGCGCTATTGAACAGCAGAATGAAGGTACACCGCCCGATCAGGCCGCGCTCGCGCAGCTCGGCACGTGGCAAGACGCCCAGCACCTGGTCGGCTTCATCTACCCAGGTGACCAGCTCACGGTCGGAAGCCGCCCGGTGGGCGGCCTCGTCAGGGCTGATAGCCATCATCAACCCTGCGACAGCAGCTGACGCAGGTCGATCACTGCGGCGTTGGCCCGGGAAATGTAGTTGGCCATGACCAGCGAGTGGTTGGCCCACATGCCGAAGCCGCTGCCATTGAGCACCATCGGGCTCCACAGGGCTTCCTGCGAGGCTTCCAGCTCACGGATGATCTGGCGCACGCTGACCGTGGCGTTCTTCTTCGCCAGCACGTCGGCGAAGTCCACCTCGATCGCGCGCAGCAGGTGCGACAGCGCCCAGGCCTGGCCACGGGCCTCGTAGAACACGTTGTCGATCTGCAGCCACGGGGTTTCCACCAGTTCCTCGTCGACCTGCGGCGCCTGGCCGGCGACCACCGACTCGGTCTTCAGCGTGCTGTTGAGCTTGACCCGGCCGACACTCGCCGACAGGCGCTGCGACAGCGAGCCCAGGCGGGTGGCCACGTCACCCAGCCAGTTGTTCAGGTTGTCGGCACGGGTATAGAAGATCGCGCCCTTGTCGCCAGCCGCCAGACGGGTCTGGTAGCGGCTCAGCGACTTGATGCCCTCTTCGAACTCCGATTCGCTCGATGGCAGGATCCAGCTCTTGTTGTCGAAGTTGAAGCGCGGCTCGGCCTTGGCCAGGTCGGCGTCTTCGGTGGACTGCGACTGCGAGCGGGCGAAGTCCTTGCGCAGGGCACGGGACAGGTCGCGCACCTGAACCAGCACGCCGTACTCCCAGCTGGGCATGTTGTCCATCCACAACCCTGGCGGGAAGCGGTCGTTGGAGATGTAGCCACCTGGCTTGTTCAGCAGGGTACCGGCCACGGTCTTGAGGGTTTCGAGGGTGGTGTAGCCCACCACCATCTGCTGGCCGGTACGCTCGGCGGCGGCCTGGGCGTTCTGCTGCACCGGGAACAGCACCGGCTCCTGGCTCCAGTACCAGCCCAGGCCGATGCACACCAGCAGGTACAACCCGATGAGGGTCCCCAGTGCACGGCTCCAGAGGCCGCCAAGGTAGCTACGAGCGGCGGCGCCACGGCCGTCGACACGCTCACGGGGCTCGGCTTGGGCCTCGCGGTTTTTCCAGTCCAGCATGGCTTTGTCCTTAATCAGTCACGACGGTTCAGGGGCTTGGACCACAGGCCTGTGCCAGGGTGCCACGGCAAGCCCGCGTCGCAGCACTATAAAGCAGACACCGCCTTATGCATAAGCGACCAATCGGTCGGCAACTGAATATTCGTTCTGCCCGCTTTGTTGACGCACAGCACTCGCGCACCGGGAAAGAACTGCTAGCATAGAGCCATCATCGCCCCTGCACCTCCCACCCTACAAAGTAGCCAGGTCATGAGCCAAGCAGTCGAGCCGAGCCCGCAGTGCCCCGTCCAACAGCTGACGCGTAGCGGCCTGCGCAAGGATGACCCGCTTGACCAACTGCTGCGGCCGCCGCTGCGCAAGCCGGTGTACATCCTGCTGCAGGACCACGAACGAGCCCAGCGCCTGGCCCAGCAACTGGAATTCTTTGGCCTGGTGGTACAGGCGCTGGACAGCGCGGCGGCCTTTCACGCCTCGATCGAGGAATACCCACCCTCGGCCATCATCATGGATGTCGACTTCACCGGCGCTGGGCAGGGCCTGCTGCTGGCGGCCCAGGTGCAGCAGGGGCTGGCCCGGCACATTCCGCTGCTGTTCTTCAGCCACCATGAAACCGACACCCCGACCCGCCTGGCCGCCGTACGCGCCGGCGCGCAGGACTTTCTCACCGGCACCCTGGAAGCCTCCAGCCTGCTGGAAAAGGTCGAGCGGCTGACCAATGCCGCCCCGCACGACCCCTTGCGCGTGCTGATCATCGACGACTCGCGCACCCAGGCCCTGTATACCGAGCGCGTGCTGGCCGGCGCCGGCATGCTCACCCGCAGCCTGACCGATCCGATCCGCACCATGGCCGAGCTGGCCGACTTCCAGCCCGACCTGATCATCCTCGACCTGTACATGCCCGCCTGCACCGGCCCCGAGCTGGCCAAGGTCATCCGCCACAGCGACCGCTATGTGAGCGTGCCGATCATTTACCTGTCTGCCGAGGACGACCTGGACAAGCAGCTGGATGCCATGAGTGAAGGCGGGGATGACTTCCTGACCAAGCCGTTTCGCTCACGCCAGCTGATCACCACCGTGCGCAACCGGGCCGCCCGTGCCCGGCACCTGAAGTCGCGCATGGTGCGTGACAGCCTGACCGGGCTGTACAACCACACGCACATCCTGCAACTGCTTGAAGATTGCAGCTTCCGCGCCCGCCGTGAGCAACAACCGTTGAGCTTCGCCATGCTCGACATCGACCACTTCAAGAAGATCAACGACCGCCACGGCCACCCGATGGGCGACCGGGTAATCAAGAGCTTGGCCTTGTTCCTCAAGCAGCGCCTGCGCAAGACCGACTTCATTGGCCGCTATGGTGGTGAAGAGTTCGCCATCGTCATGCCCAATACCGCGCTGGACGCGGCGCACAAGGTACTGGACGAAATCCGTCGGCGCTTTGCCGAGATTCTCTACCCGGCCCAGCCGCAGGATCTACGGTGCACCTTCAGTGCCGGGGTGGTCCAGCTGGACGAGGGGCTGGATGCACTGACCATGGCAAGCGCGGCAGACGAGGCGCTGTACCGGGCCAAGCATGCGGGGCGTAATTGCGTGGTGCGGGTAGAGCCCTGAGTGGTTCATCGCCTGTACCGGCCTCTTCGCGGGCTTGCCCGCTCCCACAGGGATTACGCTGCATTCAGGTCTGGTAGATATCCTGTGGGAGCGGGCGAGCCCGCGAAGAGGCCAGCACAGGCAATATAGATACAGGCACAGTGCCACTTTTTCTCTGGCACCAGCCCCTTTCGTCATCACTCCGTCATACAACCGCCATAACTTCAGCCACCGACTCTCCCTCCCGCAGGAAGCTCGTGGCTATGCGCCTGAAGTGGCTGACCAATTTCAACACCCTGTTGCTGGTAACCGTGTGTATCGCCCTGGGCGCGACCCTGTGGTGGTCGCAACGGGCCCTGGAGCGCCCCTATCAATTGATGGAGCACTACCTGGGCCTGTCCCAGCAGTTCCAGCACCAGGCAGCCGGCAACATCCAGGCCTACCTGGCCAGCGGCGATGCCCTGCGCCACGCGGCAGCCATGGAAGCCAACCAGCAGCTGCAAGCGGCGCTGGCCGAATGGCCCGACGAACTGGCCGACAAACTGCGCCCCAGCCTGGACAGCCTGCAAGCCTTCACCACCGAGGAACTGCTGGCCGCCGGCAAGCTGGCAGGCGACCCACAGGCGTTGCTGCTGCAAGCCGAGCGGGAGCTGGGGGCCAACTTCGAACAGCTGGCCGGCTATGCTCGCAACAGCGGCAACGCCGACGCCAACCGCTACCTGCTGCCCCTGCTGGACGCCACCGTGCACCTCGGTCGCCTGTCATTGGCACGGGACAAGCTGGTCAGCAGCAGTCGCCCGGAACTGGCCGATGAAGTTGAACGTGAACTTCAGCTTATTCGCACCCAGGCCCAGATCATCGACAGCCTGCCGCTGCTTGGGGTAACCCGTGCTGCCGAATCCGGCGCCGACGACTTCGCGTCCATGATGGGCCTGGAGACCCAAGCCAGCACCCAGCAGGAAGACGTCGCCATTGGCTTGAAGCGTGAGTTGCAAAGCCTGCTCAGCCGCTACCCGGCAGAGCTGCAACGCACCCGCGACCAGATCGAGCGCCGAGCCGCCCTGGCCGCCAGCACCGGGCAGCGTCTGCAGGCGGTGCAGCAGGCCATTGCGGCACTGGAGCCGGAGGTACGCAGCCAGCACGCGACGATTGCCGCCGAAGTGCGCATCATCCAGAGCCTGATGATTGCCCTGATCCTGCTGATCGCGCTGCTGATCGACACCCTGCAACGGCGCCTGGCGCGTACCCTGACCGGCCTGGCCCCGGCCCTGTCGCGCTGGGCCGAAGGCGACTTCGCCAAGGCCATCGCCCTGGGCAAGACCAACCGCGAACTGCACGACATCCAGGATTCGCTCAACCGCCTGCGCCAGTATCTGGTTGATCTGGTCGGCACCATCCGCCACAACGCCGAACAGGTGGCTGGCAGCAGCCACGCCCTTGCCGGCATGAGCGCCGCTCTGCACGACGGCGCCGAACGCCAGGCTGGCGACACCGGGCAGATCCGCGATGCCCTGGGTGAGCTGGAAGCGACCATCCAGCAGGTGGCCGGTGATGCCAGCGCAGCCGCCGACGCCAGCCGCGATGCCGGCCGCGCGGTGGAACAGGGGCAGGCGGTGATTGGCCAGAGCCTTTCGGGCTTGCGCGAACTGGTCGATGAGGTGCAGGGCAATGCCCGCATGATCGAGCAACTGGCGGAAGAGTCGGCCACGATCGGTGGCGTGCTGACGGTGATTCGCTCGATTGCCGAGCAGACCAACCTGCTGGCCCTGAACGCCGCAATCGAGGCGGCGCGTGCCGGCGAGATGGGCCGCGGTTTTGCCGTGGTGGCCGACGAGGTGCGTTCACTGGCGCAGCGCACCACCGGCGCAACCGGCGAGATCCAGGCGCTGATCGACCGCCTGCAGCAGGCCGCCAGAAGTTCTGTGGCCGGGATGCGTGCGCAGCTCGAACATGCCGAGGCCACCGCCAGCCAGGCCCAGGCCGCGGACGGCGCGCTGGACGAGATCGTCTGCGCCATTCGCACCATCGCCGATACCGCAGTGCGGATTGCCGACGTCACGGCACAGCAGAGTGGCGCGGTGAGCGAAATCCGCGACCACAGCCAACGGATCCACGCGCTGGGCGAGGACAACCTGCAGCGCATTGGCGAGGGGCGCGAGCAAGGCGAGCAGCTGTTGAGTCTGGGCGGTGAACTGAACCGGGCGGTACGGGCCTTCAGAGTCTAGGTGGCTTGTACCGGCCTCTTCGCAAGCATGCCCGCGAAGAGGCCGGTACAGGCTGCACATGAGCCAGCGGCCATGTGTCGCCCCCGCCACCGGCATGGCCCCAACCTGCACCAACTCCGCTATCATGCCCGGCACGTTCGACCTCGCGAGTCCGCCATGCGCCGCCTGTTTTTCCTGCTGTTCCTGCTGCTGGCCAGCCCCGCCTTCGCCACGGGCCTGCTCGACAACCGCCCCAGCGCCACCCTCGGCGCCGCTTCGTTGTCCAACAATGCCGACTTCCTGCCGGTGCACGAAGCGTTCAAGCTCAACCTGGTCCAGGCCGATGTGCAGACCATCAAGCTGCGCTTCGTCGCCACCGACGGCTATTACCTGTACCGCCACCGCTTCCAGTTCCGTACGGAACCGGCCGACGTCGCCCTGGGCACACCGAACATTCCCAAGGGCGAAGCCAAGCACGATGAATTCTTCGGCGATGTCGAGGTATACCACGGCGTGCTCGACATCGAATTGCCGCGCAACGACCCACGCGCCTTCACCTTGCTGGTGGGCTACCAGGGCTGTGCCGACAAAGGCCTTTGCTACCCACCGGAAACCGCACGCCTGAGCATCGATGGCGAAGCCGGCGCGAGTACACCGGCCAGCGCCGAACACGGCTGGAGCTGGAAGTCGTTGCTGCTGTTCTTCCTTGCCGGGGTCGGCCTCACCTTCACCCCCTGCGTGCTGCCCATGCTGCCGATCCTCTCCGGCGTGGTGCTGCGCGGCCAGGCCGGCGGCCTTCGCGGCCTGGCACTGTCGCTGGCCTACGTGCTGCCGATGGCGGCCAGCTTTGCCGTCCTCGGCGCCCTGATGGGCCTGTTCGGCGCCGGCCTGAACCTGCAGGCACGCCTGCAATCGGCCTGGGTACTGGTGCCCTTCGCACTGTTCTTCGTGGTGTTCGCCCTGGCCATGTTCGGCCTGTTCGAGCTGAAGCTGCCGCAGGCCCTCAACCAGCGCCTGAACAATGTCGCCAACCACACCCGCGGTGGCTCGCTGTTGGGCGCAGCGATTCTTGGCGTGCTCTCCAGCCTGCTGGTTTCGCCGTGCGTTTCAGCGCCCTTGGCCGGTGCGTTGCTGTATATCAGCGCCAGCGGCGACGCCCTGGGCGGTGCCCTCAAGCTGTTCGCCCTGGGCCTGGGCATGGGCGCACCGCTGCTGCTGGTGGCCACCGGCGGCGCGGCCTGGCTGCCGAAAAGCGGCCCCTGGCTGAACACGGTGAAAAACGCCATCGGCGTGTTGCTGCTGGGCCTGGCCATCGGCCTGCTCAGCCGAGTGCTGCCGGGGCCGCTGACCTTGCTGCTGGTCGGTTTCCTGGCCGCCGGGGTGGCGCTGTTCCTGGGCGCCCTGGAGTTCGAGGTCAAGTCCCCCCGCCAGCGCCTGGCGCAACTGCTCGGCCTGGCTTTGCTGGTGTATGCCGTGGCCTGCTGGTACGGCGCGCTCAGCGGCCAGGGCGACCCGCTGCGCCCGCTGCCACCGCCGGCCCTTGCCAGTGCTGGCGGCAAACCGGCGGCAGCGGCGGATAGCTGGCACACCGTGACCACCCCGGCTGCACTGGACGCCGCCCTGGCCCAGGCCAAGACTGCCGGTCAACCGGTACTCCTGGACTGGTATGCCGACTGGTGCATCAGTTGCAAGGTGATCGAGCGCGAAGTGCTGACCGCGCCGCAGGTGCAAGCACAACTGGCCGGTTTCAAGCTGCTGCGTTTCGACATCACCGCCAGCAATGCCGAACAACGCGCACTACTCGACCGCTACCAACTGTTCGGCCCCCCTGCCCTGTTGTTCTTCGCTGCGAACGGCAGCGAAATTACCGCTGATCGGGTCATTGGCGAGCTAAACGCCAGTGAATTTGCGCAAATTCTTACACGCGTACGCGGCAGAGTCGGTCTATAACTTCTCGCGCGCGGTAGAAAAACCAAAATCAGTGACTGGATCGAGCTATCTGGTCACATATTTCGCGCGAATCTCGGACAACGTGCTGCCTATTGCCGGGAACTGGACACTTGCGGTCGCTTTACGGCACACTCGCCGCGCTGTGTCGAATTGCCCTACAAATCCAAGGAATCGCAGATGGCAACGCTACTGGTGCTCCACGGCCCCAACCTCAACCTGCTCGGTACCCGCGAGCCTGGCCACTACGGCGCCGTGACCCTGGCCCAGATCAACCAGGACCTGGAGCAACGTGCCCGCGCCGCCGGCCATCATCTGCAATACCTGCAGAGCAATGCCGAGTACGAACTGATCGACCGTATTCACGCCGCACGCAACGAGGGTGTGGACTTCATCCTGATCAATCCGGCTGCTTTCACGCACACAAGCGTTGCATTACGTGACGCGTTGCTTGCGGTGAGCAT
The DNA here is from genome assembly GCF_030341915.1 of Pseudomonas sp. BCRC 81390. Lineage (NCBI taxonomy): Bacteria > Pseudomonadati > Pseudomonadota > Gammaproteobacteria > Pseudomonadales > Pseudomonadaceae > Pseudomonas > Pseudomonas sp. BCRC 81390. Next base: position 103,139 of record NZ_JATAAG010000004.1, on the reverse strand, counting down.
CCCATTCATCGAAGTGCACCTGTCCAACGTGCACAAACGCGAACCGTTCCGCCACCACTCCTACTTTTCCGATGTTGCCGTAGGGGTGATCTGCGGCCTGGGCGCCAGCGGTTATCGCCTGGCTCTGGAGTCTGCACTGGAACAACTGGCTGCCAACGCACAGCCCAAATGATGAAAACCCTGGCCTCGGTGGGCCAGGGTTCGAGAGAAACGTTTCAGATACGTTTTTTTATATTTCGCCCCCTGACCGAACCTTTGGGAGTTGATGATTAATGGATATCCGTAAAGTCAAGAAACTGATCGAACTGCTGGAAGAGTCTGGCATCGACGAACTGGAGATCAAGGAAGGCGAAGAGTCGGTCCGTATCAGCCGCCACAGCAAGACCCCAGCCGCCCAGCAGTACTTCGCACCGGCCCCGGTAGCCGCTGCGCCTGCCGCTGCCCCGGTTGCCGCTGCTGCTGCCCCGGCCGCCGAAGCCGCTGCTGCTGCGCCAGCCCTGAAAGGCACCGTGATCCGCTCGCCGATGGTCGGCACCTTCTACCGCAAGCCTTCGCCAACTTCGCCGAACTTCGCTGAAGTGGGCCAGAGCGTGAAAAAAGGCGACACCCTGTGCATCGTCGAAGCCATGAAGATGATGAACCACATCGAAGCCGATGTTGGCGGTGTCATCGACGCCATCCTGGTAGAAGACGGCCAGCCGGTTGAGTTCGACCAGCCGCTGTTCACCATCGTTTGAATCGCGGAGAGCCAACGATGTCTGGGAAGCTCGAAAAAGTCCTGATCGCCAACCGTGGGGAAATTGCCCTGCGGATCCTGCGTGCCTGCAAAGAGCTGGGTATCAAGACCGTCGCCGTGCACTCCACTGCCGACCGTGAACTGATGCACCTGGGCCTGGCAGACGAGTCGGTCTGCATCGGCCCTGCATCGTCCAAGGATTCCTACCTGCATATCCCGGCGATCATCGCTGCCGCCGAAGTTACCGGCGCCACCGCGATCCACCCGGGCTACGGCTTCCTGGCGGAAAACGCCGACTTCGCCGAGCAGGTGGAAAAATCCGGTTTCGCCTTCATCGGCCCGAAAGCCGACACCATTCGCCTGATGGGCGACAAGGTTTCGGCCAAGGACGCGATGATCAAGTCGGGCGTACCGACCGTACCGGGCTCCGATGGCCCGCTGCCGGAAGACGAAGAAGTCGCCCTGGCGATTGCCCGTGACGTCGGCTACCCGGTGATCATCAAGGCCGCCGGTGGCGGCGGTGGTCGCGGCATGCGCGTGGTGCACAAGGAAGAGGACCTGATCGCCTCGGCCAAGCTCACCCGTACCGAAGCCGGTGCTGCCTTCGGCAACCCGATGGTCTACCTGGAGAAGTTCCTGACCAACCCACGCCACGTGGAAGTGCAGGTCCTGTCCGACGGCCAGGGCAACGCCGTGCACCTGGGCGACCGTGACTGCTCGCTGCAGCGCCGTCACCAGAAGGTACTGGAAGAAGCGCCAGCCCCGGGCATCGATGAGAAAGCCCGTCAGGAAGTGTTCAAGCGCTGTGTCGATGCGTGCATCGAGATCGGCTACCGTGGTGCGGGTACCTTCGAGTTCCTGTACGAGAACGGCCGCTTCTACTTCATCGAGATGAACACCCGCGTGCAGGTTGAGCACCCGGTGTCGGAGATGGTGACCGGTATCGACATCGTCAAGGAGATGCTGAGCATCGCCGCTGGCAACAAGCTGTCGTTCCGCCAGGAAGACGTGGTTATTCGTGGCCACGCGCTGGAATGCCGTATCAACGCCGAAGACCCGAAGAAGTTCATCCCGAGCCCTGGCAAGGTGAAGCACTTCCACGCCCCGGGTGGCAACGGCGTACGCGTCGATTCGCACCTGTACAGCGGTTACTCGGTTCCGCCGAACTACGACTCGCTGATCGGCAAGCTGATCACCTACGGCAAGGACCGCGACGAAGCCATGGCGCGCATGCGCAATGCCCTGGACGAGATCGTCGTCGACGGCATCAAGACCAACATCCCGCTGCACCGCGACCTGGTGCGTGATGAAGGTTTCTGCAAAGGCGGCGTCAACATTCACTACCTCGAGCACAAACTGGCCAACCAGGAGTGATCGTGTAGTGTGATGCACCAGAACCCCGGACTTGTTCCGGGGTTTTTTATTGTCCGTCTTCAGGGATGTCACAGGCGCTGAAAATGTCGCGGCGACCCCCTGTCAGCCCTCACTCAATCCCCTTCATCCTCGGCATCTCGATCCGGTGCTCATGCACCCGTCGATACAAAGTGGCCCGTGATATGCCCAAGGCCCGCGCCGCTTCCGCCGGTTTCCAGCGATGCCGTATCAAGGCATCGAGCAGCAACTGCCGGGCAGGGCTCGATACCCCCGCGTCAGCCGCCGGCACGGCATCACCCCGCACCTCCAGCGGCAGACTCTCCAGACACACTTGGCCGCCCTCACTGACCGCACAGGCATAACGCAGCACCTGCCGCAGCTGGCGCAGGTTACCCGGCCAGCGGTACAGCAACAGCGCCTGCAGCGCATCATCCGCCAATACCACCTCGACCCCGCAGGCTGCGGCTTCCTCAGCCAGCAGCTGGTGGATCAACCCCAGCCGGTCCTCGCGCTCTCGCAACGGTGGCAGCTCGAAGCGGGCATTGGCCAGGCGGAAATAGAGGTCCTCACGGAAACGCCCCTCCTTGACCATTGCCGCCAGGTCACGATGGGTCGCGCAGATCACCTGGATGTCCACCCGCTCCCGCCGCGCAGCGCCCAGCGGTGCCACCTCGCCTTCGGCCAGTACGCGCAACAGGCGGGTCTGCAGGTTCACTGGCATGTCGCCAATCTCGTCGAGGAACAACGTGCCACCGTCGGCCTGCTGCAACAGCCCTTGCATGCCCTTGCTGGAAGCCCCGGTGAACGCCCCGGCGACATACCCAAACAGTTCGCTCTCGATCAGGCTTTCCGGAATGGCCGCGCAGTTGAGAGTGACGAACGGGCCGTCACGGCGCAGGCTCTGCTGGTGCAACTGGCGGGCGAACACCTCTTTGCCGGCCCCGGTCTCGCCCTGCACCAGCACCGCCAGGTTGCAGTCCTTGACCCGCGTGGCCAGCCGCAGGTGCTGCTCGATGCGGGCGTCCTGGGCCTGGCGCAAGGGCTGCGCGCGCTGGCGCTGCTGTGGCGCGCTGACCCGGCCATACAGCCCACCCAGCCCCGGCAGGCGCTGGGCCGATGCGCCATTGACCCGGCGCAGCTGGTCGATGTCGAACAACTCGCCAATGTGCTCGGGCAACCGCCCCAAGCGCTCCACCAGGCGCTGCCGTGCCAGGCTGTTGATGGCCTGCAGGCGGCCATCGGCATCCCAGGCCAGCAGGTAGTCGGGCTGGCTTTCCACATAGCCCGGCGTGCCATGGGCGCGCATCACCCAATGGCCCTGGGCACTGTGCATGAAGAAGGCGTTTTCGATCTCGCGCGCGGTCTGCTCGACCAACTGGCGGATCAGGTGCTGGCTGCGGCGGTCGTCCGGTGACTGCAAGGCCGACACATCGACCACGCCCAGCAACTCGCCGAGCGGGTCGAACACCGGCGCCGCGGTACAGGTGAGGCCGATGAATGCAGCGCGGAAATGGTCACGCTTGTGCACCGTGACCGGCGCCTTGCTGGTGAGCACCGCCGCCACCCCGCAGGTGCCCTCCTCACCCTCCGACCAGCAAGTGCCCAGGTACAACCCGGCCTTGCGGCAGTCGTTGCGGATGGCCGACTCGACCCGGTAGTCGATGGTGCGCCCCTGGGCGTCGGTGAGCAGTACGCAGTAATCGGCCCCACGCACCCGCTCATGCAGGCGCGCAACAGCATCGCTGGCGATGCGCAGGAACAGCTCGGCCCGTTCGCGGCACTCGTTGAGCAGGCTCTGGGAAAGAATACGCGGCCCCTGCTGGGAAGCGGGGTCGAGACGGTACAGCTCCATGGAACGGCGCCATGAATCGAGGATCAGCGGTGGCACCGGCGCCTGCGGCAGGCGATCGGCATTCTTCAGTACCCTGCTGACGCAATCGACATGGGCTCGGGAGTTCGCGGCAAGCATTCAGGCCCTCCGGTTCTCGTTGCTGTTTTTATCGTTGTCCGGCCATTAAGCGCCTCCGGGCATGCCCCGACAAGCACTGAGTGATTACCGGCCGGCCTGAGACGCAGCGTCTCAGCGTCTCGGCCAAGCCATTGCACGGCTGGCACCCGGCGTCTCGCCGGCGCGGCCATGCACGCCGGCCTTGGCGCGACGAAAACGCTCTGGCCCGGCCATTCCAGGCAACTTCAAGAAAACTGGCACCGCGCTTGCTCCGGCACTGGCAAACAAGAAACGAGGTGCGCCATGCCGCTACCCGCCCCGACTGTCGGGATCATTGCCAACCCTGCCTCTGGCCGCGACCTGCGCCGCCTGACTGCCAATGCCGGGCTCTATTCGAGCACCGACAAGGCCTCGGCGATCCAGCGCCTGCTCGCCGCCTTCGGTGCCACCGGTATCGGCCAGGTGCTGCTGCCCAGCGACATGACCGGCATCGCCGCTGCCGTGCTCAAGGCCAGCCAGGGCCCGGTCGCCCTTGACCAGCACTGGCCCACCCTCGAGATCCTCGACCTGCCGCTGACCCAGACCGTTGCCGATACCCGTCTGGCCACCCGACACATGGTCGACCGCGGCGTAGCGATGATCGCCGTGCTCGGTGGCGATGGCACGCACAAGGCGGTCGCCGCCGAAGCCGGCGACGTGCCGCTGCTGACCCTGTCCACCGGCACCAACAATGCCTTCCCCGAGCTGCGCGAAGCCACCAGTGCCGGCCTGGCCGGCGGCCTGCTCGCCAGCGGCCGGGTGCCCGCCAGCATCGGCCTGCGCCGCAACAAGCGCCTGCTGGTGAAAGTGCCCGAACAACGGCTTGCCGAATGGGCCCTGGTGGAAGTGGCGGTGTCGCCCCAGCGTTTCATCGGCGCGCGCGCGCTCAGCCGCAGCGAAGACCTGAGCGAAGTGTTCGCCTGTTTCGCCGAGCCGCATGCCATCGGCCTCTCGGCGCTGTGTGGCCTGTGGTGCCCGGTTTCCCGCCGGGACCCGCACGGCGCCTGGGTGCGCCTGAACCCCGCTGCCGACCAGGCATTGCTGGCGCCGTTGGCGCCCGGCCTGCTGCAAGGCTGTGGCATTACCGCCAGCGGCACCCTGACGCCCGGTGTCGCCCATCGCCTGAGCCTGGCCAGCGGCACCCTGGCCCTGGACGGCGAGCGCGAGATCGAATTCGCCGAGCACGACAGCCCCACCATCACCCTCGACCACCAAGGCCCATTGAGCGTGGACGTCGAGGCCGTACTGGCGCACGCCGCCCGCCATCACCTGCTGGCCGTGCCCCGTGGCCACCGGCTGCACCCTGCAAACCCGTGTTGAGACAACCCCGGAGAACAACAAGATGTCCAATCAACTCAGTACCGAACAACTGCTGCATGCCTATGAAGTGATGCGCACCATCCGTGCCTTCGAAGAACGCCTGCACGTCGAGTTCGCCACCGGCGAAATCCCTGGCTTCGTGCACCTGTATGCCGGCGAAGAGGCGTCCGCCGCCGGGGTCATGGCCCACCTGCGCGACAGCGATTGCATCGCCTCGACCCACCGCGGCCACGGCCACTGCATCGCCAAGGGCGTGGACGTGTACGGCATGATGGCCGAGATCTACGGCAAGAAGACCGGCGTGTGCGGCGGCAAGGGCGGCTCGATGCACATCGCCGACCTGGAAAAAGGCATGCTCGGTGCCAACGGCATCGTCGGTGCCGGCGCACCGCTGGTGGCCGGGGCGGCGCTGGCGGCCAAGCTCAAGGGCCGCGACGATGTCTCGGTGGCGTTCTTCGGTGATGGCGCCTCCAACGAAGGTGCGGTGTTCGAGGCCATGAACATGGCGTCGATCATGAACCTGCCATGCATCTTCGTGGCCGAGAACAACGGCTACGCCGAAGCCACCGCCTCCAACTGGTCGGTGGCCTGCGACCATATTGCCGACCGCGCCGCCGGCTTCGGCATGCCCGGTGTCACCATCGACGGTTTTGACTTCTTCGCCGTCTACGAGGCCGCCGCTGCTGCCGTCGAGCGCGCCCGTTCCGGGCAAGGCCCGTCGTTGATCGAGGTCAAGCTCAGCCGTTACTACGGCCACTTCGAGGGCGATGCGCAAACCTATCGCGCCCCCGATGAAGTGAAGAACCTGCGCGAAACCCGCGACTGCCTCATGCAGTTCCGCAACAAGACCACCCGCGCCGGCCTGCTCACGGCCGCGCAACTGGACGCCATCGACGCCCGCGTCGAGGACCTGATCGAAGACGCCGTGCGCCGCGCCAAGTCCGATCCCAAGCCACAGCCCGCCGACCTGCTCAGCGACGTCTACGTCGCCTACCCCTGAGCTGCGGATTACAAGAACAACAGGAGAACCACCATGGCAAGAAAGATCAGCTACCAGCAGGCCATCAACGAAGCCCTGGCCCAGGAAATGCGCCGCGACGACACCGTGTTCATCATTGGCGAAGACGTGGCCGGCGGTGCCGGCGCACCGGGCGAGGACGACGCCTGGGGTGGCGTACTGGGCGTGACCAAGGGCCTGTATCACCAGTTCCCGGGGCGCGTGCTCGACGCCCCGCTGTCGGAAATCGGCTACGTCGGTGCCGCCGTCGGCGCGGCCACCCAGGGCCTGCGCCCGGTGTGCGAACTGATGTTCGTCGACTTCGCCGGCTGCTGCCTGGACCAGATCCTCAACCAGGCTGCCAAGTTCCGCTACATGTTCGGCGGCAAGGCGGTCACCCCGTTGGTGATGCGCACCATGTACGGTGCCGGCCTGCGCGCGGCGGCCCAGCACTCGCAGATGCTCACCTCGCTGTGGACCCACATCCCCGGCCTGAAGGTGGTGTGCCCGTCCTCGCCCTACGATGCCAAGGGCCTGCTGATCCAGGCGATCCGCGACAACGACCCGGTGATTTTCTGCGAGCACAAGCTGCTCTACGGCATGCAGGGCGAGGTGCCGGAAGAGGTGTATACCGTGCCGTTCGGTGAGGCCAACTTCCTGCGCGATGGCGACGACGTGACCTTGGTCACCTATGGCCGCATGGTGCACGTGGCGCTGGAAGCCGCCAACAACCTGGCCCGCCAGGGCATCGACTGCGAGGTGCTGGACCTGCGCACCACCAGCCCGCTGGACGAAGACAGCATTCTGGAGAGCGTGGAAAAGACCGGCCGCCTGGTAGTGATCGACGAAGCCAACCCCCGCTGCTCCATGGCCACCGACATCAGCGCCCTGGTCGCGCAGAAGGCCTTCGCCGCGCTCAAGGGGCCGATCGAAATGGTCACCGCGCCGCACACCCCCGTGCCGTTCTCCGACGCCCTGGAAGACCTGTACATCCCTGACGCGGCGAAGATCGAGGCCGCCGTGCGCAAAGTGATCGATGCTGCAAGGAGTGCCGCATGAGCCAGATCCATACCCTGACCATGCCCAAGTGGGGCCTGTCGATGACCGAAGGCCGGGTGGACGCCTGGCTCAAGCAGGAAGGTGACGCAATCAACAAGGGTGACGAGGTGCTGGACGTCGAGACCGACAAGATCAGCAGCAGCGTCGAAGCCCCGTTCAGCGGCGTGCTGCGCCGCCAGGTGGCCAGGCCCGATGAAACCCTGCCGGTCGGCGCACTGCTGGCGGTGGTGGTGGAAGGCGAAGCCGAGGAAGCCGAGATCGATGCGGTGGTGCAACGCTTCCAGGCCGAGTTCGTCGCCGACGGTGGCGCCGAGCAAGCCCAGGGCCCGGCACCGCAGAAGGCTGAAGTGGCTGGCCGGCAACTGCGCTGGTTCGAGCTGGGCGAAGGCGGCACACCGCTGGTGCTGGTGCACGGCTTCGGTGGCGACCTCAACAACTGGCTGTTCAACCACCCGGCGCTGGCTGCCGAGCGCCGGGTAATCGCCCTCGACCTGCCAGGGCATGGCGAGTCGGCCAAGGCGCTGCAACGCGGCGACCTGGATGAGCTGAGCGAAACCGTGCTGGCCCTGCTCGACCACCTGGATATCGCCAAGGCGCACCTGGCCGGCCACTCCATGGGTGGCGCGGTCAGCCTGAACGTGGCGCGCCTGGCACCGCAGCGGGTCGCCAGCCTGAGCCTGGTGGCCAGTGCCGGCCTGGGCGAAGCGATCAACGGCCAGTACCTGCAAGGCTTCGTCGCCGCCGCCAACCGCAACGCGCTCAAGCCACAGATGGTGCAGCTGTTTGCCGACCCGGCGCTGGTCACCCGCCAGATGCTCGAAGACATGCTCAAGTTCAAGCGCCTGGAAGGGGTCGACCAGGCCCTGCAGCAGCTGGCAGCGGCACTCGCTGACGGTGACCGGCAGCGCCACGACCTGCGCGGGGTGCTGGGGCAACACCCGGCATTGGTGGTGTGGGGCGGCAAGGACGCGATCATCCCGGCCAGCCATGCCGAAGGGCTGGAAGCCGAAGTGCTGGTGCTGCCGGAGGCCGGCCACATGGTGCAGATGGAGGCGGCCGAACAGGTCAACCAGCAACTGCTCGCCTTCCTGCGCAAGCACTAAGCCCATTCCGTGAGCCTGGAGACAAACACAATGAACGACCTGAGCCACACCCACATGCGCGCGGCCGTCTGGCATGGCCGCAACGACATCCGCGTCGAACAGGTACCCCTGCCAGCCGACCCCGCACCCGGTTGGGTGCAGATCAAGGTGGACTGGTGCGGCATTTGCGGCTCCGACCTGCATGAGTATGTCGCCGGCCCGGTGTTCATCCCGGTCGAGGCACCGCACCCACTGACCGGCATCCAGGGCCAGTGCATCCTCGGCCACGAGTTCTGCGGCCAGATCGCCAAGCTGGGCGAAGGCGTGCAGGGCTTCGCCGTCGGTGACCCGGTGGCGGCGGATGCCTGCCAGCATTGCGGTACCTGCTATTACTGCACCCATGGCCTGTACAACATCTGCGAACGCCTGGCCTTCACCGGCTTGATGAACAACGGCGCCTTTGCCGAGCGGGTCAACGTGCCGGCCAACTTGCTGTACCGGCTGCCGCAGGGTTTCCCGGCCGAAGCCGGGGCGCTGATCGAGCCGCTGGCAGTGGGCATGCATGCGGTGAAAAAGGCCGGCAGCCTGCTGGGCCAGACAGTGGTGGTGGTCGGCGCCGGCACCATCGGCCTGTGCACCATCATGTGCGCCAGGGCGGCCGGTGCAGCGCAGGTGATCGCCCTGGAAATGTCTTCGGCGCGCAAGGCCAAGGCCAAGGAAGTCGGCGCCAGCGTGGTGCTCGACCCCAGCCAGTGCGACGCCCTGGCGGAGATCCGCGCGCTTACCGCCGGGCTGGGTGCGGATGTGAGTTTCGAGTGCATTGGCAACAAGCACACCGCCAAGCTGGCCATCGACACCATCCGCAAGGCCGGCAAATGCGTGATGGTGGGCATCTTCGAAGAGCCCAGCGAGTTCAACTTCTTCGAGCTGGTGTCCACCGAGAAGCAGGTGCTGGGGGCGCTGGCCTACAACGGCGAATTCGCTGATGTGATTGCCTTCATCGCCGACGGCAGGCTGGACATCCGCCCGCTGGTAACCGGGCGGATCGGGCTGGAGCAGATCGTCGAGCTGGGCTTCGAGGAGTTGGTGAACAACAAGGAGGAGAACGTGAAGATCATCGTTTCGCCGGGCCTGCGCTGAGCCGCACTGGCAGCTCACAACCCTGTGGTAGCGGTTTTTTTGTCGCTACCACAGGAACCGCTCAGGGCTTCAAGGATGTAAGACATTTCCGAACCTGAAACCAAATGCTTCAGCCCGGACCATCTCGCGAATTATCCTACGAGGCTGTCGGAAGTCACTCCATTGTCGGGGAAACATCTCAGGGATACCGTCTCGGGGTCGCCATGTTTGGTGACCGGGTGTGAGAAACCCGAAAACACGACTTACGGCAGTACGTTATGGCAGCCGTACGCAGGCAGGCTTCGGTCTGGCCGAGTGCTCGTGTCTCGGATTTCTCACCCTCGTACGGCTGCCGCCTTTATCCCGTGAGAAAGGATGAGGTGGTTGCTTACAGCAAACCACACGAGGCCTGATCATGAAAAAAATCGTCCCCGATCCACCCAGAATCCTGACTTCCCGCCCCTTCTACACCATAAACCACGACATGCCCTCGCTCGACGCTGTGATCCACGCGCTGCAATTGATGACCGGCATCGAAGACACCCTGGACGAGTACATCTGCGCCAATGCCGGTGAGCCTGGGATCAACATGCTGGTCAATGCGGCCCATCACGTGCAGATGACCAAGGCACTGGCCGAGTTGCTGTTGCACCGACAGACCGGCGATATCACCTGGCATTGAGCCGAGCCGACCGGCGACGGGGCCATGGCAGGCAACACGATAGCGTTGGCCCCACGGAGGAATGCCCCGGCTCATGCGCTCGCTGTTTCAGGATCCCATTCTGCGGCATACTCGGCAGACCTATTGCCCGGTCTTCGCCATGCGTCTACTGCTCCCCCTCTCCCTGGTCCTGCTACTCGCCGCCTGTGGCGATGGCGAATCGCTGCTACCACCCGACGCGCGCTTGCCTGACGGCGGACGCTACCGGGGGCAGGTAGTCGATGGCCTGCTGCAAGGCGAGGGCCGTATCGACTACCCCAACGGCAGCTGGTACGCCGGCGGCTTCAAGGACGGCCAATGGCATGGCCAGGGCGAATGGCACGGCCAGAATGGCGAGGTCTACCGTGGCCAGTTCGCCGCCGGGCTGTTCCAGGGGCTGGGCGAGCTGACTACCCCGGGCAGCCACTATTCCGGCACCTTCCGCCAGGGCCGGCGCGACGGCGAAGGCACGCTCAAGCAGGCCGACCAGACCTACCGCGGCCAGTTCAAGGACGACCTGTACGACGGCGCCGGCGAACTGGAACTGGCCGACGGCAGCCGCTACCAGGGCCTGTTCGCCAAAGGCAAGCCCAATGGCGCCGGCGTGCGCAGCGATGCCAGCGGCAACCAGTTCAGCGGCCGCTTCGTCAACGGCCTGCTGCAAGGCGCCGGCACCTACGACAGCGTCGACGGCGAGCAATACATCGGCGAATTCAAGGACAACCGCCTGGAAGGCCGAGGCCGCTACGAAAATGCCGATGGCGATGTGTGGATCGGCCAGTTCAAGGATGGCGTACTGGTCGGCGAAGGCGAACTGCTGGGCAGCGATGGCAGCCACTACAAGGGCACTTTCAGCGAGTGGCGCCTGTCAGGCCAGGGCAGCCTGCAGCTGGCCGATGGCAGCAAGTACATCGGCGGTTTCCTCGACGATGCCTACCATGGGCAAGGTCGGCTGATCCTGCCCAGCGGCAAGGTGCTGAGCGGCACCTGGGCCAACGGGGTGCGTGTGCGCGACCAGAATGGCAAGCTGCTGCCCGACCCGTTGGACCTGGCCTTGCTCAGCCAGGGTCGGCTGCTGGAGCAGGCGCTGGCCCGTGTGCCACCCTCGGCGCCGTCTGTCCAGCTGTACAGCCTGGTAGTGGCCGGCGATGGCCAGCAGAGCGTGTTCCTGCGTGAAGCCGACTACGTCAGCAACATGCTCAAGGTACGTTTCGGGGCTTCGGGCCAGGTCACCCTGGTCAACCACCGCGACCAGATGGCCAGCCGCCCCATGGCCACCCGCGAGAACCTCACCCGTGCCGCCCGCACCCTGGCCGAGCGCAGCGGCCCCGAGGACCTGGTGTTCATCTACCTCACCAGCCACGGCAGCCAGGACCACCAACTGGTGCTCGACCAGCCACGCCTGCAACTGGCCGACCTGTCCGCCGACGAGCTGGCCAGCGCCCTGGCACCGCTGAAGAACCGCGACAAAGTGATTGTCATATCTGCCTGCTATTCAGGGGGCTACATCGCCCCGCTCAAGGATGAGCGCACGCTCATCATGACGGCCGCGCGGGCCGACCGGGTGTCCTTCGGCTGCTCGGAAGAAGCGGATTTCACCTACTTTGGCGACGCGTTGTTCGCCGAGGCGCTGAACCAGACCGACGACCTGAAACAGGCGTTTGAACTGGCCCGCAACAGTGTTGCCGAAAGAGAACAAAGGGAAGGTTTCGAGGCCTCCGAACCGCAGCTGTGGGCACCGCCGGCGGTACTCGCACGCTGGCAGCAGCTGCGTCGGCAACAGGCCGAAGAAGCATTGCGTAACGCCGCCCAGGCCAACGTGGGGGAACAGGCAGAAACGCCTGGCAGCCACTAAGCTTGTGTGTAACAAGGGAGAGACATCATGTATTTGACGCCTCAGCATGTCCTGCTTGCCGGTGCCACGGGTCTGACAGGTGAGCACCTGCTCGACCGCCTGCTCAACGAGCCCACCATCACCCGCGTACTGGCACCAACCCGCCGGCCACTGGCCGAGCACCCGCACCTGGAAAACCCGGTGGGTGACCCGGCGATGTTTCTTCCGCAGCTGGCCGGGCGCGTGGATATCGCTTTCTGCTGCCTGGGCACCACGTTGAAGCAGGCCGGCTCGGAATCGGCCTTCCGTGCGGTGGACCTGGACATGGTGGTGGCTTTCAGCAAGCGTGCCCGGGAAATGGGGGCGCGGCACTTGCTGGTGGTCAGTGCGCTGGGCGCCGACCCGAAATCGCCGATCTTCTACAACCGGGTCAAAGGCGAGATGGAAGAGGCGCTCAAGGCTCAGGACTGGCCGCAATTGACCATCGTGCGGCCGTCATTGCTGCTGGGCGAGCGCATAGAGCCGCGGCTGGGCGAGCAGCTGATTTCGCCGTTTTCCAGGCTGATACCCGGGAAGTATCGAGGTATCGAGGCCTGCACCCTGGCGCGGGCGTTGTGGCGCCTGGCCCTGGAAGAAGAGGACGGGGTGCGGATTGTGGAGTCGGATGAATTGCGCCGGCTGGGCAAATAATCACCCTGCAGCTGCGCGGTACCATTGTGGGAGCGGCCTTGTGTCGCGATGGGCTGCAAAGCAGCCCCTGAGGTTGCAGCGCAGATGCACAAATTGCTGGGGCCGCTTCGCGGCCCATCGCGACACAAGGCCGCTCCCACAGGGGCCGGTGTTGCCTAGAGCCCGCCGGTGGCCTGAAAGCCCACCCCTGCCGCGGTCAGCAACGACAATGGCAGCAGCAGGGTATCGAGCAGCATGCTCCCGGGCAGGTCCAGCCCCGGATACGCCGGCGCATCAGCCCCGTAATGATCGCGTGGGCAACAGCCGCCATTCATGACATACAAGTCCAACCGGGTACCGGCATACACCACCGGCGCCCCAGGCTTGTTGGCATCCAGCGTCCGCACCGTGGCGCAACCACTCAGCAGCCCCAGCGCCAGCACGCCGCACACCAGGCGCCTCAATCATCCACTCCGTAGTGGTGCTCGCCCCAACGCGGCAACATGTCCTGGGGAATGTTCAGCAGGTTGAGAATGCGCGCGACGACAAAGTCGACCAGGTCGTCGATGGTCTGCGGCTGGTGATAGAAGCCTGGCGCGGCCGGCAGGATGATTGCGCCCATCTGCGACAACTTGAGCATGTTCTCCAGGTGAATGGTGGAGAACGGCGCCTCGCGCGGCACCAGGATCAGCTGACGACGCTCCTTGAGGGTAACGTCGGCGGCACGCTCGATCAGGTTGTTGCAGCCACCGGTAGCAATCGCCGACAGGGTACCGGTGGAACAGGGCACCACCACCATCGCCGCTGGCGCGCCGGAGCCCGAGGCTACCGGCGACATCCAGTCTTCCTTGCCATATACCCGGATCTGCCCGTTGGCGGCACCTGTGTATTCGGTAAGGAATGCCTGCATTGCCTGGGGTTTGGCCGGCAGCACCACGTCGGTCTCGGTGGCCATCACCAGTTGCGCGGCCTTGGAGATCAGAAAGTGCACCTCGCGATCCTCGCGCACCAGGCAATCGAGCAGGCGCAGGCCATACTGCACGCCCGAAGCCCCGGTCATCGCCAGTGTGATGCGTTCCGGCCCGTTCACTGCAAGGCCTCGGCCAGCTTGCCGTGCAGGCCACCGAAACCGCCGTTGCTCATGATCACCACATGGGTGCCCGGGCGCGCCTGGCCCTTGACCCGCTCGATGATCGCCTCGAGGCTGTCGGCCACCACGCTCGGCACCTTGCACTGCGCGGCAGTCGCGGCCAGGTCCCAGCCGAGGTTGGCCGGGGCGTACCAGATGACCTGGTCGGCGTCGTTGACGCTTTCCGGCAAGCCATCACGGTGGGCACCGAGCTTCATCGAATTGGAGCGCGGCTCGATCACGGCGATGACCGGGGCCTCGCCAACGCGCTTGCGCAGGCCGTCGAGGGTGGTGGCGATGGCGGTCGGGTGGTGGGCGAAATCATCGTAGATGGTCACCCCTTGCACCTCGGCGACCTTCTCCATGCGCCGCTTGACGCTCTTGAATGCGCTCAGGCCTTCGATGCCCATGGCTGGCACCACGCCGACGTGGCGGGCTGCCGCCAGGGTGGCCAGGGCATTGGCGACGTTGTGCTGGCCGGTCAGCGCCCAGTCCACCACGCCCTGTACTTCGCCTTCGAACAGCACTTCGAAGCGCGAACCGTCCGGGCTCAGCAGGCGGGCCTGCCACTGGCCACCTTCACCGGTGGTTTGCACCGGGGTCCAGCAGCCCATGCCGATCACGCGTTCCAATGCCTGCTCGGTGGTCGGATGGATTACCAGCCCTTCGCTGGGAATGGTGCGTACCAAGTGATGGAACTGCCGCTCGATAGACGCCAGGTCGGGGAAGATGTCCGCGTGGTCGAATTCGAGGTTGTTGAGGATCGCGGTGCGCGGGTGGTAGTGGACGAACTTCGAGCGCTTGTCGAAGAAAGCGCTGTCGTACTCATCGGCCTCGACCACGAAGAACGGGGTATTGCCCAGGCGCGCCGATACCGAGAAGTTCTGCGGTACACCGCCGATCAGGAAGCCCGGGCTCATGCCGGCGTGCTCCAGTACCCAGGCCAGCATGCTGCTGGTGGTGGTCTTGCCATGGGTACCGGCAACAGCCAGTACCCAGCGGCCTTGCAGCACATGATCGGCCAGCCACTGCGGGCCGGAAACATACGGCAGGCCTTTGTTCAGCACGTACTCCACCGCCGGGTTGCCACGCGACATGGCATTACCAATCACCACCAGGTCCGGTGCCGGCTCCAGCTGGGCCGGGTCATAGCCTTGGGTCAGCTCGATGCCCTGGGCTTCGAGCTGGGTGCTCATCGGGGGATAGACGTTGGCGTCAGAGCCGGTGACACGGTGGCCAAGTTCCTTGGCCAGCACCGCCAGCGAGCCCATGAAAGTGCCGCAAATACCGAGAATGTGAATATGCATGGTCGACCTCGCAAAACATCGAGGCAGGGTAGCCTAGGGCGAGAAAAATCGCACACGATGTTTCGCTCAATCGGCCCTGGTGATCCCGTGCTTGCGCAGTTTTCGATATAAGGTATTGCGGCTGATGCCCAAGTGCTCGGCGACCCGAGTCAGGTGCCAGTGTTTTGCCTCCAGGGTTTCCAGAAGTGCTTGCCGTTCCGCATCTTGCAGAAGCGGCCTTGTGTCGCGATCAGGCTGCGACGCAGCCTCTGCAAGCTGGGTAGCGGTGTTGAGATCCCGGGGCCGCTCTGCGGCCCCTTCGCGACACAAGGTCGCTCCCACAGGGACTGTGCTGCTGCGGAAGATGGCAGGGAGGTCCGCGAGTTCGATGCAACCGTTTTCACACAGCGCCACCAGCGTGCGCAGCACGTTGCGCATTTGCCGCACGTTGCCGGGCCAGGCAAAGTCGAGTAGCGCCTGCCGCGCCCTGGGTTCGATGTCGATCAACTGCCCTTGCGCTTCCTGGCGCAGCAGGAAGTCCAGCAACTGCGCCTTGTCACTGCGCTCGCGCACCGCCGGCAACGCCACTTCCAGGCCATTCAGGCGGTAATACAGGTCTTCACGGAAACTACCCTGCGCCACCCGCTCCAGCAGGTCGCGGTGGGTGGCACTGACGATGCGCACGTCAACTGCCTGCGGCTCGCCACCGATCGGCACTACCTGGCGCTCTTCAAGTACCCGCAGCAGGCGGGTTTGCAGGGCCAGCGGCATGTCGCCGATCTCGTCCAGGAGCAAAGTGCCACCGTCGGCCTGCAACAGCTTGCCGCGCATGCCTTCCTTGCGCGCGCCGGTAAAACTGCCACCGCGATAGCCGAACAGCTCGCTCTCGATCAGGCTCTCCGGGATCGACGCGCAGTTGATGGCAACGAACGGCTTGCCGCGCCGCTCGCTGGCCTGGTGCACGGCCTGGGCGAAAGCCTCCTTGCCGCAACCTGTCTCGCCGCGCAACAGCAATGGCACGTCGCGCTCGAATACGCGCACGCTGCGCCGGAAGTCGTTCTGCAAGGCCGGGTCGAGCAGGCAGATAAGCGGCTCGACCTCGCGCGCCGGGCGCGGCTGGGCGGCCGGCACCGACCACACCGGGGCGCGGGCTTGGCCACGCAGGCTGGCGAACACCTGGCGCCCGTCCAGGGTATGCAACGGCCAGGCCGTGCTGCCGGTGGGCGTGGCACGGCTGAACAGTTCGTCGTGGCTGCAGACGAAGAAACGCTCCAGCGGTTTGCCCAGCACGCCGCCACGCACCGTGCCCAACAGGTTCAGTGCGCTCTGGTTGGCCGCGCAGATGCGTCCGTCGCCATCAAAGGCCAGCAGGCCTTCGCTGAACAGGCCGACCGATTCCGCCTGCAGGTGAAAACGCAGCAGCCATTGCTGCTCGAAATGGCGCAGGAAATAACAGCTCTCGATCATCTTCGCCGACAGGTTGACCAGGGCCATGGTGTGGAACTGGCTCTGCCGGGAAACATCGGGCCGTGCCGAAGACACGTCCAGCACCGCCAGCAACTCGCCATGCGGGTCGAACACCGGGCTGGCCGAGCAGGTCAGGCCGGTGTGGCGGCCGCGAAAATGTTCGTTCTGATGAATGGTCAGCGCCTGGCGCTCGACCAGGCACGTGCCGATGCCGTTGGTACCTTCGCGGGCTTCGCTCCAGTCGGCGCCCAGCCACAGGCCGGCGCGCTCGAAGCTGCGCCGCTCGGTCGGTGCGCTGACGCAGTTGAGGATGACCCCACGCGCATCGGTCAGCAGCACCGCGTGGCCAGCCCCGGAAAGTTGCTGGTGCAGGCTGTTCATCTCATGGTCGGCAATCTGCAGCACCTGGCGCAGGCGCTCGCGGCTTTCCAGCAGGCGCCCATGCTCGAGCACCACCGGCGCCTCGATCACCGCCGGGTCGAGGTGATAATCCTCCAGGCAGCGCAGCCAGGAGCGGGCAATGGAAGGGTCACTGCCCTCCCCGGCACCGCCATGGGCGACGGTGTGGACTTGCTGGGCATGACGACTGAAATGATTGCTCTGCATTGTTGTAGTTCTCCGCAGATGGAGCGTCCCGCCAGCATCCTCCACCCGGGTGGCCTTTGCAATGCATCCCCGGGTTACGTGTCGCAAATGGCACAAACTGTCACCCCGGTGCGTACCGGCGCTGGCACAACGGCGCTGGCCCAGGCCCTGAAACGCAGGCCAAGCCCTTGATTTGCCTGGCACTGGCAACGCTGGCCCAACCTTTGCTCTACGCTTTTCAACTCCCTAACAAGCACAATAGCCAGGAGACACACCATGCGTTACGCACATCCCGGTACCGAAGGCGCGAAGGTTTCCTTCAAGAGCCGCTACGGCAACTACATCGGTGGTGAGTTCGTTCCTCCGGTAAAGGGTGAGTACTTCACCAACACCTCGCCGGTGAACGGCCAGCCGATCGCCGAATTCCCCCGTTCCACTGCCGAAGACATCGAAAAAGCCCTGGACGCCGCCCATGCCGCTGCCGACGCCTGGGGCCGTACCTCGGTGCAGGACCGCTCCAACGTCCTGCTGAAGATCGCCGACCGTATCGAACAGAACCTCGAACTGCTGGCCATCACCGAAACCTGGGACAACGGCAAGCCGGTGCGTGAAACCCTGAACGCCGACATCCCGCTGGCGGTCGACCACTTCCGCTACTTCGCTGGTTGCATCCGTGCCCAGGAAGGCGGCGCTGCCGAGATCAACGAAGGCACCGTGGCCTACCACATCCACGAGCCACTGGGCGTGGTCGGGCAGATCATCCCGTGGAACTTCCCGATCCTGATGGCCGCCTGGAAGCTGGCCCCGGCCCTGGCCGCCGGCAACTGCGTGGTGCTCAAGCCGGCCGAGCAGACCCCACTGGGTATCACCGTGCTGCTGGAACTGATCGGCGACCTGCTGCCCAAAGGCGTGCTCAACGTGGTGCAGGGCTATGGCCGCGAAGCCGGCGAGGCGCTGGCCACCAGCAAGCGCATCGCCAAGATCGCCTTCACCGGCTCGACCCCGGTGGGTTCGCACATCATGAAATGCGCCGCCGAGAATATCATTCCATCCACCGTGGAGCTGGGCGGCAAGTCGCCGAACATCTACTTCGAAGACATCATGCAGGCCGAACCGAGCTTCATCGAGAAGGCCGCCGAAGGCATGGTGCTGGCGTTCTTCAACCAGGGTGAAGTGTGCACCTGCCCGTCGCGCGCCCTGGTCCAGGAGTCGATCTACCCGCAGTTCATGGAAGCGGTGATGAAGAAGGTGAAGCAGATCAAGCGTGGCGACCCGCTGGACACCGACACCATGGTCGGTGCCCAAGCCTCGCAGCAGCAGTTCGAGAAGATCCTGTCGTACCTCGACATTGCCCAGGAGGAAGGCGCCGAGCTGCTGACCGGCGGCAAGGTGGAAAAACTCGAAGGCTCGCTGGCCACCGGTTACTACATCCAGCCGACCCTGCTCAAGGGCAACAACCGCATGCGCGTGTTCCAGGAGGAAATCTTCGGGCCGGTGGTCAGCGTCACCACGTTCAAGGACGAAGCCGAAGCGCTGGCGATCGCCAACGACACCGAGTTCGGCCTGGGCGCTGGCGTGTGGACCCGCGACATCAACCGCGCCTACCGCGTGGGCCGTGGGATCAAGGCCGGCCGGGTGTGGACCAACTGCTACCACCTGTACCCGGCGCATGCGGCGTTTGGTGGCTACAAGAAGTCCGGCGTGGGCCGTGAAACCCACAAGATGATGCTCGACCATTACCAGCAGACCAAGAACCTGCTGGTGAGCTACGACATCAATCCGTTGGGCTTCTTCTAAACCGCGTCGCGGCCTTCACG
The DNA here is from genome assembly GCF_030341915.1 of Pseudomonas sp. BCRC 81390. Lineage (NCBI taxonomy): Bacteria > Pseudomonadati > Pseudomonadota > Gammaproteobacteria > Pseudomonadales > Pseudomonadaceae > Pseudomonas > Pseudomonas sp. BCRC 81390. The sequence goes on along the minus strand of NZ_JATAAG010000004.1, from coordinate 83,978 downwards.
GGCTCGCCCGCCCCCACAGGGATTGAACTGGTCTTGAAACTTGTGCAGTCCCTGTGGGAGCGGGCAAGCCCGCGAAGAGGCCAGGCCCGCCTATACAAAACTCAGAGCGGTCATCGTGCACCAGCTGCTCTGGCTCGCTTCCTGCAATACCTATCACCATCGGCCCGGAACCCTTCCGGCCACCAAGAAAAACAACAGGTGAATCTATGCCAAGCGATCATTCCGCCGGCTCTCCGGCAGGTTCTTCCGTCGACTTCGAAAAGGTCGGCTCGGACTATTTCCAGCAACGTGAACTGAAAAAAGGCGCCGCCGGCTGGGTACTGCTGGTCGGCCTGGGCGTGGCCTATGTCATTTCCGGCGACTACGCCGGCTGGAACTTCGGCCTGGCCCAGGGCGGCTGGGGCGGGATGTTCCTCGCCACCCTGCTGATGGCCACCATGTACCTGTGCATGTGTTTCTCGCTGGCCGAACTGTCGTCGATGATCCCCACCGCAGGCGGCGGCTACGGCTTTGCCCGCAGCGCCTTCGGCCCGTGGGGCGGCTTCCTCACCGGCACGGCAATCCTCATCGAATACGCCATCGCCCCTGCTGCCATCGCGGTGTTCATCGGCGCTTATTGCCAGTCGCTGTTCGGTATCGGCGGCTGGATGATCTACCTGGCGTTCTACATCGTATTCATCGGTATCCACATCTTCGGCGTGGGTGAGGCACTGAAGCTGATGTTCATCATCACCGCCATCGCCGCCATTGCCCTGGCTGTGTTCCTGGTGGGCATGGTGCCCCATTTTGATGCAGCCAACCTGTTCGACATCGCCAAGACGGACGCCGTGGGCGCCAGCAGCTTCCTGCCGTTCGGCTACGTCGGCGTGTGGGCAGCCATACCCTACGCCATCTGGTTCTTCCTGGCTGTCGAAGGCGTACCGCTGGCCGCAGAAGAAACCAAGAACCCCAAGCGCGACCTGCCACGCGGGCTGATCGGCGCCATGCTGGTCCTGCTGGCGTTCGCCCTGCTGATCCTGGTGGTCGGCCCGGGCGGCGCAGGCTCCGAGGCGTTGAAAGCCTCCGGCAACCCGCTGGTGGAAGCCTTGTCCAAGGCCTATGGCGGCTCCACCTGGATGGGTGGCTTCGTCAACCTGGTCGGGCTGGCCGGGCTGATCGCCAGCTTCTTCTCGATCATCTACGCCTATTCCCGGCAGATCTTCGCCCTGTCGCGCGCCGGCTACCTGCCGCGCAAGCTGTCGGAAACCAACAAGAGCAAGGCCCCGGTCATGGCCCTGGTGATCCCCGGCATCATCGGCTTCGCCTTGTCGCTGACCGGCCAGGGCGACCTGCTGATCCTGGTGGCGGTGTTCGGTGCCACACTGTCCTACGTGCTGATGATGGCCGCGCACATTACCCTGCGTATCCGCCGGCCGAAGATGGAGCGCCCGTATCGCACCCCCGGTGGCATCGTCACCTCGGGCGTGGCCCTGGTACTGGCCTGCATCGCCGTGGTCGCCGGTTTCCTGGTCGACCCACGGGTGGTGATTGGGGCCGCAGTGATCTATGCGGTATTAATTGCCTACTTTGCTTTGTACAGCCGCCACCACCTGGTAGCGGGCACACCGGAAGAGGAATTCGCCGCGATCCAGAAAGCCGAAGAGGCCCTGCACTGATCGCCGCCACCCGCCGCGGGGCGACCCGCGGCTCTGGAGAGTCTGTATGGCAAGTTTCGTACACACGGTGGGCCACCTGGTCTACCGCTTCGACAGCCTCAAGGAAGTGATGGCCAAGGCCAGCCCCGCCCGCTCGGGGGACTACCTGGCGGGCGTCGCCGCCAGCAACGACGGCGAACGGGTCGCCGCGCAGATGGCCCTGGCCAATATTCCGCTGACGCATTTCCTCAATGAAGCACTGATCCCTTACGAAGAAGACGAAGTCACCCGGCTGATCATCGACAGCCACGATGCCCAGGCGTTTGCCACTGTCAGCCACCTGACCGTCGGCGGCCTGCGCGACTGGCTGCTCAGCGATGCAGCCAACGAGGACAGCTTGCGCGCGTTGGCTCCCGGGCTGACGCCGGAAATGGCCGCAGCAGTGTCGAAGATCATGCGCGTGCAGGACCTGGTGCTGGTGGCGCAGAAGATCCGCGTGGTCACGCGCTTCCGCGGCACCATGGGCCTGCGCGGGCGGCTGTCGACCCGGCTGCAGCCCAACCACCCGACCGACGAACCGGCCGGCATCGCCGCCAGCATCCTCGACGGCCTGCTGTACGGCAACGGCGACGCCATGATCGGCATCAACCCGGCCACCGACAGCATCGCTTCGATCTGCGCGCTGCTGGAAATGCTCGACGCCATCATCCAGCGCTACGACATTCCTACCCAGGCCTGCGTTCTGACCCACGTGACCACGTCGATCGAGGCGATCAACCGTGGCGTGCCGCTGGACCTGGTGTTCCAGTCCATCGCCGGCACCGAAGCGGCCAACGCCGGCTTTGGCATCAACCTCAGTGTGCTGCAGGAAGGCTACGAAGCGGGCCTTTCGCTGAAGCGCGGCACACTCGGGCAGAACCTGATGTACTTCGAAACCGGCCAGGGCAGCGCGCTGTCGGCCAACGCCCACCACGGCGTCGACCAGCAAACCTGTGAAACCCGCGCCTATGCCGTGGCCCGCCATTTCAAGCCGTTCCTGGTCAACACCGTGGTCGGCTTCATCGGCCCGGAATACCTGTACAACGGCAAGCAGATCATCCGCGCCGGCCTCGAGGACCACTTCTGCGGCAAGTTGCTGGGTGTGCCGATGGGTTGCGACATCTGCTACACCAACCACGCCGAAGCCGACCAGGACGACATGGATACGCTGCTGACCTTGCTGGGCGTGGCCGGGATCAACTTCATCATGGGCATTCCCGGTTCCGACGACATCATGCTCAACTACCAGACCACCTCGTTCCACGATGCGCTGTACGCGCGCCAGACCCTGGGCCTGAAACCCGGGCCGGAATTCGAGGCCTGGCTGGCCCGCACCGGCATCTTCACCCAGGCCGATGGCCGGGTACGCTTTGGTGACAACCTGCCGCCGGCCTTCCGCCAGGCCTTGGCACAGCTTGCATAGGGATGACCATGGACCATCGCACGCCTACCCCCGACAACCCCTGGCTGGCCCTGCGCAACCTTACCCCGGCGCGCATCGCCCTGGGCCGAGCCGGCACCAGCCTGCCAACCGGCGCGCAGCTGGACTTCCAGTTCGCCCATGCCCAGGCGCGCGACGCCGTGCACCTGGCCTTCGATCACGCCAGCCTGGCTGCCCAGCTGGCTGACCGCGGCCGCGAAAGCCTGGTGCTGCACAGCGCTGCCAGCGACCGCAACCAATACCTGCAGCGCCCGGACCTGGGGCGCCGCCTGAACGAGGATTCGGTAACGGCGCTGCGCCAGCACGCCCAGGCCAACCCCGGCGGGGTCGACCTGGCCATCGTCGTGGCTGACGGCCTCTCGGCCCTGGCCGTGCACCGCCATACCCTACCGTTCCTGGCCCGCTTCGAGGAGCAGGCCGCCGCCGACGGCTGGACCAGCGCACCGGTGGTGCTGGTGCAGCAGGGTCGTGTGGCCGTGGCCGACGAGGTCGGTGAACTGCTGGGTGCGCGCATGACGGTGATGCTGATTGGCGAACGCCCGGGGCTCAGCTCACCCGACAGCCTCGGCCTGTATTTCACCTACGCGCCGAAGGTCGGCCTGACCGATGCCTACCGCAACTGCATTTCCAACATCCGCCTGGAGGGGCTGAGCTACGGCATGGCGGCGCACCGCCTGCTGTACCTGATGCGCGAAGCCTGCCGGCGCCAGCTTTCCGGAGTGAATCTGAAGGACGAAGCCGAAGTCCATAGCCTTGAGAGTGAACATGGCGCCGACCAGAAGGGCAACTTCCTGCTCGGCAAAGGGTAAGAAACCTGTAACGCAAGGCGGATTGCACTTGCGCCGCGCATTGGGCAGCATGCCCAGGAAAGCTGCTGGCAATCCGCTGTTTCCCCTAATGGACTCTGAGGGCCGCACATGCGCATCATCAAGGCAACCCTGGAACACCTCGACCTGCTCACGCCGATGTTCGTCAAATACCGTGAGTTCTACGGGCAGCTTCCCTACCCCGACAGCTCGCGCAGCTTTTTGGAAAAGCGCCTGAAGCGGGACGAGTCGGTAATCTACCTGGCCTTGCCGGATGACGACGACAGCAAACTGCTGGGTTTCTGCCAGCTCTACCCGAGCTATTCGTCACTGTCGCTGAAGCGGGTGTGGATCCTCAACGACATCTATGTGGCCGAGGATTCGCGGCGCATGCTGGTGGCCGACCACCTGATGCGCGAGGCGAAGAAGATGGCCAAGGACACCAACGCGGTGCGCATGCGGGTGTCAACCAGCGCGGACAATGAAGTAGCGCACAAGACTTATGAGTCCATCGGGTTTCGTGAGGATCACGAGTTCAAGAGCTATATCCTGCCGATCAACCAGGATTGACTGTGCTGGCCGTTTCGCGGGCACGCCCGCTCCCACAGGGATATCGCCGCTTTCCAAGGCTGTGCTGTACCTGTGGAAGCGGGCGTGCCCGCGAAGAGGCCGGAACAGGACTACCCCTGCCGTAACCCCCCGCTACAAACTCCCCGGGCATGTTCCCGACTTCGCCGTATAATGCCCCACCTGTCATGTGTGAAATTTTACCCATCGCCCGGTAACCGAGCCTTCGCCCCAAGAACACAGGTGCTGTACATGGATTTCAACCCGCTGGACCTTATCCTGCATCTCGATGCCTACCTCGATCTGCTGGTCACCAACTATGGTCCCTGGATCTACGCCATCCTCTTCACCGTGATCTTCTGCGAAACCGGGCTGGTGGTGATGCCCTTCCTGCCAGGCGATTCGCTGCTGTTCATCGCTGGTGCCGTAGCCGCTGGTGGCGGCATGGACCCGTTGCTGCTGGCCGGCCTGCTGATGGCTGCGGCGATCCTCGGCGACAGTACCAACTACGTGATCGGCCGTACGGTCGGCGAGCGCCTGTTCAACAAGCCCAACTCGAAGATCTTCCGCCGCGACTACCTGCAGCGCACCCATGACTTCTACGAACGCCACGGCGGCAAGACCGTGACCATGGCGCGCTTCCTGCCGATCCTGCGCACCTTCGCGCCCTTCGTCGCCGGCATCGCCCACATGCACTACCCGCGCTTCCTCGGCTTCAGTGTTGCCGGTTCGCTGCTGTGGGTCGGTGGCCTGGTAACCCTGGGTTACTTCTTCGGCAACGTGCCATTCATCAAGCAACACCTGTCACTGATGGTGGTGGGCATCATCATCCTGTCGCTGGTGCCGATGATCCTCGGCCTGCTGCGTGGCCGCCTGGGCCGCACGGCCAAGGCCCACTGACGCCGGCCGATGTGGTCGTTCAGCGCCTGGCGGCGCAAGCGCACCCTGGCGCGCTACCCCATCGCCCCCGAGCAATGGCAGGCCGTGCGCGCACGCCTGCCGATGCTGGACGGCATCACTGACGACGAGGACCGCTGGCTGCGTGAAGCCTGCATCCTGTTCCTGCTCGACAAACACCTCACCTGCCTGCCCGGCGTCGAACTGGACGACGAGCAACGCCTGCTGCTGGCCGCCCAGGCACAGTTGCCGTTGCTTCATCTGGGCGAGCTGAACTGGTACCAGGGTTTCCACGAGATCATCCTCTACCCCGACGACTTCAAGAGCCCCCAGCGCCACCGCGATGCCACTGGCGTGGAGCATGTCTGGGATGGCGAACACAGCGGCGAAGCCTGGCAGCAAGGCCCGGTCATCCTGGCCTGGAATGGTGTGTTGGCCAGTGGTGGCTGGGAAGCCTACAACCTGGTCATCCATGAGCTGGCGCACAAGCTCGACATGCTCAATGGCGATGCCAACGGCCTGCCGCCACTGCACAGCGGCATGCCTGTGGAGGAATGGGCAAGCGCCATGCAACAGGCCTATGACGACCTCAACCGCCAGCTGGACAACGACCCCGGTGCCGAAACCGCCATCGACCCCTATGCGGCGGAAAACCCGGCCGAGTTCTTCGCCGTCACCAGCGAGTACTTCTTTAGTGCCCCCGACCTGCTGCAGCAGGCTTATCCAAAGGTCTACCACCAGTTGTCGCAGTTCTACCGCCAGGACCCGCTGGCACGCCTTTGCCGGCTGCAGGCCGAACACCCGGAGTACCGCGAAAGCCACGCCTGACGGGGCCGCACATCAGGCCAGGCGTGGCATGCCCCGGCAGAATGTGCCTATAATCGCCGCCACTTTTTTGGTCAAACACGGGGGCACTGCCCAATGAGCTACAGCAAGATTCCGGCGGGCAAAGACCTGCCGAACGACATCTACGTCGCCATCGAGATCCCGGCCAACCACGCGCCGATCAAATACGAGATCGACAAGGACAGCGATACCCTGTTCGTCGACCGTTTCATGGCTACCCCGATGTTCTACCCAGCCAACTACGGCTTCATCCCGAACACCCTGGCTGACGACGGTGACCCGCTGGACGTGCTGGTTGTTACGCCTTACCCGGTAGCCCCAGGTTCGGTTATCCGCGCCCGTCCGGTTGGCGTACTGAACATGACCGACGACGGCGGCGGCGACGCCAAGGTCATCGCTGTGCCTCACGACAAGCTGTCGCAGCTGTACGTCGACGTGAAGGAATACACCGACCTGCCAGCCCTGCTGATCCAGCAGATCGAGCACTTCTTTGCCAACTACAAAGATCTCGAGAAGGGCAAGTGGGTCAAGATCGAAGGCTGGGAAGGCGCCGACGCCGCCCGTGCTGCGATCACCAAATCGGTAGCTGCCTACAAGGGCTGATACCGGTTGCTTGAAGAACCCCGCCCTGGCGGGGTTTTTTATGGGCAATCGCAATCAGCCGGTTGTCGCGCGCTCCTGTAAAAAATCCTACAGCGTCCTACTCCAACGCCCTACAAATCTTGGGTTTCGTACAAACCTCATCAACATCCGGTTGATATCCTTGCTGGCACCCCGCCGCTACACTCGCCGCCATGAACACATCCGGTGACCGCCTCAAGGCCCTCCTCCACGAATGTGGCCTGACCCCATCCGATTTCGCCGCCCTGCGCAGCGTCACCCCCCAGCACGTCAACAACTGGTTCAACCGCGGCGTGCCGCTGGCCCGGCTGGACGAATTGGCCGACCTGTTCTGCGTGCACCGGCGCTGGCTGCATACCGGCGAAGGGCCCAAACATGTCAACCCGATCCCGCGCAGCCATGCCCCGCTGTCGCTGCCCGTCGACTCGTCCACGCCACTGTCGGCGCAGGGTGGCCGGGCCTTGAAGGTTCCCTTTTACCAAGTGCGCAACGGCCTGCTCTCGCCCGAACCCAACAAGCACCTGTGCCTGCCCGTCAACGCCCTGAAAAGCCTGGGTGTGCGGGCCGACAACGCCATCTGCCTGGCCATGCCCGGCAACAACATGGCCCCGCTGATTCCACCGCAGGCCACGCTTGCCGTCGACCTGGGGATGATCCGTGTGGTCGAGGGCGAAACCTATGCCCTGCTGCATAACGGAGCGCTCAGGGTCAACAACCTCAGCCTCGGCCAACACGGCACGCTGTACCTGCACAGCCATGACCGGCGCAGCTATGCCGTCGAACGCTATACCCCCGCACAGCGCCAGGCGCAGGGGCTGGAAATTCTGGGCTGGGTCTTCCACTGGTCGCATTTCCGCCAGCAACGTCCGGGCTGAAACAACCTGTGCCATTTTTTGCTGGGCATCCCGTGCGCGCCCTTGTATGCTACGCCGCACATTCAGCCCCGACCGGCGCATGCCGCGGTCCAGAGGGCTCGGCGATATCCCACACGGGCATCTGCCATTCTTTCAGGCCCTTGATGGCCACACAGTTAAGGCGATTGCGGCTTACCATAAATTAGCCGGAAGCGTCCCCGAGAAGCCGGCCACAAGCCGGCTTTTTAATGCCTGGACCAAAGCGATTCTTACCTCCCTCTGCAGAGGAACCTGCCCGAAACGCCGGTTATCTGACGCTAGCCTGGTGCGCACATGGGGTTCGTCGGATAAATGACGTTTTGCGTTGAGCTTTGCCCTGCCTGATCTAGGCTCAAGCCATGTGGGGAGGAGGTGTAGTCCATGCGCAAAATATTGATTGGCTCCTCGATGCTGGCCTGCCTGGTGGTACTGGGCGGCTGGTTGAGCCGGCCCCAGCCATTGCCGGTCAGGCTGCTGCAGGTAGAACGGGGACCGGTGGAGACGCTGGTGGCCAATACCCGCGCGGGGACCCTCAAGTCGTGTCGACGCTCGCACCTCTCCTTCAATGTCGGTGGCCAGGTTGCCGAGCTGCTGGTCGGCGAGGGCCAGCGGGTGCAGCCAGGCCAGGTGCTGATGCGCCTGCGGCAGGACGAGCAACAGGCCCGCCTGCAGGAAGCCGAGGCGCGGCTGGAAGCCCAACGCAACGCCCGTGAGCAGCGTTGCCAGCAAGCTCACCTGGACCGGCGCGACCTGGACCGCCTGGGCCAGCTGGCCGACCGCAAGCTGATTGCCGCCGATCGTCTTGACCAGGCCGAGACCAAGGCCCAGCTGGCAAAGCTGATGTGCAATGCCAGTGCCGTGCTCATTCGCGAGGCTGACGCCAGCCTGCAGCTGCAGCGTTCACTGCTGGAACAGACCACCTTGCGTGCGCCTTTCGCCGGCATCGTGGCAGAAATCAACGGCGAGCTCGGCGAGTTCGTCACCCCTTCGCCACCGGGTATCCCGACACCGCCGGCGGTCGACCTGATCGACGACAGTTGCCTGTATGTCGAAGCGCCGATCGACGAGGTGGACGCCGCCCGGGTGCGCCCTGGAACGGCCGTACGAATCAGCCTGGATGCCTTCCGTGGCGAGCATTTCACCGGCCGCGTCAGCCGCATCGCACCTTATGTGCGTGAATTGGAAAAGCAGGCGCGCACCGTCGATGTCGAGGTGCGCTTCGACCAACCGCCGGCCGGTCTGGTCCTGCTCACTGGCTATAGCGCCGATGTCGAGATTCTGCTGGAGCAGCACGCAGCGGCCTTGCGTATCCCCACCGAGACCTTGCTGGAGGGGCAGCGGGTACTGCGCTACGACCCGAGCGCCCGGGTGTTGCGTGAGGTGCAGGTGCACACCGGGTTGAGCAACTGGCGCTGGACCGAAGTGCTTTCAGGGCTGGACGAAGATGCGCGCATCGTCGCCAGCCTGGAGCAGGAAGGGCTCAAGGACACTGCGGCAGTCATTCCGCTGGATACCCAGGAGCCCGGGCAATGATCCGCCTGCGCGGTGGCAGCCGCAGCTTCCAGCTGGGCGGCCAACAGGTGATGGGGCTGGATGGCCTGGACCTGGATATCGCCGCTGGCGACTACATGGCAGTGATGGGCCCGTCGGGCTCGGGCAAATCGACCCTGCTCAACATCCTCGGCCTGCTCGACGCACCGAGCGCCGGCGAGTACTGGCTGCAAGGCGAGGCCACGGCGGCGCTGAGCGAAGCGCGCCGCGCCCAGCTGCGCAGCCAGTTGATTGGTTTCGTGTTCCAGTCCTATCACTTGATCGCCCGGCTGACGGTGCTGGAGAACATCGAGCTGCCGATGGTGCTGGCCGGCATCGGTGCGGCGCAACGGCGCAAGCGCAGCAGCCAGTTGGTGGCGCGCCTGGGGCTCGGCGAGCGCATAGCCCATCGCCCGGCCGAGCTGTCCGGCGGTCAGCGCCAGCGCGTCGCCATCGCCCGGGCGATGGCCATGCAACCGGCGTTGTTGTTGGCTGACGAGCCCACCGGCAACCTCGACAGCCAGGCCGGTGCCGAGGTCTTCAGCTTGCTGGAAGAGCTCAATGACGAAGGCCTGACCCTGATCGTGGTGACCCACGACGCCAGCCTGGGCGCCCGCGCACAGCGCCAACTGCACATGCGTGACGGTCGGGTTCAGCACGCCGCGCAGCAGCAGGCACCGGCCTGATGCGTGCTGCCGATGCCCTGGGCTTCTGGCTCGGCGCCCTGCGCGGGCATCGCTCGCGCAGCCTGATGCTACTACTGGCCATCGCTATCGGGGTGGTTGCGGTCAATCTGCTTACCGGCCTCGGTAACGGGGCGCGGGCCTTCGTCCTGAACGAGTTCTCGTTGCTCGGGCGCGACATCCTGATCGTGTTCCCGGGCCGCAAGGAAACCACTGGGCGCATGCCGCCACTCACCGGCCTGACGCCACACGCGCTGACCTTGCAGGACGTCCAGGCCATCACCCGCTTGCCGGGCATCCGCCGGGCAGCGCCGCTGCAGGCCGGGCAGATGGAGGTGAGCGTTGGCAACCGCAATCGTGAAGTGCTGACCCTGGGCACCACCCGCGACTTCTTCGCCATTCGCCAACTGGCGGTCATTCAGGGCCAGCCGTTGCCGACGCTGGACCCTGAGCAGGCCGAGGCCGTCTGCGTGATCGGTGGCAAGCTGCGACGTGAACTGTTCGGTACGCGCCCGGCCCTGGGTGAATGGTTGCGCGCTGGCGACCGGCGTTTTCGCGTGGTCGGCGTCCTCGGCGAGCGAGGCGAATCGCTGGGCATGGATTTCGCCGAAATGTTGATCATCCCGGTTGCCAGTGCCCAGGCCCTGTTCAATAGCGAGGGCTTGTTGCGGGTGTTTGTCGAAGTGCATGGGCCGAGCGTTCTCGACCGCAGCAAGCGGCTGATACTGGCCGCGCTCAAGGAACGCCACGACGGTGAGGAGGACATTACCCTGGTCAGCCAGGACAGCCTGCTCAGCGCCTTCGACCAGATACTCAAGGTACTGACCCTGGCGGTGGCCGGGATTGCCGCAACCAGCCTGCTGGTGGCTGGCATCCTGATCATGAACGTGACCTGGATCGCGGTGAGCCAGCGCAGCGCCGAAATCGGCCTGCTCAAGGCCATAGGGGTGACAGCGGTGCAACTGCGCCTGCTGTTCCTCGGTGAGGCGGCGTTGCTCGCCCTGACCGGGGCCCTGGCAGGACTGCTGCTGGCCGAGAGCGTGCTCTGGCTGGGGCGCCTGGCGTTCGCTGTGCCGCTCTATGCGCCCTGGTGGGCGCGGGTGGGTGCGGTGCTGCTGGCACTCGGCACGGCAGTGCTGTTCGCCTGGTTACCCGCTGCTCGGGCCGCGGCACTGGAACCGGTGGCGGCACTACGCCCGCCGGGGGCGCATTGATGCACTGGCAGGATGGCTTGCGGCTGACTTGCTCGGCGCTGGTCTGCCGCCCCTTGCGCAGCCTGCTGACCTTGCTCGGCGTAGCGATCGGGATAGCCGCCGTGGCACTGCTCACGGCCATCGGCGAAGGCGTGCGCGGCTATGTGCTGGAGAACTTCGCGCAGTTCGGCACACGGATCATCACCGTGCGCCCAGGCAAGACCCAGACCAGCGGCCTCGGCGGCCTGCTTGGCAGTGTGCGGCCACTGACGATCGCGGATGCCGACGCCCTGCGGCGCTTGCCGCATGTCGAGGCGGCAGTGCCGATCATTCAGGGCAGCGGGGATATCCAGTTCGGTCAGCTCGACCGGCGCAGCGACATACTGGGTAGTGGTCACCAGCTGGCGCAAGCCTGGCACATGCAGCTGAGCCTTGGCGAGTACCTGCCTGCGTCCCGTGACGGCCGTTCGCCGCCCTATGTGGTGCTGGGCCACCAGCTGCGTACCGAACTGTTCGGCGCGCGCAATCCATTGGGCGAGCTGGTCCGCGTTGGCGGCGTGCGTTTCCGCGTGATTGGCGTGATGGCAAAGAAAGGCCAGCTGCTCGGTTTCAACCTCGATGATATCGCCTACATCCCGGTGGATTGGGCGGAAAGCCTGTTCAACCGCACCGGGGTAGTCAAAGCCCATGTGGTGTTCGACAGCGGCACCAGCTCACAGGCGTTGGCCCGGCAGATTCGCCAGGTGCTCGGCGAACGGCACGGTGTGGAGGATTTCAGCCTGACCACCCAGGACGACATGCTGCGCAGCTTCAACCGCGTGCTCGGCACCCTGAGCCTGGCCATCGGTGCCTTGGGGGGCATTTCCCTGCTGGTCGGCGGCGTGGGCATTCTCACCATCATGACCACCACCGTGGGCGAGCGCACGGCGGAAATCGGCCTGCTGCGGGCGATTGGTGCCAGCCGGCGACAGGTACTCGGGCTGTTTCTCGCCGAAGCCACGCTGCTGTCCCTGGCCGGCGGCCTGCTTGGCCTGCTGTTGATGGGCCTGCTGCTCGGTCTGCTGCACCTGGCCATGCCGAGCCTGCCCTTGGCCCTGCAACCGCTGTTTCTGCTGTTGGCGCTGCTATTGGCGGCGCTACTTGGCATCCTCGCCGGCCTGGCTCCGGCACTGCAGGCGGCGCGCCTGCATCCGGTGGTGGCGCTGCGCAGTGAATAGCTGCCAGGCCATGCGCTTCGCCAGGCACATCGCCACCCGAAGCTGACAGAAAAGTAATCTGCGATTCAGCCGGTTGACAGTGCAGGTTGGCTAGCCTGATCGCTGTGGCTGCTTTTCAGCGCCACCGGCTGGGGCATTGAACCGCCTGATACCAGCGACTTATCGACTGACTGGACGCAACGGCATGCAAAGCAAAACCACGAGACGCTCCTTCGTCAAAGGCCTGGCCGCCACCGGACTGCTTGGCGGGTTGGGCATGTGGCGCACGCCGGTCTGGGCCGTGACCAGCCCTGGCCAGGCGAATGTGCTGACAGGCACCGAGTTTGACCTGTACATCGGCGAACTGCCGGTGAATTTTACCGGCGCGAAGCGCACGGCGATGGCCATCAACGGCTCCGTGCCCGGGCCCATCCTGCGCTGGCGCGAAGGCGACACTGTCACCCTGCGTGTGCGTAACCGTTTGCAGCAGGACACCTCCATCCACTGGCATGGCATCATCCTGCCGGCCAACATGGACGGCGTGCCGGGCCTGAGCTTCCATGGCATCGCCCCCGACGGCATGTATGAGTACAAGTTCAAGGTCCAGCAGAACGGTACCTACTGGTACCACAGCCATTCCGGTTTCCAGGAGCAGGTCGGGGTGTACGGCGCCCTGGTCATCGACGCGAAAGAGCCCGAGCCGTTCACCTATGACCGGGATTACGTGGTGATGCTCAGTGACTGGACAGATGAAGACCCTGCCCGGGTGCTGTCCAAGCTCAAGAAGCAGTCGGACTACTACAACTACCACAAGCGTACGGTGGCTGATTTTGTCCACGACGTGAGCGAAATGGGCTGGTCTGCCGCGCTGGCCGACCGGAAGATGTGGGCCGAAATGAAGATGAGCCCCACCGACCTCGCCGACGTCAGCGGCTACACCTATACCTACCTGATGAATGGCCAGGCCCCGGATGGTAACTGGACGGGCGTGTTCAGGCCGGGCGAGAAAATCCGCCTGCGCTTCATCAATGGCTCTGCCATGAGCTATTTCGATGTGCGCATTCCTGGCCTGAAAATGACGGTTGTCGCGGCAGACGGGCAACACGTCGAGCCGGTTTCAGTCGACGAATTCCGCATTGCCGTTGCCGAAACCTACGATGTCATCGTCGAACCCGAAAGCGAGCAGGCCTATACCATTTTTGCCCAGTCCATGGACCGTACAGGGTATGCCCGCGGCACCTTGGCAGTTCGCGAAGGCCTTCAGGCCCCTGTCCCGGCCGTGGACCCACGTCCCGTCATTTCCATGAACGATATGGGCATGGACCATGGCGACATGGCCGGCATGGACCACGGCAGCATGACTGGCACGGATCACAGCAGCATGACTGGCACGGATCACAGCAGCATGGCTGGCACGAACGGGGCCATGCAGCGTCACCCGGCCTCCGAGACCGACAACCCGCTGGTAGACATGCAGACGATGTCACCAACGCCAAAGCTGAGCGATCCCGGCATCGGGCTACGCAACAATGCCCGCCGCGTGCTCACGTATGCCGACCTGCGCAGCAGCTTCCCTGACCCGGACGGCCGCGCGCCAGGCCGCACCATCGAACTGCACCTCACCGGGCACATGGAAAAGTTCGCCTGGTCCTTCGACGGCATCAAGTTTTCCGACGCCGAGCCACTGCGCCTGAAATATGGCGAGCGCCTGCGCATCACCCTGGTCAACGACACCATGATGACTCACCCCATCCACCTGCATGGCATGTGGAGCGACCTGGAGGATGAGCACGGCAATTTCATGGTGCGCAAGCACACCATCGATATGCCGCCTGGCTCGAAACGGAGCTACCGCGTCACTGCTGATGCCTTGGGGCGTTGGGCCTATCACTGTCACCTGCTGTTCCATATGGAAATGGGCATGTTCCGAGAAGTCCGTGTGGACGAATGAACTGGAGATCCGAGATGAGCAAACCGATGAATCGAAGCGCGTTTTTCCTCTCTGCCGCGATGGCAGGCCTGTTTGCCGTTTATGCACCATCCTCGTGGTCCGGCGACACCAGCAAACAGCCGGCCAGCGCTGAAAGCCGCAAGGGCGCACAAGGCATGGATCACGGCAACATGAAGGGCATGAACCACGACGCCATGAAAGGTATGGACCACAGCACCATGAAGGGCATGAACCATGACGACATGAAAAGCATGGACCATGGTGCGATGAAAGGCATGGACCACGGCAAGATGATGGAATCGCATGGCAGCGACAAAGCTAAGGCAGGGAAAGATGCTCAATAGCCTGGCACGACCACCGCTGCTGGCATTGGGCGTTGCCTTCGGCGTACTGGGCATTGCGCCCAGTTTCGCCGCTGGCGAAATGGACCATTCAGCCATGGGTCACGAGTCGATGCCAGGCATGGATCACGGCACGATGGACCACGGCACCATGCAGGGCATGGACCATGGCAAGATGGACCACGGCAGCATGCAGGGCATGAACCACGGCGAGATGGACCACGGCACCATGCAGGGCATGGACCATGGCAAGATGGACCACGGCAGCATGCAGGGCAAGGACCACGGCAAGATGGACCACGGCAGCATGCAGGGCATGGACCATGGCGCCATGGACCATTCGTCGATGAACCACGGCTCGGCAGATGCCCCGACGACGACCAGCCGTACCCCGATCCCGGTGCTGACGGATGCAGACCGCCAGGCAGCCTTCCCTCCGTTGGGTGGGCACCAGATGCATGACAGCGCAATCAACAGTTTCCTGCTGCTGGATCAGCTGGAGTACCAGGATGCAGACGAAGGCAGCACGCTGGCCTGGGATGCATCCGGCTGGATAGGCGGCGATATCAACCGGCTGTGGATCCGCTCCGAAGGCGAACGCACCAACGGCGTGACCGAAGATGCCGAACTGCAGCTGCTATATGGCCGCTCGGTCAGCCCCTGGTGGGATGTGGTTGCCGGGGTGCGCCAGGACTTCAAGCCCGAATCACCCCAGACCTGGGCGGCGTTCGGTATCCAGGGCATGGCGCTGTACGATTTCGAAGCCGAAGCCACCGCATTCATTGGCGAGAACGGCCAGACGGCTGCCCGGCTGGAAGGCGACTACGACATCCTGCTGACCAACCGCCTGATCCTGCAGCCAACCGCTGAAGCCAATTTCTATGGCAAGAACGACCCTGCGCGCGGCGTGGGTTCCGGCCTGGCCAACACCGAGGTCGGGCTGCGCCTGCGCTATGAGATTGTCCGCCAGTTCGCCCCCTATATTGGCGTCACCTGGAACCGCTCCTACGGTAAGACCGCCGATTTCATCCGCGATGAAGGTGGCGATGTGGATGAAGCGCGTTTCGTCGCCGGTATCCGTATGTGGTTTTGAGAACCTGACATGAAAAAAACAATAACAACGCTTGTTCTGGCTGGCGCGCTAACCAGCGCAGCGGTACTCGGTGCCGCTTACTCCGGCCTGGTCAACGTCGGGGCCGACGATCCGCACTTCCCCGCCGTGCAGGCCTTCCTGGCCATGGCACGGGACCGCTCGATTGCGGTACGTGCCAGGGACATTGACGTACCTGACCTGCAGGACGAAACGCTGATTCGCACCGGTGCGGGTAATTACAACGCCATGTGCATCGGTTGCCACCTGGCCCCGGGCGTGGAAAAAACCGAGCTCAGCCAGGCGCTGTACCCCTCGCCGCCCAACCTGGCCACCGGCGGCATCGGCGGCATCGGCGGCGACCCTGCCGCAGCATTCTGGACCATCAAGCACGGCATCAAGGCCACCGGCATGCCGGCTTGGGGCAAGAGCATGGGCGATGAATACATCTGGGGCATCGTGGCCTTCCTCGACCAGTTGCCCAAGCTCGACACCCAGCAGTACAACGCGCTGGTAGCGAGCAGCAGCGGCCACCAGCATGGCGGTGGCGAAAGCGGAATGCACAACCATGAAGGCCAGCATGGCAACCACGCGCCTGAGCGCACGGGCCACCCTGCGATGAGCGGTTCACAAGCGCATCATCCGGCGCCCACAAACCTGGCTCCGAAGACACATACGCACCGTGATGGGAAAGAGCACGTCCATGGCAACTGAAGGCCGCTCGGTCCGAACCAGGCCGCTCGTCTCAGTGCTTCATGCCTAGCTCGGCATCATCCATCAGCGCCTTGGCCATCGCACTCAGGTAGTGCGCCGCCCAGATCATCAACGGTTTTTCATCCATCAGGCCGGTGATGGTCAACTCGCGAACATAGCCCATCAATTCCGAGGCCTGCTCGCGGGCGTCCTTGCAAGGGATGCCGGGCTCGATGCGGAACAGTGGGTGGGTGCCGTTTTCGCCTTGGTAGAAGGTGGTCTTGCCGACGGTGAACCGGGTGTCGTCGCTAGTCATTTTGGAGTTCCCCCTGAAGAATCTTGAGTGCCTGAACGGG
This sequence comes from Pseudomonas sp. BCRC 81390, assembly GCF_030341915.1. Classification (NCBI taxonomy): domain Bacteria; kingdom Pseudomonadati; phylum Pseudomonadota; class Gammaproteobacteria; order Pseudomonadales; family Pseudomonadaceae; genus Pseudomonas; species Pseudomonas sp. BCRC 81390. The sequence continues at coordinate 67,201 of NZ_JATAAG010000004.1, read as the reverse complement.
CTTCATCGCGGGTAAACCCGCTCCTACAGGTACTGTGCAAGTCTTTAGACTGTTGTGATTCCGTGGGAGCGGGTTCACCCGCGAAGGGGCCGAGCCAGGCGACACATCAATCAAGCCCTAGTGTAAATTCCGCGGCTCTTTAGGCGTCTGCACTTGAACCAGTGCCGTCTCCAGCAGCGCCCGCAGCGTCTCCAGTTCATGCATCGAGGTCATCATCAGGATCGATGCCGGTGACTTGGGGTGCAGCAGCATTGCCTGGTGCACGACGGTCGCAGCGCACAGCGCATAGTCCGTGGCCTGGATCAGGGTGTCTTCAAGGGAATGAACATCGTGGGGTGGATCGGGGACAATCTTGAGCATGGTGTAATCTCGTCTGTTCCGAAGGGACAGCCACCACATCACTTGCAGTTGATGGGTGGCGGCTACGTACGGGTCTGCAAGACCGGACAGACGATAAACCGGCAGATCCGAAGATCTCCCGCACGCAGCCACCATTGACCGAAATCGCCGACACGCGGCAACTTGGAAAGCGGTACTGAATCGTCTGCGGGCTTGCAGGCCCGGTCGCTGATTTGGCAACGACGGGGCCAGACTAGGCCGCTGAGAACACCACCGCAATGGCGCAAAGGCGGTAGGAAGCTATTTCAGAAATGGCCTACGCGCAACGGGAAAAATCTGATTATCAGAAGTCATACCGCGCCCCAACCATCATGCTTCGCGACGGCCCGTAGAAATTGAACGTCGAGGTCGACCCCACCCGCGACAGGTAGTCCCGGTCGAACAGGTTGTTGATGTTGAAGGTGGCCGTCAGCTTCGAGGTAACCGGATAAGACAGCATTGCATCCACGGTCGCATAGCCTGGCGCGTCGATGCGCACACCGCCGTTCTCGGAATGGAAGTTGCTCATCGCCGAAATGCCGCCACCAATGGCCAGGCCGTTCAGCAACCCTTGGCTGATGGTGTACTTGCTCCACAGCGATGCCTGGTTGCGCGGCATGATGAAGAAGGTGGTTTCGGCATCGCCCTTGAGGGTTTCGGTTTCCATCCAGGTGTAGCCGGCCAGCACTTCCCAGTTTGGCGTCAGTTTGCCGCTCACTTCCACTTCGGCGCCCTTCACACGGGTCTTGCCGGATGCAACAGAGTCGGTGGTAGCCACACCGTCGGCGTCATACACGGTGGTCGCGCGGTTCTTGTCGGTCAGGCGGAACACCGAAAGGCGCGTATTCAGGTCGCCGCCGAAGTAGCTGCTCTTGAGACCGAACTCGTACTGCTCGCCCTCACGCGGCTTGAGCACCCGGCCATTGCTGTCGGTGTCGGACTGCGGCTTGAACACCTGCGAATAGCTGGCGTACAGCGCATGGTTCTCGGTCAGGTCGTAGACCAGGCCGCCATACGGGGTGAAATGGCCATCCACGCGCTTGCTGTCGTTGGTGGTGGCGCCACTACTGAGGGTGGTGGTGTAGAAATCACCGCGATACCAGCTGAAGCGGCCCCCGGCGATCAGCGCCAGGCGCTCGACCGGGCGCAAGGTGACCTTGGAGTACAGGCCGTATTCCTCTTCCTGCGTACCGGTCTCGGTGCTGTAGTTCGGCGCTGGCTTGGCGAACTGCTTCGGCGAGTAGGTGTTGACGTTGATGGCGCCCAGGTTGGTTGTGCCGTTGAGGTACTCGGTGTCGTAGTTCTTGTAGTCGCTGCCGACCACGAACTCGCTGACCTGGCCGAAGGTTTCGAACGGCTGGCTGTAGCTGGCGTCCAGCGAGTAGGTGTCCTGGGTGAAATCGCGGGCGCTGGCGCGCTCGGAGTTGGCGCCAGTGGTGGCGTTGGTCGCGGTGAAGGCGTACAGGTAATTGGTGTCGCGGTGCGAGCCACGGGCAGCGACACGGCCATAGCCGCCGTTGTCGAAGCGGTGGGTCAGCTCGGCGACCAGATCAGTGGTCTTGCCGTCGAAGTAGTTCCAGTCGGCTCCCAGGAACTTCGAGTGGCTGAAGTCGGGCACTTCGCCGGACAGCGTTGCCGGATAGCCGTTGTGCGGGGTGATGTTCTTCACTTCATGAATCAGGCCGAACGACAGGGTGGTGGCGTCGTCCAGGTCGACGTCCAGTGCACCGTAGTAGCTGTTGCTGGTGTTGGCGTTGTAGTCGACCTCGCCATTGCTGTCGTCACGCGAGGCGATGAAGCGCCCGCGCACGCGGCCGGCATCATCCAGCGGCCCGCTCAGGTCGATTTCCTCGTGGTTGGTGTCCCAGGTGCCATAGCTGCCTTCGACGTGGCCCTGGAACTCGGCGGTCGGGCGCTTGCGCACCATGTTGACGATGCCGCCCAGCTCGCTGGTGCTGCTGAACAGCCCGGCCGGGCCACGCATGATCTCGACACGGTCGAACGCCGCCAGCGACGGTACTGTACCGAAGATGCTGGCCATGGGCGCCGGCAGGCCGTCGATATTGAACTCGCTGTACTCGTAGCCACGGGCGTAGATCGATGAGCGGCCACTGTCGTTGGTCAAGGTACGCAGGCCGGCGGTGTACTTGGCCAGGTCATCGAGGTGCACGAACCGACGGTCCTTGACGTAGTCCTGGGTGTAGACCGTGATCGATTGCGGGATGTCCTTGAGCGCTGCGGGGGTCTTGGTGCCCACAGTGGCGGCATCCACGCTGTAGCCACCGGTTTCTTCCGACGGCAGCATGTCGTACAGGCGGTTGCCTTCGATGGTCAATGCCGGCAGGTCAAGCGCGCTGTCCTCGGCAGCCGCCTGGGTCGCTACCGTCTCGGCCAGGGCCGACAATGAAAACGGCGCCAGCAGCCCCAGCACCAGCCAGCCCCGAACCCGTCGCGGGTCCCCCAACCTTTTGAAACTGCTCATGACACGCCCTTTCCCCAAATGGTATTAATTCGCAAACGAAACAAGTTGCTTTTTGCGAACGATACCGAAGGGAACCCAGGGGTGCAGCAGGATTAACCTTCTTAACACATCCAGGCGTTGCCCTCGCCCTGCCGGCAATGGGATGATTCGCAACTGATACAAATTCTCATTCAAGGCTCGCCGTGCCCACCTCACTCCTCCTCGCCGAAGACGATCAACGCCTGCGTCAGGACCTGGAAAGCCATTTCCTCCACCGCGGTTTTTCGGTGCATACCTGCGCCACTGGCGCCCAGGCCCTGGATGCCATTCAGCAATCACGGTTCGAGCTGGTGCTGCTGGACATCATGCTGCCGGGCATCGACGGCCTCAGTCTGCTCGACGCGTTGCGTCGGCAGCAGGCGGTGCCGGTCATGCTGATGTCGGCGCTAGGGGCCGAGCAGGATCGCATCACTGGCTTTACCCGTGGCGCGGACGATTACCTGCCCAAGCCCTTCAGCCTGGCCGAGCTGGACGCCCGGGTCGATGCATTGCTGCGGCGGGTGGCGTTCGATCGCGGCACGGCGCTGCGTGCTGACGTCGGCGGGGTGATACTCGACCAGGATCGCCAGGACGTTATCCACAACGGCAAGGCTGCCGGCCTCACCGCATCCGAATTCCGCTTGCTGGCCACCCTGCGGGCCCACCCCGGCGAAGCCTTGAGCAAACCATTTCTCTACCAGACCGTGCTGCACCGGGCCTACACCCGCCTGGACCGCGGCCTGGATGTACATGTGTGCAACCTGCGCCGCAAGCTGGCCGACGTCGCTGCCCAGCACCTGCAGATCCAGGCCGTACGCGGCCAAGGGTACATGCTGATCGATACGGAACACGCCTGATGCGCCGTCATCCGTTGCTATGGAAACTGGCCGTACTGCAGGTCGGCTTCTGCCTGTTGCTGACCTGGCTGATCTGGACCTGGGGCCTGTCGGTGGAGCGCAGTACCTACTTCCTGTCCCAAGCCGACCAGGACTACCTGGCGCGCTTTGCACAGCAAGCCGAACAGGCCTGGGAGCAAGGCGGCGCGGAGGCTGCCGAGGCCTGGCGCAGGCAACTGGAACAGGCCGAGGGCACTTGGGTGGCGCTGGTCGGGCCGCACCTGCAGAGCCTTGGCAGCACCCCACTGAGCGCTGAGGAAGCCAGCCACCTGACCTTCATGCGCAAGCTCGACTGGCCGATGAGCCGGCGCCTGCAGGATGAACTGCCCTACGTCAGCATCGAGTTTCCGCAACACCCCGAGCACGGCCGCCTGGTAATGCAACTGCCCGAGCGCCTGCTGCCCACCGGGCTGACCCCATGGACCCATGTGATTACCCATGGCGTTGCCCCCACGCTGTTCGCCCTGCTGCTGGTTGTGGCGCTGTACCGCCACCTTGTGGTGCCACTGAACCGCCTGCGCGACCGCGCCGACGCTCTGCGTGCCGACGACCTCGACAGCCCGGCCCTGCCCCTGCAGGAGCGGCGCGATGAGCTTGGTGAGCTGGCGCAGGCCTTCGAGCACATGGCCGGGCGCCTGCGCCAGAGCCTGGAGCAACAGCGCCTGTTGCTGCGCACGCTGTCTCACGAACTACGCACGCCGCTGGCGCGGCTGCGCATCGCCCATGACAGCAGCTTGCCGCCGGCCCAGTTGCGCGAGCGCCTGGACCGCGAGGTGACCGACATGCAGAAGTTGCTGGAGGACACGCTGGACCTGGCCTGGATGGACACCGAACAGCCCAGCTTGCCGACCGAACCGGTGTTGATGGTTTCGGTGTGGGAAGCCTTGTGCCAGGACATCTGCTTCGAAAGCGGCTGGGACCGCGCCCGCCTGCCCTGCTCGCTCGGCACCGACTGCGTGGTGCAAGCGCACCTGGACAGCCTGGCCCAAGCCCTGGAAAACCTGATGCGCAATGCCATCCGCCACTCCCCGGTCGAGGGCCGGGTCAGTCTGGATGGCTGGCCCGAGGGCGACTGCTGGCACCTGCGCCTGAGTGACCAGGGGCCCGGGGTGCCGCACGCCGAGCTCGAACGCATCTTCAAGCCCTACCAGCGGCTTACCGACAGCGGCGCGGGCTTCGGCCTGGGCCTGGCCATCGCCCGCCGCGCCATCGAACTGCAAGGCGGTCGCTTGTGGGCCAGCAATGGTCACCCGGGCCTGTGCCTGCACATGACCTTGCCGATGGGCCAGGACTGTTTAGAAAGTTAAGGCGCTTTACGCTCAATCAGGACTGATTATCATCTGGGCGCTCCAGCCTTGCGCTCCTTGCAACGCCCTGACGAGACACCTGATGAGCAAGATGACCCTGACGCTGGCTTTGGCGCTGGCCCTTGCGGCCCCGGCTGCCCTCGCGCAGCCCGAGCATCAACAAAGGATGGATACCTCGCTGCTGCAGCGACAGGACCTGGCCTACCGCTTCAGCCAGCTCGACCTGGACTCGGCCGATGGCCAGCGCCATTACCGCTTGTGGGTCGGCAAACCAGACAGCCCAGCGCCAGCGGCGGGTTACCCGGTGCTGTGGATGCTCGATGGCAACGCCGCGCTGGGGGCGCTGGACAGCCGGCTGCTGGGCAAGCTTGCCGCCGGCCAGGCGCCATTGCTGGTGGCCGTGGGGTACCAGACCGATCAGCGGATCGAGCGGGTCGGGCGTACCTATGACTACACCCCGGCGGTGCCTGGGCAGGCTGAGCAGTTGGACCCGCTGACCGCGCAACCGAGCGGTGGCGTGGATGCGTTCCTCGATCTGCTGAACGAGCGCATGCGGCCGCTGGTGGCGGGTGTGGCACCGATCGACCTGCAGCGGCAGACGTTGTGGGGGCATTCCTATGGTGGCTTGGCTGTGCTGCATGCACTGTTCACCCGGCCTGGGGCTTTCAGTGACTATGTGGCGGCCAGCCCATCGCTATGGTGGCAAGACGGTGCGATCGTGCATGAGGCGCAGGGGCTTGGCCAGCGCTTGGGTAGCAGCCGGCCTCGGTTGTTGCTGATGCGCGGGAGTGAGGAGCCGGCCAACCCGCGCATGCCGGTGCAAGGTGATGGCGAACAGGCGGCGCGGGAGCTGCTGGCGGACCTGGCCAAGGTGCCGGGGTTGCAGGTACGGTTCGAGCGCTTTGACGGGCTGGGGCATGGGCCGATGTTAGCGGCCTCGCTGAAGCAGGTGATTGAAGGGATGTCCCGATAATTTCGCACTGGCCTCTTCGCAGGTTTACCCGCGCATGGGCAGGCACAGGCGATACCCCCGTCAGCCCTTCACACACACCACCTGGCGCAAGGTGTGCACCACCTCCACCAATTCCTGCTGTGCGCGCATCACCGCATCGATGTCCTTGTAGGCCATCGGGATCTCGTCGATCACCTCCTTGTCCTTGCGGCATTCCACATGCGCCGTGGCCCGTCGCTGGTCCTCAACGGTGAAGCGGCTCTTGGCCTTGGTCCGGCTCATCACCCGCCCGGCGCCATGGCTGCAGGAACAGAACGACTCCTCGTTACCCAGCCCACGCACGATGAAGCTCCTGGCCCCCATCGAACCAGGAATGATGCCCAGCTGCCCTTTTTGCGCCGACACCGCGCCCTTGCGCGTCACCAGCACCTCGCGGCCAAAATGCTGCTCGCGCTGCACATAGTTGTGGTGGCAGTTCACCGCTTCCAGGCTGGCCTCGAACGGCTTGCCCAATACCTTGCGGGCGGCACCGACCACCGCCAGCATCATCAACTCGCGGTTCTGCCGGGCATAGTCCTGCGCCCATTGCACCGCTTCGACGTAGTCGGCGAAATGCCGGCTGCCTTCCTCGAAGTACGCCAGGTCCTTGTCTGGCAGGTTGGCCAGGTGTTGGCGCATGTCGGCCTGGGCCAGTTCGATGAACAGGTTGCCAATGGCATTGCCCACCCCCCGCGAGCCGCTGTGCAGCATGAACCAGACACGGTCGGCCTCGTCCAGGCACACCTCGATGAAGTGGTTGCCACCGCCCAGCGTGCCCAGGTGCTGGCGGTTGTTGCTCTTCGCCAGGCGTGGGTACTTGTCGGTAATGGCCTTGAAGCGCCCGGCCAACCGCCCCCAGGCCTGGTCGGCCTGGGCCGGCACATCGGCCCAGGCGCCTTGGTCATGTTTGCCGAACGTCTTGCCATGCGGCACCGCCTGCTCGATGGCGCTGCGCAGGCCATGCAGGTGGTCCGGCAGGTCGCGGGCGTGCAGCGAGGTGCGCGCGGCGATCATGCCGCAGCCGATGTCTACCCCTACCGCTGCGGGGATGATCGCGCCAACGGTCGGGATCACGCTGCCGATGGTCGAACCTTTGCCCAGATGCACGTCCGGCATCACCGCCAGGTGCTTGAAGATGAACGGCATCCTGGCGGTATTGAGCAATTGCCGGCGGGCGTCGTCCTCGACCGGCACGCCGTCGGTCCATAACTTGACCGGCTTGCCGCCGGCGACCTGGAGAATGTCCATGGGGCTGTTCCTTAAGGGCCATGCCGGCATGATACCGCCAAAGGTCGTAGGGCCGTGGGTTGCCAGCGGGGTGGCGAGGTGCGGTATGCTTGGCCGGTCTTCAGGGCGGGGTGAAAGTCCCCACCGGCGGTAAATCGAAAGATGAGCCCGCGAGCGCCCCGGCCATGCCGGGGGTCAGCAGACCTGGTGCAATTCCAGGGCCGACGGTCATAGTCCGGATGAAAGAAGGCGTCAGGCAGGGGCCATCCGGGCGCCCCTGCGCACGCATTTTGTTCGCCCCGAGACGTTCATCGATCATTCACGAGGAGCGTTTCATGTCCACCCAGCACCACCTGCAATTCCCCAACGTCAGCGCCGCCATCGCCGCGTTCCAGGCCGGGCGCCCGGTACTGCTGCTCGACGATGACGACCGCGAGGACGAAGCGGACATCATTGCCGCCGCCGAGAACATTTCGCTGCAGACCATGGCCATGATGATTCGCGATTGCAGCGGCATCGTCTGCCTGTGCCTGGACGAAGCCACCGTCGACGAGCTGCAGCTGGCACCGATGGTGCAAAACAACCAGGCCCGTCATGGCACCGGGTTCACCGTCACCATCGAGGCAGCCGAGGGTATCAGCACCGGGGTTTCCGCCCAGGACCGCATCACCACCATCGCCGCGGCACTGCGTTCTACCGCCGGGCAGCGCCATATCGTCAGCCCGGGCCATGTATTCCCGTTGCGCGCGCGCAATGGCGGAGTGCTGACCCGCCGTGGCCACACCGAAGGTTCGGTGGACCTGGCGCGCCTGGCCGGCCTGCGCCCGGCGGCGGTGCTGTGCGAGCTGATGAACCCCGATGGCAGCATGGCGCGCGGCGAGCAGGTGGCGGTGTATGCGCGGCAGTACAATTTGCCGGTGCTGACCATCGAGGAGCTGGCGCAGTACCGTGAAGCGCTGCTGGAGCGGGAAGCCGAGCCAGCCTGACCACCGCATGGGGCCGCTTTGCGGCCCATTTTGCGGATAAGCCCGCTCCTACCAGGTACGGCTTCAACTGTAGGAGTGGATTCATCCGCGAAGCAGGCGACGCGGTGGATGGCACGGGCTTCGCCCGTGTTCGCGGGCAAGCCCGCTCCCACAGCGACCGCGCCAGCTTTTAGAAATTGAGCAAGACAGTTGCTCCTACCAGGTACGGCGTCAATTGTAGGAGCGGATTCATTCGCGAAGCAGGCGACGCGGTGGATGGCACGGGCAAGCCCGTGTCGCGGGCAAGCCCGCTCCCACAGCGACCGCGCCAGCATTTAGAAATTGAGCAAGACAGTTGCCCCTACAGGGTGCGCACCGTATTCGAAACCCGTGCAATACCGCGAAGAGGCCGGCAAATACGACCTCAGGCTGCCGGAAGTTTGCTCCCCCCGCCCCGCTCTGCTAGTGTCGCGCCGTTCTGAATGCCACCGAGACAGTCGCCATGGCCCGCAAAAAAGCCTCCCTCGATTTCGAGCAATCCCTCGCAGACCTGCAAGCCCTGGTCGAGCGCCTGGAGAACGGCGAATTGTCGCTGGAAGAGTCGCTGGCCGCCTTCGAACAAGGCATCGCCCTGACCCGTGATTGCCAGGGCGCCCTGGCTCAGGCTGAGCAGAAGGTGCAGATCCTGCTGGAACGCGATGGCGAGCTGGCCGCCCAGCCCTTCGACGCGGAGCCGGAAGCATGATCGGCACCTACCAGGCCAGTTGCCAGGCACGGGTCGACGCCGCACTCGAGCCGTTGTTCGTCGCCCCGACCCGGGAACTCGAGCGCCTCTACGCGGCCATGCGCTACAGCGTGATGAACGGTGGCAAGCGCGTGCGCCCGCTGCTGGCCTATGCCGCCTGCGAAGCCCTCGGCGCCCCGGCCGAACAGGCCAACGGCGCTGCCTGTGCGGTGGAACTCATCCACGCCTATTCGCTGGTGCATGATGACCTGCCGGCGATGGACGACGACGACCTGCGCCGGGGCCAGCCAACCACCCACAAGGCATTCGACGAAGCCTGTGCCATTCTCGCCGGCGACGGTTTGCAGAGCCTGGCCTTCGGTGCCCTGCTCGACCCGCGCCTGAGCCCACAGGCCGACAGCATCCGCCTGGCCATGGTCCAGGCACTGGCCAAGGCTGCCGGCCCGGCGGGCATGGTCGGCGGCCAGGCCATCGACCTCGGCTCGGTCGGCCTGAAGCTGGACCAGCAGGCGTTGGAACTCATGCACCGGCACAAGACCGGCGCGCTGATCGAAGCCAGCGTGCGCCTGGGCGCCCTGGCCAGCGCCCGCGCCGAACAGGCGCAACTGGATGCCCTGCAGGCCTACGCCCAGGCCATTGGCCTGGCGTTCCAGGTGCAGGACGATATCCTCGACGTGGAAAGCGACACTGCCACCCTCGGCAAGCGCCAGGGCGCCGACATCGCCCGCGACAAACCGACCTACCCGGCGCTGCTGGGCCTGGACGCGGCCAAGGCCTATGCCATCGAACTGCGCGACCAGGCGCTGGTCGCCCTGCAAGGGTTTGACGACAAGGCCGAACCACTACGCGCGCTGGCGCGTTACATTGTCGAACGGCGCAACTGATTGCCTGGGGCCGCCGTGCGGCCTGTGCAACACCCGTCTGAATGGGCAGTATTTCCTACAATGGGGTAAACTGCCGCGTCTTACACACCTATAACGACTCGCCTGATGCCCACGACGTTTCAAGAGATCCCCCGCGAACGCCCGGTCACGCCGTTGCTCGACCGCGCTGACACGCCTGCCGGCCTGCGCCGGCTGGCCGAAGCCGACCTGGAGACCCTGGCCGACGAGCTGCGCCAGGAACTGCTCTACACCGTGGGCCAGACCGGTGGGCATTTTGGTGCCGGCCTGGGCGTCATCGAGCTGACCATCGCCCTGCACTACGTCTTCGACACCCCGGACGATCGGCTGGTGTGGGACGTCGGCCACCAGGCCTACCCGCACAAGATCCTCACCGGGCGTCGCAAGCGCATGCTCAGCCTGCGCCAGAAAGACGGCATCGCCGCCTTCCCGCGCCGCAGCGAGAGCGAGTACGACACCTTTGGCGTCGGCCATTCCAGCACCTCGATCAGCGCCGCGCTGGGCATGGCCATTGCCGCCCGTCTGCAGAACAGCGCGCGCAAGTCGATCGCGGTGATTGGTGACGGCGCGCTGACCGCCGGCATGGCCTTCGAGGCGTTGAACCACGCCCAGGAAGTCAACGCTGACATGCTGGTGATCCTCAACGACAACGACATGTCGATTTCGCGCAACGTAGGCGGCCTGTCCAACTACCTGGCCAAGATCCTCTCCAGCCGCACCTACGCGAGCATGCGCGAGGGCAGCAAGAAAGTGCTGTCGCGCCTGCCAGGCGCCTGGGAGATCGCCCGCCGCACCGAAGAGTACGCCAAAGGCATGCTGGTGCCGGGCACGCTGTTCGAAGAGCTGGGCTGGAACTACATCGGCCCGATCGACGGTCATGACCTGCCAACCATGATCGCCACCCTGCGCAACATGCGTGACCTCAAGGGCCCGCAGTTCCTCCACGTAGTGACCAAGAAGGGCAAAGGCTTCGCCCCGGCCGAACTCGACCCGATCGGCTATCACGCCATCACCAAGCTGGAGCCGGCAGACAAGCCAGCGGCGCCGAAAAAAGCCAGCGGCCCCAAGTATTCCGCCGTGTTCGGCCAGTGGCTGTGCGACATGGCCGCTGCCGACAACCGCCTGGTGGGCATTACCCCGGCGATGAAGGAAGGTTCCGACCTGGTCGCTTTCAGCGAACGCTACCCGGAGCGCTACTTCGATGTGGCGATTGCCGAACAGCATGCCGTGACCTTGGCGGCCGGCATGGCCTGCGAGGGCAGCAAGCCGGTGGTGGCGATCTATTCCACCTTCCTGCAGCGCGCCTATGACCAGCTGATCCACGATGTGGCGGTGCAGAACCTCGACGTGCTGTTCGCCATCGACCGCGCCGGCCTGGTCGGCGAAGATGGCCCGACCCATGCAGGCAGCTATGACCTGTCGTACCTGCGCTGTATCCCGGGCATGCTGGTGATGACCCCGAGCGACGAGAACGAGCTGCGCAAGATGCTCAGCACCGGCCACCTGTACAACGGCCCTGCGGCGGTGCGCTACCCGCGCGGCACCGGCCCCAACGCGCCGATCAGCGGTGACTTGGAACCGCTGGAGATCGGCAAGGGTGTGGTGCGGCGCCAAGGCGAGAAAGTCGCCTTGCTGGTGTTCGGCGTACAGCTGGCGGAGGCCATGCAAGTGGCTGAGCAGATCAACGCTACCGTGGTCGACATGCGCTTCGTCAAACCGCTGGACGAGGCGCTGGTGCTGGAGCTGGCCGCTGGCCATGAGCTGCTGGTAACCATCGAAGAAAACGCCATCATGGGCGGTGCGGGTGCTGCCGTCGGCGAGTTCCTGGCCAGCCAGGCGATCGTGAAACCACTTTTGCATCTGGGCCTACCGGACATTTATGTCGAGCATGCCAAGCCGGCGCAGATGCTGGCCGAGTGCGGGCTGGATGCAGCCGGCATCGAGGCTTCGGTGAAGGCTCGAATGGCCTGGCTCGGGTTGTAATCCCTTGGGGCCGCTTTGCGGCCCATGGCTTCGATCGCCTGCCCACCGGGCCCTGCGGCAGGCGTCAGCCGAGCTGGCGCGGAATGCGGTAGAGGTACAGCACCACCACGGTGGACAACGCCAGCAGAATCTGCGGCACCGCCTCAAGGCCGACCAACACCGACAGCGCAGCGACCCAGGCCGGGAAGCAGGCATACAGCATGGCCAGGCGCCGCACCCGCGCCAGCTCGATCCAGGCGGCGGGTTCGTCGCCAGTGCCCAGTACCTGCGAGGTGGCAATCAACGCGCGCTTGTAGGCAGCAAAACGCGGCAGGCTGAGGAACATGGTCGCCGCCCCGGCAATGAATAGCGGCATGGCCAGCACGGGCACCAGCGCATCACCACCGCCAAAGGCCCAGGCCATGACCGGCAGCGGCACCAGGCCCACCGCCAGGTATTGCCACCACGCCAGCGCCAGACGCCGCTTGACCTCGGCGCGAGTCACGCCTGGGGCACCTCGCCCTGGTGCTCGTTACCCAGCATGTGACCGAGCTTGCCGGCCTTGGTTGCCAGGTAATAGCGGTTGTGCGGGTTGTGCCCGGTGTGCAGCGGCACGCGCTCGGCGACGACGATGTTCATGTCGGTCAGGGCTTTCACCTTGCGCGGGTTGTTAGTCATCAGGCGCAGCGACTTCACGCCCAGGTGCTCCAGCATCGGCAGGCACATGGCGTAGTCGCGCTGGTCGGCGGCAAAGCCCAGGCGCTCGTTGGCTTCGACGGTATCGGCGCCACCATCCTGCAGCTCATACGCGCGAATCTTGTTCAGCAGGCCGATACCACGGCCTTCCTGGCGCAGGTACAGCAGCACGCCACGGCCCTCGCGGGCGATGGCCTGCAATGCCGCTTCCAGTTGCGAGCCACAGTCACAGCGCTGGCTGAACAGGGCGTCGCCGGTCAGGCACTCGGAGTGCAGACGCCCCAGCACCGGCTGGCCATCTGCGATGTCACCCAAGCTGAGCACCACATGCTCACGCCCCGTGGCTTCGTCGAGGAAACCATGCATGGTGAAGGTCGCGAAGGGAGTCGGGAGTTTAGAGGCGGCAACAAAGACGACGGGCACGTTGTGCTCCTGGAATAAGTAGGAAATTTCTAGTGGGCCGATTGTATCAGCAGGTTGGCGGCTGTGCGCTGGCTGAATACCGTGGGGTAAGATCGAAAAGTTCGATGCTTAGAGATCAGCACCCGGTAGCGCTGCCGCAGGCGACCCATGCATGCCATTTGGCGAGCCTTATTGTGGTTTGCTGCCCGGCGTGAACGGATACGGCTGCTGCCAGTGTTCGAAAATCGGCTTCAGTTCACCACTGCGTACCAACTCGGCCATGCGCTTGTCGAACAGATCACGCAGGGCCTTGGCCCGGTCGTTGCGGGCGAAGGCCAGGTACAACGGCAGTTCGGCTACATGGGTGCGGCGGAAACGCTCGGGCTGGGAAGTCTGGGCGAGCACGTGATCGACCTCGGTCCGCGCATCAATATAGAAGTCCACCCGATCATGTTCGAGCATCGGCAGGATGCCTTCGCGGCGTTGCACCTCCCGGGAATCACGCACATCAGGCAGGTAATGGCCGAAATTGTAGCCACGCACCCAGACCAGACGGTATTGGCCGATCGTGTCCCGGGTAGGTACAGGTTTGCTGGCCAGGCCCAAGGCGTAGATGTGGTCCATGTCGAAGTGCCAGCGCGGATACAGGTTGTCGGCGTCCTCTTCCTTGTACGAACCCACCCAGGCATCCGCTTCGCCACGTTTGACCAGGCCGACCGCACGGCTGTAGGGCGCGCCCTGGGTTGCCACCTTGACCCCGGCCGGCTCAAACACCTTGCGCAGCACATCCCAGGCCACCCCGGTACCGTCGCCATTGGTGTAGTCGAGCCACTCCTCGCTGACCAGGCGGATTTGAGCAGGCAAGCCCTCGGCAGCCGCTATCCATGGCGCAAAGCTGAGCAGCATGGCCAGCAGCAGCGTCGGCAAACGCCGGCGAATCAGGCAACCGCCCACACCAGCACCTGCATGCCCAGCCAGGCGAACACACCGGCCAGGATATCGTCGAGCATGATCCCGACACCCCCATGTACGTGGCGGTCGACCCAGCGGATCGGCCACGGCTTGAGGATGTCGAAGAAGCGGAACATCAGGAACCCTGCCAGCAGCCACTGCCAGCCTTCCGGCACCAGCCAGAGGGTTATCCACATGCCGACGATTTCGTCCCAGACGATGCCTTCATGGTCATGCACACGCAGGTCGGTGGCGACCTTGCCGCACAGCCAGAAACCGAACAGCATGCTCACGCCCAGCAGCAGCCAGTAGCCCCAGTCGGGCAGCATCTGCCACAGCGGGATGAACGGGATGGCGACCAGCGAGCCCCAGGTACCCGGGGCCTTGGGCAAGGTGCCGGAGCCGAAACCAAAGGCAATGAAGTGCCATGGGTTGCGCCAGACCGAGGGCGGAACGAACTCCGCAGGCACCTGGTTGGGGTGATCGGTCACGGTGTCTCCCTGAAATGTTGGTAGCCGCGTTGCGCGGGGGTGATGTCCCGGCCTTGCGCGTCGCGCAAGGTCACGCCCTGCCCTTCGACTACGCGGCCAATGACATGCACTTCGATGAAACCCAGGGCTGTCAGGGATGCAAGTGCTTCACGCGGCAGGGTAAAGGCCAGCACGTAATCATCGCCTCCGCTAAGCGCGGCCTGCACTGCGGCCTCACGACCCAGTAATGCCTCCACCTCAGCAGACACTGGTACCTGGGCCAGGTTCACCTCAAGGGCGACCCCGGATGCCTTGGCGATATGACCACAATCGGCGAGCAGGCCGTCGGAGATATCCAGCGCAGCCGTAGCGCGGCCTCGCAGCCACGTGCCGAGGGTCAACTGCGGCATCGGCGCCCAATAATGGCGCAGCAGCGGCTTGGCCTGCTCGGCAGGCGCCTGTCGCTCACCCAGCACCAGCGGCAACGCACCGGCAGCCTTGCCCAGCGAACCGCCCACGCACAGCAGGTCGCCCGGCCGCGCGCCACTGCGGCGCAACGCCTGGCCGACGGGCACACGGCCGAACACGGTAACGGTTATGCTCAACGGGCCACGGGTGGTGTCGCCACCGATCAGGCTCATGCGGCACCGATGAGCCATGCGGCTGAGGCCGTTGGCGTATGCTTCGAGCCAGTCGGGGCCGACGTCGGGCAAGGTCAGCGCAAGGGTGAAGCCTATGGCCGTCGCGCCCATGGCCGCCAGGTCGCTGGCCGCCACGGCCAACGACCGCTGCCCCAGCAGAAGCGGATCGCACACCGCAGGGAAATGCACGCCGGCGACCAGGGTGTCGGTGGACACCGCCAGTTGCTCGCCAGGGGGCAGGTCCAGCAGGGCACAGTCGTCGCCGATACCCAGCGCCACGCCCTCGCCACCTTGCGCACAGGGCGCGGCGGCGAAGTAATGGTTGATCAGTTCGAACTCACCCATGGGCCAGCTGCGCCAGGATCAGCGCTTGTTCGCCTTGACTTCTGCTTCGCGCAGGTTCGGCGCCAGCTTGTCCAGCACACCGTTGACGAACTTGTGGCCGTCGGTGGCACCGAAGACCTTGGCCAGCTCGACACCCTCGTTGATCACCACGCGGTACGGCACGTCAACGCGCTTGATGAACTCCCAGGTGGACAGCCGCAGCACGGCCAGCTCGACCGGGTCGAGCTCGTCCAGTGGCAGGTCCAGGCAGGGCTTCAGGGCGTTGTCGATGTCGCTCTTGATCGCCGGGACCCCATGCAGGATCTCGCGGAAATAGGCGCCATCGACATCGGAAAAATCGTTATCGACCCGGAATTGCGCTTCGATCTCGTTCAGCGAATGCTGCGCCATGTGCCACTGGTACAGCGCCTGGGTCGCGAGCTTGCGGGCTTCGCGACGCTTGGCGCTCTTCGACGGCTTGCCGGCATCCGCAGGTTTTGGATCGCGCGGGTTGAAACGATCGCTTTCGTCGCTAATCACTTGGCCTCCAACTGCGCCAGCAGGCTGACCATTTCCAGAGCGGACAGGGCAGCTTCAGCACCTTTGTTGCCGGCCTTGGTGCCGGAACGCTCGATGGCTTGCTCGATGGAGTCGACGGTCAGCACGCCGAAGGCCACCGGAACACCGAACTCCATGGACACCTGGGCCAGGCCCTTGGTGCATTCGCCCGCTACGTATTCAAAGTGCGGGGTACCGCCACGGATCACTGCGCCGAGGGCGATGATCGCGTCGTAGGCACCTTGCTGGGCGACTTTCTGTGCCACCAGCGGGATTTCGAACGCGCCCGGGGCACGGATGATGGTGATGTCGCTTTCGCTGACACCGTGGCGTACCAGGGCATCAACGGCACCGCTTACCAGGCTTTCGACGACGAAGCTGTTGAAGCGGCCAACCACCAAAGCATAGCGACCTTTGGGGGCGATGAAGGTACCTTCGATGGTCTTCAGGGTCATTCCGATATTCTCATCTTCAAGAGCGAGGCCGCTTGCTGGCGGCCTCGACAGGGGTATGGACTCGAGCTGGACGGCGCATTTGCCGCCTCAAGTCACTCGGAGGGCACGTATTCTACAACTTCCAGATCGAATCCGGATATCGCGTTGAACTTCATCGGCGAACTCATCAGGCGCATCTTGCGTACACCCAGGTCGCGCAGGATCTGCGAACCGGCACCCACGGTGCTGTAGGTGGTCGGCGCCTTGACCGGCGCTTCGCCGGCGCTTTCGCGGATGTGCGCCAGCAGCACGTCGCCGTCCAGCGGGTGGCCCAGCAGCAGTACCACGCCGCTGCCAGCCTCGGCCACGGCGGCCATGGCAGCGCGCAGGCTCCAGCGCCCTGGCTGCTTGACCAGCAGCAGGTCGCGCAGCGGGTCCATGTTGTGCACGCGCACCAGGGTTGGCTCTTCGGCGCAGATCTTGCCCAAGGTCAGCGCCATGTGCACGTCGCCTTCGACCGCGTCACGGTAGGTGACTAGGTTGAATTCGCCCAGCTCGCTCTCGATCAGTTGCTCGGAAACGCGCTGCACGGTGCGCTCGTGGATCATGCGGTAGTGGATCAGGTCGGCGATGGTGCCGATCTTCAGGCCGTGTTCGGCGGCGAACACTTCCAGCTCGGCGCGGCGCGACATGGTGCCGTCGTCGTTCATCACTTCGCAGATCACCCCGCTCGGCTCGAAACCGGCCATGCGCGCCAGGTCGCAGGCAGCCTCGGTGTGGCCGGCACGGGCCAGGGTGCCGCCGGGCTGGGCCATCAGCGGGAAGATGTGGCCTGGGCTGACGATGTCTTCGGCCTTGGCATCCTTGGCGGCGGCGGCCTGCACGGTACGAGCACGGTCGGCGGCGGAAATGCCGGTGGTGACGCCTTCGGCGGCCTCGATCGACACGGTGAACTTGGTGCCGAAGCCCGAGCCGTTGCGCGGCGCCATCAGCGGCAACTTCAGCGTTTCGCAACGCTCGCGGGTCATCGGCATGCAGATCAGGCCACGGGCGTGCTTGGCCATGAAGTTGATGTGCTCAGGCTGGCAGCACTCGGCGGCCATGATGATGTCGCCTTCGTTCTCGCGGTCTTCGTCATCCATGAGGATGACCATTTTGCCCTGGCGGATGTCTTCGACCAGTTCTTCGATGCTGTTGAGCGCCACGCGGCACCCCCTCTCAATCAGGATTTCAAGAAGCCGTTGGCGGCCAGGAAGCTTTCGGTAATGCCACTGCCCTTGCTCGGTTCGGCGGCCTTGTCGCCCAGCAGCAAGCGCTCCAGGTAACGGGCCAGCAAGTCGACCTCAAGGTTGACCCGACGCCCTGCGCGGTAGTCGGCCATGATGGTTTCGGACAGGGTGTGCGGGACAATGGTCAGCTCGAACTCGGCGCCATTGACCTCATTGACCGTCAGGCTGGTGCCGTCGACGGTGATCGAGCCCTTGTGGGCGATGTACTTGGCCAGCTCCTTCGGTGCACGCACGCGGAACTGGATGGCGCGGGCGTTATCGCTGCGCGAGATGATTTCGCCAACCCCGTCGACATGGCCGCTGACCAGGTGCCCGCCCAGGCGGGTGGTGGGAGTCAGGGCCTTTTCCAGGTTGACCTTGCTGCCACTCTTGAGGTCGATGAAGGCAGTGCGCTTGAGGGTTTCGACGCTGACGTCGGCCCAGAAGCCGTCGCCCGGCAACTCGACGGCCGTCAGGCACACGCCATTGACGGCGATGCTGTCGCCGAGCTTGACGTCAGCCAGGTCGAGCTTGCCGGTTTCGACGTAGACGCGCACGTCACCGCCCTTGGGGGTCAGGCTGCGGATGGTGCCGATGGATTCGATGATGCCGGTGAACATTGGGTCTTCCTCAGAAACGGTTTGCGCTGGGCAAGCCGGGCATTATACGCCGGGCGCCGGCAGGGGCACGGCTGTGACCAGCCAGTCATCGCCCACTGCGCGCATTCCGGTAATTTTCAACCGCGGCGCTTCGCTCATCTTGTCCAGGGGCCAGTCCAGCAGCGGGCGTGCATGGCTGCCTAGGAAGGTGCCAGCGACGAACAACTGGTACTCGTCGATCAGGCCCTGCCGGGCAAAGGCACCAACCAGGCCAGCACCGGCCTCCAGCAGGATTTCATTGACGCCACGGGCGGCCAGCGCCCGCAGCAGCGCAGGCAGGTCGACCTGGCCATTATCGCCCGGCAGGCTGAGCAGTTCGTGGCCGGCAGCGGCATAGCGCGGGTCATCCGCGACAGCGCTCACTACCAGGGCCGGGCCGGCCTGGAAGAACGGCGCGTCCAGCGGCAGGCGCAGGCGGCCATCGACCAGCACGCGCAGCGGTGCACGGCTGAGTGCCAGCGCGGTGGTTTCGGCATCCAGGCCCAGCTCGGCGCCGCGCACGGTCATGCGCGCATTGTCGACCAGCACGCTGGCGGCGCTGGTCAGCACCACACTGGAGCGGGCGCGCAGGCGCTGCACGGCAGAACGCGCGGCCGGGCCGGTGATCCACTGGCTTTCGCCGCTGGCCATGGCCGTGCGCCCATCCAGGCTCATCGCCAGTTTGGCGCGAACGAACGGCAGGCCATGTTCCATGCGTTTGAGGAAGCCCGGGTTGAGCGCGCGGGCCTCGCCCTCGAGTACCCCGCTGGCCACTTCGATACCGGCCTCGGCCAGGCGCCGCAGGCCTTGCCCCGCCACTTGCGGGTTAGGATCCTGCATGGCGGCGACTACCCGCGCCACGCCAGCCTTGACCAGCGCTTCGGCGCACGGCGGCGTGCGGCCATGGTGACTGCACGGCTCCAGGGTGACGTAGGCACAGGCGCCCCGGGCACGCTCACCGGCCTGGCGCAGGGCATGCACTTCGGCATGCGGCTCGCCGGCGCGCTCGTGCCACCCCTCGCCGACCACTTCGCCATCGCGCACGATCACGCAGCCCACGCGCGGGTTCGGGTGGGTGCTGTACAGCCCCTTGCGCGCCAGCTGCAGCGCGCGGGCCATGTAGTGGGCATCGAGGATGGCAGTCTGGCTGGGCATGCTCACTCTTTGGCCGGCTCACGTGCCAGGCGGTCGATTTCTTCGCGGAACTCGTCGAGGTCCTGGAAGCGCCGGTAAACCGAGGCAAAACGGATATAGGCCACTTCGTCGAGCTTGCGCAGTTCGGCCATGACCATTTCACCGACCACCAGCGACTTGACTTCCCGCTCGCCGGTAGCGCGCAGGCGGCTCTTGATGTGGGCCAGCGCGGCTTCCAGGCGCTCGACGCTCACCGGGCGCTTTTCCAGCGCCCGCTGCATACCCGCGCGCAGTTTTTCTTCGTCGAAAGGCTGGCGCGTGCCGTCCTGCTTGATCAGCCGGGGCAGTACCAGCTCGGCGGTTTCGAAGGTGGTGAAGCGCTCGCCACAGGCCACGCATTCGCGGCGGCGGCGCACCTGCTCGCCTTCGGCAACGAGGCGAGAATCGATGACCTTGGTGTCGTTGGCACCGCAAAAGGGACAGTGCATGGTGGCAGGCAACAAAAAAAGGGAGGGCCATGGTAGCGCATCCCACTGGCAAGACAAGCCAAAGGGGTTAACATCCATGGGAAATCTGCCCGTGAAGGACTACCCCATGCACTACCGAGCGCTCGTCGTGCTGTGCTGCGCCGCCCTGCTCGCCGCCTGTGGCAGCGACAGGCCGAAGCCCGATACCCCTGCGGCACCCACGCCAGCCCGGGAGGCCAAGCCGGCCGACGTACTGGGCCCGCTGCCGGCCTACCAGCGCGAGCTGAGCGGCACCTTGCTGGAAATCCCGGCCGGGGCCGAGGTCGAACTGGCCTTGCTGGTCATCGACGAACGCGACCGCCCACAGCGCCTGCTGGCCAGCAGCAACCTGACCGGCACCGGCCAGGCCCTGCCCTACCAGCTGCGTTTCAACCCCGAGGCCTTCCCCGCCGGAGCCCGGGTCGAGCTGCGTGGCCGCGCCAGCCGCTCCGGCCAGCTGATCCTGCACCTGCCGCCCGTGCGCATTACCCAGGCCCAGAACCAGGCCACCGGCCCGCTGCGTTTCGAGAAGGCGCCATAAGTGGCGCCGCTTGCCCTGCAACAGGCGCTCAGCAGCCTGATCGGCGAAGCACGCCTGACCGTCAGCGAACTGCCTGGCTGCGACCTGAAGCTGTGGCTGATCGACGACCAGAACATGGACCGCGCCTTCAGCAGCGAGGAGACCCGGCGTATTCTGGAAGACCCGCCGTACTGGAGCTTCTGCTGGGCCAGCGGCCTGGCCATGGCCCGTTACCTGGCCGAGCGCCCGGAGTGGGTCGCTGGCAAGCGCGTGCTGGACTTTGGCGCCGGCTCGGGTATCGCCGGCATTGCCGCCGCCCGCGCCGGGGCGCTGGAGGTGGTGGCCTGCGACCTCGACCCGCTAGCCCTGAATGCCTGCCGGGCGAATGCTGCGCTGAACGGGGTGGAGTTGGGTTACAGCAGCGACTTCTTCGCCGAAGACGACCGCTTCGACCTGATCCTGGTCGCCGATGTGCTGTATGACCGCGCCAACCTGCCGCTGCTGGACGCCTTCCTCGACCGCGGCCGTCAGGCGCTGGTGGCCGACTCGCGGGTTCGCGACTTCAGCCACCCGCTCTACCAGCAGCTGGGGGTACTCGAAGCCCTGACCCTGCCGGACCTGGCCGAGCCACACGAATTCCGCCGGGTCAGCCTGTACCACGCCAGCCGCGACACCTTATAGTGGAGCCATTCATGAGTTTGCGAGAGTCGCGATGAGCCAAGACACGCCGTACATTTTCGACGCCACCGATGCCACCTTCCAGCAACTGGTGATCGAGAACTCCTTCCACAAGCCGGTACTGGTCGACTTCTGGGCCGAGTGGTGCGCGCCCTGCAAGGCGCTGATGCCATTGCTGGCGAAGATCGCCGAGGGCTACCAGGGCGAGCTGCTGCTGGCCAAGATCAACTGCGACGTGGAGCAACAGGTGGTTGCCCAGTTCGGCATCCGCAGCCTGCCGACCGTGGTGCTGTTCAAGGATGGCCAGCCGGTGGACGGTTTTGCCGGTGCCCAGCCAGAGTCGGCGATCCGCGCCATGCTCGAGCCGCATGTGCAGCTGCCTGCCGCACCTACCGCCTCGCCGCTGGAGCAGGCCAAGGCGCTGTTCGCCGAAAGCCGCTTTGCCGAGGCCGAGGCGCTGCTGCAGGCGTTGCTCGGAGAGGACAACAGCAATGCCGAGGCGTTGATCCTGTACGCCCGCTGCCTGGCCGAACGCGGTGAGCTGGGTGAAGCCCAGGTGGTGCTGGACGCGGTCAAGACGGACGAGCATAAAGCGGCATTGGCCGGTGCCAAGGCCCAGCTGACTTTCCTGCGCCAGGCCGCCAGCCTACCGGAAGTGGCTGACCTGAAGAGCCGCCTGGCGCAGAACCCGCAGGATGACGAGGCGGCCTACCAGCTGAGCGTGCAGCAGCTGGCGCGCCAGCAGTATGAGGCGGCGCTGGACGGGTTGCTGAAGCTGTTCCAGCGTAACCGTGGTTATGACAATGGCTTGCCACAGAAGGCGATGCTGCAGGTGTTCGAGTTGCTCGGTGGCGATCACCCACTGGTCAGCGTGTACCGTCGCAAGCTTTCAGCGGCAATGTTCTGAGAATACTGGGGCCGCTTTGCGGCCCCAATTTGCTGAAACCTCACCCCACCCAGTGATACACCGGCGCGTCTACGCCGCTTTCCACCTTCACCTCACTGCTGTGCCGCAAGCGCACCAGCAGCCGTTTACCCGCTGCCGTACTCCCGGCCAACCCTTCCAGGCGGTCGAGCAACTCCGGCCCGCTCATCTGCCCTGCCAGGCGCAACACATCGCGCGCCGCCGTCCATTGCCCGTCATCCTGGCGCGGCGGTGCCACCGTTGCCGCCGCAGCCGTCTGCCCCAGCGCCGGCGCCTCTGGCCGCCGCAGCTGCGCCCACTCTTCTGGCTCCAGCTCGATGGTCAAGTCCACCGGCCAGTCACCGATCTGTCCACGAATCCTCATGATGCATTCCTTGAACCCAGGTCAATGCAACCATGCTACCCGAACATGAAACCTGCGCCACGCAGGCTGGCAGCGCGCAGAAAAGTTGTTATAACATAACCACATCTTCCAGCCGTCCCGGAGTCGTCCATGCGCCGCCTGCTGCTCGCCCTGCCCTTCGCCTTGTTGCCACTGGCCGTGGCCCAAGCCCACGACGATGACCACGATCACGACCACGCCCACGGCACCCTTGGGGCCCACGAGCATGGCGTGGCCAGGCTCAATGCCGTGCTCGACGGCAATACCCTTGAACTGGAGCTGGACAGCCCGGCCATGAACCTGGTCGGGTTCGAACACGCCGCCAGCAGCGATGCCGACAAAGCCAAGGTCGTGGCAGTGCGCCAGCAGCTCGAGCAGCCGCTGAAACTGTTCGGCCTGCCGGCTGCCGCCGGGTGCAAGGAAGACCAGCAAGAGCTGGAAAGCCCGTTGTTCGGTGACGCCCCGAAAGCTGACGACGACGATCATGACCATGACCACGCACACAGCGACATCGGTGCCCATTACCAACTGACCTGCGCTAGCCCGGATAAATTGACGCAACTGGACCTCGCACCGCTATTCAAGGCCTTCCCGGCCACGCAGAAGATCAACGTGCAATTGATTGGCCCCAACGGCCAGAAAGGCCTGGAAACCACGCCGGCCAAGGCAGCGGTCGCGTTCTGAATGCGCCAGCCGTTGATCGAACTGCGCGACCTCGTGTTCGGCTGGCCAGGCCAGCCTGCGCTGCTGGACATCCCGGTGTTCCAGCTGGACGTTGGCGAGGCCCTGTTCCTCAAGGGCCCCAGCGGCAGCGGCAAGACCACCTTGCTGGGCTTGCTGGGCGGGGTGAACGTGCCGGGCCAGGGGCGCATCCAGTTGCTCGGCCAGGACCTCGGCAGCCTGGGCCAGGGCGCGCGCGACCGCTTCCGGGTTGACCACACCGGCTATATCTTCCAGCAGTTCAACCTGCTGCCGTTCCTCTCGGTACGTGAAAACGTCGAGCTGCCCTGTCGCTTCTCGCACAACCGCAAGGCCCGCGCCGAGCAGCGCCATGGCAGTGTCGACCAGGCGGCCAGCACGTTGCTGGCCCATCTAGGCCTGGGCGACCCGATGCTGCTCGCGCGCCGCGCCGACAGCCTGTCGATCGGCCAGCAGCAACGGGTTGCCGCCGCCCGCGCGCTGATCGGCCAGCCCGAGCTGGTGATCGCCGACGAACCGACCTCGGCGCTGGACGCCGACACGCGCGAAGCCTTCATCCGCCTGCTGTTCGATGAATGCCGCGCCGCCGGTGCCAGCCTGCTGTTCGTCAGCCATGACCAGAGCCTGGCGCCGCTGTTTGACCGGCACCTGTCGCTGGCCGAACTCAACCGTGCCGCCAAGCCCCGGGAGGCCTGATGTACCTGCTTCGCCTTGCCTTGGCCAGCCTGGCCAACCGCCGCTTCACCGCGTTCCTTACCGCCTTTGCCATCGCCCTTTCGGTGTGCCTGTTGCTGGCCGTGGAGCGGGTACGTACCGAGGCCCGTGCCAGCTTCGCCAGCACCATCAGCGGCACCGACCTGATCGTCGGTGCCCGCTCCGGCTCGGTGAACCTGTTGCTGTACTCGGTGTTTCGCATCGGCAACGCCACCAACAACATCCGCTGGGACAGTTACCAGCACTACGCCAATGACCCGCGGGTAAAGTGGGCCATCCCCATCTCGCTGGGCGACTCGCACCGCGGCTATCGGGTGATGGGCACTACCGGCGACTACTTCAGCCATTACCAGTACGGCCGCCGCCAGCACCTGGAGCTCAGCCAGGGTCGCGCGTTTGCCGATGACCCGTTCGAGGTGGTACTCGGTGCCGAAGTGGCTGATGCGTTGCACTACAAGCTTGGCGACAAGCTGGTACTGGCGCACGGTGTGGCCGCGGTCAGCTTGGTCAAGCACGACGACAAACCGTTCACCGTGGTTGGCGTGCTCAAGCGCACCGGTACGCCGGTGGACCGCACCCTGCATATCAGCCTGGGCGGTATGGAAGCCATCCACATCGACTGGCACAACGGCGTGCCGGCCCGAGGTGCAGGGCGCATCAGTGCTGAACAAGCGCGCACGATGGACCTGCAACCTGCCGCTATCACCGCCTTCATGCTTGGCCTGAACAACAAGATTGCCACCTTCAGCCTGCAGCGGGAAATCAACGAATACCGCAACGAGCCACTGCTGGCGATCCTGCCCGGGGTGGCGCTGCAGGAATTGTGGAGCCTGATGGGTACTGCCGAGCAGGCGCTGTTCGTGGTCTCGCTGTTCGTGGTGCTGACCGGTCTGATCGGCATGCTCACGGCGATCCTCACCAGCCTGAACGAGCGTCGGCGGGAGATGGCGATACTGCGCTCGGTTGGCGCCAGGCCCTGGCATATCGCGGGCCTGCTGGTACTCGAAGCATTGTCGCTGGCCGCAGTCGGGATCATCGCCGGGCTTGGCTTGCTGTATGCCGGTATCGCCCTGGCACAGGGGTACGTACAGGCCAACTATGGCTTGTACCTGCCACTGGCCCTGCCCATTACTCATGAGTGGACATTGCTGGCTATCATCCTGGGGGCCGCGCTGCTGATGGGCAGCGTGCCGGCGTGGCGTGCCTATCGGCAGTCGCTGGCCGATGGCCTGTCCATTCACCTTTGAGAGCCGGTAATGATCCGCAACCTCAGCGCTTTTTTCGCGGGTAAACCTGCGAAGAGGCCCGCACGACACACACTGCTGATCCTGCTGCTGACAGTGGCAATGCCGCTGTGGGCCGTCGAACCCCGCGAACTGGACTGGCCTTCCCTGATCCCCGAAGGCGCCCCCGTCATCCCGCCGCAACTCGCGCCGCTGCACGACATGTCGCAGCTCGGCGATGCACTGTCCGCCGAATCGGCGCCTCCGGCGCGCCAGCAGGCCCCCGATGCGCCAGTGGTGAAAAGCCTCGACGGCCAGCAAATCAAGCTGCCCGGCTACATCGTGCCGCTGGAGGTGAGCGAAGAAGGCCGCACCACCGAGTTTCTGCTGGTCCCCTACTACGGCGCCTGCATCCATGTGCCTCCACCACCGTCGAACCAGATCGTGCACATCTACAGCGAAA
The DNA here is from genome assembly GCF_030341915.1 of Pseudomonas sp. BCRC 81390. Lineage (NCBI taxonomy): Bacteria > Pseudomonadati > Pseudomonadota > Gammaproteobacteria > Pseudomonadales > Pseudomonadaceae > Pseudomonas > Pseudomonas sp. BCRC 81390. The sequence continues at coordinate 41,702 of NZ_JATAAG010000004.1, read as the reverse complement.
TGGGCGTGCGCATCGAAGACCTTTACCAGCCTTACTGGATCGAGGGAAAGCTGCAAGTTAGAGCCTCCAGCAGCGAATTGGCGGATGCCGGCTACCAGATGGAAGCCGAAAAAATATACGCTTATGAGCTGAAGTGAGAACTGTTTCGAATTCGTGGCGACGCTTCTTTGAGCTGGGTCAAACTTTCTGTTTAAACGCATCCGTACCATTGGACTACTCGATTACTCACGTCCTTTGGGAGCTTCCATGAACAAGACCTTGCTCGGCGCCTCACTCGTGGCCCTTGCGCTCGCCGCACCTGCCGCCCACGCTTATCAGGCAGGCGATATGATCCTGCGCGCCGGCGCCATCACCACCGCTCCCAACGAAAGCAGCGGCGACCTCAAGTTCGATGGCAACAAGGTTTCCGGCACCAAGGCAACCCTGGACAGCGACACCCAGCTGGGCCTGACCTTCGCCTACATGCTCACCGACCACGTCGGCCTGGAGCTGCTGGCGGCCACCCCGTTCAAGCACACCGTCGGGGTCAAGGGCCTGGGCGGCGGCCTGGATGGCAAGCTGGCAGACATCAAGCAGCTGCCACCGACCCTGTCGCTGCAGTACTACCCGATGGAGCCAAGCTCCAGATTCCAGCCGTATGCCGGGGTGGGCATCAACTACACCCTGTTCTTCGATGAAGACCTCAGCAGTGCCCGCAAGCAACAAGGCTTCAGCAACCTCAAGCTGCAGGACTCGGTCGGTATCGCCGGCCAGCTGGGCATGGACTACATGCTCACCGACAACCTGCTGGTCAACGCCGCGGTCTGGTACGTCGACATCGACACCAAAGCCAGCGTCGACGGCCCATCGGCACTGGGCTACAGCAAGACCAAGGTCAACGTCGAAGTCGACCCGTGGGTGTATATGGTCGGCCTTGGCTACAAGTTCTGACCTGAACACTGCAGGGCGGCCTCGGCCGCCCTCGCCCGTCGTAGCCACAGCCAATACCCCAGCGCAACCGCGCTGATGGCCATGCCCAGGCTACACACCGCAGCCCAGCCCCAATGGGCAAACACCCAGCTCGCCAGTACCGCACCCAGCCCACTGCCCAGCGAATAGCAACCCATGTAGGCGCCGATCAAGCGGCTGGCCATGGCGCTGCGCCCGGCCAGCAACAGGCTCTGGTTGGTGACATGGACTGCCTGCACGGCAAGATCCAGCATCAGCACACCCAACACGAACACCGTTAAAGAATGCCCGACGAAGGCCGTTGGCAGCCATGACAGCGTGAGCAGGGCCAGCGCCAACCCGGTGGTGCGTTCGCCCAGCCCCTGGTCGGCCAGGCGACCGGCGCGCCCTGCTGCCAACGCGCCCGCCACACCGGCGATGCCAAACAGGCCGATCTCGCTATGGCTCAACGCCAAGGGCGCGGCACTCAGGGGCATCACCATGGCGCTCCACAGCACGCTGAACGCAGCGAAGATCAACACGCCGAACAAGCCGCGTTGGCGCAGCAGGCGGTCATGCCGATACAAGCTGAACTGGGCTGCGATCAGTGCCCGGTAGCCAGGCTGCAACGCCATCGGCTGTCCCGCCGGCAAGCACCGCCACAGCACCAGCGCCAGCAGCGCTAGCAGCCCGGCGGCTACCAGGTATACGCTGCGCCAACCGGCCAGGTCGGCAAGCCCGCCCGAGACCAGCCGCGCCAGCAGAATACCCAGCACCACCCCACTGGTAACCGTGCCCACCGCCCGCCCTTGCTGGCCGGGTGCAGCAAGACTCGCCACATGCGCCACCATTACCTGCACCATGACCGCCATCAGTCCGGTAATGGCCAGCGTCGCCAACAGCAGCGGCCAGTTGGGTGCCAGGGCTACGCCGACCAATGCCAGGGCCGAGCAGAGTAACTGCCCAAGCAACAAGCGCTTGCGGTCGATCAAGTCCCCCAGTGGCACGATCAGCAGCAGCCCCAGTGCATAGCCCGCCTGCGTCGCGCCAACTACCCAGCCGATCTGCAGCTGCGCCACACCCAGGTCGACGGCCATCGACTCAAGCAAAGGCTGGGCGAAATACACGGTCGCCACGGCCATGGCGCTGGTTATGGCGAGCAACAGCGTTGTCCAGCGTGTCAGCACAGGGCGCATCGGGCAGGTCTCGATATCTGGTTTTGAATTGAAACCACATGCTGGATATTTAACAAATGTGGTTTTAGTCTGCAACCAGATAATCAAGACAGGTTTGCTGTAATGCTCGATGAAAATAAAGCGCAGTGCCCCGTGGCACGTGCACTGGAGGTGCTGGGCGACCGCTGGGCGCTGATGATTCTGCGTGATGCCTTCGACGGCCTGCGACGCTTCAGCGAGTTTCAGAAGAACCTCGGGCTGGCGAAGAACATCCTTGCTTCACGCCTGAAATCGCTGGTGGAGAGCGGGCTATTGACGCTGCAACCGGCATCGGATGGCAGCGCCTACAAGGAGTACGTGCTGACCGAGAAAGGGCGATCGGTGTTTCCGGTGGTAGTTGGCTTGAGGCAGTGGGGCGAGCGATTTCTGTTCGAAGCAGGTGAAGCGCGTTCTGATCTGGTGGAACGTGTGACCGGGCAGGCGCTGGAGACACTGCAGGTACGAAGCCACGACGGGCGAGTCCTGGCGGCCGAGGATTGCCAGCGCAAGGTAGTGCAGCATCAGTGAGGATCGGGGCTGTTGTAGGAGCGGCCTTGTGTCGCGAAAGGGGCGCACAGCGCCCCTGGGGTAGTCAGCCCTTACCCAGAAGCCGCGCCAGGCCCTCGACGATCGGCGTCGCCTGCGGGAAATCGAACCGCGCCAGCAAGCGCTGATTATCCGCCCGCGAATGGCGAATGTCACCCGAACGCGCCGCCGCGTAGCTGATCGTCGGTAAACGGCCCACCACCTTTTCCAACGCTGCGAGCAACTGGTTCAGCGAGGTGGCCTGGTTGAGGCCGATGTTCACCGCCCCCTCCTCGACCTGCGGCTGCTCCAGCGCCTGCACCATCACCTGGACCAGATCGCCCACATAGAGGAAGTCCCGCGTCTGCTCGCCGTCGCCAAATACCGTTATCGGCAAGCCCTGCACCGCGCGCTCGGAGAAGATACTGATCACTCCGGAGTAAGGCGAGGACGGGTCCTGACGCGGCCCGAAGATATTGAAGAAACGGAACACCACCGGCTCCAGGCCATGCTGGCGACGGTAGAAGTCCAGGTACTGTTCACTGGCCAGCTTGTCCACGGCATAGGGTGTCAGCGGCGCCTTGGGGGTGTCTTCGGCAATCGATTCGCCTTCGCCATTGTTGCCATACACCGCCGCGCTGGAAGCGAACAACACCCGACGCAGGCCGTGCACGCGCATGGCTTCGCAGACGTTCAGGGTACCGATGAAATTGCTCTGGTGAGTGCGCACCGGGTCCTCGACCGAGGCCTGCACCGAGGCCACCGCGGCCAGGTGCACCACGGCACTGCAGCCGGCCGCCGCCTGCGTGACCAGCCCGGCATCGGCGACATCGCCTTCGATCAGTTGCAGGCGCGGATGATCAACCTGCAGATTGCCACGCCGGCCAGTGGAAAAGTCGTCGAGAATACGTACGGCGTAGCCTTTGTCCAACAACGCATCGCACAGGTGGGAGCCAATGAAGCCGGCACCGCCGGTGATCAGGATGGGGGCGTCAGCCATGGCGGTAGAACCGGTCCAGTAGGGGCGGCAAGCCTGCACGCCAGGCGCGCGGCTTGATGCCGAAGGTATGAAGGATTTTCTTGCAGGCCAATACCGCATGCTGCGGCTCTTCGCTGGCATCCGGCCGCGCAGCATGCGCCTGCGCCGTCGGGGCCTGCACGGCCAGCTGGCGATAATGGCCGGCCTCGGCGAGGATCGCCTGGCCCAGCGCCAGCGGCGTGGTCGCCTCGTTGCCGGCGTAATGATAGGTGCCCCACAACGGCGCACTGCAATCCAGCTGCTTGAGCACCGAGAGGATGACCCGGGCGGCATCGTCGACCGGTGTCGGGTTGCCGCGCCGGTCATCGGCCAGCAGCAGTTCCTGCGGTTGCTCGGCGCGGGTCAGAAAGCGGCCCAGCGCGCCGTCGATGCTTTCGTCGAGCAGCCAGCCAAAGCGCAGCAGCACATGTTGCGGGCATGCCGCCCGCACGCTCTGCTCGATGCGCCACAACGCCTGGCCGCGCAGCCCCAGCGGCACCGGTTCGTCCTTTTCGCTGTAGGCCGTGGCCCGCGAACCATCGAACACCCGGTAGCTGGAAGGCTGCACCAGGGTGATCTGGTGATGCTGGCACAGTTCCGCCAGGCGCTCCACCGCCCGCTCCTGCAGGGCCAGGCGTTGCTCGCTGACCGTCTCGGCCTGGAACCAGTCGAAGTAGTAGGCCAGGTTGACCAGCGCGTCGGGGCGATGGTCATCGAGCAACTGGGTAAGGCTGGCCGGAGTCCAGCCGTTTTCGGGCGGGCGCGGCGCCAGGAAAGCGATGTCCTCCTCGGCCCCAAGACGAATCAGCGCTTGCCCGAGGGCATTGCCACCACCCAACAGCATTAGGCGCATACGCATAGAGTCAGCAGATCCGGAGAGGTTGATCAAGGGAAAGGGGTCATTTTGCGGTTTCCCGCCCGGGAAGTCCAACCCTAGGGCTTCAGTACATACGTAAGGCGTTTCCCGCCACCTCCTGGGACATTCCCTACTTTCTACAAGGGCCGCACCCTACATCTTGGGTAAACAATATCTGGCTCAATGTCCCCGATACAACGACAAGTCTAGATTCACGCTACATACAAGGAAAATAACAATGGCAGGCATTGAACTGAATAAAGCGCCTCAGATTTTAAAATTTCAATTTACCGAACATCAATCTCGATTACTCGATTTTGGTTCAAAACAAACTGCCGCAGTCGGTGGTCCGGATGTCGCAGGCGCGGCAGCCATCGCCTCACATCATGCAAAAATCTTAAAGGGCGCAATGAATGAACGGCAGATTGATATGCTTCGTTGCTTTTACTGCGGCGAAGCTTCAGCCGTCGAGTTCGTCGCAATGCAAGCGCTATCCTCAGACCCGGCGCCAGAATGCCTGCTAACAATTGAGGCTCTCATTACCGACCCGGTCACTCTTTACCTGGCGTCGCGAAACCAGATCTTGTTGAACCTTGTCGATTATCGTTCATTCGCTTTTGACATCGACAACGATAGTCGGCAAGTAAGGCTTGTAGGGAATTTCAAGGGTGGCGGAAAAAACTTGCTTCACGCCGAGCCCACAAACCAAAAAGTCGAACTCAGCTCCCATTCAGGCCTCAAGCTGGGACCACATACCGAGCCACCTTACAACTGTTCGGTCAAGTCCGAAAGTGCACACTCCCCAGCTCCAAGCGCGTTGATCCTGACCGCCAGATGGAATCCTTTGCATGAACCAACCACATTGATCCCCGTACGCGATGTGGTTACGAGACTCAACGGTCTGGAAGCTCTGGCACTTTCCTCAAATTCATTCTCATTTACGCGTAGTGACTGCTTCATCAAGGACGAGAGCCAAAAAATGGTCGAAAAATCCATACTGCAGTTTGACCCGAACAGTGGATTCACTCTGCGCTTCAGCAGTTACCGACATGCTCCGACAGATGGGGCCAGCCCGTTGGCGCGGCAAGCGTTTCACTCACTGCTTCGGCTGTTAAACGAAGCGAAACCTTACACTTTCCCACTGCACTCCGGTTCAGCAATATTAATCAATAACAGCCAGACCCTACATGCCCGCGAAACCATCAAAGATAACCGACGATTATTAGTTCGACTGTTTGGCTATTCACCTGACGCCCAACCGCTGGTCATCCAACAAGATCCTTTGGTTGTTCGTGGCTAATTCTGGAGTCATACGAATGGAGATTGAAATCTCGACATTTTTTCTGCTCGCAATTGTCGCCTTGATCGCCGGTTTTTTCGACGCGATAGCAGGCGGCGGAGGCCTACTCACGTTACCAGCACTGTTCATAGCAGGCGTTGATCCGCTGGCGGCGATGGCCACTAACAAGTTTCAGGCGTCTTCCGCCAGTGTCTCAGCCGTCTGGGCGTTCGCCCGCAAGCAAATGATCCACTGGCAAACAGACTGGCGTGCGGCCGTACTGTCATTTGCCGGTGGTGTGGCAGGCGCCCTGTCGGTCAGCATGCTCGACAGAGCACTCTTGGAATCTACTGTGCCGGTTCTGCTGATTGCGGTGGCTAGCTACTTCGCGTTCAGCCCGAAGCTTGGCGACAGCGATCGCAAGCAACGAATGCCGCGTACAACCTTCACACTGACTGTTGTCCCAGCGATTGGCTACTACGACGGTATTTTTGGCCCAGGCACCGGATCATTCTTCCTGGTTGCTTTCACTCTTCTGCTAGGACAGCACCTCATGCAGGCGATCTGCAGCAGTAAACTGCTGAATGCCTCTTGCAACCTGGGTGCCCTCACGGTCTTCGCGGTCGATGGGACGATCATCTGGCCCTTGGCCCTGGCAATGGCAACCTGTGCCGTCATTGGCGCTCAAGCTGGCGCACGCTTTGCCCTTTACCTAGGCCCGCGGCTGGTCAAACCGCTACTGGTCACTGTGTGCTGTCTGATGGCGATCAGGTTGCTGCTTGGTGAGGGACAGCCGTTGGGAGAATGGCTAGGTAGCTTTTGACCTTCGCTGAACTACGAAACTGATACAGCTAATACATCTATTCAATCTCGAAGAGGCTGTTACGCAACGGCCGCTCACTCAACCGCTCACGTATATCGTCATCTATACGCGGATCATCCGGCTGGTACAGTTTCACCTGGCGGAAGATGCTGGCGCGATTGATCTGCTCACCGAGGTACTCCCACACCACCCGGGTGCAGGCCGGGTTGCGCCGGTCACCGCTGGATACGCCAGCCTTGAGGCCGTTGAGGCGGGTGATGCGGCTTTTGAAACTGGGAATGAGGATGGTCTGGCTCATCTCATTGAAGGTCAGCGACTCGTAGTCGACCAGGAACATCCGGTCCTGCAGCTGGAACGCCGCGCCCAGATAACGGCAACGCACCTCGGCATGGTGGTCGATGGTGCTGGAGCGCTCCTGGCGTTCCTCGCGCTCGAACAGGAAACGCCCCCGCTCCTCCCACAGGTGCACCAGCGACACCAGGACAGTGCCCGGCACCGACATGCAGTTGGAATACTCCAGGTAATAACCGCAATAACGCGACAGGTTGCCGGCGTGCTCGTGCAACGGGCGAAACAGCTCGCTGATCGGATCGCCAGCCTGCTCGACCAAAGCGGGTACGCGGGCACCGATCAGCTGGCTGAACTGCTCGGGCGGCAAATTCAGTTCGTATTCTTCGACGCCGAAGAAATCGCCGATGCGCTTGAGGTTGAAAGCCGTCGGACGGCTCTGCCCGCTCAGGTACTTGTTGAACTGGGCGCGATTGATCGAGAGCTGGCGGCAAACTTCGGAGATAGAGCGGTAGTGACTGCAGGCAAACTTGAGGTTGGTAGCGAGGTTATCGCTCATGACACGGAACCCAGGTGACGCGAATGACGCCAGTGTAGCATCAAGTCGCACCAATTTGGAGCAACCCGCGAAATTGTAACCGCTCTTGTCATGGCCAACCATGCGCGCCAACGAATAGCGGTGCGCCTGCCGTCCGCTGGTCTTCCACACGAACAATAAGAATCGAGGTCATTTTCCAATGCTCGAAGTACTCAACGATTTCCTCTCGGGGAAACTGCTCATCGTGCTGATCGTGGGGCTGGGTAGCTACTTCACCATCCGTTCCCGGTTCGTCCAGTTCCGTCACTTCGCTCACATGTTCAGTGTGTTCAAAGAATCGCTGCGTGGCCAGGCAGGCCAACTGAGCTCGTTCCAGGCCCTGATGCTGAGCCTGGCCGGCCGTGTTGGCGCCGGTAACATCGCCGGTGTCGGTATTGCCGTGACCCTGGGTGGCCCAGGCGCGGTGTTCTGGATGTGGGTTACCGCACTGGTAGGTATGTCCAGCAGCTTCTTCGAATGCACCCTGGCCCAGGTCTACAAGCGCGCCGACGGCGACGGCCTGTACCGTGGCGGCCCGGCCTACTACATCCAGCACGGCCTGAAGCTGAAAAGCATGGCCATCGTGTTCTCGATCCTGCTGCTGGTCACCTACGGCTTCGCCTTCATCGGCCTGCAGTCGTACACCGTGACCCACTCGCTGCAGAACGCCTTCGCCTTCGACCCCAAGCACACCGGCATCGTCCTCGCCGTGCTGCTGGCCATCACCTTCATCGGCGGCATCAAGCGCATTGCCGCAGTGTCGGACCTGCTGGTACCGATCAAGACCCTGGCCTACATCGGCGTGACCCTGTACGTGATCGGCACCCAGATCGAGCACGTGCCAGCCATGCTGGAAACCATCTTCAAGAGCGCCTTCGGTCTCGACCCGGCGTTCGGCGGCCTGCTCGGCAGCGCGATCGTCATGGGCGTGAAACGTGGTGTGTTCGCCAACGAAGCCGGCCTGGGCAGTGCGCCGAACGTCGCCGCCGTAGCCGCCGTTAAACACCCGGGCGCCCAAGGCGTGGTCCAGGCTTTCAGCGTGTTCCTCGACACCTTCGTGATCTGCACCTGCACCGCCCTGCTGATCCTGCTGTCGGGCTTCTACACTCCTGGCTTCGAAGGTGACGGTATCGTCCTGACCCAGAACTCGCTGGCCGCCGTGGTCGGTGACTGGGGCCGCGTGTTCGTCAGCGTTGCGCTGTCGCTGTTCGTCTTCACCTGCATCCTCTACAACTACTACCTGGGCGAGAACAGCCTGCAGTTCCTCAGCCGCAACCGTGTGGTGCTGATGGTGTTCCGCGGCCTGGTGCTGGCGCTGGTGGTATGGGGTTCGCTGCAGGACCTGTCGACTGTGTTCGCCTTCGCCGACATCACCATGACCTGCCTGGCGTTCGTCAACCTGATTGCCCTGGCCCTGCTGTTCAAGGTTGGCCTGCGGGTCATGCGCGACTACGACGATCAGCGCAAGGCGGGTGTCGACCAGCCGGTGTTCGATTCGGCCAAATTCGCCGACCTCGACCTGGACCGCAACGCCTGGCCTGCCAATCCGCAGGTGGAAACCGCCACTGACAAAGCAGTTGCCCAAGCGCAAACCCAGCGCTGATATCCTGGCCTGCAAAGCCGCCCCATCCGCGGGCGGCTTTTCTTTTTCCGTTCACCGCTACGGATGCTTTCCATGCGTGCAGTAAAGAATCTCCTCGTCCTCTATACCGGGGGCACCATCGGCATGCTCGAAACCCCCGAAGGCCTGGCGCCGGCAGGTGGTTTCGAAGCGCGGATGCGCGAGCATTTCGCCCAGATGGCCGATGCACCCAAGCTGCATTGGGCCCTGCAGGAAATGAACCCGCTGCTCGACAGCGCCAACATGCAACAGCACAACTGGCTGGCGATGCGCGATGCCATCGTCGCAGCCGTGGACGCTGGCCACGACGGTGTGCTGGTACTGCACGGCACCGACAGCCTGGCCTACAGTGCTGCTGCCTTGTCGTTCCTGTTGCTGGGCCTGCCGGTGCCGGTGCTGCTGACCGGCTCGATGCTGCCGGCAGGTGCGGCTGGCAGCGATGCCTGGGATAACCTGTGTGGCGCGCTGCGCCAGTTCGAACACGGCCTGCAGGATGGCGTGCAGTTGTATTTCCACGGCCAGTTGTTGCATGGCTGCCGCGCATCGAAGCTGCGCAGCGAGGCCTTCGATGCCTTTGCCGCGCTGCCGCGTCATCGCGACGGCGAGCGGGCGGCGGCGCTTCCCGCCGAGCTGGGTTACCGGCACCCGCGCCAGGCGGTCAACCTGGCCGTCATACCGGTGTTCCCAGGCCTGCAGGCCTGCCATCTGCAAGCCGTGCTGGACAGTGGCGTGCAAGGGTTGCTGCTGGAGTGCTATGGCAGCGGTACCGGGCCGTCGGACGACCAGGCACTGCTCGATGTGCTGAGCGCGGCGCGCCAGCGCGGCGTGTTGCTGGCTGCGATCAGCCAATGCCCGGAAGGCTCGGTGGTGTTCGATACCTATGCGGCCGGTAACCGCTTGCGCGGGGCCGGGCTGGTCAGCGGTGGCGGCATGACCCGCGAGGCTGCGCTGGGCAAGATGCTTGCGCTGCTGGGGGCTGGCCTGGACGTCGATACAGCAGAGCGGTGGTTCGCTCTGGATCTGTGCGGGGAACGGGCTTAGGCCCTCTGAAGGAAAATGGCGGAAGGCAGCGGGAGTCGAACCTGCCCGGGAACGGCTGCCGTCCCCAACCGGGTTTGAAGCCCGGCCGCGCCACCGGGCGCGATTGCCTTCCTTGAACTCAGTGCCTGGCCTGCTGTTGGGCCAGGGCGCTGTCGGCGCGAATGTGACGCTGATCGGCCACCCTGCGGGTCAGGCCAATGCGGTCGAAGTATTCCAGAATCTGCACACTGCGTTTGCGACCGATGCCCAACATATCGCGAAACGCAGCAACCTGCACTATCGGCGTTTCCCCGGCCTGCCCCAGTAGCAGCTCTGCAATGCGCCGTAGCGTCGCCTCGGGGTAGAACAGGTCGCGTACCACCTGGTGCACCAGGCCCAGGCGGGCCAGCTTGCGCAGCAACAGGCGCACATCGGCTTCTGCACAGTTTTCCTCGCTGGCCAGCGTCCGGACCCAGGGCGGATCGTATTGCCCTGCAAGCAACCTGGGTTGCAGCCGGGCCCATAACGCACTGTCGGCTTCGCTCAACTGTACCTTGTGTTGGGGCAGATGCAGCCATGGGCCGCTGCTGGCAATGGCGCCCTCATCGAGCAGTTCATCCACCAGGCTGACGAAAGCGGGCCGCTCCAGCGGCAACCCTGCGAAACGGCGCAGGCGGTCACGATCCGGGCCCAGTTGGTCGGGTTCCTGCTCGTGGAACAGCGCCAACTGCCCAAGCACCTGGCGCTTGAGCGCCTGCCACTGGTCGTTGGCGAATAGCAGTTGCCCTTGCCGCGTTGCCACCACCCGCGCGTTGTCCGGCAACTGCCAGGTATCACGCGGGCGGTTGAACTGCCGCTCCAGGCGCTGCGGGTCGATACCACCCGGGGCGCTTGCGAGCAGTGCCGGCAGAGCCTGCTCCAGGTCCTCTGCCTCACGCAGAACCTGTAGCTGCCGCAAGCGCTGTTCGCTGCGGCGCTGACGGCTTGGCGCGAACGGGTCAAGCACCTTGCCACCGCCCAGGGTGCGCTGGGCGCGCTGGTCGCGCAGCACCAGGCGGTCGCCATGTACCGCTTGCAGCGGCGCGTTGAGCAATAGCTGGGCGAACATGCGCTGGCCCGCCATCAGGGTTTCACCTTCGAGCAACGCCACCCGGGCGGTGACATCCTGGGTGCCGAGATGCACGTGCACGGCGCTGAAATGTTCGAAGGTGCGGGTTTCGCCCGGCAACAGGTACAGCTCGATATCGACCCGCACGCTGGGCGCATGCAGCCACCCGGGTACCAGCCAGGCACCGCGGTGCAGTTGCTCTACCGCCAGGCGTTCGGCAGCGATGTTCAGCGCCACCCGCTGGCCCGCTTCGGCGACCAGTGCGGCCTGGTTCTGCGCATGCAGGCCACGCACCCGCACCGGCTTGCCAGCCTTGCCCAGCAACAAGGTTTCGCCGGCACTGACTCGCCCGGCCAGCGCGGTGCCGGTCACCACCAAACCCGCACCGGTAACGGCGAAGGCACGATCGACGGCCAGGCGGAAACCGCCGCGGGTACTGCGCTGGCGCACTTGCTGTTGCGCCGCCAGCAGGGCCTGGCGCAGGGCATCGACGCCTTCGCCGGTGATGCTCGACAACGGAAATTGCCGCGCCCCGGCATAGGGCCCCGGCGCCAACAGTGCATCGACCTGCGCCTGCACTTCGGCCAGGCGCGCCGGCTCAACCCGGTCGCATTTGCTGATCGCCACCAGGGCCTGGGGAATGCCCAGCAGTTCGATGATTGCCAGGTGCTCGCGGGTTTGCGGCATCACCCCATCGTCGGCAGCCACCACCAGCAGCACCAGGTCGATGCCATGGGCGCCGGCCAGCATGTTGTGAATGAAACGCTCATGGCCCGGCACGTCGATGAAGCCGGTCAGCGCGGCCCCCTCGGACAGCGCCGCATAACGGTAGCCAAGATCGATGGTCATGCCACGGGCGCGCTCTTCCTGGCGCCGGTCTCCGGCCTGGCCGGTCAGCGCCTGCAGCAATGCGGTCTTGCCGTGGTCGATGTGGCCGGCGGTACCTACGATCACTGCACCGGCCCCAATTGCAGCGCAGGCAACTGCGCCAGCCACTGGGCTTCGTCATCCAGCTGGCGCAGGTCCAGCCACAGGGCGTCGTCGTCAATACGGCCGAGCACTGGCACCGGCAGGTCACGCAGGGCCCGCTCCAGCACATGCAGGCTGCGCCCACGCAGCTTTTTCGCCACCTGCGGGCGCAGGCACAGCGCTGCGCTCGGCAGGCGCGCTACCGGTTGGCTGCCGCTGCCGATCATGCCCAGTGCCGGCGCCACGCTGACCTGCCATGGCTCACCGAGGCAGGCCTTCAGCTCAGGGGCCAGGCGCTCGGCCTGGGCCTGGATCTCGGCCTGGCTGCGGGTCAGCAGGCGCAGGCTGGGCAGGCGTTCGGCCAGGCGGTCGGGGTTGCGGTACAGCGCCAGCACCGCTTCGAGGGCCGCGAGGGTGATCTTGTCGACACGCAGCGCGCGCTTGAGCGGGTTCTTCTTGATTTTGGCGATCAGCGCCTTGCGACCGACGATGATCCCGGCTTGCGGCCCGCCCAGCAACTTGTCGCCACTGAAGGTGACGATATCGGCGCCGTCGGCGAGGGCCTGGCGCACGGTCGGCTCGGCAGGCAGGCCCCAGCGGGTCAGGTCGAGCAGGCTGCCGCTGCCCAGGTCTTCAAGCAGCGGCAAGTCATGTTGGTGGGCAATGCGCGCCAGCTCGGCGGTGGCGACCTGGGTGGTGAAACCCTGGATGCTGTAGTTGCTGCAATGCACACGCATCAGCAAGCCGGTGCGCGGATTGATGGCGGCCTCGTAATCGCGGGCGTGGGTGCGGTTGGTGGTACCGACCTCGTGCAGTTTCACGCCGGCACGGGCCATGATGTCGGGAATACGGAAAGCGCCGCCGATCTCGATCAGTTCACCGCGGGAGATGATGCCTTCCTTGCGCGCGCCCAGGCTGTTGAGCGCCAGCAGCACGGCGGCGGCATTGTTGTTGACCACGGTGACGGCTTCGGCGCCGGTCAGCTCGCGGATCAGGCCTTCGATCAGGTCGTCGCGGTCACCGCGCTTGCCGGTGGCCAGGTCGAATTCGAGGTTGAGCGGGTAGCGGGCGGCGGTCTGCATGGCCTCGATGGCTTCTTCCGGCAGCAGGGCACGGCCAAGGTTGGTGTGCAGCACGGTGCCGGTGAGGTTGAAGACGCGCCGGACCTGGCTGCGCTGCTGATGGGCCAGGCGTTCGCCGGCGCGGCCCAGCAGAACCTCGGCGGCGAGCTCGGCGGCGCTGAGCTGGCCGTGGCGGGCGGGGTCGCGCAGGTCGTCGAGCAGCTGGCGCAGGGTGGCCAGCACGGCGTCGCGGCCGTGGCGGTCGATCAGCGGGAGGCAGGCTGGGTGGCGCAAAAGGGTGTCAATGGAGGGAAGGCGCGGGGTGTCGCTGGCTAGGCTGGAGGGCATGCGGTACTACCTTGGACTGATCCGTTGTCTGTACTGGCCTCTTCGCGGGTAAACCCGCTCCCGCAGGGTCCGCGCAGCTTTTGCGACCTGCGCCGTACCTGTGGGAGCGGGTTCACCCGCGAAGAAGGCGACTCGGTATTGCAGTGTAGACCCTCACCCACTACCCGGGTGAGAGCATCAGGTTCGGTGCCAACCGATGGAAGCCCTCCTCGTCCAGGCGCATATCCAGCGCCAGGCTGGCCAGGTCGTCGGCCAGGGGCTCGGCGGCCGCATCGTTTTCCAGGTAGTTGTGCTTCAAGTAGCTTTTGCACGCGGGGCAGCACTCGGCCCGCAACGGCGCCTTGCCCGGGGCATGGCGATCGTCGTCGAGGCTGGTGTAGCGCAAGTCCTTGCTTGACTCGCAATACACGCACTTGACCCGCACCACATGCCATTCACAGGCACACAGCGAACAGGCCAGGTAGCGCAGGCCATTGTGCTTGCCACGGTTGCGCACCACCCCGGCCATGGCCGGTGAACCACAGGCCGGGCACTGCGCCAGGCTGCCGGCAGGCTTGGGTTCGGGCGCGGGCAGTGCCAGCAGCCAGCTGGCCCAGGCCGCCTGCAACGCGGCGCCGAGGAATGGCACCAACCCCGCAGGCACGGCATCGTACTGGCCGGCAAGCAAGGCGATGCCCCAGCCCTTGCGTTGATCGACGCCACTGCCACGCAGGGTTTGCAGCGCCTCCCCCAACAGACCGCTGGTGTCAGCGTCGAAGTGCCCAAGCAAGGCTTGCAACCAGGCCAGCCACGGCCCTTCACGTACCAGGCTGTCAGCCGCCAGCGGCGGCAAGCCATGACTTATGCACAGGCGCTGACGCTGCTCGGCCACCGGCATAGCACCGGGTGGGTTATCCACAAGCTGCTGCTGAATGCGACACAACCGGGCCGCCAGTTTCAGGTAATCGCCAAGGGCATTGCCCTCGGCCAGCTGTTCCAGGCGCGCGGCGCGCAGCTCGAACAGGTTGGCCGGGGGCAGATGCAGAAACGGCGGCATCACCGCCGATGCTTCGATCTGCCCGGGTTCGAGTATCGTGCTCAAGCGCTCATCCTTCTTTTCGTCCGTGACTGCCCGGGGTCTTGTCGCCGGTCACTTCGCGGTACCACAACTCATGATGCTTGCGCGCCCAAGGGCGGCTGACCCAGCCATGCAGCATGGCGCCGACCGAGCCCTTGATCCAGATGCCGGCGTAGATGTGCACGATGATGCTGAGGATCAGCACGAACGCCGCCAGGGCATGGAGCAAGGTGGCCAGGCGAATGGCGCCTATGTCGAAGTACTGGCTGAACCAGGCACGCCAGATCACCACGCCGCTGACCAACAGGATCAACATGCACACCAGCAAGGTCCAGAACAGCAGCTTCTGGCCGGCGTTGTACTTGCCAATCGGCGGTACGCCCTCCTCCTTGTTCAGCATGACCCGATCGATACGACGCAGCCACAGGCGATCGTTGGCGGTGATGTAGTTCGCGCGCCAGAAACGCAGCACCAGGCCGAGGAAGAACACGAACATCGCCACGCCCAGGAACGGGTGCAGGATACGCGTCCATGGCCCGCCACCGAACAAGTGGCTGAGCCAGAACAGTGCCGGATGGAACAGCGCCAGCCCGGACAACCCGGCAAGGACGAACAGGATCGCGACGACCCAGTGGTTGCTGCGTTCGTTGGCGTTGTAGCGCAGGATGGGTTTGTTGTCGTTCATGGTCGCCGCTCCTCCTGGCCACCGGGCCGGGTCGGGTCATAGACATGCACCGACGGGTCCACCTGATGCACGCTTTCGTCGGGCGCTGCCGGGTGCTCGTCGTCCTCCACACGCTGTGGCCCGACCCGCACATAGTGGAAGAACCCGGCCAGCACCGCCGCGCCCATGGCCAGCAGCGCCAGCGGCTTGGTGATGCCCTTCCACAGCCCTACCAGCGGGCTGATCACCGGCTGGTCCGGCAGCCCGGCGTACAGCTTCGGCGTGTCGGCATGGTGCAGCACATACATCACGTGGGTACCGCCGACGCCGTCCGGGTCGTACAACCCGGCCTTGTCGTAGCCCCGCGACTGCAGGTCGACGATGCGCTCGGCGGCATGCACCTTCATCTCGTCCTTGCTGCCGAACACGATCGCGCCGGTCGGGCAGGTTTTCACGCAGGCCGGCTCCAGGCCCACGGTCACCCGGTCGGAACACAAGGTGCACTTGTACGCCTTGTGGTCCTTTTGCGAGATTCGCGGGATGTTGAACGGGCAGCCGGTGATGCAGTAGCCGCAACCAATGCAGTGGTCCTGGTTGAAGTCGACAATGCCGTTGGCATGCTTGATGATCGCCCCCGGGCTCGGGCAAGCCTTCAGGCAGCCTGGTTCGGCGCAATGCATGCAGCCGTCCTTGCGGATCAGCCACTCCAGGTTGCCGTCGTCGCGCTCGTGCTCGGTGAAGCGCATCAGGGTCCAGGTCTCGGCGGTGAGGTCCTGGGGGTTGTCGTAGGTGCCGTGGTTGTGGCCGACCTCGTCACGCAGTTCGTTCCACTCCGAACACGCCACCTGGCAGGCCTTGCAGCCGATGCACTTGGTGGTGTCGATCAGCTTGGCGACTTCCTGCTGCTGGCGTACCGAAGGCGGTACGGTGGTGGTGGCCGAGCGGGCAATGATGTCTTGGCTGGCCATCAGAGTTTCTCCACTTTGACGAGGAACGACTTGGACTCCGGCGTCTGCGTGTTGCCGTCACCGAGGAACGGCACCAGGGTGTTGGTCAGGTAGCCGTGGCGCGTAGTCCCGGTGAAGCCCCAGTGCAACGGTATGCCGATCTGGTGCACGGTCTGGTTGTTGACCTTGAGCGGGCGAATCCGCTTGGTCACCACCGCCACCGCCTCGATATGCCCGCGTTTGCTCGACACCCGTACCCGGTCGCCGGCCTTGATGCCCTTCTCGTTGGCCAGCACCTCGCCGATTTCGACAAACTGCTCGGGCTGGGCGATGGCGTTGAGCCGGCAGTGCTTGCTCCAGAAGTGGAAGTGCTCGGTCAAGCGGTAGGTGGTCGCCGCATACGGGAACTCCTCATGCTTGCCGAGCGTGTCCCACACCGAATCGAAGATCCGCCCGGCCGGGTTGCTGGTGGCCTTCTTGTTCTGTGGATGCAGCGGGTTGATACCAATCGGCGTCTCGAACGGCTCGTAGTGCTCGGGGAACGGCCCTTCGGCCATCTTGTCGATGGCGAAGAAGCGTGCCACCCCCTCGGGGTTCATGATGAACGGGTTCATCCCCGCCTCGGGTGGCGAGTCGACCTTGAAGTCGGGCACGTCGGTGCCGGTCCAGGCCTTGCCGTTCCACCATACCAGGCGCTTGTTCTCGGCGTCCCACGGCTTGCCTTGCGGGTCGCTGGAGGCACGGTTGTAAAGGATGCGGCGGTTGGCCGGCCAGGCCCAGGCCCAGTTCTGCACCTGGTGCATGCCGTACGGGTCGCTGTTATCGCGGCGAGCCATCTGGTTGCCCTGCTCGGTCCAGCAGCCGGCGAAGATCCAGCAGCCGGACGCGGTGCTGCCGTCGTCCTTCAGTTGGCCGAAGCCCGCGAGTTGCTGGCCGGCCTTGATCACTGCGCCGGTCGGGTCGGTGACGTCGGTCACTGCCCAGCCGTTCATTTCCCTGGCCAGTTCCTCCGGGGATGGCTCTTCGGGAATCTTGTATGGCCAGCTGATGTTCATCAGCGCGTCCGGGTAGGTGCCGCCCTCGGCCTGGTAGCGTTGGCGCAGGCGCAGGAACAGCTCGCTCATGATCTGCACGTCGGTGCGGGTCTCGCCCGGGCCGTCGGCGCCCTTCCAGTGCCACTGCAGCCAGCGGCTGCTGTTGACCAGCGAGCCGTCTTCCTCGGCGAAGCAGGTGGTGGGCAGGCGGATCACTTCGGTCTGGATATTGGCCGTGTCGACGTCGTTGAACGGCCCGGCATTGCGCCAGAACTCCGATGTCTCGGTGGCCAGCGGATCCATGATCACCAGCCACTTGAGCTTGCCCAGGGCCGCGGTCACACGGTTCTTGTCCGGCAACGCGGCAATCGGGTTGAAGCCCTGGCACATGTAGCCGTTGACCTTGCCCTGGCCCATCATCTCGAACATGCGCAGCACGTCGTAGGCTGGCACGTCGAGCTTGGGCAGCCAGTCGTAGCCCCAGTTGTTTTCTGCCGTGGCATTGGCGCCATACCACGCCTTCATCAGGCTGACGTGGAACTTGCCGTAGTTCTGCCAGTACGACAGCTGGCCTGGGCGCAGTGGCTTGGAGGCGCGCTTGTCGATGTAGGCGGCGTAGTCTTGTTCGGCATCGCCGGGCAGGGTCAGGTAACCCGGCAGCGAGTTGGAAAGCAGACCGAGGTCGGTCAGGCCCTGGATGTTGGAGTGCCCGCGCAAGGCGTTGACCCCGCCACCCGGCATGCCGACGTTGCCCAGCAGCAACTGGACCATGGCCGCACTGCGGATGATCTGCGCGCCGATCGAGTGCTGCGTCCAGCCGAGCGCGTAGAGAATCGTCATGGTCTTGCCCGGTACCGAGCAGGTGGCAATCTCTTCCCAGATCTTCAGCATGGCGTCCTGCGGCATGCCACAGGTCATACTGGCCAGTTCCGGGGTGTAGCGGCTGTAGTGCTGCTTCATCAGCTGGAACACGCAACGCGGGTGCTGCAGGGTCGGGTCGACCTTGGCAAAACCGTCCTCACCCAGTTCGTAGCCCCAGCCGGACTTGTCGGCATACACGCGCTTGGCTTCGTCGTAGCCGCTGAACAGCCCGTCCTCGAAGCCATAGGTTTCCTTGACGATAAACGACACGTCGGTGTAGTTGCGCACGTATTCGTGCTGAATCTTGTCGTTGCTCAGCAGGTAGTTGATCAGCCCGCCCATGAACGCGATGTCGGTGCCGGTGCGGATTGGCGCGTAGTAGTCCGCCACCGAAGCGGTACGGGTAAAGCGTGGGTCGACAACGATCAGCCGCGCCTTGTTGTGCGCCTTGGCCTCGGTCACCCATTTGAAGCCGCACGGATGCGCTTCTGCTGCGTTGCCACCCATCACCAGGACCAGATTCGCGTTGGCGATATCGGACCAGTGGTTGGTCATGGCGCCACGGCCGTACGTCGGGGCAAGACTTGCCACCGTCGGGCCATGTCAGACACGTGCCTGGTTATCGAACCCCAGCATGCCGGTTGCGCGGATGACCTTGTGGGTCAGGTAGCCGGCCTCGCTGGAGGCGGCGGAAGCAGCGAGAAAACCGGTGGTGAGCCAGCGGTTTACCGTTTGCCCCTGGGCGTTCTTCTCGATGAAGTTGGCATCGCGGTCCTGCTTCATCAGCTCGGCGACGCGGTCGAGCGCCTGGTCCCAGCTGACCCGCACCCACTCCTTGCTGCCCGGCTTGCGTACCTCCGGGTACTGCAGGCGGCTCGGGCTGTGGATGAAGTCCAGCAGGCCGGCGCCTTTCGGGCACAGGGTGCCGCGGTTGACCGGGTGGTCGGCGTCACCTTCGATATGGATGATGTTCTGTTTGACGTTCTTGCCCGCATCGCCCTGGCTGTACATGATCAGGCCGCAGCCGACCGAGCAGTAGGGGCAGGTGTTACGGGTTTCTTTGGTATGCGCCAGCTTGAAGTGACGCACCTGCTCGGCGAATGCCGGTGTCGGGGCCATGCCCAACGCCGCAAGGCTCGAGCCTCCAAGGCCGACGGCGGCGACCTTGAAGAATTGCCGACGGTTCAGGTCCATCGTGCACTCCTGATCAGGTGGTGGACGCACGGAACATGGCCGGCGCCTCTTGGTAGTCACGGTGGCGGCCAATTGATGGCTGCCAACAGGTAAGACTAGCCAAGAATCGGGAAGGTGCGATGACCTGGGTCAGGGAATGGGCAGCGGGTTTGCTGGACTGGCCGGATCCGCGGTTGTTTTACTGAATTGAATTGGTATTGGCATTGCTGCTCATTGCGGGTGTTCTGCGCCCCTTTCGCGACACAAGAGCGCCCAAACAGGCACTGACTGTTACAGAACTGGGTTTGTTGCTGCCGCCCAAACAAATGCCCAGAACGGTACCCGCCAGAAGAACGACGGGCAGACGGCAGGTAAGAGGCATTATTTGAATCAATGATAAGTTTTAACTAGTAAGATCCGACATACTCACCCGACTACGAGTTCAGGGTCACATGGAAGTTGTCTCCTCCCAGGTGTCGTACGGAAACCTGACCGCTAACATCTCGCCCGTCTTCCGTTATGAACTTGTAACGAGACAGAAGAAAATCCTCTGGATAAATAATACCTTCATTCCGCTGCTTGCCGCCCAATGCCATCAAAAACCCGCCGGCCATTGCAACGAGACCAGAGTTCGCTTGTATGTATTGGATCAGGGTAGGGCCTGAAAATCGATTATAATAGATGACCTCAGGCCCCCACAACTTGATGCCAACGCCCAGCGCCGACACGGCGAAACCAATGACCATTAGTACCCTGCCGTAGAACGCAGGGTCTCCAGCAGGGCCCTCAAGATGATCGGCATACTTCTCCGAAAAACCGGAGACACTATACTCTTGTATATCTGGCCTCAGGTCCATTTGACCTAATACGCTTTCCCCCTCACCGCTTTGCATGACCCACCTCATTACAAATGGTGGATACTAAGCGATCCGAGCAGCAAAAACTGCGCTCCACTAGAACTTCAGAAATCTCTGATACTCAAGGTTAGCTTTTCCTAAAGCCTCGGGTTCGCTCGAAAAAAAACCCAAGGCAACTGCCTTGGGCTTTTAGTCTTTCCAGCTGCTTAGCGGCTCTGATCAGAACGGAATATCGTCATCGAAGCTGTCGAAGTCAGCCGCCGGTTGCGGTGCCGGCTGTTGCGGCGCCGGGCGCTGAGGAGCCTGTTGCGGGCGCGGAGCCTGCTGGCGTGGGGCCTGATTGTACTGCTGCTGGCCACCGCCATAGTTGCCGCCAGCTTGATTGTACGGGTCACCGCCCTGCTGCTGGCCCTGCGGACGACCGCCGAGCAGCTGCATGGTGCCGTTGATGTCGACGATGATCTCGGTGGTGTAGCGCTTGATACCGTCTTTTTCCCACTCGCGTGTTTGCAGCTTGCCTTCGATATAGCACTGCGAACCCTTGCGCAGGTATTCGCCGGCGATTTCGGCAACCTTGCCGAACAGCGACACGCGGTGCCACTCGGTACGCTCGACCTTCTGGCCCGACTGCTTGTCGGTCCACTGCTCGCTGGTGGCCAGGCTCAGGTTGGTCACGGCGTTACCGTTGGGCAGGTAGCGGACTTCGGGATCCTGGCCACAGGTGCCGACCAGAATGACTTTGTTAACCCCACGGGCCATAACGTTCTCCTAGGCTTCGCACGCCGAAGAGGCCGGGTTCACCAGGCGCTCGAGGGTCGTACGGTCCAAAATTTTCGTATCCAGTTTGATATAGATGGCGGCCTCTTCTGCCACCACGACGGCGTCGGTCACGCCCGGTACGGCCCTCAGACGTTCGGTCAGGCCGGCTTCCCGGACTGCCTCTGGCGTCAGCGACATGCGCAGGCTGGTCACATAAGGTGGCTCGTTCATGCGCAAGGCAACGACCAACCAGATGGCACACAGTACCGCACAACCGAGGAACACCATGTTCAGCCCGCCGTGCTGGAACAACCAGCCACCGAGGATTCCTCCAAGGGCAGCGCCGAGGAACTGGCTGGTGGAGTAAACCCCCATTGCCGTTCCCTTGCCACCTGCAGGCGACACCTTGCTCACCAGCGAAGGCAGCGACGCCTCCAGCAGGTTGAATGCAGTAAAGAATACCACGGTGCCAACCACCAGTCCGCGCAAACCGTCAGCCCACTCCCAGAAGTATATCTCCGTCAGCAGCAGGACACTTACCGCACCGGCCAGCACGCGCTTCATCTTGCGCTTTTTTTCGCCATAGATGATGAACGGGACCATTGCAAAAAATGAGATGAACAACGCGGTCAGGTACACCCACCAGTGCTGCTCCTTCGGCAGGCCGCCGCGCTCGACGAAGGCCAGTGGCAACGCGACGAAGCTGGCCATGAGGATGGCATGCAGGATGAAAATGCCCGCGTCCAGGCGCAGCAAGTCCGGATGGCGCAGGGTCGGGCCGATCGCCTGGCGTGCCACCCCCGACTCGCGGTGCTGCAGGATGCTGTGGGTGTTGGGCACGACAAAGGCAACCAGCAGGATACCCACCAGGGCAAGTCCTGCCGTGGCCAGGAACAATCCTGACAAGCCAAAGGCACTTGTCAGTAGCGGGCCAACGACCATGGCGACGGCAAACGAAAGGCCGATGCTCATGCCGATCATGGCCATGGCCTTGGTTCGGTGTTGCTCGCGGGTAAGGTCGGACAGCAGCGCCATGACCGCAGCGGAAATCGCTCCGGCGCCCTGCAGAATACGCCCGGCGATCACCCCCCAGATGGAGTCGGCCTGGGCCGCCAGGACACTACCCAGGGCAAAGATGACCAGCCCCAGGTAAATCACCGGCCGGCGGCCGATGCGGTCGGAAATCATCCCGAACGGAATCTGCAATACGGCCTGGGTGAGGCCATAGGCACCAATGGCCAGGCCGATCAATGCAGGTGTGGCACCGGCCAGGTCCATGCCGTAGGTGGCCAGCACCGGCAAGACCATGAACATGCCCAGCATACGAAAGGCAAAGACCAGGGCCAGGCCGCCAGCGGCGCGGGTTTCGCCGCCACTCATGCGTTCGTTGTGGGTGTCGTGCATGGATTAATCTCGTGTGAACCGGCGGCGATTCTATCAGTCCGACAGCTTGACGGCATCTACGTGACGCTTTGCCGCGTACTGGCAGCGCGCCGTATACTTCCTTGTTTATGCCCGCCGAGCGAGGCCGCAGTGGACAAGATCCTGATTCGTGGGGCACGCACCCACAACCTGAAGAACATCGACCTGACCCTGCCCCGGGACAAGCTGATCGTGATCACCGGCCTGTCCGGTTCGGGCAAGTCATCCTTGGCATTCGACACCCTCTACGCCGAAGGCCAGCGTCGCTATGTGGAATCGCTGTCGGCCTATGCCCGGCAGTTCCTGTCGATGATGGAAAAGCCCGATGTCGACACCATCGAAGGCCTGTCACCGGCCATTTCCATCGAACAGAAGTCGACCTCGCACAACCCCCGTTCCACGGTCGGCACCATCACCGAGATCTACGACTACCTGCGCCTGTTGTATGCCCGCGTCGGTACCCCACGCTGCCCGGACCACGATATACCGCTGGAGGCGCAAACGATCAGCCAAATGGTCGACCTGGTGCTGGAGCGCCCGGAAGGCAGCAAGCTGATGCTGCTGGCCCCGGTAGTGCGTGAGCGCAAGGGCGAGCACCTGGCGGTGTTCGACGAACTGCGCGCCCAGGGCTTCGTCCGGGCACGGGTCAACGGCAAGCTCTACGAACTCGATGAACTCCCCAAGCTGGACAAGCAGAAGAAGCACAGCATCGACGTGGTGGTCGACCGCTTCAAGGTACGCGCCGACCTGCAGCAGCGCCTGGCCGAGTCGTTCGAGACTGCACTCAAGCTGGCCGATGGCATCGCCCTCGTGGCACCGATGGATGACGAACCTGGCGAAGAAATCATTTTCTCTGCACGCTTCGCCTGCCCGGTCTGCGGCCATGCCATCAGCGAGCTGGAACCGAAGCTGTTCTCCTTCAACAACCCTGCTGGCGCCTGCCCGACGTGTGATGGCCTGGGGGTCAAGCAGTTCTTCGACACCAAGCGCCTGGTCAACACCGAACTCACCCTGGCCGAAGGCGCGATACGCGGCTGGGACCGGCGCAACGTTTACTACTTCCAGATGCTGGGCTCGCTGGCTGCGCATTATGGCTTCAGCCTGGAGGAGCCGTTCGGCGAGCTCCCGGCGGAACACCAGAAAGTAATCCTGCAGGGCAGTGGCAAGCAGAGTGTCGACTTCAAGTACCTCAACGACCGGGGCGATATCGTCAAGCGCTCGCACCCGTTCGAAGGCATCGTGCCGAACCTCGAACGGCGCTATCGCGAAACCGAGTCGGCCACCGTGCGTGAAGAGCTGGCCAAGTTCCTCGGTACCCAGCCCTGCCCGGATTGCCGCGGCACCCGCCTGCGCCGCGAAGCGCGCCATGTTTGGGTGGGCGAAAAGACCCTGCCGGCAGTGACCAACCTGCCGATCGGTGAAGCCAGCAATTACTTCGGCGACCTGACCCTGACCGGCCGCCGTGGCGAAATCGCCGCGAAGATCCTCAAGGAAATCTGCGAACGTCTGCAGTTCCTGGTCAACGTCGGCCTCGACTACCTCACCCTCGACCGCAGCGCCGATACCCTGTCCGGTGGCGAGGCACAGCGTATTCGCCTGGCCAGCCAGATCGGCGCCGGCCTGGTGGGGGTGATGTATATCCTTGATGAGCCATCCATCGGCCTTCATCAACGTGACAACGACCGCCTGCTGGCCACCCTCAACCACCTGCGCGACCTGGGCAACACGGTGATCGTGGTAGAACACGACGAGGACGCCATCCGCTTGGCCGACTACGTCGTGGACATCGGCCCGGGCGCCGGCGTGCATGGCGGCAAGATCGTCGCCGAAGGCACGCCCCAGGAAGTCATGGCTCACCCCGACTCGCTGACCGGCAAGTACCTGTCCGGGCGCAAGAAGATCGTCGTGCCGGCCAAGCGCACGCCACGCAACAAGAAGTTGCAACTCAAACTCAAGGGCGCACGTGGCAATAACCTGCAGAACGTCGATCTGGAAATCCCGATCGGCCTGCTGACCTGCGTGACAGGGGTATCCGGCTCGGGCAAGTCGACGCTCATTAACAATACCCTGTTCCCACTGGCCGCCACCGCCCTGAATGGCGCGAGCAGCCTCGAGGCTGCGCCGCACAGCAGCATGGATGGCCTGCAGCATCTGGACAAGGTAGTAGATATCGACCAGAGCCCGATTGGCCGTACCCCACGCTCGAACCCGGCAACCTACACCGGCATTTTCACGCCGATCCGCGAGTTGTTCGCTGGCGTTCCGGAATCGCGCTCACGCGGTTATGGCCCTGGGCGGTTCTCGTTCAACGTCAAGGGCGGCCGTTGCGAAGCCTGCCAGGGCGACGGCCTGATCAAGGTGGAAATGCACTTCCTGCCGGACATCTACGTGCCGTGCGACGTGTGCAAGAGCAAGCGGTACAACCGCGAAACGCTGGAGATCAAGTACAAAGGCAAGAACATCCACGAAGTGCTGGAGATGACCATCGAGGATGCACGCGAGTTCTTCGACGCGGTACCGGCGCTGGCGCGCAAGCTACAGACCTTGATGGACGTGGGGTTGTCCTACATCAAGCTGGGGCAGTCGGCGACCACGTTGTCGGGTGGCGAGGCACAGCGGGTGAAACTGTCGCGCGAGTTGTCCAAGCGTGATACCGGCAAGACCCTCTACATTCTCGACGAGCCGACCACGGGCCTGCATTTTGCCGATATCCAGCAGTTGCTGGACGTGCTGCATCGCCTGCGCGACCACGGTAATACCGTGGTGGTGATCGAGCACAACCTGGACGTGATCAAGACTGCGGACTGGCTGGTCGACCTGGGGCCGGAGGGTGGTTCGAAAGGCGGGCAGATCATTGCCTGCGGTACACCGGAAGAACTGAGCGAAATGAAGCAGTCCTACACTGGGCATTACCTGAAACCGCTTTTGGAGCGGGATCGGGCTTGAGGGAACTGGGGGCGCTCTGCGCCCCTATCACGATACAAGGCCGCTTCTACAGGCGATCGCGCAATCTCTTGATTGACGCGTTCAAAGGTAGGAGCGGCCTTGTGTCGCGATAGGGCCGCAAAGCAGCCCCAGGCTTTTACATCTGCGATTGCAGGTAGTTTTCCAGGCCGATGGCCTTGATCAGCCCCTGCTGCTTTTCCAGCCAGTAAGTGTGATCTTCTTCGGTATCGGCCAGTTGCGCGCGCAAGATGTCGCGGCTGACGTAATCCTTGTGCAACTCGCACAGTTCGATGCCTTTGCACAAAGCGGCGCGCACCTTGTACTCGAGCTTGAGATCAGCCTCGATCATTTCCGGCACGGTGCTGCCCACTTCCAGATCGTCCGCACGCATGTCCGGTGTGCCTTCAAGCATGAGGATACGCCGCATCAGGGCATCGGCATGTTGCGTCTCTTCTTCCATCTCGTGGTTGATGCGCTCGTAGAGCTTGGACAGGCCCCAATCTTCGTACATACGCGAGTGAATGAAGTACTGGTCGCGCGCAGCCAGTTCGCCCTTCAACAGCGTGACGAGATAGTTGATTACGTCCGGGTGGCCTTGCATCGCCCTGTTTCTCCATGTGAAAACGTCTATGCCATATAGTGTGAACCAGCTTTTGCCTGCGGTCACTGAAAAATGCGCAATAACAGGCAAAAAAACGGCTAAACAGTAGTGATATTCATTGAAAAACCGCCCAGATGCGGGCGGTTCTTCTTATCACTTCGACTCAGGCAAGCTCAATGCCCAACGCCTTGGCAACCCCCTCGCCGTAGGCTGGATCGGCCTTGAAGAAGTACTGCAACTGGCGCTGGATCACGTCCCGGCTTACCCCAGCCATGGCTCCTGCAATATTGTTGATCAGCAGGGCTTTCTGCTCATCGTTCATGAGGCGGAACAGCGCGCCGGCATGGCTGTAGTAATCGCTGTCTTCACGGTGGTCGTAGCGGCCCGCCGCCCCCTCCAGAGCCAAGGCCGGCTCGGCATGCCGCGGCGATTGCTTCGGCGCCTCGCTGTAGCTGTTGGGCTCATAATTGGGCGCGCTGCCGTAGCGGCCGGTCGCCATCGAGCCATCGCGCTGATAGCTGTTGACCGGGCAACGCGGCGCGTTCACCGGCAATTGCTGGTGGTTGGTACCCACTCGGTAGCGGTGCGCATCAGCGTAGGCGAACACACGACCTTGCAGCATGCGGTCCGGCGACAGGCCAACACCCGGCACCATGTTGCTTGGGCCAAAGGCAGCCTGCTCGACCTCGGCGAAGTAGTTCAATGGGTTGCGGTTGAGTTCAAGCACACCCACCTCGATCAGCGGATAGTCTTTCTGCGACCAGGTCTTGGTCACGTCGAAGGGGTTCTCTTCACGCCTGGCTGCCTCGCCTTCGCTCATGATCTGGATGCATACAGTCCAACGCGGGTAATCGCCGCGCTCAATGGCCTCGAAGAGATCGCGCTGGGCGTAATCAGGATCAGTACCCGCCAGGCGTGCGGCATCTGCCGGAGCAAGGTTCTTGATCCCTTGCTGGGTCTTGAAGTGCCATTTGACCCAGGTACGTTCCCCCTCTGCATTGATCAGGCTGTAGGTATGGCTGCCAAAGCCGTGCATGTGTCGATAGCCGTCCGGGATGCCGCGGTCGGAGAACAGGATGGTGACCTGGTGCAGTGCCTCGGGCGAGTGCGACCAGAAGTCCCACATCATCTGCGCGTTTTTCAGGTTGGTTTGTGGGTGACGCTTCTGGGTATGAATGAAGTCGGGGAACTTCAGCGGGTCGCGGATGAAAAATACCGGCGTGTTGTTGCCCACGATGTCCCAGTTGCCTTCCTCGGTGTAGAACTTCACGGCAAAGCCACGCGGATCGCGCTCGGTATCGGCAGAGCCACGCTCACCACCTACGGTGGAAAAGCGCAGGAAGGTCTCGGTCTGCTTGCCGACCTGCTCAAACAGCTTGGCACTGGTGTAACCCGTGATATCGCGGGTAACGGTAAAGGTACCGTAGGCACCCGAGCCCTTGGCGTGTACGCGTCGCTCAGGGATGTTCTCGCGGTTGAAATGGGCAAGCTTCTCGATCAGGTGGAAATCGTCGAGCAACAGCGGACCACGGGGGCCGGCGGAACGGGAATTCTGGTTGTCGGCTACAGGGGCACCGCTGGCGGTGGTCAGAATCTTGCTCATGGGCTCTCCATATCGGTCTTCAAGCGCCGGCTGACCGGCTGTGGAGAGAGTATTGCCGAACAGCTTTATAGAAACAAATTCATTAAATGTCTTGTATCAATAGAAATAGACAATACATGTAGAAACAAAAAACCGGGCACTAGGCCCGGTTCTTTGTAGCAGACAGAACGTCTTACTCAGCAGCTTCTACAGCACCGCCGACCGGACGATCAACCAGCTCGACGTACGCCATAGGCGCGTTGTCGCCAGCGCGGAAACCGCACTTCAGGATGCGCAGGTAGCCGCCCTGACGGGTGGCGTAACGCTTGCCCAGGTCGTTGAACAGCTTGCCAACAGCGGACTTCGAACGGGTACGGTCGAAGGCCAGACGGCGGTTAGCTACGCTGTCTTCCTTGGCCAGGGTGATCAGCGGCTCGGCAACGCGGCGCAGTTCCTTGGCTTTCGGCAGGGTGGTTTTGATCAGCTCGTGCTCGATCAGCGACACTGCCATGTTCTGGAACATAGCCTTGCGGTGAGAGCTGGTACGGCTCAGGTGACGTCCACTTTTACGATGACGCATGATTCATTCCTTACCAAACACTACGTTCGGTGATTACGACGATCAGGCGGTCGC
This sequence comes from Pseudomonas sp. BCRC 81390, assembly GCF_030341915.1. Classification (NCBI taxonomy): domain Bacteria; kingdom Pseudomonadati; phylum Pseudomonadota; class Gammaproteobacteria; order Pseudomonadales; family Pseudomonadaceae; genus Pseudomonas; species Pseudomonas sp. BCRC 81390. Next base: position 13,531 of record NZ_JATAAG010000004.1, on the reverse strand, counting down.
CTTGTCGTCTTTCTTAAGACTTGCAGGCGGCCAGTTGTCGAGGCGCATGCCGAGAGACAGACCACGAGAGGCCAGCACGTCCTTGATTTCAGTCAGGGACTTCTTGCCCAGGTTAGGAGTCTTCAACAGCTCTACTTCGGTACGCTGAATCAGGTCGCCGATGTAGTAGATGTTCTCCGCCTTGAGGCAGTTGGCCGAACGTACAGTCAGTTCCAGGTCGTCAACCGGACGCAGCAGGATCGGATCGATCTCGTCTTCCTGCTCGACTACGACAGGCTCGCTGTCACCTTTGAGGTCGACGAACGCGGCCAGCTGCTGTTGCAGGATGGTCGCAGCGCGGCGGATAGCCTCTTCAGGGTCCAGGGTGCCGTTGGTTTCCAGATCAATGACCAGCTTGTCCAGGTTGGTACGCTGTTCAACACGGGCGTTCTCGACCACATAGGCGATACGACGCACCGGGCTGAACGAAGCGTCCAGCTGCAGACGGCCAATGCTACGGCTTTCGTCTTCGTCGGTTTGACGGGAGTCGGCCGGCTCGTAACCACGACCACGAGCTACGGTGAGCTTCATGTTCAGGGCGCCGTTCGACGCCAGGTTCGCGATTACGTGATCGGGGTTGACGATCTCGACATCGTGATCCAGCTGAATATCGGCAGCGGTAACCACCCCCGAACCCTTTTTCGACAAGGTCAGCGTAACTTCGTCACGACCGTGCAGCTTGATAGCCAGGCCTTTCAGGTTCAACAGGATTTCAATGACGTCTTCCTGTACACCTTCGATCGCGGAGTACTCGTGGAGTACGCCATCGATCTCGGCCTCGACTACTGCACAGCCAGGCATGGAGGACAACAGGATGCGGCGCAGCGCGTTGCCCAGGGTATGGCCGAAACCACGCTCGAGAGGCTCGAGCGTGATCTTGGCGCGGGTCGGACTGACTACCTGCACATCAATGTGGCGGGGAGTCAGGAACTCATTTACCGAAATCTGCATGGATGCACCTATTTTCTAGCCCTTACTTGGAGTAGAGCTCGACAATCAGGTTCTCGTTGATGTCGGCAGACAGGTCGCTGCGAGCAGGAACGTTCTTGAAAACGCCCGACTTTTTAGCAGCATCCACATCAACCCACTCAACGCGGCCACGCTGGGCGCACAGTTCAAGGGCTTGAACAATGCGCAGCTGGTTCGACGACTTCTCGCGAACCGCGACCACGTCACCCGGACGAACTTGGTAGGATGGAATGTTCACAGTCTTACCGTTGACGCTGATCGCTTTGTGCGAAACCAGCTGACGGGATTCGGCGCGAGTCGAACCGAAGCCCATACGGTAGACGACGTTATCCAGACGGCACTCGAGCAGTTGCAGCAGGTTCTCACCGGTTGCGCCTTTTTTCGAGGCTGCAGCCTGGTAGTAACCGCGGAACTGACGCTCCAGAACACCATAGATACGACGAACTTTTTGCTTCTCGCGCAGCTGGGTACCGTAGTCGGACTGACGGCCACGGCGCTGGCCGTGGATACCTGGGGCTGCTTCGATGTTGCACTTCGATTCCAGAGCGCGAACGCCGCTCTTCAGGAACAGGTCAGTGCCTTCACGGCGAGACAGTTTGCATTTTGGACCAATGTAACGTGCCATTTATCTGTCTCCTGATTACACGCGACGCTTCTTCGGCGGACGGCACCCGTTGTGCGGGATTGGCGTCACGTCGGTGATGCTGGCGATCTTGTAGCCGCAGCTGTTCAGTGCACGAACGGCGGACTCACGACCTGGACCTGGACCCTTGACGTTCACGTCGAGGTTCTTCAGACCGTATTCCAGCGCAGCTTGACCAGCACGCTCAGCAGCGATCTGGGCTGCGAACGGGGTGGATTTGCGCGAACCACGGAAACCCGAACCACCGGAGGTCGCCCAGGACAAAGCGTTGCCCTGACGGTCGGTGATGGTCACGATGGTGTTGTTGAAAGAGGCATGGATGTGGGCGATGCCATCAACCACTGTCTTTTTGACTTTCTTACGAGGACGAGCAGCAGGTTTTGCCATGTCTATATTCCTGGGCGATTACTTGCGGATCGGCTTACGCGGGCCCTTACGGGTGCGTGCGTTGGTCTTGGTGCGCTGACCGCGAACCGGCAGACCTTTACGATGACGCAGGCCGCGGTAGCAACCCAGGTCCATCAAGCGCTTGATCTTCATGTTGATGTCACGACGCAGGTCACCTTCAGTGGTGAACTTCGCGACTTCGCCACGCAGGGTTTCGATTTGCTCGTCGCTCAGATCCTTGATCTTAGCGGCTGGGTTTACACCAGCGTCTGCACAGATCTTCTGTGCAGTAGTGCGACCGACACCATAGATGTAGGTCAGCGAGATAACAGCATGCTTGTTATCTGGAATGTTGACGCCTGCAATACGGGCCATTCAGTGGGACTCCAATTGACAGCTACCTACGCCCCGGAAGCCAAGAAATAGGGCGCGAGATAATATCGCTGTAGAAACGAATAATCAACCCAGCAGCACACTAGCTGCTGGGTTTGAAGCGCAGATCACACTCAGCCTTGGCGCTGTTTGTGACGCGGTTCCGCGCTGCAGATCACTCGTACGACGCCTTCGCGACGGATGATCTTGCAGTTACGGCACAGCTTTTTCACCGATGCACGAACTTTCATTACCGACTCCTCGAACCTTAGGGGCGTATCAGCGCAGCAGACCGCTGCCACCGTAGCCTTTCAGGTTGGCTTTCTTCATCAGGGATTCGTACTGGTGCGAAACGAGGTGCGATTGTACTTGGGACATGAAGTCCATCACAACCACTACCACAATCAGCAACGAGGTCCCGCCAAGGTAGAACGGCACATTTGCTGCCACCACCAGGAACTGGGGCAGAAGGCAGACGGCCATCATGTAAAGAGCACCGAACATGGTCAGACGGGTCAGAACGCCATCAATGTAGCGTGCCGACTGCTCACCAGGACGGATACCCGGAATAAAGGCACCGGACTTCTTCAGGTTTTCCGCTACGTCTTTCGGGTTGAACATCAGCGCTGTGTAGAAGAAGCAGAAGAAAATGATCCCTGCACTAAACAGCAGAATGTTCAACGGCTGACCAGGAGCGATCGACTGCGAGATGTCCTGCAGCCAGCCCATACCTTCGGACTGACCGAACCAGGCACCCAGCGAAGCCGGGAACAGCAGAATGCTGCTCGCGAAAATGGCTGGGATAACCCCGGCCATGTTCACCTTCAGCGGCAGGTGGCTGGTCTGCGCAGCGAAGACCTTGCGGCCCTGCTGACGCTTGGCGTAGTGAACGGCGATACGACGCTGACCACGCTCAATGAACACCACGAAGCCGATAATCGCTACTGCCAGCAAACCGATAGCGACCAGGGCGAAAATGTTGATATCGCCTGTGCGTGCAGACTCGAAAGACTGCCCGATTGCTCTCGGAAGACCGGCAACGATACCTGCGAAGATCAACATCGAGATACCGTTGCCCACACCGCGCTCGGTGATCTGCTCGCCCAGCCACATCATGAACATCGCGCCAGCCACGAAGGTGGAGACGGCAACGACATGGAAGCCCAGACCTACAGAAAACGCCACGCCCTGGTTGGCCAGGCCAATGGACATGCCAATGGCTTGAACCAGTGCCAGGATAACGGTGCCGTAGCGGGTGTACTGGCTGATCTTGCGACGGCCAGCTTCACCTTCCTTCTTCAACTGCTCCAGTTGCGGGCTGACCGCCGTCATCAGCTGCATGATGATCGATGCCGAGATGTACGGCATGATCCCCAGTGCAAAGATGCTCATGCGTTCGAGCGCGCCACCGGAAAACATGTTGAACAAGCTAAGAATGGTCCCCTCATTCTGCCGAAACAGATCCGCCAGACGGTCTGGATTGATGCCAGGAACCGGGATATGCGCACCTATCCGATAGACGATGATCGCCATGAACAGAAAGCGCAGACGAGCCCAGAGTTCCGACATCCCGCCCTTACCGAGCGAAGAGAGAGCACCTTGCTTAGCCATTTATTCCTCGAACTTGCCGCCAGCTGCTTCGATAGCCGCACGCGCACCCTTGGTGGCTGCGATACCCTTGATGGTGACTGCGCGAGTGACTTCGCCAGACAGCATGATTTTCACGCGCTGTACATTCTGGCCGATCACGTTGGCATCCTTCAGGGATTGCACGGAGATCACGTCGCCTTCCACCTTGGCCAGCTCGGACAGACGCACTTCAGCGCGATCCATGGCTTTCAGGGAAACGAAGCCGAACTTCGGCAGACGACGGTGCAGCGGTTGTTGACCGCCTTCGAAGCCCGGAGCGATGGTGCCACCGGAACGGGAGGTCTGACCTTTGTGACCACGGCCACCAGTCTTGCCCAAACCGCTACCGATACCACGACCCGGACGATGCTTCTCGCGACGGGAACCCGGCGCTGGACTCAGATCATTGAGTTTCATCGATTAACCCTCGACCTTCAGCATGTAGTAAGCCTTGTTGATCATCCCGCGGTTCTCGGGAGTATCCTGGACTTCTACAGTGTGACCGATGCGACGCAGACCCAGGCCTTTAACGCACAGTTTGTGGTTAGGCAGACGGCCGGCAGTGCTCTTGATCAGCGTTACTTTTACGGTTGCCATGATCAGAAGATCTCCTCAACGCTCTTGCCGCGCTTGGCAGCAATGGATTCAGGAGATTGCATGGCTTTCAGACCCTTGAAGGTGGCGTAAACCACGTTCACAGGGTTGGTCGAACCGTAGCACTTGGCCAGAACGTTCTGAACACCAGCAACTTCCAGGACAGCACGCATTGCGCCACCGGCGATGATACCGGTACCTTCCGAGGCAGGCTGCATGTAAACCTTCGAGGCGCCGTGGGCAGCCTTGGTGGCGTACTGCAGGGTGGTGCCCTTCAGATCAACCTGGATCATGTTGCGGCGAGCAGCTTCCATGGCTTTCTGGATCGCAGCAGGTACTTCGCGCGACTTGCCACGGCCGAAGCCAACACGACCTTTGCCATCACCTACCACGGTCAGCGCGGTGAAGGTGAAGATACGGCCGCCTTTTACGGTTTTGGCAACGCGGTTAACTTGAACCAGCTTCTCGATGTAGCCTTCGTCGCGCTTTTGATCGTTATTTGCCATAACTTAGAACTCCAGCCCGCCTTCACGAGCAGCATCAGCCAGCGCCTTGACGCGGCCGTGGTACTTGAAGCCGGAACGGTCAAAGGCAACTTGAGATACACCGGCGGCTTTCGCACGCTCAGCTACCAGCTTGCCAACCTTAGTGGCCGCGTCGATGTTGCCAGTGGCGCCATCACGCAGTTCTTTGTCCAAGGTCGAGGCGCTTGCCAGAACCTTGCTGCCGTCGGCCGAAATGACCTGGGCGTAGATGTGCTGCGAGGAGCGGAACACGCACAGGCGCACGACTTCGAGTTCGTGCATCTTGAGGCGTGCTTTGCGAGCGCGACGCAGTCGAGTAACTTTTTTGTCGGTCATTTGCTAGGCCCTACTTCTTCTTGGCTTCTTTACGACGGACTACTTCGTCCGCGTAACGCACACCCTTGCCTTTGTAAGGCTCTGGCGGACGGAAGTCGCGGATTTCAGCGGCCACCTGACCCACCAGCTGCTTGTCGATACCCTTGATCAGGATGTCGGTCTGGCTTGGGGTTTCAGCGGTGATACCGGCTGGCAGTTCGTAGTCCACTGGGTGCGAGAAGCCCAGAGCCAGGTTCAGGACGGTGCCCTTGGCCTGTGCCTTGTAACCAACACCGATCAGCTGGAGCTTGCGCTCGAAGCCTTGGCTTACGCCCTGGACCATGTTGTTCACCAGAGCGCGGGTGGTACCGGCCATGGCGCGAGCTTGCTGGTCACCGTTGCGAGCAGCGAAACGCAGCTCACCAGCTTCTTCGGTAACTTCAACAGACGAGTGAACGTTCAGTTCGAGAGTGCCTTTGGCACCCTTCACCGAAAGCTGCTGGCCGGCGAATTTGACTTCGACGCCTGCTGGCAGCTTAACGGGGTTCTTAGCGACGCGAGACATGCCTATCTCCCCTTAGAACACTGTGCACAGAACTTCGCCGCCGACACCGGCAGCGCGCGCAGCGCGATCAGTCATCACACCTTTGTTGGTGGAGACGATAGACACGCCCAGGCCGCCACGTACTTTCGGCAGCTCTGCGACGGACTTGTACTGGCGCAGGCCTGGACGGCTGGAGCGCTTCAGTTCCTCGATGACCGGACGGCCTTCGAAGTACTTCAGTTCGATCGACAGGGAAGGCTTGGCCTCACCAGTTACCTGGTAGCCAGCGATGTAACCTTCGTCCTTCAGAACTTTGGCAACCGCGACCTTCAGGGTGGAGGAAGGCATGCTTACGACGGACTTTTCAGCCATCTGGGCATTACGGATGCGAGTTAGCATGTCCGCTAACGGGTCCTGCATACTCATGGGCTAGATGCTCCTGATACAAGAATTATTAGCCTTGCGGCTATCACAACCACCCGAGCAGGCAGGGCAGAAAACCCAGGCTCAGGTGAGCCGGTCATTCTAGACACAAGGCAGAAACGAAACAAGCCCCATATAGGGGCTTGTTTGTTGGCGAGATCACCGGCGGTCGGAAGATTGCTCCCCTTCCGCCGGGATCCAGCCGGCAGCGATTACCAGGAGGCCTTGACCAGACCTGGTACATCACCGCGCATGGCAGCGGCACGCAGCATGTTACGGCCCAGGCCGAACTTACGGTATACACCGTGAGGACGACCGGTCAGGCGGCAACGGTTGCGCAGACGCGAGGCGCTAGCGTCACGTGGCTGCTTTTGCAGAGCGACAACGGCAGCGAAACGCTCTTCAGGAGAGGCGTTCAGGTTGACGATGGTCGCTTTCAGCTCAGCACGCTTCTTAGCGAACTTTGCTACCGTAAGCTGACGCTTCAGCTCGCGGTTTTTCATGCTCTTCTTGGCCATTATCCGACTCCAATCAGTTGCGGAACGGGAACTTGAAAGCACGCAGCAGAGCGCGGCCTTCATCATCCGAACGAGCAGTGGTGGTCAGGGTGATGTCCAAACCGCGCAGAGCATCGATCTTGTCGTAATCGATTTCCGGGAAGATGATCTGCTCTTTCACGCCCATGCTGTAGTTACCACGGCCATCGAAGGACTTGGCATTCAGGCCGCGGAAGTCGCGTACCCGAGGCAGGGAGATCGCCAGCAGGCGGTCCAGGAATTCGTACATCTTGTCGCGACGCAGGGTCACCTTGACGCCGATCGGCCAGCCCTCACGGACTTTGAAGCCCGCGATGGATTTACGAGCGAAAGTCACGACCGGCTTTTGACCGGTGATCTTTTCCAGGTCGGCAACAGCGTGCTCGATGACTTTCTTGTCGCCGATCGCTTCGCCCAGACCCATGTTCAGGGTGATCTTGGTAACGCGCGGAACTTCCATCACGTTCGACAGCTTAAGTTCTTCCTTAAGCTTGGGAGCGATTTCGTTCCGGTAAATCTCTTTCAGTCGTGCCATGGTCTTCTACCTAGCAGTGTTCAAGCATCAACCGCTTTTTGGGTCGACTTGAAGACACGAATTTTTTTACCGTCTTCTACTTTGAAACCAACGCGGTCAGCCTTGTTGGTTTCGCCGTTGAAGATGGCAACGTTGGAAGCGTGCAGAGGCGCTTCTTTTTCGACGATACCGCCCTGTACGCCCGCCATCGGGTTAGGCTTGGTATGACGCTTGACCAGGTTCACACCACCAACAACCAGACGGTTGTCAGCCAGAACCTTCAGCACCTTACCGCGCTTACCCTTGTCTTTGCCGGCGATCACGATGATCTCGTCGTCACGACGAATCTTTTGCATGTCGGATCTCCTTACAGCACTTCAGGGGCGAGCGAGACGATCTTCATGAACTTCTCGGAACGAAGCTCACGGGTCACTGGCCCGAAGATGCGAGTGCCGATCGGCTCTTGCTTGTTGTTCAGCAGAACAGCAGCGTTGCCGTCGAAACGAATGATGGAACCGTCGGCGCGACGAACACCGTGACGGGTGCGGACGACAACAGCGGTCATCACCTGGCCTTTCTTGACCTTGCCACGCGGAATTGCTTCCTTGACGGTTACTTTGATGATGTCACCGATGCCGGCGTAACGGCGGTGCGAACCGCCGAGTACCTTGATGCACATGACGCGACGAGCGCCGCTGTTATCGGCCACATCGAGCATGGATTGAGTCTGAATCATAAAATTTCTCCGACCCTTAGCCCTTAGACTTCAACAGCGCGTTCGAGGACTTCAACCAGTGCCCAGGACTTGGTCTTGGCCAGCGGACGGGTTTCACGGATGGAAACCTTGTCGCCGATTTTGCACTGGTTGGATTCGTCGTGCGCGTGCAGCTTAGTCGAACGCTTAACGTATTTACCGTAGATCGGGTGCTTAACGCGACGCTCGATCAGAACGGTGATGGTCTTGTCCATTTTGTCGCTGACGACACGGCCAGTCAGCGTACGGACGGTTTTTTCAGCTTCAGCCATGATCACTTACCTGCCTGCTGGTTGAGCACAGTTTTCACGCGAGCGATGTCACGCTTAACTTGCGAGAGCAGGTGCGACTGCCCCAACTGGCCAGTTGCTTTCTGCATACGCAGATTGAACTGGTCGCGCAGCAAGCCGAGCAGTTGCTCATTCAGTTGCTGTGCCGATTTTTCACGAAGTTCATTCGCTTTCATCACATCACCGTCCGCTTAACAAAGGAGGTGGCGAGAGGCAGCTTTGCAGCAGCCAGGGCGAAAGCTTCGCGCGCCAGCTCTTCAGAAACACCTTCGATTTCATACAGGACTTTGCCTGGCTGAATCTGGGCAACCCAGTATTCCACGGAGCCCTTACCTTTACCCATACGAACCTCGAGAGGCTTCTTGGAGATCGGCTTGTCCGGGAACACACGGATCCAGATCTTGCCGCCACGCTTAACGTGACGGGTCAGCGCACGACGTGCGGACTCGATCTGGCGAGCGGTGAGGCGACCGCGAGCAACAGCTTTCAGGGCGAACTCGCCGAAGCTGACTTTGCTACCGCGCAGTGCCAGACCACGGTTGTGGCCAGTCATCTGCTTGCGGAATTTTGTACGCTTTGGTTGCAACATTTGGCGTACCCCTTACTTAGCAGCTTTTTTACGAGGCGCTGGTGCTTGTGGTTTCAGCTCTTCTTGGCGACCACCAATCACTTCGCCTTTGAAGATCCAAACCTTCACACCGATCACACCGTAAGTGGTGTGAGCTTCGTAGGTGTTGTAGTCGATATCGGCACGCAGGGTGTGCAGCGGCACACGACCTTCGCGATACCACTCGGTACGAGCAATCTCAGCACCGCCGAGACGACCGCTCACCTGGATCTTGATGCCCTTGGCACCAATACGCATGGCGTTCTGTACGGCGCGCTTCATGGCGCGACGGAACATTACGCGGCGTTCCAGCTGCTGAGCTACGCTCTGCGCAACCAGCATGGCGTCGAGTTCCGGCTTGCGGATCTCTTCGATGTTGATGTGCACAGGCACACCCATCTGCTTGGTCAGGTCCTGACGCAGCTTCTCGACATCTTCACCTTTCTTACCGATAACGATACCGGGACGAGCGGTGTGGATGGTGATGCGTGCAGTTTGAGCCGGACGATGAATATCGATACGGCTTACGGACGCGCTTTTTAGTTTGTCCTGGAGGTACTCACGCGTTTTCAGATCCTTCAACAGGTAATCTGCGTAAGTAGCACCGTCTGCGTACCAGACGGAGGTGTGCTCCTTGACGATTCCCAGGCGAATGCCAGTGGGATGTACTTTCTGACCCATCTGATCGACTCCGTTACTTGTCCGCAACCTTGACAGTGATATGGCAAGACCGCTTGACGATGCGATCAGCACGGCCCTTGGCACGTGGCATGATGCGCTTCAGCGAACGCCCTTCGTTGACGAAGACGGTGGAGACCTTCAGGTCATCAACGTCTGCGCCTTCGTTGTGTTCGGCGTTGGCTACGGCCGACTCGAGGACTTTCTTCATGATTTCAGCGGCTTTTTTGCTGCTGAAGGCCAACAGGTTGAGCGCTTCGCCCACCTTCTTCCCGCGGATCTGGTCGGCGACCAAGCGGGCTTTCTGGGCGGAGATGCGAGCGCCCGACAACTTAGCGGCTACTTCCATTTCCTTACCCCTTAACGCTTGGCTTTCTTGTCAGCCACGTGCCCGCGGTAGGTGCGGGTACCGGCGAACTCGCCCAGTTTGTGGCCGACCATGTCTTCGTTCACGAGAACTGGGACATGTTGACGACCGTTGTGTACCGCGATGGTCAGACCGACCATTTGTGGCAGGATCATCGAACGGCGCGACCAGGTTTTAACTGGCTTGCGATCGTTCTTCTCCACCGCCACTTCGACCTTCTTCAGCAGGTGAAGATCGATAAAAGGACCTTTTTTCAGAGAACGTGGCACTGTCGTATCCCTCTAGTTACTTGCGACGACGGACGATCATGTTGTCGGTACGCTTATTACCACGGGTCTTCGCACCCTTGGTTGGGAAGCCCCATGGCGATACCGGATGACGACCACCGGAGGTACGACCTTCACCACCACCGTGTGGGTGGTCAACCGGGTTCATGGCAACACCACGAACGGTTGGGCGAACGCCGCGCCAGCGTTTGGCACCAGCTTTACCCAGCGAACGCAGGCTGTGCTCGGAGTTCGAGACTTCGCCCAGGGTCGCACGGCACTCAGCCAGGACTTTACGCATTTCACCAGAGCGCAGACGCAGGGTCACGTAGACACCTTCGCGAGCGATCAGCTGAGCCGAAGCACCAGCGGAACGAGCGATCTGAGCACCTTTACCCGGCTTCAGTTCGATGCCGTGAACGGTGCTACCTACTGGAATGTTGCGCAGCTGCAGGGAGTTGCCGGCCTTGATTGGGGCCAGGGCACCTGCGATCAGCTGGTCGCCAGCGCTCACGCCTTTAGGGGCGATGATGTAGCGACGCTCACCGTCTGCGTAGCACAGCAGGGCGATGTGAGCAGTACGGTTCGGGTCGTATTCGATACGCTCGACAGTGGCTGGGATGCCATCTTTGTCGTTGCGACGGAAGTCGACCAGACGGTAATGCTGCTTATGACCACCACCAACGTGACGAGTGGTGATGCGGCCATTGTTGTTACGACCACCAGACTTCGATTTCTTCTCGATCAGCGGTGCGTGAGGAGCGCCTTTGTGCAGCTCCTGGTTGACCACCTTGACCACGAAACGGCGGCCAGGGGAAGTCGGTTTGCATTTAACGATTGCCATGATGCACCCCTTCCTTACTCAGCACTGCTGCTGAAATCGAGATCTTGGCCTGGCTGAAGGGAGACGATCGCCTTCTTCCAGTCATTACGCTTGCCCAGACCACGTGCGGTACGCTTGGTTTTACCCAGAACGTTAACAGTCGACACGTTTTCAACTTTTACGTTGAACAGGCCTTCGACAGCTTTCTTGATTTCCAGCTTGGTTGCATCGGTAGCAACCTTGAATACGAACTGGCCTTTTTTCTCAGCCAGAACGGTAGCCTTCTCGGAAACGTGCGGGCCAAGGAGGACTTTAAATACGCGTTCCTGGTTCATCCCAGCAGCTCCTCGAATTTCTTCACGGCCGAGACAGTGATCAACACTTTCTCGTATGCGATCAGACTGACCGGGTCGGAACCTTGTACGTCACGTACGTCGACGTGCGGCAGGTTGCGAGCAGCCAGGTACAGGTTCTGATCAACAGCGTCGGAAACGATCAGTACGTCGTTCAGACCCATGCCGTTCAGCTTGTTCAGCAGATCTTTGGTTTTCGGCGCTTCGACAGCGAAGTCCTGAACCACGACCAGACGGTCGCTACGCACCAGCTCAGCGAGGATGGAGCGCAGGGCTGCGCGGTACATCTTCTTGTTGAGCTTCTGCGAGTGATCTTGAGGGCGAGCTGCGAAGGTGACACCACCGCCACGCCAGATCGGACCACGAGTGGTACCAGCACGAGCACGGCCAGTACCCTTCTGACGCCATGGGCGCTTACCGCCACCAGCCACGTCGGAACGGGTCTTCTGCTGCTTGGTGCCCTGACGGCCGCCGGCCATGTAGGCCACGACTGCTTGGTGTACCAGCGTCTCGTTGAATTCGCCACCGAAAGTCAGTTCGGAAACTTCGATCGCCTGAGCGTCATTTACATTGAGTTGCATGTCAGTTTCCCCTTAACCGCGAGCCTTGACAGCTGGACGTACAACCACGTCGCCGCCAGTAGCGCCTGGAACGGCACCCTTGACCAGCAGCAGGTTGCGCTCAGCGTCTACGCGAACTACTTCCAGGGACTGAACAGTCACGCGCTCGGCGCCCATGTGACCGGACATTTTCTTGCCCTTGAACACACGACCAGGAGTCTGGCACTGGCCGATGGAACCTGGGACACGGTGCGACACGGAGTTACCGTGGGTGTTGTCCTGGCCACGGAAGTTCCAGCGCTTGATGGTACCGGCGAAGCCTTTACCTTTGGACTGACCAGTAACGTCTACCAGCTGGCCTGCAGTGAAGAGTTCAGCTTTGATCAGATCGCCAGCCTGGAAATCGCCTTCTTCAAGACGGAACTCCCAGACACCGCGACCAGCGGCAACGTTGGCCTTGGCGAAGTGGCCTGCCTGAGCGGCAGTCACACGCGAAGCACGACGCTCGCCGACAGTGACTTGCACTGCACGGTAGCCATCGGTTTCTTCAGTTTTGAACTGGGTGACGCGATTCGGCTCGATCTCGATGACCGTGACCGGAATGGAGACACCTTCTTCGGTGAAAATGCGGGTCATACCGCACTTGCGACCGATTACACCAATAGTCATGTTGTAAACCTCATGAGTGTACGGGGCTTTCACCCGCTATGGCCGCCCATTTCAGAGCGTTACACGACCAGACCGAAGTCTTAGCCGAGGCTGATCTGTACTTCCACACCTGCCGCCAGATCAAGCTTCATCAGCGCGTCAACGGTTTTATCCGTTGGCTGGACGATGTCCAGAACACGCTTATGAGTGCGGATCTCGTACTGGTCACGCGCGTCTTTGTTGACGTGCGGGGAAACCAGAACGGTGAAACGCTCTTTGCGGGTAGGCAGTGGAATTGGACCACGCACTTGTGCACCAGTACGTTTCGCGGTTTCCACGATTTCCTGGGTGGATTGGTCGATCAGGCGATGGTCGAAAGCCTTCAACCTGATACGGATTTGCTGATTTTGCATTGGATTTCAGACTCCAGGCTGTTCCCAACGGACGCACTACGCCCGCTAAAAGGAGGCGTGATTCTATAGACGCCCCCATTTAGTGTCAACCCAATAAAAAAAACCCCCGCTGAGCGGGGGTTTTTTCAATCGGTCGAGTGATTACTCGATGATTTTGGCTACGACGCCAGCGCCGACGGTACGACCGCCTTCACGGATAGCGAAGCGCAGACCGTCTTCCATTGCGATGGTCTTGATCAGAGTGACAGTCATCTGGATGTTGTCACCTGGCATTACCATTTCA